>JAKMFX010000012.1 GCA_022425195.1 Flavobacteriales bacterium | reverse complement strand
TCCTGTTGTCTTTCTTTGTTGAGGGTGAAAAAGAAAGATTTTTGATTTTGAACTTGTTGCTTTTCGGCATTGACTTTTTCCATGGGTTTTTTGATGGAAAACTCCATATCTGAAATCAGATTTTCATGAGGCCATGGCTTTCCTTCTATGGGTTCATATTTAAAGCTTTTTTTCCTTGGCATGATGTAAACACCAATACCAATAGCTAAAATAAAAAGAGCCACTCTGTAAATTGAGCTGTGCTGATTTCTAATCAGTTCGAATACTTTTTTCATTGACCATACATTTCCTACGAACTTAAACAAATTTGCAATCCTTGCAAAGTTAATTTACTCGTAATTAAGGCTTCATTTTTGTATCTTAGTCAATGTATATGAAAAATATTTAATGCGATGGATTCTTAATTTTAATCTTAAAAAATAAGTATATGAAAGAAGTTGTTATTGTTTCTGCCGTTCGAACGCCCATGGGGAGTTTTGGTGGTGTTTTATCTTCAATATCTGCACCATCTTTGGGTGCAACTGCCATTCGTGGTGCCCTGGAAAAAATAGCCTTAGATGCTTCTTTGGTCCAAGAAGTGATTATGGGTAACGTGTTGCAGGCCAACCTGGGTCAAGCGCCTGCTCGACAAGCTGCTCTGGCTGCAGGTATTCCTAATCATGTTCCTTGTACCACCTTAAATAAGGTCTGCTCTTCAGGGATGAAAGCACTTATGGTAGCTGCTCAAAGTATTAAGGCTGGAGATAATGATATTGTGATTGCAGGAGGTATGGAGAATATGTCCGCTGTTCCTTACTACATGGATAAAGCTCGTAATGGTTACCGTTTGGGCAATGGGACGATTGTTGATGGATTGGTGAATGATGGACTTACTGATGTCTACAATAACGTACACATGGGAGTTTGTGCTGAAAAATGTGCCGAAGAAATGAAGTTTTCTAGGGAAGAACAGGATCATTTTGCTTTAACTTCTTACGAGCGTTCTGCAAAAGCATGGAGTTCTGGAAGTTTTTCTCATGAAGTTGTTCCTGTAGAAGTGCCTCAAAGACGAGGTGATGCTCTTGTTGTTTCTGAGGATGAAGAGTATAAGAATATGAACAAAGAGAAGTTTTTAAAACTGCGTACTGTTTTCAAAAAGGAGGGAACTGTAACCGCTGGAAATGCCTCTACACTCAATGATGGCGCCTCAGCTTTGGTCCTAATGTCTGCAGACAAAGCTTCTAAGTTAGGTATTAAGCCGATGGCTAAAATTATTTCTTATGCCGATGCCGCTCAACAACCCGAATGGTTCACTACCGCACCTGCTAAAGCTGTGCCTATAGCGCTTGCCAAAGCCAGTATAGAGATGAATGCTATTGATTATTGGGAGCTTAATGAGGCATTTTCTGTCGTTGGTTTGGCTAATATTAAAAAATTAGGCTTGGACCCCAATAAGGTGAATGTAAATGGCGGTGCAGTCTCATTAGGCCATCCTCTGGGAAGCTCTGGTTCGCGAATTGTGGTCACATTAATTCATGTGTTAAAGCAGAAAGGTGCTAAGTATGGTGCAGCAGGTATTTGTAATGGCGGAGGTGGAGCCTCAGCTATGGTGATTGAAAACCTTTAAGGTACCCGGTATCAAGTATCAAGTACATTGTACTTAGTACCAAGTATCAAGTACAAAGTACCAAGTATCAAGTACCAAGTATCAGGTATCAAGTACCAAGTACATTGTACCAAGTACATTGTACCCATTACCAAGTACTTTATACTTTTTCAAACAATGCAATGCTTTCTACATGAGAGGTGTGTGGAAATTGATCAATAAAACTCAGTTTTTTCAGCTGATAGCCCACACTTAATAAATAGTCTGAGTCTCTGGCTTGTGTAGCCGGGTTACAGGAGACATAAACAATCCTAGATGCGTTTAATTGCACGACTTTTTTGAGCGTCTTGGGTGCGATTCCAGCACGAGGTGGGTCTAGCACTACAGTGGATATGTTGTTTGTGTATTGAGGGAAGTTTTGAAGGAATTTGCCCACATCAGCAGTAAAAAATGTCAAGCCTTTGATGCCATTTCTTTTGGCATTCTCATTAGCATCTTCAATGGCTTCAGGGACAATATCTACTCCTATAACATCTGCATCAGGAATCTGGTTGGCTAAAATTTGACCAATCGTTCCCGTGCCACAGAACAGGTCCATAATAACCTCTTGTTTTTGATCTGTTTCAAGAACGTAATCAACGACTTTTTGATAAAGTTTTTCCGCACATTTAGGATTCGTCTGAAAGAAGCTTTGCATGCTAATTTCAAAGTCTAAGCCCAATATGTTTTCTATGATTTTATCATTCCCATAAACAAGTTTACAACTTCCCTCACTTGCTTGGATGCGATCTCCGATACTGTCATTAATGGTGTGTAGTAAGCCTGCAAAACGCGGTCCCAATAATGTTTTTAGTAGCTCGACAAATGCAGAAGTGTTAAATTGATGTAGCTCATCTGAGGTAGTTACCAGATTTAATAATATTTGATCGTTTGCATAGGATTTTCGGGCGACAAGAAATCTGTAAAACCCTTCTTTTTTTGGGGGATGCCAAGGTGCCAGATGAGTGTCTTCAAAAAAGGATCTTAATTTTGGGAATGCATTTTCAAGGTCTTCATCAAAGAGTCCAGAGTCTTTGTCTAAATTTTCAACCATCCACCATGTTCCTCTGTGCTTGAATCCCAATGCGAAATCATCTACGTCGGATTTAAGGTTGAAGTCGTAACGAATGGCCGAAAAGGAGTATTCCATTTTATTCCTGTAATGCCATACCGATGGGGAACTTATGAATTCATCAAAATAGTCCTCAATATGATCTATTTTCCCAATTCGTTTGAACAGTTGGAAACAGGTATTCTTTTTGTTGTTTTCTTGAATACTTATGGGCAGTTGTGCATAGGGAGCGCCTGGAATCATCTGATAGGGGATTTCTATCTCTGCGTCTGATTTTTTTAAAATTTCAACCAATTTACATTCTGCATGTTTCTTTTTACATTTTTGAACGGAAGCCAATACATGTTGTCCCGGTAATGTGTTTTCTACAAAACAAACAAATTCTCCTTCTTCTGTTTGAATTTTGGCGATGCCTTTTCCACCATAAGCCAAATCGATGATATCTAATTCAATACGTTGCCCTTTTTTAAAGAGTCTTTTGTTACGATGTCTTCCCATGCTGTAAATATAATGTTTAGCCGATGTAGATTGTGTTTTGTTGCCTCATTACTTCGTTGTGACGCTCATCTTATTTCAAGACTTGAGCAAGGTAGTTTTTACTCTCTGGACCTTCGTGAAAAAGTAAGTCGAGAATACTCAAATTTCTTTGAAAACCGTGTTTTGTCTCAAAGGTTTGAATGTACCTTGGGAAAACTAGGGCATCTGGTGTCGCCTTCTTAGGGTGTAGCGTAGTTCTTAAGTCCGCTTTTGATTGATTTGTTTCTATGTAGGCATCTGAATATTCATAACGTATGGGAATGTCTAATTCCGAGCACAAATGATTGAGGAGTGAGTTGTTTAAGTCAGTGAGGCATGTATATTCTTTGAATAGTACTTCTTTCAAAAGATCAGAATAAAATTCAAAAAATGGACTGGAGCTATAGGCTGAACTTATTGCCCTCCAATGTTTTATTTTCCAATTTTCTTTCTTGTCAATAAGAACATCTTTCATGGCAGTATTGTTCTTCTTAATCACGGGAATGCTCATCGTGAGCGGGCCGTTTGAAGTGTAGATGATGCATCTATTTCTGTATGATTGTTTTATAAAATGTTCTCCTAAATCAATAAAGACTGAAGGGTTTTTCACTAAGTAGGCAAAGTAGGCTATGCAAGGGAAATAGTGTGCGCTCAATATGATTTTTTGGGACATCTATCTTATGGACTTAAATATTCGTTTTGCAGACGGATTCTCAATATTAAAAAGCACTCGAGTACAAGTTCCTATCAAGTGATCTTCAGGAACAAATCCCCAGTGCCTTGAATCGATAGATTGATGTCGGTTGTCACCCATGAAAAAATAATAATTTTCACGGAAAGTGAAGGTTTCAACAGACGTTCCATCAATAAGTACGGAATTGTCTAAAACTTCTAATTTATGATTTTCGTAAGTCTCAATAATTTTTTTGTAGAGACTAATATTTTTCATGTTTAGATTTATTTGGTCACCAGACTTAGGAACGTAAATAGGTCCGTAAAAATCTCTATTCCACTTTATGGAAGTGTCAGATGGGAAAATAGTAGGATCGAATTCATTTTGGTGTTGACTTATTATTTTTGGCTCCATCGATGGGAACACCTCTAAAAGTGTTTTGATTTGCTGTTCATCCATGCTTAATAAACATAGATTGTTGAGCCTTTTCTCTTCGATGTTTAGGTTATATTTTTTTAGAAACTCTTGATTTATCTGATGCTCAGGGTCATCTACGATATAGTCAAATTTTAAGTTTAGAAGCGTATTTCCTTCTATTTTACCTTCATTAATGATAAGGCTGTCTCCGGGAAGTCCTACACATCTTTTGATGTATACCATCTTCTCTTCAACAGGGCCTTTATCTAAAGGGTAGTGAAAGGCGAGTACTTGATTTTTTTTAATTTGAATGTTGTTTCCGAGAAAAGGTTTTTGCCACTGATTAAGAATGGTATAGTCTCCTTTCTCTAGTGTATTACTCATGCTATTGGAGGTAATCATTGTGGGTTTGAATACCCCATGCTTTACGAGTATGATAAGTGCAACTAAAAGCGCTAATTTGAAAATTTTCAAAGCTTTAAACTTTTTTCTTTTGAAGGTACCTAGATCCAATATTCCAAAGTGCTATGAATATCAAGAAGTGAATTAGGTATGATTTTGGCGCTCCCTCACCATGAATAACCGTAAACAAACGATTCCATCGAATCTTGTCCCAGCCTGATTTGTTGGGATCAATACTCATCCAATTAAAAACGGGTTTACCCACCACATGGTTTTCGGGAACAAAACCCCAAAAACGAGAATCTAGAGAGTTGTGACGATTGTCACCCATCATCCAGTAGTAATTCATTTTAAAGGTGTATGCTGTACTTAAAACATCGTTGATGTAAATTCCATCCTCTTTAATATCTAGGCGGTTCTCTTCGTAGTTTCTAATGATGTCAAGGTAAAGCTGAAGGTTACTTTCTGTAAGATCAATGGAATGTCCTGCCCTTGGAATATAAACAGGTCCATAGTTATCAGTTGTCCAGTTGTAATCGTTGCCTTTTGGAAACATGATGCTTCCCTTTTGACTGGCCAAAAGGTCGGGTTTAAGAACGCTTTTTACGTTTGACAATGCAGAGAGTTTTTGTGCATTTTCATCCGTAAGCATCATTAAGTATAAGTTATTCTCTGTTTTAACTCCTTGGTATGTATTTAAAACATTTGGGTTTAATTTAACACCTTGCGTGATGACTTTGTAAGTGTTAGAATCCGACTGATTTTCTAAGAGGTCAACATTTCGGATATAGGGCTGCTCTTTAAAGAGTAATACGTCTTCGTCAGATAAGGAAAATAGATACTCATGCAGTGGGTAGACTTCTGTGATTTCGTTTTCCAGTAAAAATTTTTGTCTAAACCCATTTCCACTGCTTGTAACGATATAGCTGAATTGTCCGTGCGATCGATCTGGTAATGCCTGTTCTTTATTATTGACAAATATTTTTTGATCAATAATTTCCAGAGAATCACCCGCAATACCTACACAGCGTTTTACATAATTGGTTTTTTTATCAAAGGGCATATTCGCCTGCATGTCATCTACAGGGTAGTTGAAGACCACAATATCATTGTTTTTAATGGTGTCAAAACCCGGCAATCTATTGTATCCGAATTGAATGGCTTTGCTGTAAGAAGGTGTGTTCTTACTTCCAAGCAAGGTGTTGTGCATAAAAGGAATCGATAGCGGAGTGTTGGGGACATTAGGGCCATAATTGAGTTTGCTAACCAACAGATAGTCTCCAATCAACATGGATTTCTCCATGGAAGAGGTGGGTATGGTAAATGGTTGAATGATGTATGTGTGAATCAGTGTAGCACCCACCACAGCAAATAAGATGGCGCTGGTCCATTCGGCTATGAATGATTTTTTTTTCTTTTCTCTTTTTTCTCTTTTTTTCCAGAAAGCCCAGTGGATGTAGTGCCAGTAAAAATAATCAGCTATGGCCAGAACACCGAAGTAAAACCAGTTCAAACCAGATAATTTCACCAACAGAACATAGGCTATGCAAATGACAATAAATAGACTGTGTTTTTTGAAATTCATTTTTTCATTAAATTTTTAAAACAAGTTATCGTTTATTTTGAAAACAGAACATCATGCATGGTAAATACACCTTTTCTGTTTAGAATCCACTCAGCGGCAATTACCGCTCCAAAAGCAAACCCTTCTCTAGAATGAGCTTCGTGTTTGATGGTAATGGTATCAATTTCTGATTGATAGTTCACGATATGTGTTCCCGGAACATTTCCTTCTCTGAGGGCTTCAATATTTAGCTCTTTTTCGGTGCTGACAGCGTCGAGAATCCATTTGTTTTTTTGAGTATTCTCTTCCATAATTTGTTCAGCGAGGCTGATGGCAGTTCCGCTGGGTGCATCAAGTTTTTGAGTGTGGTGAATTTCGGTCATATCAATTTGGTATTGATCATGCCCATTCATTAGCTTTGCTAAGTTCTTATTCAATTCAAAAAATAAATTCACACCCAAACTGAAATTTGAGGCATACAAAAATGCCGATTTTTTTTCACGACAATGGTCTGCTACTTCTTCGTAATCGTCTAACCAGCCTGTGGTTCCGCTAATGATGGGTGTATTCGCCTCAATGGCAAGTAGGATGTTCTCTTTCGCTGAGTTTGGAATGCTAAAATCAATTACGACATCAGCTTGGCTTAGGTTTTGTAAATTACATTGCTCTTGGTTTTCTCGATGAATTTTCAAGACAATTTCATGTTGCCTATTCAAAGCTATTTTCTCAATGGCTTTCCCCATTTTTCCGTATCCTAAAATCGCAATTTTCATTTAGTTCCAGTTTAATTTTAATGATAATGCAAGCGTATTTTCTTGGGTTCCTTGCATGATTTTTGGTTGAAGGTTTAAGCTAATATCATCATTCACATTGAACTTGAATAGATGTGCATCTACAGAAGCGTCAATGATGTTTAATAAATAAATCCCCACACATAATATATAGCCCAAATCTCTATTGTTTCTGTGGTTGTTTTTTAGTGTCAGTAAATTTGCATCGGTGTATTGGTCGACATATTCATCTGTTGTATTAGGGTCTTCATCGGTCCGAAATTCATAGGCTTGATGGTAGTCCGTATATTTACTTTGATTTTGATTTGCAGAATATAATGCTGCAGCTAAACCTACATATATTACAGGGATCTTCCAATATTTTTCATTGTAGTATTGCCCTGATCCTGGTAGAATTGCAGAGGAAATACTTGCCTTTTTTGGAGAATGTTCTTGCACATTTACTTGTGCAAAAACAGGAGCGTTGCAAGACATGAGTATAAAGAGGAGTAAGGCTATTTTTCTTTGAAACATTGGGCAATGTATTCGAGTTGTTCTTGATCATCAAAAGAAATAATCAACTTTCCTTTTCCATTTTTCTGAAGTCTTATCTCTGTACTACAATTGGTTTTACGCTCGAATTCTTTTGAGATTTGTTGAACCGTAAAGGGTAGTGACCTCGATTTTGTGGGTTTGTTAATTTTTGGTTTTGAGATTTTCAAGTTTTGAGAAAGCTGTTCAGTTTGACGAACAGATAAAGCCTCAACGATAATTCGTTTGTAAAGATTAAGTTGCTCCCCATCGTCATCGATATTGATTAAAGCTCTGGCATGGCCAATTCCTATCATTTGGTCTCTGATCCCTGCTTGTATGATGGGATTGAGTTTTAGTAGCCTAAGGTAGTTCGCAACGGTAGACCTTTTCTTGCCTACTCGTTCAGCCAACTTTTCTTGCGTTAATTGGCATTCATCCATCAACAATTGGTAGCTCAATGCGATCTCAATGGCGTCTAAGTTTTCGCGTTGTATGTTTTCAATCAATGCCATTTCAAGCATTTCTTGATCGTTTGCTACTCTAATATAAGCGGGAATTTTTGTTAACCCCGCCAACTGGCTGGCTCTAAACCTTCTTTCTCCCGAGATCAGTTGGTATTTATCGTAACCAAGTTTTCGAACCGTGATGGGTTGAATCACACCTAATTCTTTGATGGATAGGCTAAGCTCCTCTAGTGCTTCCTGTTTGAAATGGGTTCGGGGTTGAAAAGGGTTTACTTCAATTGTATCTATTAAGAGTTCTCCAATTGCCCCTAGTGGTATCGATGTTTCAGGGTTGCTTTTACCTTGAGTGATATCGGTGCTTGGATTGCTAAGAATGGCTGACAATCCTCTTCCTAAAGCCTTTTTTTGTTTTGCCATTAGACTGCGATTTCATTTTTATCAATAAACTCTTGCGCGAGATTGAGATAGTTTATGGCGCCTCTGCAGGTAGCATCATACATAATGATACTTTCTCCATAACTAGGTGCTTCACTCAGCCTTACATTTCTTTGAATGATGGTTTTAAACACCATGTCTTGAAAATGAGTTTTAACCTCATCAATCACTAAGTTTGATAAGCGTAACCTAGAATCATACATCGTGAGTAACAAGCCTTCAATGTCCAATTCGGTGTTTTGAATGTTTTGAACACTTTTAATCGTATTCATTAATTTACCCAGGCCCTCTAGAGCAAAGTATTCACATTGTATGGGCACAATGACTGAGTCTGCAGCAGTTAATGCATTAAGTGTAATTAAGCCTAGTGATGGGGCACAGTCAATTAGGATATAGTCGTAGTTGTTTTTAACCTCTTCAAGCGCTGTTTTTAACATGTACTCTCGAGCATTCCTGTCGACCAATTCAATTTCTGCCGCAACCAAATCTAATTGAGAAGGCATGACATCTACGTTAGGGCTGGATGACTTTTGAATACATTCTACGGCTTTGTTTTCGTGTTCAAGGCATTGGTAGGTGCCTTTTAGCTTTTGATTTGAGTCAATCCCTAAAGAGGAAGTGGCATTGGCTTGGGGGTCTGCGTCAATGAGCAATACTTTTTTCTCCAAAACGCCTAAGCATGCAGCTAGGTTGACTGATGTTGTGGTTTTTCCAACGCCACCTTTTTGATTTGCTATCGCAATAATTTTCCCCATTTATGTATAAAATTTAGCTATTTTTACATCCATAAAACTACGAAAAGTCAATTCGATGTGTTGAATGGGATTGCCTACTTTTATCAACATTTTACAGCCAATTTTCAACTTTATGATTACAATTATTTCAGCAACAAACCGAGAAGCGAGTCTTACAGCTAAAGTAGCGGGTATTTACAGTGCGATTTTGAATGCGTCAAATGTAGAAAATCAAGTGATGGATTTGTCGGAATTACCTCAAGATTTTCTTTTTAGTAACTTTTATGGATCTTCAACGCCAGCTTTTGTTGAGATGATTGAAAAGTACTTTGGCCAGTCGGAGAAATTCATTGTAGTATCTCCTGAATATCACGGTAGTTATCCAGGTGTATTTAAAGCTTTGCTCGATTGTACAGGTGGCGAATTGATAAAGGCTAAAAAGGTGGCTTTAGTTGGAGTTGCTTCTGGTAGAATAGGGAATTTGAGAGGTATGGATCATCTGACAGCATTGTTTCACCACTTGAAGGCTGAAGTATATTCATCCAAGCCCAAGTTGTCACAAATTAATAAGATCCTAAACGAGGCAGGTGAGTTAAACGACGCCGAAGCCAAAGGAGTTATCAATGCTCAAATACAGGGATTTTTGGCTTTTTAGCTTTTTGGAGTTTCCTCTACTTTTTGGGGCTTCTTTTTGTATCCAAAAAGTCTTTTTTCCTTGATGATGTTATCTACGTAAGCGGGTACCATGCTTTCCCATCCACTTTTTCCATTTTTAATCATGCGGAGAACTACAGGAGAGAAAATGTGTAGTACTTTAGGGTCGTAACCAATGTCAACAATTCTATTGTTGTAGACCAGATATTCGTAAAGAGATCTGAATCTCGGGTGAATTTGAAGGTTTTTAGAGTTGCTAATCTCTCCTTCTTTTTGTTTTTGATAGGGGTATAGGTATACTTTCAGATCTCTGTTAAACATACGTCCAAAAGCAGCAAGGATACCCCCACTTAAATCTCGGTAATATTTTTCTTCAAAGATTTGTTTCAGGTTAGGAACACCGAGAATGATACCCATTCGTTTTTTCGTAAACTTGCTAAAGTAATCCAGCAGTTTATAATATTGTTGGTAGTTTGATATCAATACGGTTTGCCCCAAAGAACATAAGATGTCTGCTCGATCCAAGAAGTCTTGTTCGTCAATTTCTCCATCAGAGCTGAGATTGCTGAGCGTAATTTCAAACAAGACTTGTAATTTTTCTTTTGAGACTCTATTTTCAAGAACAAATTTGTTGTAACCGTTCTTGATCATATCAATATTCACCTTGGTTACAGGTCTAAAGCTACCTCTAATGGCAAGTATGTTTTTCTTGTAGAGCACATCAGAGGGCTGAAGATTGATTCCGTCCGGGCTAAAAATAACAGCATCCGTCATCTTTTCACGAACGAGGTATAAACTTAAAAGTCGGTTATCTACATAGTCAAAATCAGGGCCGTTCATTTGGATCATATCAATCTCCAAGTATCCCTTGCTGATGTTGTCAAACAGCTGTTTGATAATGGCTTTAGGATCGTGTGAGAGAAACATACATCCGTACAACAAATTCACCCCTAAGATACCTGCAGTTTCCTGCTGTTGTTTTGCTTCCCTTTCATTGAGCAGGTAGTGCAGGACAACATCATTAGGTTCAGAGTCTGGGCCGAGTTGAAAGCGAATACCCATCCATCCATGACCATCATTGGTCTTGGAGAAATTAATCGTCTCTACATTGTTCGCAAAGGAGAAAAATCTTTTGATGGGATGTTTTTTCCTGTCTAAGCGTTCCGTGATTAAACCGTATTCGTGTTCAATCATTTTTTTGGTTCGCGATTCACAAACATAACGTCCATTGACTTCCCTGCCGTAAATGGCATCGCTAAAGTCTTTGTCGTAAGCAGACATCGCTTTTGCAATGGTACCCGAAGCACCTCCGGCTCTGAAGAAATGACGTACGACCTCTTGTCCCGCTCCAATTTCGGCAAAAGTACCGTATATTGCTGGGTTAAGATTTACTTCTAAAGCCTTTTGGGCTGGCGTTAAAACAATGTTTTTCATGCTTGTAAATTGTTTCTTACAACAAATGTAATGTGAGTAGATTACATAGCCAAGTTTAATGCTTACTATTATTGCTATATAGATTGATTAAAAACTCATAAATTTGTTTTTATGAAATTAACTTTTTTAGGGACAGGTACCTCTCAGGGTGTGCCCGTGATTGCATGCAATTGCTCGGTTTGTTTGTCTGAAGACCCAAAGGATAAGCGCCTGAGAACTTCGGTCATGATCACCATTGATGGGCTCAATTATGTCATCGATTCAGGGCCTGATTTTCGTCAGCAAATGCTGCGAGAGCGCGTTCAAGATTTGACCGCTGTATTGTTCACTCATGAACACAAAGATCACGTGGCTGGTATGGATGATGTGAGGGCGTTTAATTTTAAGTATCAAAAAGCGATGGATGTGTATTGTGATGAAAATGTTCAGCGCGCACTTTTTAGAGAGTATCCTTATGTTTTTAGTGATTTTAAATACCCTGGCGTCCCTAAAGTAAACATCAATCTGGTAGATAAAAATCAAAACATTTGTATGGGTGAGCACGTATTTACCCCCATTGAGGTTATGCATCATAAGCTCCCTGTTTTGGGATATCGTATCAAAGACTTAACTTATATTACTGATGCCAAGACGATTTCTCCTGTAGAGATAGAAAAGATGAGGGGAACAAAGGTTTTAGTGCTTAACGCTTTGCGTAAAGAAGCGCATATTTCCCATTTTAATTTGGAGGAAGCGCTGCAGATGATCGATTTGATCAAACCTGAAAAAGCGTACCTAAGTCACATCAGTCATTTAATGGGTAGGCATGAATCGGTAACGCAGCAATTGCCTGACCATGTTTTTATGGCTTATGATGGGCTTCAGGTAGAAATTGAATAAAAAAAAACCTCGCTAATGCGAGGCTTCTTTATTTTTAGGGAGTAGTAAATTAGTTTACTTTTCCACTTAAGTCTGCTCCAGCTTTGAACTTTACAACGTTCTTAGCAGCGATTTTAATGGTAGCTCCAGTTTGTGGGTTACGACCGTCTCTTGCAGCTCTTTTAGAGATAGAGAAAGATCCAAATCCAACTAGGGCAACTTTACCACCTTTAGCAAGAGATGAAGCTACAGATCCTGTGAAAGCATCAAGGGCTTTTTTTGCTGCAGCTTTAGAAATTCCAGCTTCGCTAGCCATAGCGTCGATTAATTCTGACTTGTTCATAATAAAACAATTTTAAGGTTAAAGATTAATTTATTTAACGAATGCTTTACAAATATAGACCATTGTTGAGATTGCGCAAGTTTGACCCTGTAAAATCCATTGGTTTGTTGATAAGTATGAGCAAATGTTGATAAACCTGGTTAAAAAAATGGGTTTTCACGCAAAGTTAATGGTAGCAGGGCTTAAGAAGCACTGATGTACTTAGAAGGATCGATTCCGTTTAAAAAAGCTGAAATTTCCATTTTCTTTTTCCCAGGAATTTGAATTTCTAAGAGTTGAATTGCACCATCTTTTGTGTAAATGGTTAAACCTTTTTTATGGCACTCTATTTCTCCAATTTCTTTACCGCTTGATTCAAGAGAGAAAGTACTTTTAAATATTTTCACGGAAACCCTTTCGTCATTTGATGTGAGGAATTCAGTCCACGCTACGGGGTAGGGAGAAAGCCCTCTGATGTGGTTGTAGATTTCTATGGTAGATTTCGACCAATCGATTCTACAGTTGTTTTTAAAGAGCTTTGGAGCCGATTTGTGGGTTGGAGGGTCTTTTTGTTTTGTGGGCCGAATGGATTCTTCAAAAATAGCCTTACAAGTTTCTAAGGCAAGGTCAGCTCCTATATACATGAGTTTGTCATGTACTTCACCAACATCTTCGTTTTGATTTATTTCACATGTCTTTGAAAGGAGGATGGCTCCAGTATCAATCTGTTCGTCTATTAAGAAAGACGTGACGCCTGTTTTAGATTCTCCATTTATGACTGCCCAGTTAATGGGTGCTGCGCCTCTATAATCCGGTAATAGTGATGCATGTATATTAAAGGTGCCGTATTTAGGTAGTGACCAGACTTCTTTCGGCAGCATTCTAAAAGCAACGACAACAAAAAGGTCTGCCTCGATGCTTTTAAGTTCAGCAAGAAAGTTAGGCTCTTTGAGCTTTTCAGGTTGAAGGATTTTTAGATTTTGGGATTGAGCGTATTTTTTGACATCGCAGGATTGTAATTTGTGGCCTCTACCAGCAGGTCGGTCAGGAGGGCACACGACCGCTTTGACCTCAAAGCCACCCTCATGAATTTTTTTAAGTGACGCTACAGCAAATTGGGGAGTCCCCATGAAAATGATATTTCTATTTCCGCTCATTAATCCTTAGTGTTTTTCCTTGTTTAGAAATCAATTCCTCAGACAATAGTTGGTTTATTTCTTCGAAAATGATTCCCTCTTTTATCTTACTATAGCCGGCTATAAAATTACTGATGTCCATCGGATGATGCGCTACGTTTTTTAAAAGTTCTTCTCTAATGGATTTCCTAAACAATTCGGTATCGCTATTCTTCTCAATGCAAAGGTCGCAAATACCGCAGTCTTCATGTTGTTCTTCTCCAAAATAATTTAGAAGTATACTAGAGCGACAATAGGTTTTGTTGAGGAGGTAATCATTCATGCTCTGAAGTTTGTTCTCCAAAAGAGCTTTTCGTTCTTTGAGGTGTGTTTTTGAAATGGGAAGATGTTCAGAGTTGTACCTTGCTGCTTTAAAGGTTATTTTTCCCTGATTTGATCGTTGCGTATACCTCAATACATTTTCTTCGTCTAATTGTTTGAGTAATTTGTGAATGTAAGTGCTGTCTTTTTCAAGTTGAATCGCGATACGCCTCTCATTTATCTCTGCGGGCTGATCGAATACTCCAGGATAAACTCTTAAGATGAATTGCAGCAGTTGGTTTTTTTTTGGGTTTTGAGATTTGTAATTGATGACGCTATTTGAAGATTTAAGGATATGAATGTTCGATGATTGCTTGTTGAAGCTTTCGTATTTAATTAAATTCTCCTTTTCAAGTATCTGTAGTGCTTTCATGCACTTGACTTTGTCTAGTTGATAATGACTGCAGAAGTCCTCCAACTCGAAATCGAAGGTTTCCTCGTAGCCGTCACCAACAGCAATTTGTAAATGATTTGAAATGTGTTGATATAGGGTGCGAATTTCCTTTATGCTAGGGTAGCTTGCTTTGAGTCTATCCATGGTATGGGTCAGTTCGGACTTTTGGAATAGGTTTACTGCGTACGATTTTTGTCCATCACGTCCTGCTCTTCCTGCTTCTTGGAAATAGGCTTCGAGCGTGTCGGGGGTGTCAAGATGAATGACGAGGCGAACGTCCGACTTGTCTATCCCCATACCAAAGGCATTGGTGGCGACCATCACTCTCACTTCGTTGTTCATCCATTTGTCTTGGTTTTCATTTCGATCTTCAACGCTTATTCCGGCGTGGTAGTAGCTGGAGCTAATCCCCATCCTATGAAGTTCTAAGCTTGTTTCATAGGCTTTTTTTCGACTGCGGACATATATGATGGCTGACCCTTTTATTTTACTGAGCATGCTTTCAATTCGCTGTGTCTTGTGCTTTTCTTCTAAAACCATGTAGGCGAGGTTGGCCCTTTCAAAACTGCTCTTGATGACATTCTCCGTTTTGAATAGCAGTTGAGATTGGATGTCTTTAACGACTTTTTTTGTCGCTGTCGCGGTAAGGGCAAGTATTTGAGTTTTAGGTTTTAGTTTTCGAATCTCAGAAATTTGAAGATAGGCGGGTCTGAAATCATAGCCCCACTGTGAGATGCAATGTGCTTCATCTACAGCTATAAAGCTGATTTTCATTTTTTGAATGCGTTCACGAACAAGTTCAGACTGTAAGCGCTCTGGTGATATGTAAAGAAGTTTTGTGGTTCCGTATATGCAATTGTCAAGAGCAATATCGAGTTCGTTAGGGCTCATCCTGCCGCTTAATGCTATGGCTTTGATGTTCCTTTTTTGCAGCTCTGCGACTTGGTCTTTCATTAAGGCGATTAAAGGGGATACAACCAAGCATACTCCATCCATGCTTAGTGCAGGAATCTGATAGCAAATAGACTTGCCCCCTCCAGTGGGGAGGAGTGCTAATGTATCTCGTTTTGCTAATACTTCAGTAATAACAGCCTCTTGCTTGGGGCGAAAAGCATCGAAGCCCCAATGCTTTTTGAGTAAATGATGGATGTTATTTTTATTCAATTTCCCTTTGTATGAAAATAATTCTTTTGTTTACGCTGACTTTGGGGATCAATACAATCTCATAACCAAATGATTCGTATGTACTTACCATGTATTTGTGTACTTCTATACTTGTGTTAAAGTCCTCCATTCTTTCTTCGTCATTTTGGTAAATATCTTCCCATGGAGGAGCGATAAAAACTTTGTTAAAATAGCGATATTCTTTTGCTATCCGAATCCATTCGGGATTGATTTTCAAACCTTCTTTCCGCATGTAGGCAATGACATCAATGATGCCTCGGTCATAAAAGGTGATTTTTTCTGTTGTATTGTCAAACTGAATCCTTCGTTTTTTAAAAACGATTTGACTGAAAGTCTCTAGGTCTTGCCATGGGGTTATTTTACCTTTTGAGGCTATTTGATTAGAGATGATTTCTCTTGATACTTCAAAATGACAAGGGTATCCTTTGTTGGATAATTCATTTATAATACTGGTTTTACCCGTACCTGGTGCTCCAGAAATTAGAATGCGTTTTGTCATATAACAAATGTATAAAAAAGCATGAGCAGAGCTTTATGTTGAAGATGCTTTGTATTTTTGTATAAATTACGATTATGAAACAAGATTTTAATGGTTTGCGTGAGAAATTGGAACAATTGTCTTTTCCCAGTATATATCTCTTTAAGTTTATTGTGAAATCGGATCTTAAAAAGATTGCACAAATAGAGTCTTTGTTTCACTCTGAGAAGGCCGAGATTCGACTTCAGGAATCTTCCAAGGGAGCCTTTGTGTCGATAAGTGTTAAGGAGGTGATGTTAGGTGCTGATGAGATTATTGAGGTTTATCTTAAATGTTCAAAAATTGAAGGTGTAATAGCTTTGTAATGATGTCAAAAAAGAAAGTTGCCATATTGGGTTCTGGAATTGCAGGTTTGTCTTATGCCTACTATCTAAAAAAGTACAAGCCTGATGTTGAATTCGTTATTCTTGAGTCTTCAAGTAAGTCGGGAGGTCTTGTTTTTTCAGAAATTACGGAGGGGTGTGTCTTTGAGTGGGGCCCCAGAGGGGTTAGGCCCAATGGTAATGGGCAGGTCGTCCTCGAAATGATTGAGGAGTTGGGCTTGTGGGACGAGTTGGTTTTTGCAAACGATCAAGCAAAGAAGCGTTATTTGTATCATGACGGAAAACTTCAGGTTTTGCCACACTCTTTGAGGTCTTTCATGACATCTCCTTATTTGGGGTTGTTTTTGAAGGCTTTTTACAAAGATTTAGGCGCTAAGAAAATTGATGAGGATGAAACAATTGCAGCATTTGTTGATCGTCATTTTGGTGCGTCATTCAGGGCTTTATTTTTTGATAGTTTGGTGAGTGGGGTTTGGGCCGGAGATGTGACTAAAATGAGTGTTTCTGCCGCTTTCCCGATTCTTAAAAAGCTCGAATCGAAAAGAGGATCACTGTTGAGGTCTCTTATTGGGCATAAGTCCAGTATTTCTGACAGTAAGCAATACCCGAAAGAGTTTACTTCCAAAGCATTGTTTAGTTTTAAAAAGGGATTACAGTCGCTTACAGATGCGCTTAATGATGTTTTGTCGGACTCCATTCAACACGATGTTGCCATTGAGAAGATTGATTTTTCTGACCAAGTTGAAATTCACTTTGAGGATGCTTCCATTTGCGTTGACGAATTGGTTTCAACCCTGCCTGCGCATCAGCTTAGTGCTTTTGTTAAACCCGATTTGGCTAGGGTCTTAGATTCAATATTTTACGCACCAGTCGCTGTGCTGAATTTAATTCTTCCCAAGTCAGAGTTGTCTTTTGATGGTTTTGGGTTTTTGGTTCCTTCAAAGGAACAATCGGTTGTGTTGGGAATGGTTGCCAACAGCAATACCTTTCCGTCTCATGCCGCACCCAATAAGTCGGTCTATACGGTGATGATGGGAGGTGCCCGTTATTCCGAGGAAGATCTAAATGCAATGGACTTGGAAAAGGAAGCCATTGCTTTTTTAAATGGCGTTTTCGGGAAGTCATTGTTTATAGATAATCAAGAGTTAATCCTTATGTCCAGGGCCATTCCGCAATACGAATTAGGGCATGTTGAAAAGGTGAGAAAGATAGCGTCTTTAAGTCCTGAAAAGCTGAGTGTTCTGGGAAGTTACATGTACGGTGTTTCCCTGATTGATATTATATCCAAATCAAAAGAGTTGGCAGGGCAATCATTCGATTAGATTTTTTGACACCTCTCTTTTGTAGTAGGAGATCAGTAGTGTTGTTACCGGAAGTGCGATAATTAGACCTGTAACGCCGAGTAGGCTCCCCCAAATAGAGAGTGATAAGAGTATGATTGCGGGGTTCAGGCCGGTGACTTTCTTCATTATTTTAGGAACAAGGAGGCTCTCTTGGATGATCTGAACGACAATCAGTACGAGGAGGGTAGCTCCAAGAGAAGTCCAAACACTGATGTCAGTTTCAAGACTGTGTAGTATGCTGAGTAAAAAAGCGGGGATGAATCCCAACACCTGCAGATAGGGTACGAGGTTTAGGCAGCCAATCAAGATTCCTAAGAGTATGGCCAATGGGAGTCCTATTAGTTTAAATCCTATGCAGCATAATACCCCAACAATGAAGGCGATGGTGGCTTGTCCTCTGAAGTAGGCTCGCATACCTAAGTTTAGGTCTGTGGTTATATCTTTTGCTGTAGTTCTGTACTTTGCAGGAATCCAGCTGGTCCAATTTTCCTTGAGCTTGGGATAGCTAAGTAAGATGAAGATGAGGTATAGGAGGATGAAAAAGAGGCCGAAAACACCCATGAGTAGATGGATAGACTCGGAAAATAGATTTTCGATTAATGGGGTAACTTTACTTATTGTTTCACTGATAGACTCACTGTTGATGAGGTCTTTTGCTTGATCTGAGTGAATGAATTCGTTAATCTGGTCGTTAATCTCTATGGGGATTGGGGGGATGAATTCAGCATATTCTCCAACGAGCTTCGTAGCGCTTTGAAACTCTTCATTGATGGACGGTATGCTGGCAAGAATTATAGAGGAGACGAGAAGAGTAGAGGTGACTAGACCTATCGCCACGGAAAGACCTCGTCTTTTTACCCGCAACTTGTTTTGAATAAAGTTTATCAAAGGGTTGATAAGGTAGGCAATGAATAATGCAATAAAAAAAGGGGTGAGCACACTTTCTAGTTTGTAAGTCAGATATCCTATTATGGATATGATAAAAATATTTCTAATTGTTTTTTCTTGCATGATTCTGTTTTAGTAGGTGCGTTTTACCACTCTTTCAAATTTAAAATTCTTTAATGAAATAGCATCTTATCTGTTGAGGTATTTATATGATGTCTATTTAGTTGTTTGTTGGGTGGGATTTATGTACTTAATACTTTACTTCAAGTAAAGTTATTAAATTATTGATTTATAGAAATTTAATATTTTAATTAACATTAAATTAACATTGATTTTTCATGCCATTTTAACCCATAAATCTCCACACTTAATTCTTACCAAAAAGAGTTGATTAAATAATGTTTGTCGTATCGTATCTCGCTAGATGAATTATTTTACTGTATCACTTACGAGGGGCTATAGCAGAAAAAGCACTTCATAAATGGAATGATTTTATCCATAAAATAGGAGATAAAGTTACCTATTTAGGCTTGTTTGCATTTCTTTTTAAGAGGAAGAAAAGGATTAAACCACCTACGATAAGACCGGATGATATCATTTCTGCTTGGGTGAGTTGTTGGTACAATTCATTATTGATTCTAATTTTCTCAATTGAGAAACGTTCCAAGCCATTAAAGATAAGGTAGACGGCAAATAACATGCCTGGGACTTTAAAGCTGTTTCTCAGTCTCCAGATGATGGTAAATAGTAATACACCCATAATCGCTTCATATACTGATGTTGGGTAGACGGGTAAGGACAGTTCATAGCAGTAGACTCCCAAGGGTTCTGTACAATTCACCATTCGCTCTCCTGCTCGAATCACATTGTTTGGATAGGTGTAGGCCCAGGCCCAATCAGGTAAGAAAGACAACCAGTCTGGCTTGGGGTTGAGGTTAGGGATGCCCCAATCTCCATCACCTGAAGTGTGACAACCGATTCTTCCTATTCCGTAGGCAAGCATTAGGGGTGCTGCCATCGCATCTGCAATGATCCCCGTTTTAATGCCATACTTTCTTGCATATAGGATAACTGCTATTGCTCCACCAATCAGTCCACCGTAGAAGGTGAGTCCGCCTCCAGAAAATAGTTGGCCCATAGGATCCGCAATGAAATCATTCCAATTTTCGAGCTGGTGGAAAATTTTAGCCCCCACCAATCCTGCGACGGCAGATATGAGTAGGAAGTTTGCTGTCAATTCTTGAGGCCTAAGGTCTTGGTCCTGTGTAACCGTTTTGGAGTATTTGTTTTGGGTTTTTAAATAGTAAGTGTAAATGAGCCCAGTGGCAAGACCGATAAAAGCGCCTATTTCAGAGCCTTTTGATGATAAGATGAAGGCTAAGGTGTCATCAATGAAATCGTGGTAGTTTTGATAGGCGAATAAGCCTTTAAAGCCTATGATTAAGCCCAGAACTGCGTTTCTTATAAAGTCTTTTGTACTTGTTGGTTTGCCTACGACGACTTTTCTACGAGTTGTTGGAATGATCCCCGCTTTATTTTTTTCTGCGAGATCTTTTGAAATGAAATAACTTCCTGATAAGAAAGCAATAGCAATAAAAAAGCCGAAGGTTTTGAATGGCAGTGGAATAAAAACACCCGTGAGGTATTCTATTAAGTGACTTAATGTTGGAAACATGATCTATTTTAATTTAAAATTTCAGCATAGATGTTTCCATCATCAGCAAATTCATTTAGTTTAACTTTTATATTTTGATTTCTTAATCCAGGATCATATGCCACCTTTACCTTAACGTAGTTTTCTGTAAAGCCTTGTATGTATCCGTTTTTATTTTCATGTTCAAATAGGGCTGTACGGGTGGTTCCAAGATTTTTCTCATAGAAAGCTCTTTTCTTTTTGGCTGACAAAATCCGTAGCATTTTACTTCTTTGGTGTCGTATTCCTTTGTCAATAACCCCACCCATTTCTGCGGCCTCTGTATTGGCTCTTTCGGAATAGGTGAATACGTGTAAGTAGGATACATCTAATTCGTTGAGCAAGTCATAAGTTTCCTGAAAGAGTTCTTCGGTTTCCCCGGGAAAGCCTACAATCACGTCAACACCAATACAACAGTCGGGCATTTTATTTTTTATTCTCGCAATTCGATCTCTATACAGTTGAGTCCTATAGCGTCTTTTCATTCTCTTTAAGAGCTCATCAGAACCTGATTGAAGAGGAATGTGGAAGTGGGGGACAAAGGTTTTGGAAGTAGAAACAAAATCAATGGTTTCATCTTTCAGTAAGTTCGGCTCTATAGACGAAATCCTAAGTCTTGAGATGCCTTCCACATCGTCTAAGGCTTTTACCAGTTCAAGGAAAGTGTGTTCGTGCTTTTTGTTTCCGAATTCCCCTTTACCGAAATCTCCAATATTAACACCGGTCAAGACAATCTCTTTGATGTCTCTATCGGATATCTCTTTGGCATTATTGAGTATGTTTTGAAGTTCATCACTTCTAGATAAGCCTCTGGCTAAGGGGATGGTACAATACGTACACTTGTAATCGCAGCCGTCTTGAACTTTTAGGAATGCACGGGTCCTATCACCAATAGAGTAGGCGCTTTCAAAAAAATTAGCGTCTTCTATCTCGCAGGCATGAACCTCAGCAATATCTTGCTTACTTAGGTCGTTTAGATAAGAGGGAAGCTTAAATTTTTCGGTCGCTCCAAGGACCAAGTCGACCCCATCGAATTTTGCAATCTCTTCGGGCTTTAGTTGCGCAAAACACCCGATAATAACCACATAAGCATCTGGATTAATTTTTAAAACCTGACGAACCAATCGCTTACATTCTTTATCTGCATTTTCGGTCACCGAGCAGGTATTGAGTACATAGATGTCTGCATTCTCCTTAAAATCTACCTTGTGGTACCCTTCTTCTTCACAAGAGCGAGCAATGGTAGAAGTCTCAGAAAAATTGAGTTTACAACCTAAAGTGTGAAATGCAACCTTTTTCATAGTACGAAAATCGGGCGTAAAGTTAATAAAATAAGAGACGATGCATTTCAAATCAATAAACAATGTTCTATTTTAGTTCCTTCAAATTTTATTTATGCGTTTGATCGTCTTTTTTGTGAGCATCATTACTTTATCCTCCTGTCTATCAGAAGATAAGACTGATGCGTCCAAAATGATTTTTTCTTATAACGAATCAGCAGGTATTCACTCCTTTGATCCAGCTTTCGCCAAAGACCAAGCCCGAATTTGGTTTTGCCATCAAATTTACAACAGTTTGTTGCAGCTGGATTCCAATTTACAGGTAAAACCTTCTATAGCCAAACGCTGGGAGGTCTCAGAAGATGCCATGCAATACGACTTTATTCTTCGCAATGATGTCAGTTTTCATGAAGACAAATCGATTTTTGGATCGCAAGGCTCCAGAATGGTAAATGTTCACGATGTTGTTTATTCTTTAAATCGATTACTTGACAAACGAATTGCATCCCCAGGCGCTTGGGTGTTGTCGAGCTTGGATCGTATTTCTGTGATTAACGACAGTACCTTAAGGATGAATTTATCAGAGCCCAACCCCGCTTTTTTAGGCCTCTTGTCGATGCAATATTGCTCTATACTTCCTTTGGAGTCCGATACGATTTCTGACTTCTTTGATGCACCTATTGGTACCGGGCCTTTTCAATTTCAGTATCACAAAAATAATGTGAAGTTGGTGCTGCGAAAGCATCCAGACTATTTTGAATATGAAGGTGCTGAGCAATTGCCCTACCTAGATGCGGTAGCCATTCGATTTATTCCCGATAAACAAACCGCTTTTTTGGAGTTTATTAAAGGTAATTTTGACTTTCTCTCAGGGATTGATGCCTCCTATAAAGATGAGCTCTTAGACGCTAATGGTGGTCTTCAAAAGAAATATCAAAAGGTGTTAAAGTATCGTAAACAAGACTATCTGAATACAGAGTATTTGGGAATACTTATGGATGACAATCAATCCAATAAAGCGCTTAAAGACGTTCGAGTTCGCAAAGCCTTGAATTTGTCTTTTGACCGAAAACAGATGATGCGATATCTAAGAAATGACATTGGTACACCAGCAAATAGCGGTTTTATTCCCAAAGGTCTACCGGGTCATCAAGAGGGAATAGGGTATGGTTTTCAGCCCGAAATTGCCAAGCAACTATTGTTGGATGCGGGTCATCCTAACGCACAAGGAATTCCTCAGATTCAATTAAATACAACCAGTTCCTATGTAGATCTTTGTGAATACATTCAGCATGCTTGGCAAGAAATAGGGTTTGAGGTTGAAGTTAATGTAAGCCCACCTTCCACACATCGGCAGCAAGTTTCAAAATCTCAATTGTCTATTTTTAGGGGTTCTTGGATTGCAGATTATGCAGATTCAGAAAATTACTTGGCATTGTTTTATTCTAAAAACCACAGTCCTAACGGACCGAATTACACACATTTTTCAGATTCTTTGTTTGATGCTCTTTACGAATCGAGTCTTCAGATTCCCCACATTACTGAACGTATTCCCATTTATGAAAAAATGGATCGAATCATTATGGAAAAAGCAGCGATTATCCCACTATACTATGATAATGTGATGCGCTTCCAACACAATTATGTGCAAGGTTTGGGCTCGAATTCGATGAACTTACTGGATCTAAAAAGAGTTAAATTCTCTGAAAATTAGTGCTTGAATTCAATGTCGCATCTAATGGCTTGATGATCAGATACTTTGTCTTCCAAAACCTCAAAATTGAAAGCATTCCAATGTTTGTAAGGCAAAATATAGTCGATTCTGAATGGGAAAATCAATTGACGGTATGTCGCCCCATAGCCTTTTCCAGACTCAATAAATGCATCTTTATGCTGCTCTGTCAACTTCCTGTAGATATAACTTTGTGGAACATCGTTAAAGTCTCCACAGACTAGGCTTGGGTAGGGGCTATTGGCTATTGATTTTAAGATACGATCTACTTGATTGACACGCTTTGATGTGGCCAAACGAATTTTTTGTTTCAGTTTTTTTGTTTTGTCTTGAAACTCAGTTTGTACTTCTATATCACTTCGCTTTTTTAATAAGTTATAATCTTCATTCCCTAAGTGAAGGGATTCTAAATGCAGGTTATACACACGGATGGTATCGTCATGGACTTTAAGGTCTGCAAAACAGGAGTTGTTTGTTGAGTTTTCATAAAACTCAATCTTTTGGGAAGCAATAATTTCATAATTGCTGTGAATCTGGCTAAATCCAAAGGTTTTACTGTGCGGGTAGTTTAGCTGGGAGGACATCCCTTTTCGAACTTCTTGTAGGCAAATGATGTCTGCATTTTCTTGCTTGATGAAGTGTGCAATTTTTGATTGATGCCCTTCGACTTCTTCTTTTTTACCTCCTGAAAAATAGGCCAATTGACTGTTGAAGCTCAAAACGGAAAAGGACTGGTCCTTGGCCAAGGCCTTGAATGAACTCTTGGCTTGAAAAATTGGAATTGAAAAAAAGTAACTTACTGCTAAGACCGAGAGGGATAATAGAATTTTTCGGTTAAATCGCATGATCCAATATGCCACAAACAGTAGATGAAAACCTAGAATTAATGGATAGCTAATGGCAAGTAGGGCGGGAATAGAGAAGCTTTTAGGATTTAGGTAGGGTGCCATAAAAGCGATGCCCCATAGTATAAAAAGAATCAGGTTAAAGATGTAAATCAGCTTATTGAGGAAGGAAAGGTTTTTCAAGTTTACATTTTTTTACTGTTCTTAAAAAGGTATTCTTTTTCCTTGTCCGATAAACTGTCGTATCCCGACTTGGCAATTTTATCTAATATAACATCAATCTTCACAGACCGATTTACTTTTTCTGATCGGAACTCATCGTCTGATTTCGGTCTTTTGTGGACCGTTTTTAGTTTTTTCTTTTTGAAAAGCGCCATGCTTTTATTAATAAGCTGCTCTAAGGGTGTTGTGATGTCTTTGCCTTTCTTCCATTGTTGAATAAAAAGTACGCCAATAAAAGCGCCCCCTAGATGAGCGATGTGCCCTCCAGCATTCCCTTTAGGAATGCTAATGATGTCGATACATACGGAGGCAATGGCCAAATATTTAATAGGAATAGCTCCGAGTAATATGAAGTTTACCTTATAGTTGGGGACGTAGGCGGAAACCGCAAACAAAAGCGCCAAAACAGAAGCTGACGCACCAATTAATTGGCTGTCTTGTTCTGTAAGTGCAGGGAATAGGTTGTAGGCGATCAGGTAGGTCGCAGCACCTGCTATGCCCCCCAATAGGTAGATGTTGTACAGTTTTTTAGGGGTGAAATATTGTAAGAATATTTGACCTGCGAAATACAACCACATCAGATTGAATAAAATGTGCATGAGCCCGCTATGGGTAAACATGTAGGTAATTATGGACCAAGGTTTACTCAGAAGTTCTTGCGGTTTTGAGGATACTCCCAAAATCGAGATAATATCCATACTAGAATTTTGAAACAAAAACGATGAGGTGTGAACCATTTGAACCAATACAAATACGGCTACATTGATGTAGATTAATTTATACAGCGGGGAAGCTTGTCTATATCGGTTTTTTAAATCGTTCAGCATCAGTAAAAATTGAGGTCATTTTTCTGCCAATACTTAATGATGATATAACCAAAGATCATTCCTCCTATATGAGCGAAATGAGCCACATTATCTCCTGCGTTGTTTTGTATACCCATAACAAACTCCAGCAATCCGTAGATGATGACGAAGTACTTTGCCTTTATGGGGAAGAAGAAATTTAAGTAAATGATTTGGTTAGGGAAACTCATCCCATAGGCCAAAAGCAACCCAAAAACGGCACCTGATGCACCAACAACAGGCGTGTGGTTTAGGCTGTAAAGTGCTCTTGCTTTGGCAAATAAAGGACTAGAGGCGTCAAAAGTTCCACTGTTCACAATTCCTTGTATTTGATTTTCGGTGAAAAAGGATTCCAGTTCTGAGATTTGAAAATGAATGATGAGGTAATGAATGAATGCAGCTCCAAATCCGGTAATCAAGTAATAGTTTAAAAAGCGTTTAGGTCCCCACAGGTTTTCAATTTGTGAGCCAAACATCCATAGGGCAAACATGTTGAAGAAAATGTGTGTGATACTCCCATGCATGAACATGTAGGATACGATTTGCCAGGGATTAAACTCTGGTGAGTCATAGTAGTAAAGGCCTAATGTGCTGTTTAAATCAAAATTAAAAAGACTTGCTAGGGTGTATCTAGCCAAATAGAATAAGGCATTGATGATGATAAGGTTTTTGACCACCATAGGCATATTTGAGACCCCTCTTCCTGCGTACATTATTGAAAGCGTTTTAGTAATTCATTAATTTCTATGACAATAGATGTAGGTTTGTTGTGAATAGATGTAAATGGCATTTCACAAGCAAACAATTCATCAATCAACTGATTCATTTCTTCGATAGCAAGTATTTTTCCCGATTTGATGGCATTGCTCTGTGCTAATTTTTTTGCCATGTAGTTTTGCCGATCTAATTTCCAGACATCGCTTTCATTTTTATAGGCGTCTAGCATAGACTCAATAATATTTTGAACTTGGTTCGCTTCAGTGTCGATGGGCACGCCATTCACCATTAGGCATTGATTGTTAGGTATTGTTAGGTCGAATCCAAGGCTTTCGATGTCCTCCATAACTTCCTTAAAGACTTCCATATCTGAGGGAGTTAGGTGTACTTCTTGAGGGAATAAAAGTTGCTGACTTAGCGGTCTTTTGTTTTTGAGAGACTTTGCGTATTGTTCGAAGAGAATCTTCTCGTGAGCCCTCTGTTGATCAATGATTAATAAACCTGATTTTAATTGGGTTAAGATGAAGCGGTTCTTGAGTTGGAAGGCAAGTCTGTTCTCTTTCATTTCGAATTCAGCTTCCAATGGAATACTGGCTTCCATCTCTGGGATGGCAGCATTCATGTCGTCTTGAACCTCTTCAAAAATAGCTTCCCAATGTTGTCCTTTCCCTCTGTTTATGAATCGTTTATCACGAAATGCACCCTTATCATTTGCGGATGTATTTTTTGGGTCTATTTTACTTTGTTCAAAAGGGTTATAGTCTGGGTCTACCTGTATCGTAGGTGTTTTTATGGTTTTCCCTTTAGGACTTATCGGAACCTGATAGTCGGGATTTAAGCTAAAGTCTAAACTTGGACTTATGTTGTATTGTCCCAAAGAACGTTTTAAGGCTGATCTAATTATGGCATAGATACTTCGCTCATCTTCAAATTTAATTTCTGTTTTGGTCGGGTGAATGTTCACATCAATCATTGCCGGATCTATTTCTAGAAATAGAAAATAGGAAGCATGGTGATTGTTTGGAAGCAATCCTTCCATGGCATTGGTCACAGCATGATTCATGTATGACGATTTTATGAAACGATCGTTGACAAAGAAGAACTGTTCCCCCCGTGTTTTTTTGGCAAACTCTGGTTTGCAAGCGAATCCAGAAACCGTTACGATGTCTGTCTTTTCTTCTACAGGAACCAACCTTGTGTTGTAATTTTTACCATAGATACTTACCAACCTTTGTCTTAAGGTTTGTTTGGGAAGTCTATATTGATCTTTGTCATTGTGTGTGAGTGAAAAAGAAACCTCAGGATGTGCCAGTGAAATGCGAATGAACTCATCGAGGATGTATTTATATTCAGCTCTGTCAGACTTTAAAAAATTCCTCCTTGCGGGTACATTGAAAAAAAGATTCTTTATCGTAAAAGTCGATCCATTAGGGCAGGTGCATACTTCTTGGGATTTGAATTCAGAACCCTCTATGATCAGTTGAAGCCCCAGTTCGACATCCTCCTTTTTTGTCTTCAGTTCTACCTGTGCAATAGCCGCTATAGATGCTAGGGCTTCTCCTCTAAAGCCTTTGGTTTTGAGTGCAAAAAGATCGTCTGCTTTGGTGATCTTTGAAGTTGCATGTCTTTCAAAGCTCATCCGAGCATCCACCTCGTTCATTCCCATTCCGTCATCGACCACCTGTATCAGTGTTTTACCCGAATCTTTGAGAATGAGTTTTACATCACTTGCCTGAGCGTCAATGGCATTTTCCATCAATTCTTTTACGGCTGACGCGGGTCTTTGAACAACTTCACCAGCAGCAATTTGGTTGGCAACATGATCGGGTAGTAGGGTAATCAATACTTAGAATTTTAAGATCCAATAGGTGAATAGGCAAAGAACAAATACGACAAACAGGACGCGCCACGAGGATGAACTAGATTTTAAGTTGGATTTCTCCTTCCATGTGCTAGTAAAACGACCTTTTTCAATTTGCTCTTCTTTTCTTTCTGCTTTCATTCTTGCTCTTTGAACGCGTTCTTTCTTTTCGTCGTAATAACGAGTAGCCATTTGAAACTGTTTATGGCTTGGTGACTTAAAAAAGGAAGGCAATTTAGGAGCATTCATATATCAAAAATAGCATAATTAATTCAAAAAAAGAGCAGCCCTTAGGCTGCTTTCTTTAGATTCTTTTCAATTGCTGTTTCATCATTTTCAATTGATCGTCTAACATATTGTGTTTGTCGAGCTTTTTAACTTCTGAGAGGAGTGTAGTAGCCTCTCTTTTTCTCCTCCTAGAAAGGGCTAGCCCAGCGAGGTTGAGCTTGGCTACGGCTTTGTCGGTATTGTTCCGTAAACCTATGGATAATGCTCTTTTAAAGAACTTTTCCGCTTGATTCATTTGTGTCTGAGAGCGTACCAAGCCATTTAAATAGTGGAAGTAGGCTTCTTGAGACCTTACAAGCTTTTCAGGATGTTTGATTTTGTTGAGTGTATTCTGAGCTTTTTCCATCTCATTTTTTCTGAGATGGTAAAAGGCTTTTATGATTCGCTCGTCTTTGAAAATTGACAGTATAACAAGACCCATGAGGAGGAGTACGACAATACCATATCCGATTTCATTTTCGTTAAAGAGGTATATACTCGCTGAAAGGATGAGTAGCGATAAAGCGATTTTAATTTGTTTGTTATACATAATAGCTATGGTTTTGCACAAAAATAGCTAAGCTGTGAGAATTCCTCAAGAAAAACCGAATTATTTAATCTTATATTTTAAAGTTTTACTTTTTTTTTGATAAAAGCCTACCGTTTTCCATATTTCACTGCTTTTAACTTGTTCTAAATAATTAATGTTGAGGACCATTTTTGATGTATTTTTACACAATCAACGAATCTTAGAACCCAATTTTAATGTCATTTTTCACACTTTTATGGGAAGGTATTAAAGCGACATCCATTATTGAATGGCTGGCAGTTTTGTCTAGCCTCACTTACGTAGTGCTTGCCGCAAAGCGAATGCTGATCTGTTGGTGGTTCGCTTTTATAGGCTCATCTTTATTTGTTTATCTATGTTATGTTGGTCATTTATATATAGAATCTATTTTACAGCTTTTTTATGTGGTTATGGCTGTGGTGGGTTGGTTCAGTTGGAAGCTGTCTAAAGCAGACGATGTTGAAATAAAAACATGGAGTTTTAAAAATCATGTTCTAAATATTGTTGTCAGTGGCTTTGTAGCACTGCTGCTTGGTTTTATTTTTGATCATTACACCCTTCAGGCCAACCCTTATGTGGATGCATTCACGACCTGCTACAGTTTATCAGCAACCTTTATGGTGACTCGAAAAATTATGGGGAATTGGATTTATTGGATTGTCATTGATTTGGTTTCTATATACCTCTACACGCAACAGGATTATTACTTAACAGCTGTTCAATACGGAATATTCACCCTTTTGGCCATTTACGGTTTCATGGCCTGGAAAAAGGAGTACAAGCGTCAATTGTCATGATGAAGGTGGCCATAACAGGACCTGAATCTTCAGGCAAGACCACATTGTGTGCCTCACTTTCTGCGCACTATGGCGTTTCATACGTTTCTGAGTATGCGCGTATGCATTTGGAGAAAACCCAAGGTGTTTACGACCAAAAAGATCTCGACTTAATTGCTCAAGGGCAATTTAAAAGCTTGCTTTTATCTTCTGAAGACATCTTGATTTCCGATACTGATTTTTTGGTTTTGGAAGTGTGGTCGATGTACAAATACAAAAAGGTTTCAGCTTTAATAAATGAATTTATCCGCAAAGATATATTCGACTTACACATCTTATGCAGCCCAGACATCCCCTGGGAAAAAGATCCGCTCAGGGAGAGTCCTGATTCCCGAAATGAGCTGTTTGAACTGTATCTAGAATCCTTGAATAAGCACGGTAAGAATTTTATCATTGTTTCTGGAACTCACGAAGAAAGATTGAAAAAAAGTTGGCAAGAGATTGACGCTCTTATGAAAGTTTGATGTAATTTTGCCTCATCTCTAAGGGGTGCTGCTTTTGAGCGGCTGAGATTACACCCATTTAACCTGCTCAGGATAATGCCTGCGAAGGGAAGTGATAAAAAAGTGCTAAAACTAACACCATAGAATTAGCCCCTGTTCTTGGATAATATTTTTTAAAATATGAAAACAAGAATTTTTTCAAAAGTTTGTGGCTTAATGCTCTTTATGCCCTTAGTCGGATTTTCTCAAAACAACATCACTGGAATCGTAAAAGGAATCGATGGAAGTCGCATTTCCAATGTTGAAGTAGAAATCCAACAAACGTACTTCAAAACTTACACCGACCTTGAGGGTGTTTTTGAGTTTGGTAAACTAGATTCGGGGACTTACCAGCTTAATTTTTCTTCAGAGGGTTTTGTTTCTTTGTCTCAAATAGTAGAGGTTCCAAATGCCGATCAAGAAGTCACGGTTGTTTTGAGTAAGAAAGCATTACTTCTTGATGAGGTTACGGTGTCTGCCACTCGAGCCAATCCAAAAATTCCTACGACCTATTCTGAGCTCGATGTGGAAGAAATCGAGGAAAACAATTTCGGTCAAGACATTCCTTATGTATTAAACGCTCTACCATCTACTGTTGTGACTTCAGATGCCGGTGCTGGTGTTGGTTATTCTGGGATTCGTATTCGAGGGGTGGATCCTACCAGAACCAATGTGACCATTAATGGGATTCCTCTTAACGATTCTGAATCTCATGGTGTTTACTGGGTAAATATGCCGGATTTTGCCTCTTCCTTAAATAGTATTCAGGTTCAAAGAGGAGTGGGAACCTCATCAAACGGTGCCGCTGCTTTTGGGGCTAGCATTAATATGGAGACCAACAGTCTAAACAAGGAAGCTTATGGCGTATTAGACAATTCTTTTGGATCCTTTAATACGTTTAAAAATACAGTTAAGGTAGGTACTGGCCTGCTTAATGATAAGTTTATCATTGATGCGCGATTATCTGCGATCCAGTCTGACGGTTATATAGATCGCTCTGCATCGGAGTTAAAGTCTTACTACCTTTCTGGTGTTTGGTTGGGATCAAAATCGAATCTTAGAGCGACTCTTTTTAGTGGTAAGGAGAAAACAGCTCAAGCATGGTACGGTACCCCTGAATCGGTCATCAATGGTGATAAAGACGAAATTTCGGCCTATGCTGACCGAAATTATATTTTTGGCGACGATAGAGAAAACTTACTTATTTCGGGCAGAACCTATAACTACTATACCTACGACAACGAGATAGACAATTATCAGCAAGATCATTATCAACTGCACTTTTCTCATTTGATTGATGAACATTTGAAGTTCAGTACTGCGGCACATTACACCCGAGGAAGAGGATATTATGAGCAATATAAGGCAGATGAAGATTTTAGCGACTACGGCTTCAAAACACTAATTTTTTCTCAAGACACCATCAGTACAACCGATTTGATACGAAGAAAGTGGCTTGATAACCATTTTTATGGAGGAATCTTTTCTTTTGCTTATGCTGAGAATGGACTCGATATAACCTTTGGTGGTGGAGCCAACCAATATGAAGGAGGGCATTTCGGTGAGGTGATTTGGTCAGAATACGCATCAGATAGCGATATTAGAGATCGTTACTACGACAATGACGCGAAGAAACAAGAAGCTCACTCTTACATAAAGGGAACTTATAATAACGGTCCCTTAACCTTTTATGGGGATCTGCAATACAGATACATTGACTATACATTTTTGGGTGTTGATGAAGTTGCTGGTGAGATCAAAGACGTTCAGCAAACAAAGACCTTCAATTTTATCAACCCAAAATTCGGATTGATGTATGATTTTGATGAGCGAAACAATGCTTACGCCTCTCTTGCGGTTGCGAATCGTGAGCCGGTAAGAAAAGATTTTAGAGAAAATACCCCACAAAATCAACCCAAAGTAGAAAAATTAGTTAATCTTGAGACAGGATATCGTTTTAAAGGAAAGAATTTGATTCTGAATGCAAATCTGTACTATATGCATTACAACGATCAGTTGGTTCTAACCGGACAGATTAATGATGTGGGTGATTACACACGTAGAAATGTGGGTGTTAGTTACCGTTCAGGTATTGAGTTGGAAGCAGGTTACCGCCTATCTAATCAATTAAGTGTGATGGCGAATGCAAGCTTTAGTCGTAATAAAATTAAGGAGTTCAATGAGTTTGTTGATAATTGGGATACCGGTTTGCAGAATACCATTGCTCACAAAAATACAGATTTGTCATTCTCTCCTAATATCGTTGCTAATTTAGGTGTGACTTATGAGCCTTTACAAGATTTGAGTATCAATCTTTCAGGAAAGCATGTAGGAGACCAATACTTGGATAATACCTCTACAGAAACCCAAAAATTGAATGCATATACCACGGTTAACCTTCAGTTGGATTACACCTTAAAAAAGGTGTTGTTTGAAGAGATGACTTTCGGTTTGTTGGTGAATAATCTTTTAGATGAAACCTATGAAACGAATGGTTATAACTGGGGAGGTACCTATGAACATCAAGGCGTGGAAGTTAGAACCGTTGAAAACTTCTATTACCCACAGGCGGGCCGAAATTTCTTAGCTAGAGTCGTATTTAAACTTTAGATCTATAGATAATTTAGATGGTTATTTAAAAGCCCACTCATCGAGTGGGCTTTTTGTTTGCTTCACTTTAGGTCTAAAAAAAAACGAAGATCTGGTTTTTGTTAACCAATTCTCCGTTTGAGTGACCCCGGCAAGATTCGAACCTGCAACCGTCACATTCGTAGTGTGATACTCTATCCAGTTGAGCTACGGGGCCATTTTTAATACGGGTGCAAATATAGGAAAGCTTTTGAGATTTCTCTTTCTATGTGAAAGTTAATTTCTCTTTCTTTTTAATTTTCTTCTAAAAATTCTTCTTGGAAGTTTTACTCTTGATTCTTCTTTCTTGAAAAGTCTTTCAATGTTTTTTTTATGGGTGAATAAAACGAGTACACTGACCATGATTGAAAAAATAATCAAGGCATTGTTGTCGCTTTTCAGATAGAGTATAATCGTTGCTGGAAAGGTGCAGGCTGCAAGTATGGAGCTCAAGGATACGTAGCGACTAAAAATAAGAGAGATTAGAAATGTAAGGATAGAAAACAGGGCAGCAGTAGGTTGTATGGCTATAATCACCCCTAGCAAGCTCGCAATTCCTTTCCCACCTCTAAAACCAATATAAATAGGGAAGATGTGCCCCAGTACAGCAACCATTCCTAATCCTAGCATGTTTTCTGTAGATTGATCGTTTGCCATGTAGCTTAGGACATACGTTGAGAACCAAGCTTTAAAAATATCAATAATCAATACGATACTCCCCACACGTTTCCCCAATATTCTGAAACTGTTTGTGGCACCTGCGTTTCCACTTCCATGTTCTCGAACATCAAGATTGTAGAACCTTTTCCCTATCCATACAGAACTGGGAATCGATCCAATTAAATAAGCCAATAAGAAAAATAGGTAATCCATGAATTTTGTTAATGCCCGCAATTTATACTTTATTCTATGATTTTTTTGCGATGTAAATGAAAATAAGTTTGCTGTGGCTTGTAGTGACGCATTAATCTTTGAAGATGATTAAGAATACATTTTGTCTTGAACACTTCAAACCCTTTAGTCCTATTGGTCTTAACGACCTGAATTTATGTGTATTACGGCATTTTTGATGTAATAATCCTTTTTGCTCACAAAAGAATTTATATATTTACAATAGCCTGTAATATAATGTATTATTGATTTTAATAATTAGTATTAATGTGAGTATGACGGATTCAATAAATGATTTCCCTCATTGATTTTCTAGTATCGTTGAAATGTGTTTTTACTTGAATGCACAAAAGCATTCTGCAAATGCATATGGGTTTCTTTGTTCTCATAACATGAGGAATTAAAAGTAAGCCACCCTGTATTGATATAATTTTGGGTTGGGACGAGTTATCTTCTCCTATCCTTCATAATGTAATGTTTTAAATAATGAGACAGATTAGCACCTATGAAATGCTTGATGTTATTTTTGATAATATCGATCATGTGGTTTTTGTGACCAATGTTGATGGATTGGATTTAAAAATTTTACACATCAATGATACTTTTGAAACTTTCGGAGTAGACAAGGAATTTTTATCATCTGATCCCTATCTGTTTTTTAAAATGGTCATACATCCCGACGATAAAAGGATGCTTATTCGATCTTTCATCACTTCCTTAAAAAATAAAAAACCTGTAGACTTTGACTTCAGAATCATCAAACCCAATGAGCATGTCTACTGGCTGTATGGTAAATTTATACCCGTAATTTCTGCGGATGGTTTCGTCACTCATATGGTGGGTATTTCTGCGGATGTAACTCAGAGAAAAGAAGAAGAATTAAGGCTTAATAATTTATACAAAGTTCAAGGTGATGTCGTCAAGATGTTGGCTCATGATTTACGAACCCCTATTTCTGGAGTTAAGATCATAGCGGAGTCTTTCCTCAGGACAAATAAAAAGGACCTTGCTGTCAATGATATCCGTCAAATCGTAAGTAATTGTAAGGAAACCCTTTTGCTTATGGAAGATTTATTGTCCTACATCCAAACCGATGTTGATTACATTCAGCTACATATTTCTGAGTTTATTGTAGAGGAGCGAATTCACTTTGTTGCAGAATCATTTTTAGCCGAAATCACAGAGAAAGAAATCACCGTTCATCTGCCCCATACACAGACCTTATTTTCGTTGGATTCCCTTCGGTTTTCACAAATATTAACCAACCTGATGTCCAATGCTATAAAGTTTAGTAATTCTTCGGGTGTCATTAGTGTTTACTTAGAGACCACAGATCGTGGATTAACCATAAATATCTCCGACAAAGGAATAGGTATTCCCGAGGACGATTTGCCCTTTATATTTGATGTTTTCACCTCCACCAAAAGGTTGGGTACTCAGGGAGAGAAATCTACTGGCCTTGGGCTTTCTATATCTAAAAGATTGATAGAGCTTCAAAAGGGAACCATTGATGTTGTGTCAAAGGAGAATGAAGGGACAATCATTCAGTTATTTTTCCCAAACCCCTAAAATTAGAAATTATGATAAAGGAAGTAAAAACAAGTAATGAGTTGTTAACTCTAGATGTAGATGGGATTGTTCATTTGAAATTCCCAGTTAAGACGAAACACAATTTAAAAACCATCAAAGAACATTTAGAAGGGGTAGAGGAGTTGGATGAAACAGGGCAGGGTGTTTTGCTTTTGGTACATTTTAAAAACCTTGTGGGGATGGATAAGTTTTCTAGAAAATTTATCAATACCCATCGAATGGTTGTAGCTCACAAGGCCTGTGCTATGTTGGTACACAATTCATTGTCCAGATTGATTGCCAACTTTTTTTTGGGCATCAATAAGCCTAATTTTGTCATCAGCTCATTCACCAACATAGAGAAAGCAAGAGAATGGTTGCTTAAGCAGGAATAAAGAAGTCAATTTAAAGCATGTTAAATTCCGATTTCAAGTAGCTTATGGTATGGCTTTTCTTATTCGTTAGAAGTTCTTCAGGTTTTCCTTCACACAGTATGATACCACCATTTTTACCTCCTTCAGGGCCTAGGTCAATAATGTGATCGGCTAATTTTATCACATCCATATTGTGTTCAATGATAAGCACGGTGTTGCCTTTTTCCACCAATTTATTCAGGACCTCCATTAGAACACGGATGTCTTCGAAATGTAAACCAGTGGTGGGCTCATCCAGAATGAATAGGGTGTTCCCAGTATCTCTTTTACTCAGTTCAGTAGCGAGCTTTACACGCTGAGCCTCCCCACCAGATAAGGTGGTTGATTGTTGACCTAAAGTGATGTATCCGAGACCGACTTCTTGGAGTGTTTTGATTTTTCTATAGATTTTTGGAATGGGCTCAAAAAAATCAACTGCCTGATTAATGGTCATATCCAACACGTCTGATATTGACTTACCCTTATATCTAATCTCTAATGTTTCTCTGTTGAATCTTTTTCCGTTACAGGTCTCGCACTTCACGTGAACGTCAGGCAAGAAATTCATCTCTATCACGCGCATACCTCCACCTTCACAGGTTTCACATCTTCCTCCTTTTACATTAAAGGAGAATCTACCGGGTTTGTATGCTCTTATTTTGGCTTCTGGTACTTCAGAAAATACTTTTCGTATCTCACTCAAAACGCCTGTGTAGGTAGCGGGGTTGGATCTCGGTGTTCGTCCGATAGGTGATTGATCGATGTCAATGACCTTGTCAATATGCTCAAGTCCACTTATGCTTTTGTAGGGTAGGGGTTTTTTTAGGGCTCTGAAGAAATGGGAATTCAGAATGGGGTAGAGGGTTTCATTGATTAAAGTTGACTTTCCGCTTCCCGACACTCCTGTAACGCATACGAGTTTTCCTAAAGGTAATTTTAGATCAACGTTTTTAAGGTTATTGCCTTCAGCCCCCTTTAATTGAATTGACTTACCATTCCCTTCTCTTCGAATCTTAGGCATGTTTATCTCTTTCTCCCCATTTAAGTATTGGGTGGTGAGGGTGTGTTTTTTTAAGATTTCCTCTGGGCTTCCTTCGCAGACAATTTCTCCTCCATGTCTTCCTGCACCTGGTCCTATGTCAAGAACATGATCGGCACATTCAATCATTTCTTTGTCGTGTTCAACTACGAGTACTGAATTTCCAATGTCACGTAAGTTTTGGAGGGACTTGATAAGTCTTGTGTTGTCTTTTTGATGAAGGCCAATACTCGGTTCGTCAAGAATGTACAGTACACCGACCAGTTGAGAACCAATTTGTGTAGCCAAACGAATTCTTTGCGCCTCACCACCCGACAATGATTTGGAGCTCCTGTTGAGGTTTAAATAATCCAGGCCGACGTCAAGAAGGAATTTTAATCGTGTTTTTAGTTCTTTGATGATTTCAAGACCAATGGCTTTTTGCCGATCGTCTAAAAGTGTTTCATAACGACTGAAAAATTCATAGAGCTCAGAGATGTCCAATTGAGCCAGCTCAGAAATGTTCTTCCCATCAATTTTAAAATGAAGAGACTCTTTCTTTAGGCGATTTCCGGAACATTTAGAGCAACTTTTTTGGAGCATGAAATTTTTTGCCCAACGTTTTAAGCTTTTGGAATCAGAATGGTGGTATTGATAACTAATAAAGTTGGAAATTCCTTCGTAGTTGATCTTGTAGTCTTGAGTAATCCCAAGTGTTTTGTTTGAGATTTTAAAAGATTCTTCAGATCCATTTAAGATCACATCCATTGCTTTTGGTGGGATGGAGTGAATGGGGTCCTTCAAATCAAAATTATATCGCTTTGCTATGAGTGTGAGTTGTTTGTGTATCCATGGGCTCTTGCGATCTGCCAAAGGGGCTAAGCCCCCTCTTTCTATGGATAGGTTCTTATCGGGAAAGATTTTCTGTTCATCGATTTTCATTTCTATCCCCAAACCGTTACAGGCTTTACACGCGCCTTTTGGTGAATTGAATGAAAAGTTGTTTGGTTCGGGATCATCATAGGCGATTCCCGACGAAGGACACATTAAGTTTTTGCTAAAGTATCTCACTTCCTCATGCTCGGGAGCGTAAACTTGCATGATGCCTTTCCCGTATTTTAGAGCTACTTCAAGGGATTCTTTAAGTCTTTTTTCGACATCTCCTTTGATTTGTATTCGATCGATTACGATTTCTATGTCATGATTTTTGTAGCGATCCAATTTCATGTTTGGCATGATGTTTTGGATTTCTCCATCAATTCGAACTTTGATGAATCCTTGTTTGAGTATATGCTCTAGCAACTCTCTGTAATGACCCTTTCGCGCCTTCACAACGGGTGCCAACAGTAAAATCTTTTGGTTGTGATATGACTCAAGGATGAGGTCCTTAATTTGATCTAGCGTGTAGCTGATCATTTTCTCCCCAGTTTTATAGGAGTATGCGTAGGAGATCCTGGCATAGAGAAGCCTGAGGAAATCGTAAATTTCAGTAATTGTACCTACGGTGGATCGTGGGTTCTTACTTGTTGTTTTTTGTTCTATGGAAATGACTGGGCTCAGGCCGTCAATTTTGTCTACATCAGGGCGTTCCAATCCTCCCAGGAATTGTCGTGCATAAGCAGAGAAAGTTTCTATGTATCTACGTTGGCCCTCTGCATATATCGTGTCAAAAGCAAGCGATGATTTTCCACTACCGCTAAGGCCTGTAATCACCACAAGTTTGTCACGGGGAATTTTAACATCAATATTTTTGAGGTTGTGAACTTTCGCTCCTTCCACTTCAATGTACTCTTGCTGGCTTGCCATTTACGATTACTTTCTTTTTACCATTAACTTTTAACGTAAGAGTGATCTATAGTTTCACATCATGGAGTAATTTTCCTTGAAGATCCTTTGGGGAAATTATCGGGTTTTCTACCTCCCAATGGATTCCTAAGCTAGGATCGTTCCAAAGGATGCACTCTTCAGAATGAGGATGATAGGGTGCGTCGCACTTGTATTGAAATACGGTATGGTTTTCAATTGCTACAAAGCCATGCGCAAATCCTGCGGGTATCCAAAGCATGTTTCCTTGCTTGCCGTCGAGTTCAACCTTGAAGTGCTTTCCGTAGGTCTCGGATTCTTTTCGCAAGTCAACAACGACATCTAAAGCTCGGCCATGACTCACTCGAACAAGTTTCCCTTGAGCGTAAGGTTCTTTTTGAAAATGCAATCCTCTGAGCACATTTTTATGAGAAATGGATTGATTGTCTTGTACGAAGGAGATGTTGAGATTCATTTCCTTAAAGGTCTCTTGATTCCAACTCTCTGTAAAAGAGCCTCTTTCGTCTTCATATGTGTTGGGTTGAAGTAAGAGTAGTCCTTCAAAACCGGTTTCCTGTAACTGCATATTTTTATAAATGTTGCAAGTTACAGATTAAAACCCAAGGATTAAAAACAAAACAGGACCTTATTCTGCTTCTATGAGAAAGATACAGGGTCTTTTATGTAAATCGGGCTTCTTGCTTTTTATCCAAGCTTCAATCGTCTTAGTTTTGATGTATTCACTACCTAGGCTGATGTCGCAAGCGATACATAGTTTGGTGTGTTTTTGTAGGTTTTGAAACAACAGATCTAATAGTTTATTATTTCGGTAGGGCGTTTCAATAAACAATTGCGTTTGTTGGTTTCTTTTAGAAACTTGCTCTAGCTCCTTTAGTCTTCGCTTTGCATCTTGTTTGTCAATAGGAAGATATCCATGAAAGGTGAATGATTGGCCACACATTCCACTAGCCATCAAGGATAGAAGTATAGAGGAAGGACCTACCAGGGGAATCACCTGAATGTCTTCTGTATGAGCGATATTTGTGATTTCTGCACCAGGGTCGGCAACTCCAGGGCACCCGGCTTCAGAGATTAAGCCGATGTTTTTACCTTTTCTACATGCATTTAAAAATCCAGAAAACTCTTGGGGTTCTGTGTGTTTGTTTAGCACGTGAATTTTTAAGGCCTTCTGGGGAGTAGGTATTTCCATCAACTTTAAAAAGGCTCTTGCTGTTTTGCTATTTTCGACGATGAACTCATCCAGATTACTGATGGTTTCTTTTACAGCTGAGGGTAATACTTTAGAGGGTTCACATTCCCCTAGCGTAGTCGGAATCATGTAAAGCTTACCCTTAGACATTTAGTTCTGATTCAAGTTGATTTTTTATGATTTCACAAGCTTCGTTTAATAAATCAAATACCAGCTTAAATCCGTCATCACCTCCATAGTAGGGGTCGGGAACATCCTTATTACTGCCGGGGTCAGACATATTTAAAATCAAATGAACTTTACTTCTTTGCTCATTGCTTACAGCCAACTTGAGGGTGTTTTTGTAATTGGATTTATCCATTACATATATCGCGTCAAACTCTTCAAGGTCATTACTTTCTAGTGCTCTGGCCTTTTGATTTTGAATTTCTATATTATTTATGCTGGCGATATATTGAGATCTGGGGTCCGGTGCATTACCTACATGGTAGGCTGCGGTACCTGCGGAGTCTACTTCTACGGGCAGTGACTTACATTTGTGAGCCAAGATCCCTTCTGCTAATGGAGATCTGCAGATGTTTCCCAAACAGACCATTAAGATTTTCTTTTTCTTCATGAGCAAAAAAAAAGCAGGAAAAGTTCCTGCTTATGTATTTAGAGTTGTTGTAGTTCTAACTTTTTACTAAGGTCATCAACATAGGACCGGAATTGCTTATCCGTATCGACTAAGTTGTTAACCGTTTTACAGGCGTGAAGTACCGTGGCGTGATCTTTACCTCCACATTGAGCTCCAATACTAGCCAGTGAAGATTTGGTTAGCTTTTTAGAAAAGAACATGGCCAGTTGTCGGGCCTGAACAATACGACGTTTTCTGGTCTTCGAGTTTAACACTTCTAAGCTTAAGTCAAAGTAGTCGCAAATCACCTTTTGGATGTAGTCAATGGAAACCTCACGGGTGGTGTTTTTCACAAAGCGGTCAATCATTTCCTTGGCAAGACTCAAATTGATGTCTCTTTTGTTCAATGAAGACTGTGCTAAAAGTGAAATTAAGGCCCCCTCTAGTTCGCGAATGTTTGACGTAATGCTGTAGGCAAGATATTCAATAACATCTTCAGGCATTTCAATGCCGTCGGTGTATAGTTTTTTCTTAAGTATGGTGATTCGGGTTTGCAAACTCGGTGTTTGTAGGTCAGCAGAGAGGCCCCATTTGAATCGTGACAATAATCTTTGCTCCATACCTTGTAAGTCAACAGGAGCTCGATCTGATGTTAGAATCAGTTGTTTACCCTGTTGGTGAAGGTGGTTGAATATGTGGAAGAATACGTCTTGTGTTTTTTCTTTCCCTGCAAAAAATTGAACATCATCAATAATTAATACATCAATCATTTGGTAGAAATGAACAAAGTCATTTCTGGTGTTGTTTCTGATAGAGTCGATGAATTGCTGCGTGAATTTTTCGGCAGAAACATAAAGTACCGTCTTTTCGGGGTAACTGTCTTTAATTTCAATACCAATAGCGTGTGCTAGGTGTGTTTTACCCAAGCCTACTCCTCCGTATAAAAGTAAAGGATTGAAGGAGGTTCCTCCTGGGTTATTACCTACGGCATAGCTCGCAGATCTCGCCAGGCGGTTGCAATCTCCTTCTATGAAATTTTCAAAGCTGTAATTTGGATTTAATTGCGACTCTATATTGACCTTTTTTAATCCAGGAATAACAAATGGGTTTTTCACACCAGCAGCTGCAACTTCAACCGGCACGGCTACTTTAGGATTGTTGATGGGAGGTCTGTTGTTACTCGGTATTTTTACGGTATAAGGATTGGAGTTTCCGTATGTATTTTCCATGACGATGGAATACACCAATTTTGCTTCTTCTCCAAGCTCTTTTCCTACGGCTGTCTTTAAGAGTTTAATATAGTGCTCCTCAATCCATTCGTAAAAGAATTTACTAGGTACTTGTATGTTTAGGGTTCTACCTTTTAATTTGACCGGTTGAATTGGAAGAAACCATGTTTTAAAACTTTGTTCAGATATATTATCCTTTATAAAAGTCAAGCAATTTTCCCATACGAGTTCAGGTGTATTTTTCATTGATAGAATGACGAGTTAAAAAGGGGGTTCGTACCTTGTTTTATTTAGACGTTTTTTTCGCGTCTTTTGTTTAGACAAATGTGTGAACAAAAAAGTTAAGAAAAAAATAAAATTGCTATTGATAATTAACTTTCTTTTCCTTAACTAAGGGTTTATCATCGTATAAAATAAAATAGATAATTTGAGATTATTTTACTTACTGAATTTGATGGAATTTAAGTTTAGTTTTTTACGATTTACTTTTTAAATACTCAGATAATTGTTTTTGTAATAAAACTTATTCACATCTAAATTTACAATTATGCTAGCACATCAGTTAAAGTTCAGGGTTTTGTATTCCGATACCGATAAAATGGGTTACATGTACTATGGTAGGTACGCTAAGTATCTAGAAATGGGTAGGGTAGAGTTGTTGAGGGACTTGGGTCTGTCGTACAGGCATATGGAAGATTCTGGGCTTATAATGCCTGTTTTGGATCTTAAATTAAAGTATATCAAACCCTTGTATTATGATGAGGAAGTTATTTTAAAGACAAAAATAATTAAGAAGCCAGGGACCAGAATTTATTTTGAATATGAACTGATTAACTCTGAGGGACTTCTGACCACTTTAGCTGAAACGACATTAGTTTTCGTGGATAAAGATTCCAGAAAACCCTGTTTGATTCCAGATGATTTTAAACAAAAAATCGCGCCATATTTTGAGGGTCATTAAGAGGTGTTACTTGGGGGTGTTTTTCACGAAAAAAAGGTGTGATATAAACACAAAAAAAAAAGAGGCGAAAGCCTCTCTTTTTTCATGAATATATTGGGTGGATATTTACTTGCGTTTTATTACCGCTTCAACAGATTTTACGATGTCTTTTCGTGTCAACCCATATTTCTCCATAAGAAGTGCAGGAACACCAGATTCTCCAAAACTGTCGTTTACTGCAACCATTTCGATTGGAGTTGGGTTTTTACGAGCTAACAGCTGAGCTACGCTGTCACCTAGACCACCATTCATCTGATGCTCTTCTGCAGTAACTACACAACCCGTTTTTTGTACAGATTTCAAAATAGCATCTGCGTCTAAAGGTTTGATGGTATGAATATTAATTACTTCTGCATCAATCCCCATGTCTGCAAGTATGTGACCGGCTTCAATAGCTTCCCATACAAGGTGTCCAGTTGCCAAGATGGTTACATCAGTTCCCTCATTAAGCATTAGGGCTTCACCAATTTTAAATTCTTGGTTTTCAGGAGTGAAAACGGGCATTTTAGGACGCCCAAAACGCAAATAAACAGGACCTTCGTATTCTGCAATGGCCAAGGTGGCTGCTTTGGTTTGGTTGTAGTCACAAGGATTGATAACCACCATTCCCGGTAACATTTTCATCATGCCTAAGTCTTCCAATACTTGATGTGTTGCCCCATCTTCACCCAATGTTAATCCGGCGTGAGAAGCGCATATCTTCACATTTTTATTCGAGTAAGCAATGGATTGCCTTACTTGATCATAAACTCTAGATGTTGCAAAGTTGGCAAAGGTTCCTGTAAAAGGAATTTTACCACCAATGGTCATACCAGCAGCCATACTCATCATATTGGCTTCAGAAATTCCCACTTGAAAAAATCGTTCTGGAAATTCATTTTCGAAAGCATTCATTTTCAATGAACCGGTAAGGTCGGCGCATAAGCCAACAACATTTTCATTTTTTTGAGCGGCTTCAAGAAGACCAGCACCAAATCCCGAACGGGTATCTTTTGTTTCTGTGTAGGTGTATTTTTTCATTTGAGGGGCTTTTTTAGTAGTCTCCTAATGTTTCTTCGTTTTGGGCCAATGCGTTAGCTAGTTCTTCGTCATTAGGGGCAACGCCATGCCATTTGTGGGAACCCATCATGTAGTCGACTCCATTCCCCATTTCGGTGTGTAGTAAGATACAAACAGGTTTTCCCTTTCCAGTCCTGGATTTTGCTTCTTCAAGGGCTGCAACAACTTTACTCATGTTGTTACCTTCTTTCTCTACCAGAACGTCAAAACCAAATGCCGTAAATTTAGCTTCAAGACTTCCCATGTTCATCACTTCGTCAGTACTACCGTCGATTTGTTGTCCATTGAGGTCAACTGTGCAGATGAGGTTGTCAACTTTCTTTGCAGAGGCATACATGGCTGCTTCCCAGATCTGACCTTCTTGCAACTCACCATCACCGTGAAGAGAGTAAACAATTCGGTCATCACCATTTAATTTCTTTGTTTCAGCGGCTCCTACGGCAACAGACATCCCTTGTCCTAAAGACCCAGATGCCATTCGAACTCCAGGCAGACCTTCGTGCGTAGTTGGGTGCCCTTGTAGTCGAGAGTCTATTTTTCGGAAGGTTGCTAGTTCAGCTACATCAAAGTAGCCTGAATGCGCTAAGACACTATAAAATACTGGAGAAATATGACCGTTAGACAAAAAGAATAAATCTTCTTCTTTACCATCCATGTCAAAGGAAGGGTCGTGTTTCATTACTTCGAAGTACAATGCGACTAAAAATTCAGTACAACCTAGTGATCCACCAGGATGACCAGAATTATTAGCATGAACCATGCGTACAATGTCTCTGCGTACTTGACTTACAGTTTGTTCGAGTTTTTGGATGTTTGCCATGAGATTTTAGAAAATTTTCGAACCAAAAATACAATAAAAAAGAAGATATGGAAGGTTTCGATAATACGATTTTACACCTGTTTTAAATCTCAGGCATATCTATGGTCAAAAGACTGCTTTTAATGCGTGAAATCACGTCATAAACTTTTCTAAATGATCTGAATTAATTCGGTACTTAATAAAGCCCATACCAGGTATCTTAATAAACGTCCAATGAACATGAAAACACCTGTTTTATAGATGGAGCTTTTTAATAGCCCTAAGCTGATTAACATGACAGAGCCCAATATGGGAATCCAACAGAACAAGGCGAGGATTTCGGTAGGAAACTTTTTTGTCCAGGTAATCTTTTCGAGTTTTTCAGGGCTTATTTTTAGGTATTTTTCAATCAGATCCCATCGGGTGTAATATCCCATGAAAAAGGCAGTGTAGCCGCCCAACCAGTTCCCTAGAGTTGCTACAAGCACCAACGGAATCAGAGGGAAGCCGTTATAAAGTAGAATTCCAAGTAAGATTTCTGCCCCAAAAGGAATGATGGAACCCGCCAAAAAAGCAGAAAAAAACAGTCCCCAATATCCATATATAGCCCATGATTCCATCTTCGCAAAAGTAGGTAATTTTGCACTTCAGTATTGGTTTCAATTTTTGTAATTTTACTTAGATAATAAATACATTAATGTTATAATTTTATGATTATGGATATAAAAAGACCCTATTCATCAAAAAATAAAATACGTATGGTCACTGCAGCCTCCCTGTTTGATGGGCATGATGCAGCGATCAATATCATGCGTCGCATCATTCAGGCATCAGGTGTAGAGGTGATCCATCTTGGTCACGATCGATCGGTCGAGGAGATTGTAAATACTGCCATACAAGAAGATGTTAATTCTATAGCCATGACTTCCTATCAAGGGGGGCACAACGAATACTTCAAGTACATGTATGATCTGCTTCATGAAAAAGGAGCCGGACATATTCGAATCTTTGGAGGTGGAGGAGGCGTAATTCTTCCTGAGGAGATCAAGGATTTAATGGATTACGGAATCACAAGAATTTATTCTCCTGATGATGGACGTGAAATGGGTTTGCAGGGAATGATCAATGATCTGATAGAAAAGAGTGATTTCGCCACAGGCGAGCATCTTCCTGAAGATGTACTTGATAAAATACAAGCCAAAGACAAAAAAATGATCGCTCAGGCCATCTCTGCAGCGGAAAACTTTCCCGACATTCATGAAGACATTTTAAAAAGTATTCATGTACTGTCTGCTAAAAACCAGGTTCCGGTATTGGGAATTACAGGTACCGGTGGTGCGGGGAAGTCTTCTTTGGTAGATGAATTGGTTCGTCGTTTTTTAATTGATTTTGAGGACAAGCAGATTGCTATTGTTTCCGTAGACCCTTCCAAAAGAAAGACAGGTGGGGCTTTATTGGGCGATCGTATTCGTATGAATGCCATCAATAATGAACGGGTTTATATGCGATCTTTGGCTACGCGCCAATCCAATCTTGCACTTTCAAAGCATGTCTCTGAAGCTTTGGAAGTTTTAAAAGCAGCGAATTTTGATCTGATCATTCTAGAAACTTCTGGGATTGGTCAATCTGATACAGAAATTGAAGAATTTTCTGATGCGAGTTTATATGTGATGACCCCTGAATACGGGGCAGCTACACAGTTGGAGAAAATAGACATGTTGGACTTTGCCGACGTAATCGCTTTAAATAAATTCGATAAGCGGGGTGCTTTGGATGCACTGCGTGATGTAAAGAAACAGTACAAGCGCAACCATAATTTATGGGAAGTGAATGATGATGAACTTCCAGTTTATGGAACCATCGCCTCTCAGTTCAATGATCCTGGGATGAATTCTCTCTACCGAGCGGTCATTGATAAAATCGATGAAAAGACAGGGGCTGGTCTAAGTTCTAATTTTGTTCCTTCAGAAGAACAATCTGAAAAGATCTATATTATTCCACCCAAACGTGTGCGTTATCTTTCTGAGATTGCAGAAAATAACAGAGCATATGATACTTGGGTCGATGGTCAGGTTGAAGTTGCTCAGAAACTGTATGCCTTAAATGAGTCGATGTCGACCTTTAAAACTTCGGGACATGAAGATAAAGACCTTTTGATGAAAGGTCTTCAGGAAACTTTCGATAAAATTGCTCTTGACCTCTCACCTAAGAACATGCTTATCATTGAGCAATGGGCAGAAAAGCTTGAGAAATACAAAGCACCTTTGTATAAGTTCAAAGTAAGAGACAGAGAATTAGCTATTCAAACACACTCTGAATCACTTTCTCACATTCAAATACCAAAAGTCTGCCTTCCGAAATACAAAGGATGGGGCGACATTCTCCGCTGGTCACTTCAGGAAAATGTGCCTGGCGAATTTCCATTTACTTCTGGATTGTTCCCTTTTAAAAGAGAGGGGGAGGATCCCACACGAATGTTCGCTGGTGAAGGTGGTCCCGAGCGAACGAACCGGAGATTTCACTACGTAAGTTTGGGGATGCCCGCCAAGCGTCTTTCCACAGCATTTGATTCGGTTACCTTGTATGGTAATGATCCTGGGTACCGTCCCGATATATATGGGAAGATTGGTAATGCTGGCGTTTCAATTTGTTGTTTGGATGATGCTAAAAAATTATATTCTGGTTTCGATCTAACCGCTTCAAGCACTTCTGTTTCTATGACCATCAATGGTCCTGCCCCCATGTTATTGGCTTTCTTTATGAATGTTGCCATCGATCAGCAGTGTGAATTGTACATTAAAGAGCAGGGTTTAGAAAAAGAAGTTGAAGCCAAGATCCAAGCGATTTTTAAACAAAAAGGTGTTGCCAGACCGACCTATCAGGGTGATCTTCCGGAAGGGAATGATGGTTTAGGATTGATGTTGTTGGGTCTTACAGGCGATCTGGTTCTTCCTGAGGCTGTGTACCACGACATTAAGAAACGCACTTTGTCTCAGGTGAGAGGAACGGTACAGGCAGATATTTTAAAAGAAGATCAGGCACAAAACACCTGCATATTCTCTACGGAATTCGCTTTGCGTTTGATGGGAGATGTTCAGGCGTATTTCATAGAGCAGACCGTTCGTAATTTTTATTCGGTATCCATTTCCGGTTACCATATTGCCGAGGCTGGGGCAAATCCGATCACACAACTGGCATTTACTTTAAGTAATGGTTTTACCTATGTAGAGTATTATTTAAGTCGTGGTATGGATATTAATGACTTCGGCCCGAATTTATCTTTCTTTTTCTCTAATGGTATCGATCCCGAATACTCTGTTATAGGAAGGGTTGCACGGAAAATATGGGCAAAGGCAATGAAGAATAAATACGGTGCCGGTGAGCGTGCTCAGAAATTGAAATACCACATTCAAACTTCTGGGCGTTCCTTACACGCACAAGAGATTGACTTTAATGACATTCGTACCACGCTTCAGGCTTTATATGCGATTTATGACAATTGTAATTCGCTTCACACCAACGCATACGATGAAGCCATTACTACCCCTACCGAAGCGTCTGTTCGAAGAGCGATGGCCATTCAGTTGATCATCAATCGCGAATTGGGCTTGGCGAAAAACGAAAATCCAATTCAGGGTTCATTTATTATAGAGGAGCTTACCGATTTGGTTGAAGCCGCTGTTTTGGAAGAGTTTGATCGTATCAATGAAAGAGGCGGTGTATTGGGTGCGATGGAAACCATGTATCAAAGAGGAAAGATCCAGGAGGAAAGTCTCTATTATGAAACTTTAAAGCATACAGGTGAATATCCTATTATTGGTGTAAACACCTTCTTGAGTTCTAAAGGCTCTCTTACCGTAATTCCTGCGGAAGTGATCCGTGCTACAGAACAAGAGAAGAAATATCAAATCAGTATGCTTGAAGCGCTGCATCAGGCCCACCAGAATACTGAGGGGAACTCCTTGAAAAAACTACAGGATACGGCTCTTCAAAATAAAAATATATTCTCTGAAATGATGGAAGTTGCCAAGACCTGCTCTTTAGGGCAAATGACTTCAGCCTTATTTGAAGTGGGGGGACAGTATCGTAGGAATATGTGATTTTTCTATTAATTCTTTCAACCACCCTTTTAACGGGTGGTTTTGTGTATTCTACACACGCATTTAACAATTAAGAGGGTAGCCGTTTAGTTATATACTAAAGTAATTTACTATATTGCAATGTAAATACATAAGTATATATAACGCTTAATCCCCCCTCGAATGAAATACATCTTAGTAAGGATGTTCTTATGGGTGTCCTTTTCCCAAAATGCCCAAGTCTTATCTGAGTGTACACCCACAGATAGTTTACCTGAAAATTTAGTGGAAATGATTATTGGAGAAGGTGTAGAGTTCTCGAATGTCATCTATAGGGGGCAACCATGCTCGGCAGGATCTTTTAACGGGATCTTTGAACGTGGCTTTGGAGCGGGCTTGGTTTTGGCTACAGATGGCGTTATTTCAATTAGCCCGGGGAATCACGGAGAAAACTATAGGACTTATGGAATTGAATCCGATTTATCGAAACAACTGGAGATGATTGGAGCCATTTCCACTCAGTTGTACAATGTCATTACGATTGAGTTTGATTTTATACCCAAGTCGGATCAACTCAGTTTTGAATATGTTTTTGCCTCTAATGAATATTCAAGTTTCACTTGTTCTAAATACAATGATATTTTCGGCTTTTTCCTCTCGGGTCCGGGCATCGTGGGTCCATTTACAAACAATGCACAAAACATCGCTTTAGTCCCAGACCCTCATGATTCCTCTGCTTTCACAGGTACACCGGTCATCATCAATTCCATTAATTCTGGGAGATCTTCTAATTTTGACGAATCACTTTGTGATAGTATTGATGTTGACTGGAGGTCCTATTCTAAGTTTTATGTAGATAATTCATTCAAAAAATCAATTTCTTTTTTAGGTCATACCACTCCCTTAAAATCAACTGCAAGCGTTATTCCATGTGAGACCTACCATATAAAGCTAGCCATTGCAGATTGTAGCGACGGCTTACTTAACTCTGCTGTATTTCTGAAACGAAATTCTTTCCATTCAGTACCCAAGATTAATTATTCTGTAAAGTCAAACATGAGTGATGTTTTTGATTCATTGAAGAATCCTAATCATTTGTATGAGGGATGTGGGCCTGCCACAATTAGTTTTAAAAGGAATGACGCACTCAAAGGCACAGTTGCACACAAAATTTCAGTCAGTGGAACGGCAAGAAATCAATTGGACTACTATCTTACAAATATTGAAGATAGTCTGGTCATCATCCCTGAAGATGACTCGCTTGCGACTTTAATTATTTCTGTGCCTAATGATTCAATTGACGAAGAGGTTGAGCAATTGACGCTTAGAGTTTACCCATGGGATCAAGACTGTTATGAGGATTTTTACGACTCGATTGTCTTTAAAATTTTTGATCAGCCAAAAATGGCCCTACATGTATCTGATGACATACAACTTGAATGTCCGGGTGATGAATTAAGTCTGAGGGCGAATGCGAGTGGGGGTATAGCTGGACTTTTAGATTCACAAGAAATTCAAACGAGTTTCAATTATCAATGGTTGGATTTGGGTTTTGGTGCCCATCAAACGGTAAGACCAAAAAATGCCAAAACATTTTATGTTCTAGCTACTGACTTGTGTGATCAGCAGGTTATAGATTCTATCTTTGTTGATATTGCTCCACAGGAACCCCTGATTATTGAAGCAGAACAGGGTGCTCAATGTTCCTATCAAATGGAGGAGTTGTGTGTGAATGTTTTATCGGGTAATGGAGGGTTTAATTACAGTTGGCCTGATGGTAGTAAAGACTCCTGTAATCTGGTATTCCCGGGAGTCTACCCCGTAATTGTGAAAGATAAATGTAGTAATGAAGTTACGGCTTACGCTCAATTAGAGCTTGATGTTCTTCCCAAGCCTTTATTTGAAATCACAGATGTGATTGGAGACACATTAGCTTTGCGATTGAACAATTTAACCCTTAAATCAAATGATTATGAATACGCTTGGGACTTTGGCGATGCTAGTGGTTCTAATGAATATCAACCAGAAACACATTATTATGATGCCCATGGGAATTATTACCTACAATTGAAAATTTTCAATACGAAGACTTCCTGTTATAGAGCCTCTGGTGTATGGGTGAAGGTAGCTCCCTCATATCATTTTTTTGCCCCCAATTCTTTTTCGCCTAACGGAGACGGCCTTAATGATGTTTTTAAGCCCGTCATTCTGGGCCACCAAGATTATAAATTGCTTATTTATGATCGATGGGGACATCAAGTTTTTTATTCTGATGAATTGGCTAAGGGTTGGGATGGTACATTAGATGATAAGCCTTTAAAGTCAGGTATTTATGTGTATAGAATTTATGTTACCGAATTTCTAACGAATCATAGTTTTCAAGAGACAGGCACTCTCAATTTATTTCGTTGACATGGTCTGGAGCAAAAAAAAACCTCTTAAGAAGAGGTTTTTTTGTAGAGTCACTTGTAAGAATTACATGTGAATAACTTCGTCATAAGCATCTGCTACAGCTTCCATAACGGCCTCACTCATGGTAGGGTGAGGGTGAACTGCTTTTAAGATTTCATGACCAGTAGTTTCAAGTTTTCGGGCAACAACTGCTTCTGCAATCATTTCGGTTACATTAGCACCAATCATATGGCAACCTAACCACTCTCCGTATTTCGCATCGAAAATAACTTTTACGAATCCATCTTTATGTCCGGCAGCACTCGCTTTTCCTGAGGCTGAGAATGGAAATTTACCCACTTTAACCTCGAATCCAGCATCTTTTGCAGCTTGTTCTGTATATCCTACCGATGAAATTTCTGGGGAAGCGTAAGTACATCCAGGAATGTTATTCATATCCATTGGTTGTACATGTAATCCTGCAATCTTTTCGACACAGTTAATTCCTTCCGCTGAGGCCACGTGGGCAAGAGCGGGACCAGGAATCACATCTCCAATAGCATGGTAACCTGGAATGTTGGTTTGGTAGTAATCGTTTACCAGGATTCTTCCTTTGTCAGTGGCAATTCCTACATCTTCAAGACCAATATCTTCTATGTTTGCCGAAATTCCTACAGCAGAAAGAACGATGTCAGCTTCTATTACTTCTTCACCTTTCTTCGTTTTAACGGTTGCCTTGCATGTTTTGCCCGAAGTATCGACCTTTTCTACGGAAGCATTGGTCATGATCTTCATTCCACTTTTCTTAAATGAACGCTCCAGTTGTTTAGAAATGTCTACATCTTCAACAGGAACAATGTTCGGCATGTATTCTACAATGGTTACTTCTGCACCCATGGCATTGTAGAAGTAGGCAAATTCTACACCAATAGCTCCAGACCCTACAACCAATAGTTTTTTAGGCATTTTTTTGAGCGTCATGGCATCTCTGTAGCCGATAATTTTCTTACCGTCTTGAGGTAGGTTGGGTAAACTTCTAGAGCGAGCCCCTGTTGCAATGATGATATCTTTGGCGGTGTATTCTGTTGCAGTTCCTTTATCATCTGTTACGATGACTTTTTTTCCTGGAGCAACTTTTCCCATTCCTGTAAGCACCTCGATTTTGTTCTTTTTCATCAGAAACTCGATCCCCTTACTCATACCACCGGCAACATCACGACTTCTTTTGACCACCGCTGAAAAATCAGTTTTTGCATCAGAGACTTTGATACCATAGTCTTCGGCGTGGTTGATGTATTCAAAAACTTGAGCACTTTTTAAAAGTGCTTTGGTTGGGATACATCCCCAATTTAGACATACACCACCTAAGTTTTCTTTTTCAACTATGGCTGTTTTCAAGCCCAATTGAGAAGCACGTATCGCGGTTACGTATCCTCCAGGGCCACTTCCTACTACAATTAGATCAAAGTTCATGTTTTAATAATTTTCTATAGTACTAAAATAGACTGCGAATTTAAGAATTTGTTTTTTACTTTTAGCTTTGCAGGACCAATAGTTTAAGTCATATAAACGAATCGAATCGATCTAAGTATTAAGCAGTGAAGGTATGATATAAATATTGTGCCATGTTTGAAGGAAAAAAAATGCGGATTACATTGTAAATGAATTAAATATAGTTAGCCCTACCTATTTCCCATAGAACGATAATGTGTTGCCTTAAAGCATCGTTAAATCGTCTTATAATTGGTATTTTTGCAATTGTGAAACAAAAACGTTCAAATATTAGTGAATCTGTACGCAGAGAGTTAGAGTTTGGAAAAATTGTAGACCTATTGGAGAATTTCTCGAAGAGTAAGTCCAATAAGGAGCGAATACGACATTTATCCATCTTGTACAATCCTAAGGTTTTAAATGAACATCTTGATCGATTGTATGAGTTCCAGTTGATTCAGTCGGATTCTGATTTCCCTAGATTTGAATATTTAGACCTGACTGAAGTACTCAACTATTTGAAAATACAGAACTCGGTCCTCACAGAAGAGCAGTTTTTTGATATTTATCACGCTTCCATCTGGGTCAACTCACTGATACATTTCATCACCAACAACGAGTATGAGATTCCTAGACTCACTGCCCTCGTTGGTGATTTGAAAAAAAGTGTAACGATTAAAAAAAGGATTGAAAAGGTTTTTTCTCCTCGACGATTTATCCGTCCTAAAGCCTCTCAAATCCTTTCCGACATTCGTGATGACATCCACAAAAAAAGAGCTTGGGTCGATAAGTCGTTCCAAGATTCTAAAAGTCATTATCTACAGCTGGGATACTTGGCAGACATCAAAGAGTCTTTCGCTGAAGAAGTATCACTCTTGGCCGTAGCTTCAGAGTTTAAGCGAAAGGTTAAAGGGCAGGTTAGAGGTCAGTCTAAAACCAAGAGCATTACTTTTATTGAACCTGAGAAATGCATTTCTCTCAATCGTGAGTTGAGACATCTGTATCATGAAGAAAAGGAAGAAGTACGTAGAATATTAAAAGAGCTCACAGCAGATTTGGCTCAAGAAATAGACCTTATCCAACTTTACAGAGATTTAATTGAGGAGTTCGATTTTTTAAATGCAAAACTTAAGTTGGCTGAATTGATGGGTGCAAACCGCCCCAAAGTTTCGAAATCAAGAGCGATTAATATTAAGGAAGCCTTTCACCCTTTGTTGTATATTGAGAACAACAAAAAAGGTGTAAAAACAATCCCTCAGGATATTTATTTTGATGATGATCATCGTGTTTTGGTCATTTCGGGCCCGAATGCAGGGGGGAAGTCCATAACTTTGAAAACTTTTGGATTGAATCAACTCATGCTTCAAGCTGGATTGTTTATTCCTGTTCATCCCAATTCATCTCTTAGTGTTTTTAAAGATGTTTTCACAGACATTGGTGACAATCAGTCTATAGAAAATGAGCTGAGCACCTATTCTTATCGTTTAAAGCGTATGAAAGACATTCTTGCAAACTCAGGGAAATCATCCTTCATACTTATAGATGAGTTTGGTTCTGGTTCTGACCCTGCACTGGGAGGTGAGCTGGCGGGAGTATTTTTTCAAGAAATCGTAAAAAGTGGCGCCATAGGTGTTTTGACAACTCACTACGGTAATATAAAAGTTTTAGCGGATCAAACAGATTATGCCGAAAACGCATGTATGTTGTTTGACGATGAGCAACTGAAACCCTTGTATAAATTAAAGGTCGGACAGCCAGGGAGTTCATACACCTTTGAAGTAGCTAAAAATGTTGGGGTACCCAAGGTTTTAATTGACAAAGCCCGCGATGGACTCAAAAATGGAACCGTTCGCTTTGAAGACACCATTCATCACTATCAACGTTTAACAGCTGAGATGCAATTAAGTCAAGAAGAGTTGATGGAGCAAGCTTCCGTGGTTAACGCTCAAAGAGATGCGTATGAACTCAAGTTGAAGTCGATTGAGGAAAAGTTAGAATCTCAAAGGTTTATTATGGAGTTTCAATCTAAGTATTTGCAGTTGGGTAAACGAATGAATAAACTCATAGAGCTTTATCGTGAGGGTACAGCGATGAAATCTATAATGCCCAGAATCAGAAAAATCATTGAAAAAGAGTCTAACCGGAAAGAAGAGTTTAACGAAAATATACTTAAAGTTTCACAGAAGGAAAAGTCTCTTAAAAATGATTTTAGCATTGGCGATCAGGTTCGTATTCAGGGCACCCAGCAAGAAGGGGAAATTCTTGAACTCAAATCAAACGCGGCATTGCTTCAGATTGGTTTTGCAAAATTGGAAGTAAAATTTCAAAAGCTGCAAATGATCGAGGTTCATAAAAAGTAATAAGTCTACGTTATCATTCGTTATTGATTAATTGATTAATACTTCTGATGTGACCAAGTGATTTTTTTTCACTTTTTCTGCATTACTTAATAGATAATATATATTTGCAAAAAAATAAGATAAATGAGAAAACAAATTGTTGTAGCAAATTGGAAAATGAACAACAGTCCAGAGCAATCTAAACAGCTGTGTTCATCCATTCTCAGTAATATGAGCCCTATAGATAAAGAAGTCATCTTGGCCCCCTCTTATTTATACTTAAATGCTGTTGTAGATGCCACCCAAAATAGTGTCATTAAAGTTGCCGCACAAAATTGTCATCAGGAAATTTCAGGTGCTTATACGGGTGAAGTATCAGCATCTATGCTCGCTGCTTTGGGGCTGGATTATGTAATTCTTGGTCATTCGGAACGAAGATATTATTACGGTGAAGACAATTCATTATTAGCAAAAAAGGTGAGCTCAGCACTCTCTCAAGGCTTAAAAGTGATCTATTGTTGTGGAGAAACTTTAGATCAAAGAAACTCGGGTGCTCATATAGATAGAATAACAAAGCAGCTTACAGAAGGTTTGTTTCATTTGCCTACTGATGCCATGAGAAATATTGTTATTGGTTATGAACCCATATGGGCTGTTGGGACAGGAATAACTGCCACAAGCACTCAAGCCCAAGAAATGCATGCCCACATCAGAAATGCGATATCTAATAAATACGGAGCTGACATAGCCAATGACACTTCCATACTTTATGGAGGTTCATGTACCCCATCGAATGTAAAAGAGTTGTTTGTGCAAAATGACGTTGATGGAGGTTTGATAGGAGGTGCATCACTTGATGCCGATGATTTTATCGCCATTGTAAATGCCTGAATCATGAATTATATTGAAGTTAGTTTTTCTATCAAAGTACTAGATTCTGCAGAGATTAATGCAGAAATGGTCAGAGAGATATTGGTTGCCGAATTAGGTGTTTTAGAGTTTGAAAGTTTTATCAATACCAAAGAAGGTCTTGAAGCCTACTGTCAGGAAGACGTTTTTGATGAGGCCTCGTTAAGAGGCTTATACCTACTCAAAAGCCCTGATTTTGAGATTCGATTGGATGTAAAAACCATTGAGCAACAAAACTGGAATGCCGAATGGGAGAAAAACTTCAAGCCTATAGAAGTTGAGGGGCGTTGTGTTGTCAGAGCTCCTTTTCACGATAAAAAACCAGTAGATTACGATATTGTTATTGAGCCTAAAATGTCTTTCGGAACGGGGCATCATGAAACAACGCATCAAATGATAGCTCAGTTGTTGGATACAGACGTTCGTGGCAAACGTGTGTTAGACATGGGGTGTGGTACAGGAATATTAGCCATATTGGCTTGTATGAAAGGTGCTTCTTCAATTACGGCTATTGATATTGATGACTGGGCTTATCAAAATACCTTAGAGAATGTTCGCAACAACCAGTGTTCGCAGGTGATTGTAAAAAAAGGAGGAGCTGAGCTTCTCAAAAATCATGAATACGATCTCATTTTAGCCAATATAAATAGGAATATTTTATTAAATGATATGGAGTCCTATGCGAACTCTATGCGTTCCGGATCTATTATTGTATTCAGTGGTTTTTATACCTCAGATATCCATTCTATGGATCAAAAAGCCCGTTCTATGGGCATGCGCTTATTGCGTCAAAGTGAAAGAAATAGCTGGGTTGCACTCGTCTATCAGATGGTTTAAAAAAAATCCATTATTATAGTCCTCTTCTGATTCATAAGATTTATAATGATTTATTGCTTTGTTAATCTTCAAGAAGATGATTGGACTTTTTCCTTAATACGATTTTTTTTGAATCCGTAGTTTTCTCCCCATCTTCTTGAGATCAGTATTTAAACACCTATAATATGAGTGATGTTACCTATTGACTGCTAGTGGTTTATATGATTACGTTTGTGTAATGTAATAATTAACAAATGTATGAGATGAGAAAGGTGGATATTGTTCGTTTAATGTTTTTATTGATTTTGTGTGTGAGTAGTGTCAGATGTATTTATGCAGAATCATTTGATGGTACAGCAGATACTGATTATGCTGAAATTGTATATGGCGGTGAAACAGAAGATCCACCAGTAGTGCAGGGCTGTTTGGATGTCAATGCAGACAACTACAACGCAGAGGCAACGATACAAGGTTTAGACGACTACGGAAACATCGCCTGTGATTACAGCTCATGTGATGACATTCCAGATGCAGAAGGGTGTTTCTATCCAAATAACTACTCAGCATTTAATGCAGACTTTACCCCTGCACTATGTGATGAGTATGGCGGAACAGCATGTACAGCTGATAACGGTGTAGAACCAGAAAACGTAAGTGTAACTTTCCAGGTAGACATGAGTTCTGTAGAAACAAATGCATACGGTGTATATCTTGCTGGTGGAGCGTTTGGACAAGACGGTCACTTATTGACCGATAACGGTTCTGACGTATGGAGTGTAACTTTAGAGTTACCCCCAGGACAACATTTATACAAATTTAGAAACCAGCCCTCCTATGGAACTTGGGATGGCTTTGAAGATCCTACAGGTTTGATATCTGGTGGATGTAACACAGGTACTTACAACGATCGTTTTGTAGATGTAGCAGATTCTGACATCGTATTAGATGTTGTAAGCTATGGAAGCTGTACAGCAGACGCACAAGATGTTTACAATTCTGCGTTGCAGTCAAACACGAACAATGCGCTCCTTTCCGCAGGAGGAGATGATTCCGGATCAGATATTTCAATCAGTTATTCCATAGGACAGATTTTTAATGATACCCATTCGAGTATTCATCATGGTGTACAGCAGACGGAATTAGGATGTACCCATATTGATGCATGCAATTACAATATCAATGCGACTGATCAAGATGGTTCTTGTCAATTTGCAGAGGTATACTACAATTGTAATGGTACTTGTTTGAATGATACAGATGGTGATGGCGTATGTGATGAATTAGAGATTGTAGGCTGTCAGGATGATGTTGCATGTAATTACAATTTACAGGCCACAGATTCCGGGACATGTACTTATGCAAATGGATGTGATGAATGTTCAGGAGCTATTGATGGCTCTGGGACTTTAGTAGACAACGATACCGATAACGATGGCGTTTGTAATGATGATGAGATACTAGGGTGTATGGATCAATCGGCTTTAAATTTCGATTTGAATGCAACCGATGCTGATGGGTCTTGTATGATTCCAAGCCTGATCACTTGTGGGTCGTCAGTGACAGGTTCGACTACAGGAACCCTAAACAATTACGGAGGTCCATCTGCGGAAGCCATCTATCGATTTGAGGCCGATGTTACTGGCGATTATGAATTTTCATCTTGCGGCTCTGATTATGATACCTATTTGAGAATTTATGATGCAAACATGAATGAGTTGTATTCGGCTGATGATGATGGAGATTGTAACCATCAGGCCATTATGAATAGAGAATTATCACCGGGTAGTTATTACGTTTTAATAGAAGGTTATCAGGAGTTAGCCGGCTTTTATACTTTGACAGTCACTTGCCCAACAACAAGTACAGAGGGAAATCGTAGCCTTACTTTGTCGGACTCTTCACCTAATTATGCGTCCAATTCTCCTATGTTGTACAATGTACAGGTGTTTATGGAAGATTCTTATGGTGACGGATGGAATGGGAATACGTATGAAATTTCTCAATCTGGCAGTTCTTTTGCTCGTGGAGGAAGAGGATTCACAACGGGTTATGAAGCAGAAGAATCGTGGATGTTGGCCGAGGGCTGTTATAAAATGCGTGTCGGAGGGGGCGGCTGGCCTCAAGAAGTTTCCTGGCATATCGTGGTGAGTAACCCTTCTTCGGGAACGTCAACCACGCAAGGAACGACTGGAGAAGTTGATTTAGCGGTTGGTTCTTTCGATTGTGGTTCTCATTCTTGGCATAATTGGGCTCGTTTGGATTCCCCGCCCCAAATCGAAGAAGTTATTGAGTCAACCGTTGAACTTGAGCTATCTACATCCCTAGAAATGTCAACGAATTTATTGACCCTAAATAGTAAGGGCTTGAGTGAAGGGGAACGGTTGTATTGTCAATTGTATGATGTTTTGGGGAATTTGTTGGCTAGCAAAGAAGTTGTCGATGCACGAACAGATATTGCTATGGATTATTTACCTGCAGCTGTTTACATGCTGAAGGTTAGTGCCTACAACAACGAAACTTTAAAAACATTTAAGATGGTTAAACACTAAGAAATTATGAAAAGATTATTTTATGTTGTCATAGCGTTATTCATTACGACGAGTGCCTTTGCTCAGACCCCTGAAAAAGTAAGCTATCAAGCTGTCATTCGAGATGCAGAAGGTGTCTTGGTGATTGATAAAGAGCTTGACATAACGCTGAGCATCTTACAGGGCAGTGATTTAGGAACAGCGATTTATGTGGAAACCCACTCCACCCAGACCAACGCCAACGGCTTGGTGAGTTTAACGATAGGCTCGGGTGTAGCTCTCGGTGCTCAATTTGGCTCTATCGACTGGGAAACCGGTCCTTATTTTATAAAAACAGAGACTGCCATAGATGGGGAAAGCCTCACAAGCATCGCCGAGCTACTAAGTGTTCCTTTTGCCTTGTATGCCAAAAACACCTCAAAAGTAAATGGCTTTAGGGTAGCAACAGAAGTACCTGAAGGCGCACTTTTTACAGACGACCAAAGTGCTTCCGAAGTGCTTGTGAACGCCTTAAATACCTTAGAAGCAGAAACCGTACAGGAAGCCCTGGAGCAACTTCAACAGATGCTTGAAGAAACCGGCGACATGAAACAAACGGCTTACGATAGAAATAATGACGATATTGTAGATAACGCAGCAACAGTAAACGGCTTAAGTGTAGAAACAGATGTACCTGTAGAAGCCCTTTTTACCGATTCTCAAAGAGCTAACGAAGTGGCTTTGGTAACAGCTACAGATATTGATGGAGATGGAACGCCAGAAAGCACAGTAGAAGCAGCCCTTATTGAGTTAAACAAGTTGTTGAAAAAACTACAGGATGATGGAAAGGCCTCGACAGGCGGAAGAATCTTAGCCTCAACTACAGAGGCATCAGCAGGAGTAGCAGGAACTCATCGTCCCTGCCTGGCGACGCATTATGACGAAACTACTGATGCATTAAGCTTTATTACCGGTACGGAAAGAGGCCAAGAAATTAAAGGACGTATATTGGATGGAGAACCTATAAATAAATACTGCCATTATATTTATGAGCAAAAATCATTTATTGCAAGCTCGTATAAGGTAATCGAAGAAAAACTGATGGGTACAACTAAAGATCCAGAGCAAGCCCTTCGAACAAGTTTTATCTCCACGACCAATAAACATTTGAAGGGTAAAAGCTTAAACTTTAGCCAACCACTTTTATGTAGACACCCCCAAACAAAAAACTGGGGATCTTTGGAAACTAGGAACGGAAAAGAGCTATGCGTCTTTGGAGTTTCTTTTACCAAAGGCGATGGTACATCTGTTTTGGATTTGGGGGCAAGTCAGTAATATGAGTTGTATAGTAATCTCCCTGGGTCTACAGCACGGGTAGGTTCATATCATTCTCACAGATCTTTTGATGGAAGGGATGACTATAAATGCGCACAGGTAAATCAAAATTCAATGTCTGCGGTTGAACATGACCACTTGATGTTAGAGGGGCATTATAATTTTGGAAACGGAAGTTGTTTATTCGCAAATAAAGATGAGGTATTCGAGAATTTCTTTGTGTACTACTCGCCAGTAAATAATTTTATTTCTGATGATTTGGGCGGACTCGTTTTATCTAAGTCTGACTTAGAACCCTCGAAATTTCAGGCAGAAGATAAAATGTCCTTGAAAGAATATTTATGGGAACATGCCCTTTACGTAAATGTGAGTGATAACACTTATGAATCTGTCAGTTATCAGCGCAATTACGATTACCTATGTAATGATGCTGATAAAGTTTGTAATATGGCTTCATTCAACTTTAATGATCCGACTGATCAAGGAGATTCGAATGATGAATTTGTTCTTTTGGGAGCTTACGATTTAAATGTCAATACAGAATTTGAAGTTGCACTGGATGACTACTTGCATAAGATAAAACAGAAGTATAATGATGATGTTTTACTCAGATCGTATTTGTACGAACTGAAGAAAAATGAAAAGATAGAAACAAACATAAAAATTTATGTAACTAAAAAAATAACAGAGTATCATCCGAACTTATTAAGCGATCATCCCGAAATTATATCGCAGGAATCGCAGCAAGGTGATTCTAAAGTCAGCAGTGAAAAAACAGATTTACGTATTCTTTCTACCTCTGATAGTCGTTTAGAGCACATGCCCATCACACTTGCCTTAATAACAGGACTATATAATTGGCTGCCAAGTTATTACGCTCCGAGAAGTGACATCTCTACCACAATGATAAATAATGATTTATTGGAACTGGAAAATCTTTCAGATGGAGTCGGCTTACGAGAACATATATTGTCAAATAGCAATGCCGAGACTCATTTTCATACAGAGCTAAATTCGGTACATCGATTCATACGTGAGCGTTTGGAGATTGACCCCAATGCTTTTCCGTCTTATTTTCAACACAACCATCCTGAATTAATTCTAAACGGAGCTCAGTTGGATGCTCAAGACAGAGTAGCGATTATGATGGCTGATCTTTCGTACCAATGTCCAGACATCCTCAAAGATTGGGATGCTGAAGCCATTGATCTGACAAAACCGGGAAGGGTTTTTGAGAAGGGTGGTTGTTATTCTACTCAGAAAAAACCCAATTCAAACTCGAAACAAGCTCAGGATTTATCTAATGTACAAGGTGGTGGTCAAGAAGGAAATGATAATAATCCTAATGAAGACCGGGGTGGTAACCAAGGCGATGGTAATAACAACAACAATAACAACAACAACAACCCAGGAGGTAATAATGACCCAAATCCACCAACTAAAAAATACCGAAATGGAAATGTTTATGAAGGAGAGGTCAACCAAAATGAAGAACCCCACGGTCAAGGGACAATGTTTTACAAGAATGGAGATAAATATGTAGGAGCGTGGGAAGATGGGAATAGACATGGACAAGGGAAAATGACTAACAAAAATAGTGTAGTTATTTATGAAGGAGCGTGGGCCAATGACTTTCGCCACGGTCAAGGGAAAGCGACTTTCAAAAATGGAGTATATGAAGGACAGTTGTCCTATGGATTTCCCCACGGTAAAGGTAAAATGACTTTTGATTCTGGAACTATTTATGAAGGACAGTGGGAACGTTGTAAACCTCACGGTGAAGGGAAAGCGACTTACGGAAAGCGAACTATTTATGAAGGAGCGTTCGAATATGGTAAACCCCACGGTCAAGGGAAAATGACTTACGCTAATGGTTATAAATATGTAGGACGGTGGAAACATGGAAAACTAGACCATGGGAAAATGACTAACAAAGATGCTTCTACTATATATGTAGGAAAGTGGGAAAATGGAAAACAAGAAGAGGATGTGCCAATATCGAATGACATTTATAACCCTGTAGAATTTGATGAACAGATCAAATCAGAAATAGTGAACGATTTTCAAAAGTTGAATAGCAATATAGATTTTCTAATTAGTATAACCTATACCCCTGAGGGTACCAGCAAAGGCTTTCTAAGATTAGTATTTCAGACTAATGATGAAAAACAGCAATATTTTTATATTAAATCTATCTTGGAAGGAGAAAAAGTAGCCTTTATTTTACAAATAAATGACTATAATAAATATGTTATGAGTATAAATGAATGTTTAATTAAAAATGATCAAGGAGGTAGTCAGGAAGAAGAATATAAAATTCAAAACCCGCAAAATCCGCAAGACCAAAACGAAGGTGCAGATCAAAATGATATAATTATAGAAGAAGAAAATAATCTTCAGCAAGGTCAACCTGAGTTATTGATCACTCAATTGTATAAATTGATGCAGAAATTGGATGGTCAGGAAGAGAATTCGAATGTTAATATGGATGATATCACCAATTTGGTAATTGCATTAAAGAGTAGTGATCGTATTAAAATCAACACCCAAATACAGAAACTAAATGAAGCTTTAAATAAAGTAGCAAAAATACAAATCATAGATAACCCTGATAATCAAGATTATGAAAAGAAATTAAACTTATTGAAAGAGGCTGTGGAAAATTTCAAAAATAGTAAGCAATAATAAAGTTGAAAAAGACTTTAGATAATTTCTACTAGTAACTGTATATGGTTATTGTATATATAAAACCCCCGAGAACTATAGTTCTCGGGGGTTTTTGTAAAGTCAAGTCTTAGTCTATCTTAGACAAGATATTGGAACAAATCAGGTTTGTTGTTCAAATATTCTCCAAAGAATTTACGATCGATCATACGTTGTTTTAGTCCTTCTAATGAGTCTGCATATTTTAGTTCAATGCCAATAACCGCGGGACCTTGATTACGATTGTGTTTCTTAGAATATTCAAAATGAGTGATGTCATCTTCAGGACCCAGTACTTCTGAAATAAACTCTTTTAAAGCTCCGGCTCTTTGAGGAAAACGAATGATAAAATAATGTTTCAGACCGGCGTGCAATAAGGCGAGTTCCTTAATTTCTTCTGTACGGGTAATGTCATTGTTACTACCACTGATGATACAAACGACATTTTTTCCTTTTATCTCTTCACGAAATTGATCCAATACTGCTACAGATAGTGCGCCTGCAGGTTCAACAACTACGGCATCTTTGTTGTATAAATCCAGTATGGATTGACATACTTTCCCTTCGGGAACAGTAGTCATCTGATCAATTTTGTCTTTACAGATTTCAAAGTTCAATGCACCTACTTTTTGTACAGATGCACCGTCAATAAATTTATTGATTTCCTCCAATCGAACAGGTTTCCCTGCTTCTAGAGCTTTTGTCATGGATGGAGCCCCTTCAGGTTCTACCCCAATAATTTTGGTTTCCGGAGACAGCTGTTTGAATACGCTTGAAACTCCAGTGATGAGACCTCCGCCGCCAACAGGGAGAAATATGTAGTCAATAGGCTCTGAGGATTGCTCTAACAATTCTAAGCCTACAGTAGCTTGGCCCTCAATGACTTTCATATCGTCAAAAGGAGGGATGAAGCACATTTTGTTCTTCTCACAGAAGAGAATGGATTCGTTGTAGGCATCATCAAAGGTGTCACCCGTTAGAATGATTTCAATGAATTCGCCACCGAACATTTTCACCTGCTCGATTTTCTGTTTTGGTGTAGGGGTAGGCATGAATATCACCCCTTTAATTTTCTTTTTGTAGCAGGCATACGCAACGCCTTGCGCGTGATTTCCTGCACTTGCACACACAACACCATTTACCAATTCATCTTCAGAGAGTGAGGTTATCTTGTTGTATGCGCCGCGAATTTTATAAGATCGCACTTGCTGAAGGTCTTCACGCTTGAAATAAATCTTTGCATCAAATTCCTTCGTTTTATTGAAATTTAAAGTAAGGGGTGTCAAGGAAGCAACATCACTTAAACGTGATGCTGCTTCTTTAACCTTACTTATTTCTACATGGTTCATTTTAGTGAACGATTTTTTTCATGCTGGTCATTGCTGTACGCAATTTAGCACCAACTTCCTCAATTGGATGATTTCTGATCGCTTTATTTACTTCGATCAATTCCTTATTGTCCACTTGGTTTGATGTGGAAAATGCAGCTCCGATCACGCTCGTATCCATACTGTTTACGAAGTCTTTTACCAATGGTCGACATGCGTGGTCGAATAAATAACAACCGTATTCAGCTGTATCCGAAATGATTCTATTCATTTCAAATAATTTCTTACGTGCAATGGTATTTGCAATAAGTGGGGTTTCGTGTAAAGATTCGTAGTAAGCTGATTCTGCTTTTATACCTGAGGCTGTCATCGTTTCGTAAGCCAGCTCAACACCAGACTTTACAAAGGCAACCATTAAGGTTCCATGGTCAAAGAATTCTTGTTCTGTAATTTCTTGATCTGTAGCTGTGGTTTTTTCAAAAGCTGTCTCACCTGTTTGTTTTCTCCATGTCAATAGGTTGATGTCGTCATTTGACCAGTCCGTCATCATATCGGATGAGAACTTACCTGACATGATATCATCCATATGTTTTTTAAACAATGGTCTCATGAGGGTCTTCAATTCTTCAGACAATCTAAAAGCCTCAACCTTTGCAGGATTAGATAAACGATCCATCATGTTGGTAAGTCCACCATATTTCATGGCTTCTGTAATAACCTCCCAACCGTACTGAATCAATTTAGAAGCATAATTTGAATCGATACCAGAAGCAACCATTTTGTCGAATCCAAGTATAGAAGCGGTTTGTAGTACACCACACAAAATAGTTTGTTCTCCCATTAAGTCGGATTTTACTTCGGCAACAAAGGATGAGTTAAGTACTCCTGCTTTATGACCACCGGTAGCTACCGCATAGGCTTTTGCATAAGCTGCCCCTTTTCCTTCAGGATCATTTTCAGCGTGAACGGCGATTAGGGTAGGAACACCAAACCCACGTTTGTATTCTTCACGAACTTCAGAACCTGGTGACTTTGGTGCCATCATGATAACGGTAAGGTCTTTTCTGATTTCCATTCCTTCTTCCACAACATTGAATCCGTGAGAGTAGGATAGGGTAGCCCCCTTTTTCATTAATGGCATTACTTTAGATACCACATCTGTGTGTTGCTTGTCCGGGGTAAGATTAATCACCAAATCTGCATCAGGGATCATTTCATCGTAATCTCCTACCTTGAAATTATTTTCTGTGGCATTGAGGTAAGATTGTCTTTTTTCAGCGATCGCTGACGATCTTAAAGCAAAGGATACATCGAGTTTTGAATCGCGCATGTTTAAACCTTGATTCAATCCTTGTGCTCCACATCCTACGATAACAACTTTTTTTCCAAGCAATACGTCTACGCCACCTTCGAATTCGGAAGGATTCATAAGATCACATTTACCCAACTGTTCAAGTTGAGATCCTAGGGATAGTGTATTAAAGTAATTTGTCATGTTTTCTACTGTTTTCTTCTGTTTGAGTTTATTCTAGTTCTTAAGTATAGTTTCCAATGTTTTCATTGGTTTGGTAATGGCAATTCTGCCGGATCTAACAAATTCCAAAACTCCATAGGGTTTTAGTTCGTTAAATAGTTTTTGTGTTTCTTCTTTATGCCCTGTTTTTTCTAGGATGATAAACCCTTCTTCAACAGATATGATTCTTGCAAAGTGCTTGCGAACAATTTTTTCTGCTTCTCCACCTTTGATCAATACATCGCTAGGCATCTTGAATAGCGCAATTTCTTGGTAGATGACGTCTTTGTCTTCGTGATACAAAGCTTTGATGATGTCTACTTGTTTTTCCAATTGTAAAACAACTTTTCTTACGACTTCATCCGTTTCTGAAATTACAAGTGTATAGCGGTGTATCCCATCCATTTCACTTTCAGACACCACAATACTTTCGATGTTGATGTGTCTACGCGTGAAAATGATGGTTACTTGATTTAGTATACCTACGATATTTTCTGTGAAAATCGAGAGTGTGAATCTTTTTTTCATGTTGTTTTATTTTAATCGTATGTCTGAAACGGCAACCCCAGACGGAATCATTGGGAATACATTATTTTCTTTCCCAACTCTTACTTCTAAGAAGTAGGCTCCATCATGCTCTAGCATTTCTTTCACCCCTTGTTCTAAATTTTTACGATCGTCAATTAAGGCAGTCTTTATACTGTAGCTTTTTGCAATCATCTGGAAATCAGGGTTCACCATGATTGTGGAAGCATATCTTTTTTCAAAAAACAGTTCTTGCCATTGACGAACCATACCTAAGAATTCATTGTTAAGCAGTAAAATCTTTACAGCGACTTTAGATTCCAATATAGTACCCAATTCTTGTATGGTCATCTGGAAACCACCATCTCCAATAACGGCGATTACTTGTTTGTTAGGAACGCCCATTTTAGCTCCTATGGCAGCAGGAAGACAAAAGCCCATCGTCCCCAAACCACCTGAGGTAATCATAGATTTCGATTGTTTAAACTCCGCATAACGACAAGCCACCATTTGGTGTTGACCTACGTCGGTCACGATGACATTGTCACCATTTGAAAGTTCATTGATTTGACCAATGACCTCTCCCATACTCATAATGTCTTTCGATGGCTTTAACTCTTCACGAATTACTTGGTCGATTTCTTCTTGCTCAAAGTCCTTGAAACGCTGCAACCATTGCTCGTGAGAATTTTCCTTTACCAAAGGAATCAACTGTTTTAAAATATCTTTTGCGTCACCAAGTACTGGTGCATGAGCCGTTACATTTTTGTTGATTTCAGCTGCATCAATTTCAATGTGTACGACTTTAGCTTGCTTGGCATATTTTGTAAGATCACCCGTAACACGGTCATCAAAACGCATACCCACTGCAATGAGCACATCACATTCATTCGTTAATTTGTTTGGTGCATAATTACCATGCATACCTAGCATCCCAACGTTTAGTTCGTGGTCAGTATCCAATGCCGATAGGCCCATAATGGTCCATGCAGAAGGAATTCCAGTCTTTTCGATAAAAGCTTTGAACTCTTCCTCTGCCTGAGATAAAATAATACCTTGCCCAAAAAGAACAAATGGTCGTTTGGCATTATTGATGAGTTCTGCAGCGACTTTAATTTGGTCTGTGGACGCCACTGGAACAGGTTTATAGCTTCGCATCCCTTCAAAAGGCACGTAGTTAAAATCTACCTGATCAAACTGCGCATTTTTGGTAATATCAACCAATACAGGACCTGGTTTTCCAGATCGAGCTATGTAGAAGGCTTTAGCAATGGCAGTAGGAATATCTTCAGCTTTTGTAACCTGTACGTTCCATTTGGTTACAGGCATTGAGATACCAATGATGTCTGTTTCCTGAAAAGCATCGGTTCCCAAAAGAGAACTCATTACTTGTCCGGTGATACATACCATCGGTGTAGAATCAATCTGTGCATCGGCGATACCTGTAATCAAATTTGTGGCACCAGGTCCAGATGTTGCGATGCAGACTCCAACTTTTCCTGTGGCTCTCGCATATCCTTGAGCCATGTGTGTAGCACCTTGCTCGTGACGAGTAAGAATGTGTTTTAGCTGATCTTCTGCTCCATATAAAGCATCATAAACAGGCATAATCGCACCGCCAGGGTAGCCAAATAGCAATTCTACACCTTCAGCTACCAATGACTGAACCACTGCTTCTGCACCTGTCATCAAACCTGCTTTATGGCTTGGCTTGTTTACATTTGTTCCCATAATCAGTATTGATTTATGATTTATCTGTTACGCAACCTTCTGAGGCACATGAAACGTTTCTAGCATATTTGTATAGAATTCCTTTTTTGAATTTCAAATCCGGTTTTTTCCAATTTGCTTTACGTTTTTCTACTTCCTCATCAGTTAAATCTGCGTTTATCGTGTTTGTATTCGCATCAATGGTGATTTTGTCACCATCTTCAATCAAGGCAATAAGTCCTCCTTCATGTGCTTCTGGAGAGATGTGCCCTACAACAAATCCATGAGTTCCACCGGAAAATCGTCCGTCAGTAATCAAGGCCACATCTTTACCTAAACCAGCACCAATAATAGCTGCGGTAGGTTTTAGCATTTCTGGCATTCCAGGACCACCTTTAGGTCCTTCATATCTAATCACCACGACATCGCCTTTTTTGACCAAACCGTCTCTAATACCATCGTTAGCATCATATTCAGAATCAAAGACTTTTGCAGTACCTACAAACTTCAAACCTTCTTTTCCTGTAATTTTCGCTACGGCTCCATTTTCAGAAAGATTTCCGTACAAAATTCTAAGGTGTCCGGTTTCTTTGATGGGTGCTGATATTGGACGAATCACATCTTGATCTTCTGGTAATGATGGCACAGACGCTAAGTTATCGGCGAGTGTTTTTCCGGTTACCGTCATACAATCACCGTGCAACATGCCCTCTTTAAGCATGTACTTCATAACAGCAGGTATACCTCCAATGGTATGTACATCTTCCATTAAATATTTCCCGCTTGGTTTTAAGTCGGCAAGGAATGGAGTGCTGTCAGATATTCTTTGAAAGTCACTCAATGTAAAGTCTACATCCGCGGCATATGCAATGGCTAAAAAGTGAAGTACTGCATTTGTTGAACCCCCTAAAACGGTCACCAATCGGATGGCATTCTCGAGGGCAGCTTTTGTAACAATATCTTTCGGCTTTAAATCTTTTTCTACTAAAAGTGACAAAGCTTCACCTGCACGAACACTTTCATCCTGTTTGTCTGAGCTAAGTGCTGGGTTAGATGAGTTAAAAGGTAAAGACATCCCCAAGGCTTCAATTGCTGCAGCCATGGTATTTGCCGTATACATACCACCACAAGCTCCTGCGCCAGGACATGCTTTTTCTATGATGTTTTCGTAGGTTCCCTCATCGATGATTCCCGCTGTCTTTTCGCCCCAGGCTTCAAAAGCAGAAACAACGTCTAACTTTTTACCTTCATGGCATCCTGAAGCGATCGTTCCACCGTACACAAGTACACTTGGTCGATTTAATCGCAACATGGCGATAAGCGCACCTGGCATGTTTTTGTCACAACCTACTACAGTCACCAATCCATCGTATGACATAGCGCTAACTACGGTTTCCATGGAGTCTGCTATTAAATCTCTTGAAGGTAAAGAGAATCTCATTCCAGGTGTTCCCATAGAAATCCCATCACTAACACCGATGGTGTTGAAGATCAAACCAACGAGGTTGGCATTTTTAGTTCCTTCTTTAACTTTTTTAGCTAAGTCGTTTAAGTGCATGTTACAAGGGTTTCCCTCATAACCTGTACTCGCAATTCCGATAAATGGTTTCTCAAAGTCTTCTTTTGTCAAACCGATGGCATGAAGCATCGCTTTGGCTGCTGGTTGAGAGTCATCTTGCGTTATTCGACAGCTGTATTTATTTAATTTCATACCTCTAAGGTGATGTGTTTTGTTAGTAGTTTTCTGTAAACATTAGTTACGTCAGCAAAAGTAAGCCTTTTCAGACGATTACATGACGGTAGACTGCCCAAGATTTACATTTTTGAATTTCTCTAGGGCTTCTTCTGCATTCTCAATGTAATGCGCTATAAAATCACCTACTTTATCCGTTGTTAAAGGATTTTTATCATTTAAGTCAGGTGTTGTCAGATTGTACTCAAGTGCTTTCTCAACGGCTTCATTAATCAATTTTGATTCTTCTAAAAGATTAAAGTGTTCAAGCAACATGGCAGCAGATAATACGGCAGCTATAGGGTTTGCGATTCCAAGACCCGTAGCTTGTGGAAATGATCCGTGTATCGGTTCAAACATTGCGTGTTTATTTCCTGCTGAGGCAGAGGCAAGAAGACCAATTGAACCTCCAATAACACTGGCTTCATCAGATATAATATCTCCAAAGATGTTGTTGGTCAAAATGACGTCAAACTGGCTAGGATTCAAAATCATTTGCATGGCAGCATTGTCTACAAATAAGAAATCCAATTTTACATCAGTATATGAAGCAGCAAGCTCTGTAACTACTTTTCTCCACAATCTTGAAGATTCTAGTACGTTGGCCTTGTCCACTAGGGTTACTTTGTTTTTTCTTTTACGAGCTGCCTGGAATGCCAAATGACTGATGCGTTCAATTTCTGATCTTGAGTATTCACATAAGTCAGAGGCTACATTACCATCAGCACTAATTTTTTTCTCACCAAAATAGATTCCTCCTGTCAATTCTCTGTAAATGGATATGTCGGTTCCTTCGATGATTTCTCTCTTTAGTGGAGATTTATCCAATAGGGTAGCGTAGGCTTTTAGAGGGCGTATGTTCGCATATAAACCCAATTCTTTTCTGAGCTTCAGAAGTCCTTGTTCTGGGCGTACTGGCGCACTTGGGTCATTGTCGTATTTAGGAGCTCCGATGGACCCAAATAGCACTGCATCTGTGTTTTTACAAAGGTCTAGCGTCTCTTGGGGAAGTGGGTCTCCCGTTTCATCTATCGCGATGGCACCTACAAGTCCATCTTGAAAATTGAATTTATGGTCAAAACGATTTTCAATGGCGTTTAATGTTTTTATGGCTTGGTCAGTTACTTCAGGACCAATTCCATCTCCTGATAATACAGCAATATCTAGTTTCATTTTTTTAATTTTAGGGCCTAATTTTGAGATATACTCAAAAAGGATTTTATAAGTTTTTACTCTACTCTATCTTTTTCAAATGCCTGAATCTCTTCTTTCATACTGACTAAAAAGTCAATATCATCGTAACCATTGATGAGGCAGGTTTTCTTGTAGCTATTTATTTCGAAGCTTTCTGATTGTTGATTTGATAACAATGTTATTGTTTGAGCTTCTAAATCAACCTCAATGTCTGCTTCCGGATTCTTTTTGATTTCTTCAAAAATATTTTTCAAAAAAGAAGGAGATACCTGTACGGGTAGAACTCCATTGTTAAGTGCATTTCCTTTGAAAATATCAGCAAAAAAGCTAGACACGACGACCTTGAATCCATAACCATGAACTGCCCAAGCAGCGTGCTCTCTACTGGAACCACATCCGAAGTTATCTCCAGCCACCAAAATACTGCCTGAAAACTTTTTATCGTTTAAAGGGAAGTCCGTGTTTGTATTTCCATTTTTATCGAAACGCCAGTCCCTGAACAAATTTTCACCAAAACCTTTTTTATCTGTAGCTTTAAGAAAGCGAGCAGGTATGATTTGGTCGGTGTCAATGTTTTCGATTTCTAAAGGAATCGCTGAAGATGTCAATTTTGTAAACTTATCCATATCAATCGAATTGTTTTGTGATGTCAATAATTTTCCCGTTGATGGCTGTAGCTGCTGCTACTAGTGGGCTTGCTAAAATGGTTCGAGCACCTTGTCCTTGTCTTCCTTCAAAGTTCCTGTTTGAAGTCGACACACAGTATTCTCCTTCTGGGATCTTATCATCATTCATGGCCAGACAAGCAGAACAGCCTGGTTGTCTGAGTTGAAAACCTGCTTGTTCAAACACATCTTTCAAACCTTCTTCTTCAATTTGTTTTGCAACTTGTTGTGAACCGGGAACAAACCATGCCGTTACATGTTCAGCTTTCACCTTTCCTTCAATAAATTTTGCGGCAGCTCTAAAATCTTCGATACGTCCATTGGTACAGCTTCCAATGAAAACATAGTTTACCTTCTGATCTATTAAGGATTGCCCTTTCTGAAAGTCCATGTAGGCCAGAGATTTCTCGAAAGATGCGTTGTCCTCACTAGGAATACTCTCGTTGATCTTAATTCCCATGCCCGGATTTGTTCCGAAGGTAATCATAGGCTCAATATCTTCAGCATCAAAGTGGTATTCTTGATCAAAAACAGCACCTTCATCAGTAGGTAATGTTTTCCAATGAGCTACCTTTTTGTCAAATTCATCACCTTTTGGGGCAAATTCTCGACCTTTGATATAGTTGAATGTGGTTTCATCAGGAGCAATCATTCCGCCACGCGCTCCCATCTCTATACTCATGTTACAAACGGTCATTCGACCCTCCATTGACATGTCTTCGAAAACAGACCCAGCATACTCACAGAAATAGCCTGTACCTGAATTGGTACCCAGTTTTGCTATGATGTATAAAATGACATCTTTAGGAAGTACTCCCGGTTTTAGTTTTCCGTTGACTGTAATTCTTAAACTTTTCGGTTTTTGAAGAAGTAGACTTTGACTCGCAAATACTTGAGCAACTTGACTGGTTCCGATACCAAAAGCAATGGTGCCAAAAGCACCGTGTGTAGAAGTATGGCTATCACCACACACCATAGTCATTCCAGGTTGTGTGATACCTAATTCAGGTGACATTACATGTGCGATCCCATTGTATTTGTGACCTAGGTCATACAGCGTAATGTTGTTTTTTGAGCAGTTTTTATTCAACTGATTCAGCTGATTTCTAGACATCTCATCTTTCACCGGCAAATGCTGGTCTAGAGTAGGTGTGTTGTGGTCAGCAGTAGCGACAATTTGGTTCGGTCTAAAAATAGGAATACCACGCTGTTCAAGTTCATTAAACGCTTGTGGGCTGGTTACTTCGTGGATCAAATGTTTGTCAATGTAAAGGATCTGTTGTTTGTCCTTCATTTCCTTGACAACATGAGCATCCCAAACTTTATCAAATAAGGTCTTTTTCAAAACTTTGTTTTTAAGATTTTAGTGCTTCAATAGATGAGCACAATTTACGCTATATGAACTGATTTCTTGATGATTTCGTGAATGTCTTCATCGACAATTTCTTTCTTTTCATCCGCAAAGGAAAGAAAGACTTTGTAAACGTGATCCAACTCATTTTTACTCAAGTTGTAACCGATTTTGTTGGCTCTGTAAGCGAGCGCAGCGCGACCGCTCCTTGCGGTAAGTATAATGGCTGATTCAGATGCCCCAACTTCGTCGGGATCAATGATCTCATAGGTCTTGCGATTTTTAATGACACCGTCTTGGTGAATTCCTGAACTGTGAGCAAAGGCATTTACACCAACAATCGCTTTGTTGGGCTGAACGTATATTCCCATACTTTCAGAGACCATTCTGCTGGTGTCAAATAAAAGCTTTGGATTGATATTGGTACTTAGGTCTAAGGAAGGATGTTGTCTCATGATCATGACGACTTCTTCCAAAGCGGTATTACCAGCACGCTCTCCAATACCATTAATCGTACATTCAATTTGTCGTGCACCGTTTAAAACACCAGAAATAGAGTTGGCTGTTGCCAAACCTAAGTCATTGTGACAGTGGCAGGAAATAATGACATTCTCGATGCCTTTTACATTTTCCATTAAGTACTTAATCTTTGCACCGTATTCTTCTGGCAAACAATATCCTGTTGTATCAGGCATGTTTAACACAGTTGCTCCTGCTTTGATCACCGCTTCGCATACTCGTGCTAAATATTCGTTATCGGTACGACCCGCATCTTCAGCATAAAACTCAACATCTTCGACAAAAGATTTGGCATACTTTACAGCTGATACACCACGTTCAATAATTTTTTCTTTAGTAGAATTGAATTTGTGCTTGATGTGTTGCTCGGAAGTCCCAATCCCAGTGTGAATTCTTGGGCGTTTTGCATACTTCAACGCTTCTGCAGCGATTTTTATGTCCTTCTCAACAGATCTAGACAGTGCACATACAGATGCATTTTTGACAATCTTAGAAATCTCTTCAACTGAGGTGAAGTCACCAGGGCTAGATATAGGGAAACCAGCCTCCATAATGTCAACACCAAGCTGGTCTAAACGCTCTGCAATGACAAGTTTTTGTTCTGTGTTTAATTTACAACCAGGGACCTGTTCTCCATCTCTCAGGGTTGTGTCGAAAATTTGTACGTTTTTAGCACTCATTTGGGGCATGTATAGGTTTTCAATTAGATATTTTAAAGGGAAATAGTACCTTTGAAAAATAACTTTGTCTTTTCGTTTTTTTAATCTACTACGAATTTATAATTTGGTATTGTAAACGCGCCATAAGGGTTTCTATTAATTACAATACTTAACTGTTTGACTTGTAATGCTTTTATGTTGATATATAAGCTTTTACGATCTATATTTTTACGATGACCAATAACCAAAAAGATCCTTTATTTGTTCTTATAAAGTCACTCTCTAAGTCAGAGAAAAGACAGTTTAAGCTATACGTAGGTCGTTTGGGGGCAAATACAGACTCAAAGTTTATTGCTTTGTTTGATCATTTGAATAAGTGTGAGGTTTTTGATGAAGACCTTATCCTCAAAAAGGAGATTGTAACAAAAGCTCAAATTTCAAATTTAAAAGCACACCTCTACAAACAAATTTTAATCAGCTTACGTTTAAACCCATTACATCAAAATATCCGTACTCAAATCAGGGAGCAATTGGATTTTGCCACAATTTTGTATCACAAAGGCCTTTATAAACAAAGTTTGAAGGTTCTTGAAAAAGCTAAAGTGTTAGCCCTTGATTATCAAGAGAATAATAGCGCTGTAGAAATTGTTGAGTTTGAGAAAATCATTGAATCTCAATACATTACAAGGAGTATTGGTTCTAGGTCCGAGGAGCTCACTAGGGAAGCCACAGATTTAAATACGAAGAACTCACTTACCAGTAAATTGTCAAACCTATCTCTTCAGCTTTACGGTAAAATGCTCAAAACGGGATATGTCAAAAACGAAAAGGAGCATAAAGAAGTTTCTTCCTTTTTTCAACAGCAATTACCGATATACGATTGGGCCATCATGGGCTTCAGAGAGAAACTTTGGTTGTACAAAACGTTTTTATGGTACGCTTTTACGGTACAGGATTTTTTATCGTGTTATAAATATTCTAAAAAATGGGTAGACTTATTTCATGATAATAGGACCATGATTGCTCTTAATCCTGTGTTTTACATTCGTGGAAATCACTATCTGATGGAGTCCTTGTATCTCATCAGAAATACAAGTAAGCTCGAGCAATCCTTGTTGGATTTTGAAGCATCGATTACCTCTGAAAAGTTTCCAAAAAATGATAATATTGAAGTACTGTCGTTTTTATATTTGTACAACAATAAGCTTAATCTGCATTTTTTGAAAGGTAACTTTCATGAGGGTATTCATTTGGTTGGCGAAATTGTAGATGGGGTTGAGATGTTTAAAAACCGACTGGACAATCACCACGTAATGGTTCTTTATTATAAGATTTCATGCCTATATTTTGGTTCTGACGACTATAAGAATTGTATTTATTTTTTAAGTCAAATCATTGATAATAAGTCGCTCAATGTTAGAGAAGACTTGATGTGTTTCTCTCGAGTTTTGAGTCTTATAGCTCATTATGAATCGGGTATTGATTTACATCTTGACAAGCAAATTAAAGAGACCTATAAGTTTTTGATTAAGATGGATGACTTATACGAGGTTCAGAAGGAGTTAATCAAATTTGTTAGAAAGCTAGGTTATATTTTCCCTCATCAAGTAAAAGAAGAATTGATAAAGCTTTATGAACGATTAAAGCACTATGAAAATCATCCTTATGAAAAGCGAGCTTTTCTCTATTTAGACATCCTTTCTTGGTTAGAAAGCCATATCGAAGGTCGTCCAATTGCCGAAATTATCGAAGAAAAAAGCTAATCATTTCCGATTGATGAAGCTGGAGTGTCAAATTAATATTTCGGCAATCTATGGTTTACAGGACTCTTAATTCTAATGTTTTCTGTCCATTTAAATACCCCTGGTACAGATCTCCTGACTCAATTTTACCCACCCCAGCAGGTGTTCCGGTATATATTAAATCACCTTTTTTTAGGGTCATGAATTTGGATACATATTCAATGATCGTGTCTATGTCAAAGAACATTTGTGAGGGTGAGCCTTCCTGTACTTTTTCACCGTTTTTTAATAAGTGAAAGTCTAAACTTTTCAGTTCTTTTTTTTGGTACCACTTCCCAATAGGGGCTGAGCTATCAAAGCCTTTAGCAAGTTCCCAAGGCATTCCGTTTTTAATGCATTTGTCCAGTAAGTCTCTGGCTGTAAAGTCCAATCCAATGCTAACTTCATCGTAATAGTTGGGTGCGAATTTTTTAGAAATACATTTTCCAACTTTTTTAATTTTCACAACCAGCTCTAGCTCGTAATGTATGTTCTTGCTGTATGAGGGGATGTAGAAATGGTCGGTACGAAGTAATGCAGTATCAGGTTTTACAAAGAACATAGGCTCTTTGGGGGCTGGGTTTTTGAACCTCTTATCATGCCCTCTATAATTTCGACCGATGCAAATGATTTTCATTAGAGGTTGAAATTACGAAGTTTAATGGCCGTTAAAACCTTTTTTGTATAGGCGGGAAAGTCAGCATTTTGGATCCAGGAATAATAACCGGGTTCTTTCTCTAAAATCTCGGCAACTGTTTTTCCTTTGTGTTTTCCAAAATTAAAGATTTCTTGACCCTCTTTGTTGAACTTAATCATTCCGGCTAGGTCAGCATTTGCTTGTGTAGGCTTTGTGAATTCTGCCATGGATTCAGAGTCACCATCTAATTCGTGATAACGCTCCACCTGAGCTTTTAAAATCTCATAGGTAGCTCTTGTGTCTGCTTCTGCGCCGTGTGCTCCTATAAGTTCTTTATCACAGTAAAATTTGTAAGCCGCCGTTAAAGTTCTGGGCTCCATTTTGAAAAACACAGATTGTACATCTATGGAGCGCCTGTTTTTCATCTCAAAATTCACATCGGCTCTCAAGAATTCTTCCGCCAATAGCGGTAGGTCAAATCGATTAGAGTTGTAACCTGATAGGTCTGCATCCTTAATGAAATTGTGTACTTCGTTTGCCAGCTGACTAAATGGCGGACAATCTTTAACCATTTCGTCGGTAATGCCATGAATATCAGAAGATTGTTTAGGGATTGGTATGCCTGGATTGACCCGCCAAGTTTTACATTCTTCAGTACCATCTGCCTGTACTTTTAGAATGCAGATTTCTACAATTTTATCTTTTCCTATTTGAATCCCTGTGGTCTCTAAATCAAAAAATGCTAAGGGTCTGCTAAGCTGTAAATTCATAACGTTTTTAAAGAGTAAAGCATCAACTGATTTTAGGTGCTATGATTTTAAATATTTGTTTCAGGATCAAAACCTTCTAGATAATCGGAAAACCTTTTTAGGAACATACCTCCTAAAGAGCCGTCAACAACTCTGTGGTCATAGGAAAGAGAACAGAACATCTTATGACGAATGGCAATGACGTCTCCGTGTTCGGTCTCAATGACTGCAGGCTTTTTAACAATGGCTCCAACGGCCATAATGGCTACCTGTGGTTGATTGATGATCGGTGTTCCCATTATATTTCCAAAACCTCCTACATTGGTTAGGGTGAAAGTTCCTCCAGAGATTTCATCGGGTTTAAGGCTGTTAGACCGAGCTCTCTTGGCCATGTCATTGACTGTTTTCGTGAGTCCGATCAGGTTTTTTTGATCTGCATCTTTTATAACAGGAACGATCAGGTTTCCTGAAGGTAGCGCTGCAGCCATTCCAATGTTGATGTGTTTCCTTTTAATGATGTTTGTACCTTCTACAGATATATTGATCATCGGAAAATCTTTAATGGCTTTAACAATGGCGTCAATGAATATAGGGGTGAAGGTGATTTTTTCACCCTCTCTACTTAAGAACTCATCTTTGATTTTGTTTCTCCATTTAACGAGTTGGGTAACGTCTGCTTCAACAAAAGACGTTACATGAGGAGAAACCTGTTTGGACATCAGCATATGATCGGCAATCATTTTGCGCATTCGGTCCATTTCTATAATTTCATCACCCTCCATACTTGGAATACCGACTGTATTTGTCGTTGAAGTCGGAGCGCCTACTAATTTTTCTGTAGGGGACTTGGTTCGGCTGGTTACATATTCTAGAATGTCTTTTTTAGTCACTCTACCTTCTTTCCCAGTCCCTGAAATATTTTCTAACTCTTTGGTGTCAATACCTTCTTGTTGAGCTATAGATCTTACGAGTGGTGAGAAGAATTTATTTGAGGACGAACCCTCAGGTATCGCATTGACTTCTTTGGCCTTCTCAACCATTTCTTCTGCAATCTCAATCTCCTTCTTCGGCGCTTCTTTAGTAGTCGTTTCTATGGGTGAAGCTTCGGGCTTTTTTGTTGCTGTGGAATCTTCTTTGGGGGCACTTGTTTCAATGATGGCAATCGCTTGTCCTACCTGTACAACCTCATCTTCACGATACAGCTGTTGGGTTAATATTCCTTCCACTGGTGAAGGAATCTCAGAATCTACTTTGTCCGTTGCAATTTCAATAACGGATTCATCGATTTCAATGGTCTCTCCAACGTTTTTAAGCCATTTGATAACCGTTGCTTCTGCAACGCTTTCTCCCATTTTAGGCATGATTAATTCTACTTGAGCCATAGATATATTTAGATTTTCTGAAATTTAACATTCATCGGACGAAGATACAATAATTGAACTTTCGAACAAAGTAGCGATTACCTCTAATAGCGTGCCAAACGATTTAAATTTCTCAACAAAAAGTTCAGATCATTTCTCATCTTATACTCCTTTGCGTATAAGAGGTTAAGTTTTGAAATGGTCATGATTGAAGGTTTTGATTTCAGATGTGAAATAGGACTTAAGACGCCCTCTTTCTGCTTGGGTAAGTGAATGATGTCAGTTGATTGATCGTAGGAGACCCATGTTTTATGCCCCATGAGAACAGAGAAAATGTTTTTAGATAAACCTTTTGGCTTTACCCCCATGACAAGCAGTACTGGAAACCCTAAAAGCAATGTGACCGCCGAAATGATGTCAAACATTCTTTTATTCCTTTGGTTTTCGGGTTTGTTGATGCTATTGAGCGCAACCCCATAGTATTCACCTTTCAAATTGATGGAATTCGATCCTATCACATATCTACTTTCTTCAGGAGCAATTTTAAAGTCTAAGTTGTGATCTCCAAGCGTCGACATTCGCTTGATGATCTCTTGTGCAGACAAGTCTTTTGAACAAAAAATCAATTCATCAATTTGATAGATGTCTATAGCTTCCTTCAACTGATGGCTTTCACCTACATAAAGTTCGTCCGGATCTTGGGGTTTTTCAGAATGTATAAAACCGACAAAACCAGATTTTATTTCGGTTTGATGAAGCATTTCATGAACTCGCTTGCATTCTTCTTCAGAACCAATGATGAGAAATCTTTTGGATTGACGGTCTCCCCACTGAAAGGATTTGAAACCTGTCAGTCGAAGCATATTTCTACTGATGATTACAGAAATTCCGGCCCATGCGGATCCGAGTAAAATTAAGGCTCTCGAAAATCGGTACGCTTCAGGTAAAAGACCATAAATCACGAGTAAAGTAGAAAGACCACAAAGAGTGCCACGAACTATTTTGTTTACCCTAAAAGGTTTGTCGTATACACCACTTAACTTAAATACCGCTAGCCAAACCAATATATACATAGGTATTAACCCCAGTGTTAAAACATCTGGATAAGAGCCGCCTTCAACATATCTGTGATTAACTTCCCAATACCTTTTCAAATAAATCATTCCCGAAAAAATGAAAGCGAAATCAAATACAGGGAGTATGACTTTAGAGATAAACCTACGAATAACGGATAGGGAAGCCCTCAAGTATATGGCCAGGTGTATCAGGATGCTAAAGAGCTTAGCATTTTGTTGCGAAAAATGTTTTTTTGCAAAAACCACCATGGCTTTGTAGAAGAGGAAAACATAATTTAAACTTCCCTTCTTTGTGCTTTCTCCTTTGTAGTGAATGATTCTAGTCTCAGGAAAATAATAGTTTTTGTAACCCCCTTTAACGATTCTATAAGACAAGTCAATGTCTTCGCCATACATGAAAAAAGTTTCGTCCAAAAACCCTACTTCGTCAATTGCTTTTTTACGCAAAAGCATGAAAGCGCCGGCCAAAACTTCAACTTCATGAGTTTCATCATTGGATAAGTGCCCCAAGTGGTAGGCTCCAAAGCGTTTTGATTTAGGGAATAAATTAGAGAGACCGAAGATTTTGTAAAAGGCGACTTTTGGTGTGGGCAGACTCCGCTTTGACTCAGGTAAAAACTTCCCTTTACCATCGACCATTTTCACACCCAAACCTCCTGCCAAGCTGTGCTCATCCATAAAGTTAAGACACTTTTCAAACGTATCTTCCTCAACGAGCGTATCGGGGTTAAGAAGGAGGATGTATTCTCCCTTCGCTACTCGAATGGCTTGATTGTTGGCTACCGAAAATCCGGTATTCTTTTTATTGGCGATTCGGTTTACGTTGGGGAATTTTTCTGCAACCATTTCCATGGATTGATCCACAGAATTATTGTCAACAACATAGACTTCAGCATCTATGTTTTGAAGAGCTTTTTGAACCGATCTTAAGCACTGTTCTAAAAAGTGCTTTACATTATAGTTGACAATTATGATGGTTAGCTTCATGATGAGCTTAATTGATTATTGAGCTCTCATAAGGCTGTCTATTAGCAATAGAGCGGCCCAATGTAATTTCATCTGCATATTCAAGTTCATCTCCAAAGGCTATTCCTCGGGCTATGGTAGACACCTTTACAGAATAATTTTTGAGTTTCTTGAATATGTAAAAGTTAGTGGTATCACCTTCCATGGTAGTACTCAGTGCAAAGATGATTTCTTTAACTTCTCCAGAGGCTACTTTTTCTAGTAGTGATTCGATGTTAAGGTGTTGAGGTCCAACTCCTTCCATAGGTGATATAACGCCTCCTAATACGTGGTATAATCCCTTGTATTGTTGTGTGTTTTCAACAGCCATAACATCGCGAATGTCTTCAACGACGCAAAGTGTGGCCCCATCTCGATTTGGATTGGAACAGAGTTGGCATATTTCAATGTCGGAAATGTTGTGGCATTTTTTACAATAGCGAATCTCATCACGTAAGTTTTTTAGAGCCATAGCAAATCTATTGACATCTTCTTTTTCTCGTTTTAAAAGATTCAGTACCAATCGCAGTGCGGTCTTTTTTCCTATTCCCGGGAGTTTGGAGAATTCTTCTACGGCTTGCTCCAATAACTTTGAAGAGTAATTCATACTTCAAAAATAGTTTTTTAGCTGCAAGTATCAAGGGTAAATCCTATATTAGATTTTTTAAAATACGCTTATGACTCCAACAATGATGGTTGCCCTTCTGGTTGCTTATTTCATCGTGTTAATTTTCATTTCTAAATTAACGTCTGGTGACCAAGGGAATGATAGTTTTTTTGTCGGTAAGAGGCAGTCACCCTGGTATATCGTTGCTTTTGGGATGATTGGCGCAAGTTTGTCGGGTGTTACCTTTGTATCTGTTCCAGGATGGGTGGCCACGAGCCAGTTTTCCTATTTCCAAATGGTTCTTGGGTATTTGCTTGGCTACACAGTCATTGCTACCATTCTATTGCCTCTTTATTATCGACTTAACTTAACCTCAATTTATGGATATTTAGATCAGCGATTTGGCTTCTGGTCATACAAGTCCGGTGCTTTCTACTTTCTCATTTCCCGTATTATAGGTGCATCTTTTCGTTTGTTTTTAGTCGCAAACATTTTACAAATACTTGTTTTTGATTTGTGGAACATTCCTTTTGCAGTAACTGTTATCATAACCATTTCTCTTATTTGGGTATATACCCATAAAGCTGGAATAAAAACCATCATCTGGACCGATACACTACAAACATTATTCATGATTATGGCTGTATGTTTGTGTTTTTATCATATTTCCGATGTTTTAAATTTTAGCTTTAGAGATGCCCTCACTGAAATTTCTCTTTCGGACTATTCTAAGACTTTCTTCTGGGATGATTCAAATTCTCCACTTTTCTTCCCCAAACAATTTCTGGCTGGAGCATTCATTGCGATTGTAATGACGGGCTTGGATCAGGATATGATGCAAAAAAATTTGTCATGCAAAAGTTTAAAAGACGCTCAAAAAAATATGTTTTGGTTCAGTGTAGTTTTGGTGATTGTTAACTTATTGTTTTTAGGCCTTGGCGCTTTACTTTACCTATATGCCAATCATTATAATCTTCAAGCTTCAGGCGACGATTTGTTTGCTGCCGTGGCCATGCACGAGGGCATGCCGGTAGTTGTTGGTTTGTTTTTTCTATTGGGTTTGATTGCGGCTGCCTATTCTAGTGCAGACTCGGCATTAACCTCGCTGACCACTTCATTTTGTGTTGATTTTTTGAATATTGAAAAGAAAGACCCTTCCCAACATATACGAATTCGCAAGCTAAGTCACTTGTTTTTCTCTTTCGTTTTATTTGTGGTGATTTTGTTGTTCAAGATGATCAATGATGAGAGTGTGGTGGCTGCCTTGTTTAAAGTTGCCGGATATACGTATGGTCCCTTGTTAGGGATGTATGCTTTTGGTTTGTTTACCCGATGGGATATTAAAGATAAATGGATTGTACCTGTTGTTTTATTAGGCCCTGTTATAAGTTATTATTTACAATTGAAAGCACCCGATTGGTGGGAGTTTCAGTTTGGTTTTGAACTTCTCATTGTAAACGGATTCCTCTGCTTTTTGGGCATGATTTTAATTCGTAAAAAATAAGCTCATTTCAACCCTCTTTGAAAGGCTTTCTCTGTATCCAAGCTTTGGGTTTGAGCAATTCCAGGAAGGGACCTAAAAAGTATAAATATCGCCCTGTCTTGTCATATATATATCCTTTCTCTAAATGAGGTTTTGCTCCAAAATTACTTTTGAACTCACAGGCAGTTCTTCCAAGTTTCATAAGTTCTACATCATGATCTATGGCGTATCTAATGTGATCATATAGCATTTTGCTGTAAAGGCCGTATTTGTGATTTTTTTCATAACTAAAACCCACAAAGTGAGCATATAAGATACGGTTGACTTTGAAGACTGAGGAGAAGCCTAGGAGGTCATTACCATTATAGTAACCGTGAATGCAAATATTTTTATTCAAGTCGATTAACTCCAGAAACATATCTGTGTTAAATTTCACAGAATTGAAATTTGAATTTTCATAGACTTCGGCGAATAGGGCTTTTAATGCAGGTGCTTTCGACAGCAATTCAATAGGTTCAATTATTTTTTTGACTATGGATTTACTGATCTTCTGATTCGAATGGTATCTTTTCTTGTACTTAGATCGAATCGCTGTTAAATAATCATCAAAATCTTTCCAGTCTTTTGAAACTTCAAAATACATATCAGGCTCAACAGATATCTGTTTGAATTTTGCGTTCTTACAGTCAATGGCGTCTTTGTAAAACTCGGGAATTAATAAAAACTTAGTCCCACTAAATTTTTGAATGTGACTGAGAATCTCCTCTGTTTGTTCAATCGTAAAATGCCCTTTTTTAAATTTAAAAGCTGGTTCATTTGACATAAAAACATCGCCAAGAAAGGCGACTTTTAGGTTTAAAAGTCGACCCATTTGACTTTTAAGTCTTGTGATCAGATTGAATTTTTGAGACTCAATATAGTTGTTGAGTTTTTTGTTTTTAAAGTCAAAAACTTGAGCGTATATAATTCCTACAACACCTTTTTCATCTTCCACTAGAGTGTATATGGGGCCAATTTCACCTTGATGATGCTTTTCGACAGTTACTAGAAATTCTTCGGATAAAAAATAATCTTCTTTTTGGAGAAGTTGACTCCACACACCTTTGGGTATGTTCTTAAATTGATGAAATGATCTGTAGCTGAGCATCTAGGCTTTACTATAAATATTTAAAACAGATATTTCTGGGTAAATACCTATTCTCCCTGCATAGCCTATGTGCCCTAGACCTCGGTTTACATAGACGTGTTTCTCATCGTTTGAGTACAAACCGGCCCATTGTGGGTATCTCAACTGTGCAGGACTCCATTTAAAGTTCTTGAGTTCTACACCAAATTGCATGCCGTGCGTATGACCTGAAAGTTGCAATTCAATAGGGAAGGGGTGATTGATGATTTCATTCCCCCAATGAGAGGGGTCGTGTGAGAGTAATATGTTACACTTGTTGGCATCTAATCCTTGTATGGATTTACCGAAGTCTCCATATTTAGAAAAACGTCCTGCTCCCCAGTTTTCTACTCCAATAAGATTGAATTGATGACCGTTTATTTGCATGTCACGGTTTTCATTTAAGAGCAAGTCGAAACCAATTTTATCATGTATTTTCAACATCTTATTGAAGTTTGACTTCCATAGACTCATTCCGGATTCGGAATTTTTATCAATCCCTAAATAGTCTCCATAATCGTGATTCCCAAGCACGGAAAATTTTCCGTGTTTCGCTTTAAGTTTTGATAAGTAGGGGATGAACTCATCGGCCTCCCAGTAGGAATTGTTAATCATGTCTCCGGTGAAAACGATGATGTCGGCATTTTCATTATTGATCATATCAACGACTTCCTCAATAGGTTTTGTCGAATCAAAACTACCGAGATGTAGATCAGATATTTGAATGATTTTAAACCCATCAAGACCTTTAGGCCATTTGTTCAACCGAAGAGAAATTTGATGTTTTTTAAAATTGAATCTACCATAAATAATCCCCCATGACATGACACTGAAGACAAACGTCCCAATGAGAAAGCTCATGTTTTTTAAAAAACTCAAACGTGAGATGCCCTGTGTCCCATTTTTTAAATTGGGTGCACTTGTGCTGAATAAGGATACAATCCATTTAAACAATCGAATCAAATCGTCTATAAGTAAGGGAAAGCATGCGAAAAGTTTAGCCATATACAAGCTAAAGATAAATGCCCGAATCACAATGAGGTGTTTAGATGCTTCCGGGTTTTGGTAGTTGATCATCCCATAAATAACAATAGATATCGTAGATAAGCATATGACCCAATAGATAATCTTTGCCGCCTGATTTGATTTTAAGTTAAAGAGAAAGTTACTTTTCAGAGCTTGCCAAAAGTAGAGGTCAAGGAATAAAAAAAACAAACAGAAAAATACGAGATTGAAGAGAATCTTATTCATGAATTTTTTACTTTACTGATGTTTTCAGTCAACCAAACGATAACGTTTGATGGCATGCCAAATCGAATTTCAACCCTTAGCTTATGCAGAAACGAGTATCTTTACAAAGATACCACATGGTTTTTATTATTACGATTATTTAGCTGTATTAATGTCAAGTATTTAAAATGAGATATTCATTTATTATCGTACTGTTATTGTTCGCCACTGGTTTTAAAAGCCTTGCACAAAACACATCGGGTATTGAAGTTCAAAGAACTTTTGAGAAGGTTCGCATGACAGACTACGATGATTTCGTGATGGGTAATTCCGCATTTCTACTTACCCACCACAAGGGTTCATACAGATATGCCTATGGTCTTGAGATTCAAGAAGCGCTTGTGGGGGAATTTGGAGGTTTATATGTTTTTGGTCTTATGTCGGAACTCGATTATAAGCTAAACGGCACTCCCATCTCTATAAATGTTAATGCGTTTCTGGGTGGAGGTGGAGGAGCGGGTGCTCCTGATGGATCTGGTCTTGCGTATAGGTATGGTATTGGTGTGAAGTACGCCCTTCTCTCAAACTTTAAGCTACAGGGAAGGTATTCGAATTACGACTTCCCGACGGGAGAAATTCAAGGACAACAATTTCAGTGGGGCTTGTCTTACGAAATACCACAAGATTACCTGCTAGGTTTGTATCCTTTAAAAATGGCACAGCAGTCTCTTTCCGTCCAAAGCGTTTTTATGCTTCTTGATGCCCAAGACGCATCATCTTTAAAAGCCGATCATCAAACAACGATTGTGGGCGTTGAATATGCAATTCGTGTCAGTAAACACTTAAATGGTTTAATGCGTTTACAGGCTGCAATCTCTAATGAGGTAGATGGATTTATGGCTTATTATACAGGTCTATCCACTCCCTTACTTCAGTTAAAGAAGATTACCTGGACTGCACAATCTCTAATAGGGAGTTGTGGTGGTGGTGGCATGAATACTTCAGGAGGCCTCGCTTATATAATAGAAACTGGGATTGACATTAACTTAACCCGAAAAGTTATAAGCCTCTCAAGAGGCTATAACGCTTCTCATACAGGCTCATTTTCTGCAAATTATGTTCAGTTAGGCCTTAAATATACCTTTGAAAGTTCATTATTATTAGATGCTAGAGCGCCTGATTTCAAAACTTCACAAGGCATAAAATCATCTTCTTTAGGATTGAGAACAGGTGTAAATGTTCATCTGGCCCCTCGCGCATTAGACAAGAACGGAATTCCATATACGAACATGACGCTCATGTATTTTGGCTTGGCCTACCCAATCCATTCTCATTTTGATTTGCTTGGAGAAACTCGCTGGGCTATGGGAGGCGATTATGGAGCTTATGCAGAAGGTGTTTTTGGTTTGTCGGCCTCCCTCATAAAGAATGAAAAAATAGAGGTTAAAATTCCTTTTCATATGGTTGTTGCCGGGGGAGGAGGAATTGATGTAGGAAAGGGAGTCGGTATGCAAATTAATTTTTCTTTGAATTATCTGTACTCAGAGCATTCACAATTAAGCTTTTCAGTTGGGAAGCTGAATATGATTCAAGGGAATTATAAGCCCCTGAGTATTCACCTTTCTCTACGACGTAATTTATCAATGCTATACAAGTAATTAATTGGCTTAGTTTTTGTTAATATCTATTTAGGGTTTCGATAACTTCGGTCTATTTTTCGTTGATGAAATGTAGAGACCAATCTTTAGCCCCTCAATAGCGTTTTGCCAATGTGGTTTGGTATCGTGATTTCAAATGTCCTTAAGTCTATTTTAATAATAATTGCAACTAATGTTAGTGAATTGGTATTCAAATCTGGTGCTAAAGCGGATGAATTCAACCGCAGCAGATTCTTTTGATATTGAGGTTGATGATGTTAAGCACATCGGAATTATCTTTGACGGCACCGAGTTGAAGAGCATCAGCCTGGTAAAAAAATTTGTAAGAGAGTTGTCGAGAAATAATTATGAGGTGAATGCACTGGGTTATGTCAATAAATCGCATCGGATGTTAGAACATCTTTCCGTTTTGTACATAGATTATTTTTCAAAAGCTCAATTGAACTGGTACGGAAAGCCCAAAGGGATGGTGATTAAAAATTTCCTAAATGAGGAATACGACATCCTCATTGATTTAAGTACTAAATCTTATTATCCATTAACTTATTTGGCAATAGCAATATCTGCACCTTTTAAAGTAGGAAGATTTAGAAAAGATATCTGTATATTTGACCACGAAATAAAGATGAAGAAACATCAAAGATTAAATTCTTTGATTACACAAGTTACACATTGTTTAATTCCTACAGAGGGATATGAGAATAGATTTAGGAAGAACAGGGGTTGCATTAATAACTCCCTTCAAGGAAGATAGAGAAGTTGACTATGACGGACTCTCTAACTTGATAGATTACTTGATTCGTGAAGGAGCTGACTTTTTAGTTTCTATGGGTACTACTGGAGAGAGTGTTGTTTTATCCAAGCAAGAAAAAATAGAAATCGTTGCTTTTACCAAAAAGAAAATCAACGGAAGGGTCCCTTTTGTTCTTGGTTTAGGAGGCAACAACACCAAAGCTGTAGTTGAAGAACTAAAATCTACAGATCTTTCTGGAGTAGATGCCGTACTTTCTGTTTCTCCAGCATACAATAAGCCAAGTCAAGAAGGTCTTTACCTGCATTTTAAAGCTATCGCCGAAGCCTGTACGAAGCCGATCATTTTATATAATGTTCCGGGTAGGACCGCCGTAAATATTTCAGCGGATACAACCTTAAGGCTGGCTAAGGATTTTGATCATATCGTTGCTGTAAAAGAAGCTTCGAGAGACATGGATCAGATCATGCAACTATTAAGAGATAAGCCTGCTGACTTTAAAGTGTTGTCTGGTGATGATGCGCTGACCTTACCTATGTTGCTCATGGGTGCTGAAGGGGTTATTTCCGTTCAGGCTATGGTCTGTCCAAGGGCATTTTCGGACATGGTAAACCTGGGGGTTTCCGGTCAAGCAGAAAAGGCCAGAGCTTTGCATTATCCACAACTTGAAATTATAGATCATTTATTTGCTGAAGGCAGTCCTTCTGGTGTAAAAGCTTGTTTGAAGATATTGGGTATTTGTGAAGAGTACCTGAGATTGCCTCTTGTTCCTATTTCTCGATCAAGGTACCAAAAGCTTCAAGAATTACTAAAACATCACTAGCAAGTTGAATGCTAGTAAAGACCATTCATCATTAAAAATAGCTCCTTTTGGAGCTATTTTTATTTGTCATTTTTCCTAGGCCTTCTCCATCTGCGTCTTCGCCATGGCGCTTTTCTCTCTTGATCAAGCTCTGAACCACTTCTAGGATAAGCAAGGTCTCCGTAATAGAATTTCGTCGTTTTCGTTTCGTCAAATAAGACCGTATTTTTTGTAAAATCTTTAGAGCTGAATACGGTCCAAGGAATTGTTCTCCCGTGTCCCTCATTTAGAGTTCCTTCCTGGGCGTGAATTTCTCCATTATAGCGGATGACAACTCCATTCTTAGGGGTTTTGTTGAAAGAGTGATCTCCACGTCGAACGCCAAGAACAATATGCCCCTCATCCTGAAGAAAATCACTCCATTCATGGTTGACCAGTTTCCCAAATGACGTAAGTTGTACCAATGTGGGAGTTGTGTCTCTTTCGAAAACAAATACCGACTCCCAATCGTGCTCATGGTTTTCTAAATGAGAATTTTCGCCGTAGTAATACCAATACTGATACACGTTATGACTAAAGGTTTCAGCATAATTAAAATAGACCGTAGGAACTTGATGGTTAGGTCCTCTATTGCTTAAGCCTGTTCTTCCCATTCCACTGATCTTATTTCCAATGGCGTAGAGAACCATGTTCTCTATATTGTCTTCAGGATTGACTTTCCCATCTCCATTTGCATCTTGGTGCGTATTGAAATTGATGGGTATTGGAAAGTTTTTTTCAGAGGTCTTTAAGAAGCCACCTTCTTGGAAGGTTAGTGTAGGTAAGTATTTTAAAGCATCAACGGTGTCGTTTCGTCTTTCCTGCGCATATCCCTGCAGATTGATAAGTAGAAATACACTGTTGAAGAAGATGATTTTCTTGTTGAAAAGTTTCATCAATAGAGATCTGTTTATTTGTGGTCTATTGGTTAATTTGTACCTCTTAAAATAAGTCGAGATATCCTTCGTTAATAAAGGGTTAACCGATACTTAGAAATTGAAAATAATAAGAATGTTTTTTAATTTTACCACAAATATAAACACATTAGAATGGATTCAGTAGAGATTAAAGAAATTAACGAAAAAATCAAGCAGGAAAGTGCTTTTATAGATCTGTTGACCTTAGAAATGAATAAGGTGATTATCGGTCAAAAACACATGATAGAGCGCCTACTTTTGGGCCTTCTTGGCAACGGTCATATTCTCTTAGAGGGGGTGCCTGGTTTGGCAAAAACACTAGCCATCAACACACTGTCGAAGGCCATCAACGGAAATTTTAGTCGCATACAGTTTACTCCAGATCTTTTACCTTCTGATGTGATAGGTACAACGGTTTACAATATGCCAAAAAATGAATTTAGCATTAAGAGAGGGCCCATTTTTGGTAATTTCATCCTAGCGGATGAAATCAACAGGGCTCCTGCCAAAGTTCAATCCGCACTTTTAGAGGCCATGCAAGAACGACAAGTGACCATTGGAGATGAGACTTTTGCCATGGAAGACCCCTTTTTAGTTTTGGCCACACAAAACCCCGTTGAGCAAGAAGGTACTTACCCTTTGCCAGAAGCTCAAGTGGACCGATTCATGCTCAAAACAGTAATTGACTACCCAAAGCAAGAAGATGAGCGAACCATCATGCGGAACAGCTTGAGCGGTCAATATGAGATTGTGAAACCTGTGGTAACACTTGAAGAGATTTGTAAAGCTCGAGAACTTGTAAAAACGGTTTATATGGATGAGAAAATAGAGAATTACATTCTTGACATCATCTTTGCTACACGTTATCCTGATCGTTTTGGATTGGATCATCTCACCGGCTTAATTTCATTTGGCTCATCGCCTCGTGGATCTATAAATCTTGCGACAGCGGCTAAAGTTTATGCATTTATAAAGAGAAGAGGTTATGTGATTCCTGAAGATGTTCGAGCAGTATGTCATGACGTACTCCGACATAGGATAGGTGTTACCTATGAAGCCGAGGCCGAGAACATTAGTTCTGAAGACATCATCAATCAAATATTGAATAAAGTAGAAGTGCCTTAGTATGGAGACTAAAGAACTTTTAAAGAAGGTTCGGAAGATCGAAATCAAAACCCGTCGATTGTCCAATCATATCTTTTCTGGCGAATACCAGTCGCATTTTAAAGGGAGAGGTATGACTTTTTCTGAGGTCCGAAAGTACCAGTACGGAGACGATATTAGAGACATTGATTGGAACGTAACGGCAAAACTTAACGAACCCCACATTAAGATTTTTGAAGAGGAAAGAGAATTAACGATGATGCTCTTGGTAGATGTTTCCAAGTCTGAATCTTTTGGTACTCGAAACCAACAAAAAAGAGAGCTGATCACAGAGTTATGTGCAGTTTTGGCTTTTTCTGCCATGCAAAATAACGATAAGGTTGGTGTTGTTTTTTTTACCGATCAAATCGAGTTGTTCATTCCTCCTAAAAAAGGGAAATCCCACATCCTCAGAATCATTCGTGAACTAATTGAGTTTAAACCAACGGGCAAGGGGACGAACATCTCTGATGCACTCAAGTTTTTGAGTTCTGTAATAAAGAAAAGAAGTATTGTTTTTGCGCTTTCTGATTTTCAGGATCAGGATTATGAGAAAAATTTAAAAATTGCATCTAGCAAGCACGATTTGACGGCGCTCAGAATATTTGATCCCGCAGAAGAAAAACTTCCCAATATAGGATTGGTCCAATTTCAAAACCCTGAAACTGGAGCAATAGATTGGGTAGACACCAGTTCAGAAGCAATTCGGATAAACTACGAAGCATCCTATAAAAGGTTTGTTGCTGATTTTAAGTCGAATTGTTCTCACTCGGGAACTGACTGTCTGGATTTGAGCGTTGATCGTTCTTACACAAAACAATTGTTAGAATTTTTTAAAAGAAGATAAATTTGAAACGACGATTATACATAAGCCTTCTATGCTTGTCTTCGTTTACTTTTGCACAAACAAAAGTTGAAATTACTGTGGATACCAACAGTGTTTTTGTTGGTGATGTTATTCAGTTGGACATCAATGTGCAAAGTGATGGGGAGATTTTGTGGCCCGATATCGAGACTCTTTTGACACCGATAGAGGTTCAAGAACTTACGCCCATTGATTCTGGTAGAACGTCTCAAATGAATACGTATCGTCAAAACATGCTCATCCAGCATTTTGATACGGGTGAGTTTGTCTTATCACAAATTCCATTTGTTAGCTCTGAAGGAGATACTTTCTACACTGATTCAATCATTAACATTTCTTTTCTTCCGGTAGTTTTAGATACCACCAATGCTGTTTTTGACATTAAAGAACCCAGAGAAGTTCCATTCAATTTTTCCGAGGCAAAGCCTTTTGTGTATGGCTCTTTGGTATTCATTCTTGTCTTGCTCTTAGTCTATTGCTTAATTCAAAAATTCAGTCATAAAAAACCCGTTTTAGAAGAAGAGATTGTTGAGTTGATACCCTGTAATATTGAAGCCATAGATGCGCTTAAAAACCTTGAGTCTGCAGGCCTTTGTGATCGTGGAGAGATCAAATCTCATTATGTTCAACTTACCGATATACTTCGTAATTATTTTGATAGAGAATATGAACTTGACACTGTAGAATCTACAACCCATGAAATTGTATCGCTCTTGAAATCTAAGAAAATTGATGCTTTACTTCTGAAGGAAATCAACGAGCTTTTGGAAGAAGCCGATCTTGTTAAGTTTGCCAAAAGCAGTCCTGATGGTTTCACCAACGATCGATTCATGAAATCCTCTTTTACCATCGTACAAGACTGTCATAAAATGAATGAGGAGGTGAGTGATGTTTGATGATATAGAGTTTTTAAATCCAGAGTTTTTGTATTTACTTTTTGCCATTCCGATCATGATGGCTTGGCAGTTTTTCAGAAACAAAAAGAGAAATGCTCCTATTCTTTGGTCTTCAGGCTATCTTATTGAAAAGAAATGGAATTGGAAAGTGATTTTAAAGCATGTATTGTGGTTCACACGATGTATTGCGATGTCTGCCCTAATTATAGGATTGGCGCGCCCACAAACAACAGAGGTGAGTACAGAGACACTGAGTAGGGAAGGGATTGATATTGTCATTGCCATGGATGTTTCTACAAGTATGCTGGCAGAAGATTTCAAACCCAACAGACTTCAAGCGGCTAAGCAAGTTGCGCACGATTTTATTTCGGGTAGACCCTCAGATCGATTCGGATTGGTCGTATATGCTGGTGAGAGTTTTACGCAATGTCCCTTAACGACAGATCATACCGTTGTTAAAAACCTTTTGAAAGATGTTAAAGATGGTTTGATTGAGGATGGAACTGCAATAGGAATGGGCTTGGCCACATCGGTGTCTAGGTTAAAAGATAGTATGGCAGAGAGTAAAGTGATTATACTTTTGACGGATGGTGAAAATAACAGTGGGTTCATTGACCCTATGACTGCGGTTGAACTGGCGGAAGAGTATGCGGTAAAAGTTTATACGGTTGGTGTCGGTTCTTATGGAACAGCTCCTTATCCTACCAAGGATATTTGGGGTCGGTCTACCTATGCAAATGTCCAGGTGAAGATTGATGAAGAATTACTGATCGATATTGCTGAGGCTACAGGCGGAATGTATTTTCGAGCCAACAATAAAGATAAATTGGCGCAGATTTATGAGCAAATTGAGACTTTAGAGAAAACCGAAATTGAGGAGTTGAAATACTATAATTACCAAGAGAAATTTTCGATTTTTGCTCTCATAGCTCTACTGTTGTTGTTTTTTGAATTTGTACTTCAATACACCCTTTTAAAATCTATTGCTTGATGTTTGATTTAGGAAATCCCCATTATCAGTATTTATTCCTACTTCCATTGTTGGTGTGGATATGCTATTTTAGGTTTCGTTATTGGCGAAATAAGAAGCGCCTGGAGGTAGCAGATGCTGCCCTTTGGAATCAGATTCATCCCAATCGTTCAAAACGAAAGCCGGTCTTAAAAAACGTTTTTCGTATTCTGGGTTTAATTTGTTTAGTCATTGCCTTGGTCAACCCAAAAATAGGCACTCGGATTGAAACCATTACTAGGAAGGGGGTTGACGTTGTTTTTGCCATTGATGTTTCCAAAAGTATGTTGGCTGAAGATGTATCTCCCAGTAGGATACTCAAAGGAAAACAAATCCTTTCAAAAGCCATTGACGGACTGGTAAATGATAGAATAGGAATTATTGTTTACGCCGGAAAGGCCTATGCTCAACTCCCACTTACCACTGATTATGCAGCGGCTAAAATGTTTTTGAGGACCATTGATACTGACATGGTTCCCACCCAAGGAACCGATATAGGCAGTGCTGTCGAAATGGCTCTAAGTTATTTCGAAAGTGGAGAGAAGCAAAATAGGGTATTGTTTGTACTTTCTGATGGTGAAAGTCACGAGGAAGGTATTGCAGATGCAGGTGAATTAGCCTCTAAAAATGGTATTGTCATTCATTCTATTGGGATAGGAACTCTTGAGGGTGCTCCCATCCCCATAAAACGCAATGGGATCATAAAAGCCTATAAGAAAGATAAAGATGATCAGGTTGTTGTTACGAAAATGGATCCTGATATGTTACAACAATTGTCTGCCCATACTGGAGGGAGTTTCATGGATGGTTTCAATACAAAAGAAGTGATTACATTCGTAAATAATTCATTATCAAAAATGGAAAAAGTGGAGTCTGAAACAGAAATGTATACAGACCATGAAGATCAATTTCAGTGGTTCTTGGCTCTTGCTCTTTTCTTTTTCACTTTGGATCTGATGGTGCCCAATAGAAAATCACTTTGGTTGAGAAAAATTAAATTATTTGGATGATGTCGCTTAGAAAACTCTTTTTTGTTATTTATGTGTTCTCTTTTTCTTTGGGAGCAATGGCTCAGTCAGAAAGAAAAATGACTCGCAAGGGAAATACCCAGTATGAATCGGGGAATTTTGTTGATGCTGAAATCCAATATAAGAAAGCACTCAATAAAAATGGAGATTTATTAGAAGCTCAGTTTAACCTCGGTGATGCGCTTGCCAGACAAGAACGATATGAGGAAGCCCTAGCGTCTTTTGATATGGTGAGTGAACTCACTGAAGACCCTTTTCTCAAAGCAAATGCTCTGTATAATAAGGGGAATGTTCTGCTTTCTCAACAGGATTTAGAAGGCGCACTCGAGTCTTTTAAATCTTCCTTAAGAATTGATCCCAAAGATGAACAGGCACGATACAATTATGCTTTTGTAAAAAGACAGCTTGAACAACAACAACAACAACAAGATCAGGAGCAAGAGCAAAATCAAGACCAACAAAATGAGGGTGATAAGGAGGATAATAATGAGGATCCTTCTTCAGATTCCCAAGACAATAATGACCCTCAAGAAGACTCAGATAATAAAGACCAAGAGGGTTCTGACAAGGATGAAGGTGAGTCAGACGACAAAGAGCAAAATGACAAAGGGCAAACGGATGGTGACGATGCTGATGATGAGAAGGAGGGACCCTCACCAAAGCCCTCTGAGAATAAGTTGAGCCCCGAAGAAGCCCAAAGATTGCTTGAGGCCTTAGGTCAGCAAGAAGATCAAGTTCAAGAGAAAATGAAAAGGCATAAATTGAAAGGTGCTCAAGTGAAAATTGAAAAAGATTGGTAAAGACAGAAATGAAAAAGTATTTATTTTTAATATCCTTCCTTGTTCCTACTTGTTTGCTTATTGCACAAGTATCATTTACTGCATCGGTAAATAAAAATAAGGTAGGGCTTAACGAGCGATTTAGTCTAACCTACACGATCAATGATGGGGGAGATCGATTTTCGGCTCCAGATTTTTCTGACTTTTCTGTTTTATCCGGACCAAGTACCTCATCAAGTACTTCCATCATTAATGGAAAAGTATCCCGCGAGAAATCATTTACGTATTATTTACGTGCCAAAAAGGTGGGTGTGTTTACCATCGGCGCTGCATCGATACAAGTAAAAGGTAAACAATATCGGTCCGGACGGGTTTCTATTCAAGTACTGAAATCATCACCCTTACTCACTACCCAATCAAGTCCGGAGGTAAATGCCAGAAAAAATGTATTCTTAAAGTTAGAGTTGAGTAATTCTAATCCCTATGTTGGGGAGCAAGTAATTGCCACTTATAAGCTCTATTTCTCCCAAGAGGTAAGATCTCCAGAGCTAATTAAAAACCCTTCTTTTACGGGGTTTTGGCATGAAGATTATGACTTAGGTGAAAATTATCCCATTCAACAAGTTCAAAAAGAGGGAAGGCTTTTCAAAGTAGCCACCTTAAAAAAATTGGTTTTAATACCTCAGCGTTCAGGGACATTAACTTTAGAGGCCATGGACCTCGAAGTTCCCGTTGCCATACCGACCAATCAAAGGGACTTTTTTGGTAGAATACAGTCCCGTTTGGTGAATGTAATATGTTCTTCGGGAGTGAGAGAATTGAATGTTAAGCAATTGCCTTTAGAGGGTAAGCCGGTGGATTTTTCTGGTGCCATAGGTGATTTTGAGTTTACGACCCGCTTAGATCGCGATTCGATACAAACAAATGAATCTGCCACACTTTCGATGCGCATTTCAGGTACCGGTAATTTGAGAATGATTGATCTTCCTGAGATCAGGATCCCTAATGATTTAGAGGCCTATGAACCAAAGTTTAAAGAGCGTATTAGTCTTCAGGAAGTGGGTTTGTCGGGTTATAAGCGTGTAGAGCATTTATTGATTCCCAGAAATAAAGGAGATTATAAAGTGAGTGTAGGCAGCTTTAACTATTTCAACCCCATAAGTAAAAGGTACATTACTGTAGATAAGCCTTCATACACATTAAATGTAGAGGGTGAAATGAACAGTTCTACTGGTACTTTAATTGTCAATAACATCACCAAAGAAGACGTTTCTTTCATCGGTAAGGATATACTGTACATCAAAACTTCTCCGGGAGACTTGAAAAGCTCGAAAGACATGTTTTTTGGATCCGTTTTGTATAAGACGGTTTTGATTTCTCTCATTTCCGTGGTAATCATGGCGCTACTCATTGCCTATCTACTCAGTAAATCCATTATAGATTTTAAGAAGTGGAAAAGGGGAGGTGCTATGAAGCAAGCTTTTCGTGTATTAGAATCAGATGCTGATTCTGTTCACACATCCATTCAGTTGGCATTTCAGATGTACTTTCAAAAAAGATGGGGATTGAATCGTTCTCAATTTGACAAAGATGTGATTGAAGAGCTACTCCTTAAGAACAAGTTCGAACCAACACTCGTCAATGATGTAGTAAGCATTCTTGAAACTTGTGAAATGGCTCGTTTCACCAATGTATACTCAGATGACAATCAACAGGTCAAAGCTTTGTTAGACAAAACGAAAAACGTTATTGAGCGTCTAGAAAATTAGGAAATCATGAGATTATTTATAGCGATAATATTATTCAGTTCTGCGGTTTATGCAAAGGACCCACAGGGTCTTTTTGATGAGGCCGCTTTACATTATGAGCAACAGGAGTATGAAATGGCCCTCAATACCTACAGCCAAATTGAAGCTCTCGGATTGTTTTCATCGGATTTGTATTACAACATTGCAAACTGCCATTACAAATTACAGCAGATTGGTGAGTCGGTTTTGTACTATGAAAAAGCCTTAAAATTAAAGCCATCTGACGAGGACGCACTCTTTAATTTAAAATTAGTCCAACTGCAACTGGTTGACAAGCTGGCAGTGGTGCCGATGGTATTTTATCAAAAGTGGATGGAAACCATAAAAAAGAGTTTGTCTATAGATCAATGGGCTAAGTTTGGTTTGTTCTTTCTATTTCTATTTGGTCTTTTCTTCGTTCTGTTTCTCTTTGCGAAGTCATATCGTTTAAAAAAGAGGGCTTTTACGATTTCTATTTGTTCTTTTTTAATAAGCTTGTCTTCACTAGCATTGGCTTATTACAGCTATAGAACCTCGACAATTGAAGCGGTTTTAATGCAAGCAAATGCATACGTAAAGAGTGCACCATCCTCCCAGAGTGAGGACCTATTTATTTTACATGAAGGGACTAAAATTCAGGTTTTGGAAGCATTTAACGATTGGTCAAAAATCAAATTGTCTGATGGTATGATAGGTTGGGTAGAGACCTATGTTATGGAGGAGATCTAAACTCCAACAAGAAAAACTCTGAGGCTCCTATTGAGTGATTCTTTTATTTTTTGATCTATAACTACGATGCCGAAAAGTTTTAGAAACCTTAATAGTTCGGAATTTCTTTCAAGAATTGATATCGTTGATTTTCATGATCCATCTTGCATGTATAGTGATGCATGCCATTGGTAACAATAAGAAGATCTGTGTTCAGGGTCATGTTGTATCTGGCGATTTGATCGAATGCATCCTGAGAGATGTTTATCGATGGAGCTTTGCATTCAACAATCATTTTTGCAATACCTTTGTTGTCATAGAGTACAATGTCACAACGTTTTTTTGTTTTACCAACGACAATACCCTTCTCCACGGCCATTAAAGAAGCAGGGTATCCCTTTTCCTGAATAAGAAATTGAATGAAGTTCTGTCGAACCCACTCTTCAGGAGTGTTTACAATGTACCTTTTACGAATGGGGTCAAGTACTAGGGTTTTGTCATTTTCCCGTTTGAGCTTAATTGGATAAGATGGTAGGTTGAGTTTTTGCATTCAAGTCAAGAAAAAAGATAGTGGGGCTTTAGGAATGGCATAACTTGAAGACAAGCTCTTTCATCAGTTCACTATGAGGTGTAGATGGGTTATTGTATCCTTTGGACTTCATGTCGGCTTCTCGCAGGGCATCCAAAGCCTGTACAGATTTTTTCAGATTATAGCATTGGGCAGCCTTTTGATAGTCTTTCACAAAATAGGGGTTTACGCCTAAGCTTCTGGCTACGGTTTGTGGGTTTTTATCCTTCAGACCATGATAAATGAGCACCTTACTAAATAAATTATAAAGAACAGATAGTGTAACGACAATAGGGTTGTTTCTCGGGTTGGCTTCGAAGTATTTTATAATCTGGTTCGCTTTAAAGACATCTTTGTTCATGATTGCATTCTGAAGCTCAAAATTGTTAAAGTCTTTACTGATTCCAATATTGTCTTCTATGAGTTGCTCGGTAATTTCTGATTTTTTGGCTGTGAGTATGCATAGCTTATCGAGCTCTCCCGCAATTTTAGATAAGTCATTCCCCAAAAAATCAGTAAGCATTGCTGCAGACTTGTTGCCGATACTGTAGTCTTTAGTTCTAAGGTATCCTTTAATCCATTCGGGGATTTTATTTTCATAGAGTCTATTACTTTCAAAATAGACTCCCTTCTTCTGAACACTTTTATAAAGTGCTTTTCGCTTGTCTAATTTCTTACCTCGGTAACATAAAACCAATAGTGTACTTTCAAGGGGCTGATCTACGTATGATTTCAACAAGTCGATTTTCTTCACATCTTGAGCTTCTTTCACGATGATGACGGTATTTTCAGCCATCATTGGGAATTGTTTTGCAGATGCCAACAATGAAGTGACTTCTACATCTCTTCCATAAAGAACGGTTTGATTGAAGGCTTTTTCACCTTCACTGAGTACGTTTTTTTCTATATAGTCGCATATCAAGTCTATATAGAAGGTCTCTTCACCAGCAAGGAAATAGGTGGTTGCGTATTTCTTTGCCTTTAAGTTCGCTATGATTTGTTCGTGTGTCATGAAATATCAATTGCAACAAATATAGACTTTTAATGATTTTCTTTGGTGCTTAGCTTTTAAAAATGGATGCCAACAGTTCTTTAAGAAGACACCCAAGTGTTTCCCATATATTTCATTTTCCGATACCAATGACCCTTGATCTCGGGTATTGGTATTGTACACATAACATCTCAAGCTTTGTCTTTTTTGTAATAAAATCGTTCATAACTGCCTAAAAAGTGAGAAAAAACAAGCTTTTTCATATGTTAATAAGAATAGGTAAGCCATTGTGATTTGGAAGAAGAAATCAATAACTTTATAAAAAGCTAAAACGATTGATCACTAAAAATTACTGTTATGTCTGACAATAAAGCACAGGAAAAGCTAAATGCCGCTCAAGCCAATAACGAAGAAGATTCGTTTTCTTCATGGTTAAATGACCTGGAAGATAAAGAACAACCACAGGCTTGTTCTGTAGATAATCCAGATTGTGAAGCTTGCGGAAGCTAATTGCTGATACCGTTCATACAAAAAGAGAGTTCTAAAAGAACTCTCTTTTTGTTTTAAAGAAATCGTGAGTCGTAACTGAACTTTACCCTTGAGGTTTTATCGTCAATAAAGAAAATGAAATTCTTGTATTTGAGAATTCCATTTCATCATCTTCGAGCTTAGATTTTGGTGTTTTGTAGACCTATAAAGCTTGTTTCAAAAAAAATCAAAATCCTACCTCTGTCTAATTGATTATTTCTAATTTTGGGAGGTTGTTAAAAACACAGCATGAACCTAGGAAAACAAGTTATTTAATGTCGTCAGCTAAGTATGTATTTGTCACAGGTGGTGTAACATCATCGTTAGGAAAGGGAATAATTTCAGCTTCATTGGCAACACTATTACAAAGTAGGGGGCATCGAGTTACGATTCAAAAGTTTGATCCTTATTTAAATGTTGATCCTGGTACACTTAATCCTTATGAGCACGGAGAGTGTTATGTGACTGAAGATGGTGCAGAAACCGATTTAGACTTGGGTCATTACGAGCGCTTCATGAACCATCCTACCTCTCAGGCCAACAACGTTACTACTGGGAGTGTTTACCAGTCTGTCATTCAAAAGGAACGAAGGGGTGACTTTTTGGGTAAAACGGTTCAAGTCATACCTCACATTACCAATGAAATTAAAGAACGTATGCAAATCCTCGGGAATTCGGGAGATTATGACGTTATAATTACTGAATTGGGGGGAACCGTGGGCGATATTGAATCTCTGCCTTATGTGGAGAGTGTTCGCCAGTTGTGTTGGGAAAAACCAGACGATTGCATGGTGGTTCACTTGACCTTAATTCCCTACCTGACTGCAGCAGGAGAACTAAAAACAAAGCCCACACAACACTCAGTTAAAGCACTTCAAGAGTCTGGAGTATTCCCCGATGTGTTGGTTTGTAGAACCGAACACGAAATCAATGAATCCATACGCAGAAAGTTGGCATTATTCTGTAATGTTCAGCCGGATGCCGTAATACAATCTATAGACGCTGAAACCATTTATGATGTCCCTAAACTGATGAAAGAAGAGCAGCTTGACAAAGTTGTTTTGAAGAATTTAGGCTTAAATCATACCGGTGAAGCAGATATTACCCGTTGGGAAGAGTTTGTTTTCAACCTCAAAAACCCAAAAAATGAAATTGATATTGCTTTGGTTGGGAAGTACGTTGAGCTGAAAGACTCTTACAAGTCAATTTCAGAAGCATTCATTCATGCCAGTGCTACCTCTCGGTGTAAGGTGAATTTACATTGGATACATTCTGAAAAGTTAAACGATCAATCTGCTAAAGAGGCTCTCAAAGGGATGCACGGTGTATTAGTAGCTCCTGGTTTTGGCCCAAGAGGGATTGACGGCAAACTTCATGCAGTAAAATATGCAAGAGAAAATAAGATTCCATTTTTAGGAATTTGTTTGGGAATGCAAGCTTCCGTCATCGAATATGCTAGAAATGTTTTGAATCATCAAGATGCACATTCTGCAGAGATGAACCCTGACAGTTCCCATCCAGTCATTGACATCATGGAGGAGCAAAAGAAAATTACTGACATGGGTGGGACAATGCGACTTGGTGCATGTGCTTGTGAGTTGAAGAAAGGTACGATTGCTCATGCAGTTTACGGTGCGGATCTAATCTCTGAACGGCACCGACACAGATATGAATTCAACAACGCTTATTTAGCACAGTATGAGGAAGCTGGGATGAAGGCTACCGGTATCAACCCTGAAACAGGTTTGGTAGAGATTGTAGAGATTCCTGATCACCCATGGTTCGTTGGTGTTCAATTTCACCCAGAGTATAAAAGTACAGTTGCCAACCCACACCCACTTTTTGTGAGTTTTGTAAAGGCAGTATTAAAGAATAAAGCTTAAATAAATGTTACAGCAAGAAAAAAAGACCGATTATAATTCGGTGATTGGATTTGCCTTAATTGGTATTGTCCTATTTTGGTTTTTAAACAACCAAGCAGATATAGTTGAAAGCCAAAATCAAGCGATCACTGAGCAAGTTGAAGCATCAACGACTTCTCCTGTAGAAGTAGAGGCAAATGATGTTTCTTTAGAAAGTAGTTCCAACTCAGTTTCTTCTGACCTACAAGAAGTTTATGGTGCATTTGCTCAGGCTGCAGCAGTTGAAGATCTTTCAGAAAAAATATACCTAGAAAACGATTTAATAAAAGTTGAACTGGCCGCAAAAGGAGGTAGGGTTACAAGTGTTTACCTCAAAGAATATCAAACTTACGACTCCCTTCCCTTAAACTTATTACGCGAAGACTCGTCACGCTTTGACTTAACTTTTTGGTCCCAAAATCGCCGGCTACAAACTTCCGATTTCACATTCGAATCTACAGCTTCTCAATTTGGTGATAGCGAATCTGTATCTATGCGTTTGAATGTACAAGAGGGAAAGTATCTTGAATTTGTATATTCTTTAGCGCCTAACACCTATAAAGTTGACTACACCATTAATATCATAGGTTTAAACGATATCATTCAGCCTCAAAATCCTATAGAACTTGATTGGTCTGTAAAGATTCCAAGACAAGAATTAAATAAGGACAATGAGTCGATGAACACTTCGGCTTATTATATCATAGATGGTGAGGTAGACGACTTGTCTGTGACCTCTGACGATTCTGAACGCGTTTTAAATCCAGACTGGATTGCATTTAAATCACAGTATTTCTCTACAGTCCTAACAACCAAAGGTTTATTCAAAGAAATTCTACTGAGTACAGAGGAGCATTCTGGTTCAGAAAATTACTTGAAAACAGTCAATGCTTCTACCGAAATTAATTTCAATGGAGGTTCACAGTCTTATGCTATGGAGTGGTATTTTGTTCCGAACCATGTAAAGACGCTTAAATCTTATGGTATTGGTCTGGAGGAACTGGTTCCTTTAGGGTGGAGCTTCATCGGTTGGATCAACAAGTACGTTGTGATTAATATTTTCAATGCTTTTGAAAATTGGGGCTTTGGTTATGGAGTGATCATTTTAATGATGGCCTTATTGATTAAAATTGCATTGTTTCCATTTACCTATAAGTCATACACATCAATGGCAAAGATGCGTGTTTTAAAACCACAGGTAGACGCCATCAATGAGAAGTATGAGGATAAAATGAAGCGTCAGCAGGAGATGATGGCTTTGTATAAGGAGACGGGTGTAAGCCCTTTGGGCGGGTGCATTCCGATGTTGTTTCAGATGCCGATCTTATTTGCCTTATTTCGATTCTTCCCTTCATCAATTGAATTGCGTCAGCAGAGTTTTCTTTGGGCCAACGATTTATCGACTTACGACTCTATTCTTGACTTGGGCTTCAGCATTCCATTTTATGGTGATCACGTGAGTTTATTTACCCTTTTGATGACGGCTACTACGGTTTTACAGATGAAATACAGTACGAGTATGTCCCCTTCTAATTCACAAATGCCTCAAATGAAATACATGATGTATTTCATGCCTGTTATATTCCTTGGCGTGATGAATAATTATGCTGCGGCTTTGAGTTATTATTACTTCTTGGCCAATCTAATCACTTTTGCTCAGCAAAAAATCATCACGGGAATGACTGATGACTCTGCGCTATTGGCCAAGATGGAAGAGAATAAACAGCAGGCTCCAAAGAAAGGTAAATCAAAGTTTCAAGCTCGTTTGGAAAAAATGATGAAAGAACAGCAAGAAGCAAAAAGCAAAAAGTAAGCTTCTTCACAAATCATAAATCATAAAAAAAAGGTGATTCCTATGGGAGTCACCTTTTTTATGATATGATCAACTTTCTTACAGGTTTCTCTTGAACTGAATAAACTCATCGTACTCCATTAGCTTATCGTAATGAGCACTCGGATTGATCTCTATGATTCTATTTGCTACCGAATGTGTTATGGTATGGTCATGAGAAGAGAAGAGCATGGTGCCTTTAAATTCTTTCATCGCATTATTGAGTGCTTGAATGGATTCGAGGTCAAGGTGGGAAGTAGGTTCATTGAACATAATGAGATTGGCTTGAGCCAGCATCATTCGAGACAGCATACATCGAACCTTTTCACCTCCCGATAATACTTTAGCTGACTTGAAAGTCTCCTCACCACTAAAGAGCATTTTACCCAAGAAACCGCGTACATAGACCTCGTCTTTAATTTCTGAGAATTGTCTCAGCCAGTCAATTAAGCTGTCATCAGTTTCAAAATAAGATGCGTTGTCGTTAGGAAGGTAGGCTTGCGTGATGGTCTGACCGTAGGAAAAACTCCCTGAAGAGGGTTTTTCCTTACCATCTAGTATGTTGTAAAGGGCTTCAAGCGCCAACTTATTATCTGCTAGCAGCGCAATTTTATCTCCTTTGTTTACTTTGAAATTGAGTTTTTCAAATAATACAGATCCATCGGCGGCATGTGCACTTAAATTTTCAACGTCTAAAATTTGATCTCCTGCATCGCGTTCTTGATTGAAGATGATGGCAGGGTATTTCCTACTGGATGCCTGAATATCGTCTAAGTTGATTTTCTCTAAGAGCTTTTTTCGGCTGGTCGCTTGCTTACTTTTAGACGCGTTAGCACTGAACCTGGAGATGAATTCCTGTAATTCCTTGCGTTTGTCTTCGGCTTTTTTGTTGGCTGCAGACCTTTGTCTTAGCGCCAATTGACTCGACTCGTACCAGAAGGAATAGTTTCCGGTGAACAATTTTATTTTCCCAAAGTCAATGTCTGCGATGTTGGTGCATACGGTATCTAGAAAATGTCGATCGTGTGAAACGACAATCACCGTATTTTTGAAGTTCAACAAGAAGTCTTCCAGCCATTCAATGGTGTTTAAATCTAAGTGGTTGGTGGGTTCATCGAGAATTAAAACATCTGGATTTCCAAATAGTGCTTGCGCTAGGAGTACTCTTACTTTTGCACTTCCTTCAAGATCTTTCATCAATTTGTAATGATCCTCAACAGGAATTCCCAAACCACAAAGCATGTTAGAAACATCCGACTCTGCATTCCAACCATCCATTTCCTCAAACTTGATCTCCAGATCAGCTGCTTTGATACCGTCTTCTTCATTAAAATCAGGCTTGGCATAGATGGCCTCTTTTTCCTGCATGAGGTCCCAAAGATCTTGGTAGCCCATGAAAACGGTGTTAAGCACGGTGTCATCATCGTATTTAAAGTGATCTTGGCTTAGGACAGCCATGCGTTTTCCCGCTTCTAAACTTACTTGGCCTGTATTGGGCTCCATCTCACCCGACAAGACTTTTAGAAAAGTAGATTTACCGGCACCGTTAGCACCAATCATACCATAGCATCGTTCTCCATGGAACTTTACATTGACATCGTCGAATAATACTCTTTTACCAAACTGAATGGATACATTGTTTGCCGTAATCATAGTGCTAATTTTGAGCTGGCAAATTTAGTTGTTTTTATGCTTCTAGAGAAGCATATATCGATTTATGATTTCCGTTGTTAAGTATCTATAATCTGTTTATTTCATTGTAAATTATGCCTGTTCATTTTTTTTAATCTTTTTTAAATTTCTCTGGTGATGACCTATAGACTAACTTTAAAAATTACTGCAATTTATGGCGCCTTGTCTGTGGCACTAGGAGCTTTTGGTGCCCATGGCTTGAAAGATTTGCTTTTGGCAAACCAACGTTTAGACGTTTTTGAAAAGGCGGTAAGCCATCAGTTTTATCATACTCTGGCTTTATTTGTACTGGCTGTTTTTATGAAGTTTTACCAGAGTAAGAACTTAATGTGGTCATCTCGGTTTTTTATTGTCGGAATCCCTATATTCTCTGGTTCTCTATATGTTTTAGCCATCACCAACTATACTTTTCTAGGGGCTATTACACCTTTCGGAGGGGTGTTTTTCATTTTGGGTTGGTTGTCTCTATTTCGCTTTGCATATAAGGAACTTTGAGAGCTATATTTCTGGGGTATTTAATGAGATGTCTTTTGTTTTTTTATCAGGTCAATTTTACCTAAATTATGACAACTAAAAAAACTATTATGGGAAAGGGAGATGTTAAATCCAAACGAGGAAAGATCAATAGAGGTACTTCAGGAGTGCGAAGACAAAAAAAGAAGGTCACAGCACAAGCTGTCGCAACAGAAAAACCCGTTGTAAAGCCTAAAAAAAAGGCAGCAGCAAAAAAAACTACGACGAAAAAAGCAGCCACCAAAAAGACGGTGACTAAGAAAACAACGACAAAGAAAAAAGCTGAGGATTAATCCTCAGCTTTTTTTTAATTTATGTTGAAATTTTTTTTTGAATTTCTCTAGTTTAGGAAGGATCACGATTCGGCAATAAGGTTCTTCACTGTTCAGGTCATAGTAGTCGCTATGATACTCTTCAGCAGGGTAAAAGTTAGAGAATTCAGTAATCTCAGTGACGATTGGTTTGTCTGTGAATGTCGTTTCACTCCATCTCACTTTTAACTTTTCAGCGACTGACTTTTGCTCTTCGTCATGAAAATAGATGACGGAACGGTAGTGGGTTCCTACATCATTTCCTTGTCTATTTAGGGTGGTAGGGTCGTGAATCTCCCAAAAGATATTCAGTAGATCTTCAAAAGCAACGATTTTAGGGTCGTATTGTATGTCACATACTTCAGCGTGCCCTGTTCTTCCCGTGCACACTTCTCTGTAGGCTGGGTTTTTTATGGAACCACCCGAAAACCCTGATTGAACGCTTACGACTCCTGTCAAACGCTTGTATACCGCTTCAATACACCAAAAGCATCCTCCACCTAAGGTGGCTCTCTTTAAATGGGTATTCATAGAATTTATGATAAGAAACAAAAAAACCGCCTAAAAGACGGTTTTGATGGTTTCAATGATTAATCGCCTTTTTCAGCCAAATATCTTTCGGCCTCTAACGCAGCCATACAGCCACTTCCCGCAGCAGTAACAGCTTGTCTATAGATCTTGTCTTGTATATCACCCGCCGCAAAGACACCTTCTATATTGGTTTGCGTAGAATCCGCTTGGGTTGTCAAATAGCCGGTTTCATCCATGTCTAACTGTTCAACAAACAAATCGGAATTGGGTTTGTGTCCAATAGCGACAAAGAAGCCTGTACAAGGTACTTTAGTCAATTCTCCCGTTTGATTGTTTTTAACACGAACGCCTTCAACGGCTTTTTCACCCAGTACCTCATCCGTTTCGGAGTTGTACATCACAGTAATGTTTTCTGTATTTTCCACGCGATGTTGCATCGCCTTAGAAGCTCTCATATGATCTTTACGAACGAGCATGGTTACTTTTGTACAAAGCTTAGCAAGGTAAGTCGCTTCTTCGGCTGCGGTATCTCCAGCACCTACAACCACGACTTCTTGTCCTTTGTAAAAGAAACCATCGCAGACGGCACAGGCAGAGACTCCAAAACCATTTAAGCGTTCTTCAGATTCGAGTCCTAACCATTTTGCAGTAGCTCCTGTAGAAATGATTACCGTTTCAGCCAAAACAGTTTTAGAACTGTCAATTTCAATTTTGTGAAGACCACCATCTTTTGAAAATTCTGCTTTTGTAGCGTATCCAAAACGAACATCCGTACCAAATCGCTCAGCTTGTTTTTGAAAGTCGACCATCATTTCTGGACCGTTGGTCCCTTCTGGGTAGCCCGGGTAGTTATCTACTTCCGTGGTATCTGTAAGCTGTCCGCCGGGTTTAAGCCCCGTGTAAACTACTGGGTTTAGATCAGCTCTAGATGCATATATAGCTGCAGTATATCCTGCTGGGCCCGAACCAATAATCAGGCATTTTATCTTTTCAATTTCTTCAGACATTTTTTTGTAATTTGTGAACCCAAAATTACGCAATGAGCATTAAATTCAAGCTATTATTCCCGATTTTTCTCCAGATAATTCTTTGTTTTCAAGAATTAAGGGCACAAGACGATTATCATCAGTATTATACCGATAAAAGTTCAGACACTTTTCTCTCTATTGAGGCTTTAAGCTCTCGAATAGAGGTCCCTGAAATTCAGATGCATTTATTAAATGCAGCCATCTTTCATTTCACCAATAAGGAACGAAAGAAAGAAAAGCTAGATGTTTTTGTCTTCAACGAAAATTTGTACAAATCTTCTGCGCTTCATTCAGAGCGTATGATTGTAGACGATTTTTTTAGTCATGAGAATAAAAGACAACGAAAATGGCGAACTCCTAAAGACCGTATTTTTTTCTATGACGATTCCTATAGGACCGTAGGTGAAAACATCCTTGAAAATTTCCTCCTAGATTATTCGGGTAAAACACTCAGATATCGAACGGAGTTTGATGGGAATGGATCGATTATTTATCTCAATCCAGAAGGGGCGGTGATAGAAAATTCAACTTATATGGATCTGGCAGATCGTTTGGTCACTCAGTGGATGAACTCTCCACCACACCGGGCAAACATCTTAGAAAAGCGTTTTGACCTCTTGGCCTGTGCCTGTGAGGTGGATTTAGATAAGACCCCCATTTTGATTCGCTGTACTCAAAACTTTGGTAGTTTTCAAAGCGCTACTCGATAGGGCTTATGATGCAAAATGTAGCAGCATAAATTATTCGTTCCAAAGAACCTTGTTTTATCGGTGCTATTGTATATATTTGCTCGAAATTCTTCGGGGTGTAGCGTAGCCCGGTTATCGCGCCTCGTTTGGGACGAGGAGGTCGCAGGTTCGAATCCTGCCACCCCGACGAAGAAAAATCCTTGTAAAGCCTATTTACAAGGATTTTTTATGTCACATACTTTTATGATCCTTATTTGGCGAGTGAACCTTCGTTCTTAAAGTATTTGTTGCCGGGAAGATGTCCACCTCTAAGATCCATAACTTTATTCATTACGATGAATGCGTTGGCATCAATCTTTTCGATTTCCGTTTGTAGTTTACTCATTTCAAGACGGGTAATGACGGAGTAAATCACATCAGTTTCATTGAGGTTTTCCCCTCTTTTTCCGAAGCCTCGTTTTCCCTTGTATATGGTAACGCCTTTCCCCATTTTTTCAATGATCATCAAACGTATGTCTTCACTGAGTGAGGAGATGATGGTTACACCTATGTATTCTTCTACACCCTCTACCACTAAATTAACGGTTTTAGAGGCCGCCAAATAGGTGAGTATGGAGTATAAAGCTGTTTCCATAGAAAGTAAGTAGGCAGCTATGGCAAAGATGACGATGTTAAACACCAAGATAAAATCTCCAATGGTAAAGCCTGTCTTTTTGGCCAGGTAAATGGCCAAAACTTCGGTACCATCTAGTACGCCACCGCCGCGAATGGCGAGTCCAATTCCACTGCCTAAAAAGAAACCGCCAAATACGGCAATTAACAGTTTGTCGGAGGTAATGATGGGGTAGTCTATAAAGACGAGTGCAAGCGCCAATCCACCAATGGCAATGATACTTTTAATGGTAAACATTTTTCCCAATTGATAGTATCCCATTAGGATAAATGGTGCATTGATAAAGATGATCAATAGGGGTAAAGGGTAGTGGGTTAGTGCTTCTACGAGAAGAGAGATCCCTGTTACGCCCCCGTCAATAAAACCGTTTGGGAGTAAAAAGCCTTTGAGGCCGAAACCCGCTGCAACGACTCCTATAGAGATGAATGATAAACTTTTAAACATTTGATATGTACTTGATTTTATTCCGACTAAATATAATGCATTTCTCTAGTAATATTCTCTTCTCAATAGCTGATTTTGTGCAAAAAAAAAGACCGCCATATGGCAGTCTTTTTTTGAATTATAAATAAGGATTATTTGAATATGATTTTTCTTGTGATTGAATTTCCATTCACATCAGAAATTTGAGCCAAATACAGACCGTTCTTCAATCCATTTCTCGGAATGATAGCGGTATTTGCATTGATGTCTGATTGACTTAAGATTAATTTCCCTGTTAAATCAAAAACAGAATAAGAACTGATTTCACTGTTTGCTGAAATTTGCATCTCTTTGTCCGAAGGATTTGGGAAAATACTCATGTTGTAATTCGAAATCTCTAGAGTACTTAATGAGGATTGCTCAATTTCACCATCAGCGTTAAGTGCTGCATACACTCTAGGACTAAAGAATTCCTCTAACATGTCAACAAATGCCAATCCTTTTGTTTCACTCATATCCGGATTAGAAAGAGTAGCAACACAGCTCCACGTTGCCGCAGGATATGGTGTTGCTCCAGATGCATTGTAAGCTTCTGCAGATGCTCCGTAAATAGCATTATTCCACCATTGCCAAGGTGCTCCGTCCCATTCTTGCATTCCACAAGCTGTAGGGGAAGCTGATGGTGCTGGAGTAACTAAAGGGAATAGGCCTGGCATGTCTGCATGACCTGCTGTAGCAGCATTTGCAGCAGCATCTCCGTTTCCGTAAGTGGCATCTACAAGTGTTGTAGATAGACCTGCAAAACAGTCGTTATTTCCTAATGCTGTTGATCTTCGAATTAATGGAAGTGAACCGTGCGCTTCAAGAATAGGATCGTTGTTCACAGGCTCTGTTAATACATCTACCTCATAAGGAGCAAATTCGTCATTGATGTTTTGCATGGAGGCTATAGGCACGTCACCTGCTTCAATCCAAACTGTATCCAACATAGCGCCACCGAAGTTAAAAGCCATGTCAATTTTTGAACTGTATCCAACATGGTTTGGTACACATAAGGTAACATCTACCTCAATATCTACAGTTGTTGTGTCATTGTCATGATCTACCATAGATTTCGTAGACCCGGTATCTGTTGCTTCAAGGTTACCTAAAACTGATTGCATGATGTAGGGAACAGGTTGACCATAAGTAGCGATTGCATTATCAGATTTATCGATAAATTTATCAAGTAAGACTTCCTCATCTTTGTCAAGCGCAGCAAGTGCCAAAGCCATATAGCCTCCGGTACCATCACCACCTACAGCAAATTTATTACCAATACCATAAGGATTACCTTCTCCTACAGATTTACGTAAAAATCGAACAGCAGTACGTGCATCTTGCTGGGCACGGTAAAAGGCTTGTGCAAGTGTTGAACGTCTAACTTCTGGGTCTGTAGATAATGGGTTCCATCCCAAGCGGTAGTTCGCCGATACAGCTACGTAACCTTTCTTTGCGAGTCTTGTACATAATTCTACAAGTGCGTTGTCTGTCTTGTCACCGGTAGCTTGTCCGTTCACAACAGCGGGAAGGAAGGTACCTGTGTGGAGTAAGAGTACCACAGGTCTGTTTGTTACAGTATCTCCAACAGGCTCATAGATGTCTAGTTTAAGATCTTCCAGAGCAGGAGCTTGTGTGATGATTCCAATGTTAGAACCGTAAGTAACATCAGAAGTTACATTAACCTCGGTAAACATTGCATCCAAATACCGATTGTTTTGAGCGTTCAGCGCAATAGTTGCAAAGAATAAGCTGGTGAATAATAAGCGAGAGTAGATTTTTTTCATAACGTCGTTTTAGTTTATAACCCTCTAAAATAATCAAATTCTTTTAATATTCATTGATATTATTCATTGAATATCAAATTACAGCTCAGCCAGTCTTGAGCGTGTTGGCTTTTAGGATGAGGGTTAGGGATATAATTTCAGTAATTAAAAATCAAACTGAAGAGATGAATACATCATTCTTCCGACTCTCGGTCCACCGTATACTTGATAGGTTTTGTTATTTAACAGATTCGAAGCACCTAGTTTAAGCGTTGCATTGATTTGTTTGATCTCTTTCGAGATTTGAGCATCTAGTTGGGAGTAGGTAGGGACGGGTCCTGTAAACTGAGGTGATCCCTCATAAATAAATCCTTCAATCCATTTATAGTTTACACCAAAGCCCCAATCTGGAGAGAAGGAAAATAAATTAATTCCTCTTCCTGTAATTCCCACATTGTATTTATGTTCTGGCGTGTTGTAAGCGGGTATGATGGGGTCATCGTCGTCTGTTTTAATCAATTTACTCCAAGAGTAATTTCCGTTGACTGTGATGTATTGATTCAAGAAATAGTTTAATCCGATGGTGAAACCTTTTGTGTTGACTTTGTTTTTGGCGTTGGCAGCGACTCGATATCCTTGTATAGAAGGCATAATAAGATTCATGTACTCATCTATGGTATCACCTACTTCTGATGCCCAACCTGTGCTTACATCTTCATCGGTGGCAATTCGAGTTCCACCAAAAGCAAATGACGCCCCTGTTTGGTATCCAATGAAGTCTGTATAGGTACTGTAATAGGCACTTGCGTCGATATAAAGTTGATCAAATAGAGTGGTTCGATAGCCCAGTTCTACGGTTTTTACTTTTTCAGGTTGAATGGGGTCCACTTCCATAAATCCTCCAATGAGTGCGTCGGGATTTCTGGTGTCGTTGATAAAATATTGCTCTAAGGAATCTGCATTCACAAAATACTGATCGTACCCGAAGCCATTTAAATTCCCGATCAATATGGCTGGGCCAGCGTCATAATTTAAATATTGATCGGCAAGTGTTGGGTTGCGAATGGCAGAAGATAAGGACACCCTTAGCACATCCTTCTCCGAGGGTAAATAAACCATAGAGATGGCAGGAGATACGAGGTAATCAAAATTTTCATTTTTATCCATTCTTAGGGTCGCGGAAAGTTTTAAGGTTTCACTGAGGAAGTCGCGGTCAACACCAGCATATACGCCAAATTCTTTATTGGTAATGGTGATTTTGGAAACGGTTGTGTCTGTAACAGAGACCTGCGCTGAGTCAATAACCGTCTCAAAAACAGGAAGGAACGGATTGGTACTTACATTAACGATTGTCGTGTCAAGACCCATGATGGGATTTCCATTGTCATCATATAAATATCGTTCGTTGTAATCGGTTACGTATCCGTCATTAAAAATACTTCCTCTTGAATCGGGCTTATACATACGTGCATTTGCTCCGATGGTAAATCGGTTTTGCCCCCAGTTGAATTTATATTCAGATTGTGCATGATAAAGTTGAGATTCATCATAAAACTTGGTCCCACCCAAATAGTCACCATACTCATCGTATCTGGTTTCACTCGTAATTTTATTGAAAGCCTCTTCAAAATCAGCTGTTCCTGGTTCAAGAAATGAATATCCAAGATTTCCAACCACATCATTTACATGTGTTTGAGTCTGGTCATGAAACTCTTCAAATAGTACTTCATTCTCTTCGATAAGTTTATTCATATTATCTTTCCACTCCTTATGAGTGTTTTGATAATCGGGACTGCCGTATTTAGGCGCATCTTCCCATCCTGGTATGTCATATATTTGCGGCAAAATGGTTTTTCTCCAATAACCAATATACTCTTCAGAGAATCTCTTCTTATCCATTTGCATGTTTTGAAGAGCCACCGCTGTAGCCACGGCGTCATAGGAGTCTCCGGCATCTTCATGCGTCTCGTACAAGCGAATAAAGAACTTGTCTTTGACTTTATATTCCAGTCTATTTTGATAGAAATTAAGGTTTTTCAGGCTGTATCTATTATCGCCCTGATACACAGTTGTGCCTGTCCCATAATTTGTTGAATAAATAATTTCTGATTCCACTGTGGGCTTATAGTGGAAAGCGGCATTCAATTTCTGATTTTGGGTGTTGTAATCTACCAAATCACTTTCCTTATAACCTTGTCTGTGATAAGTCCCCAATCCTGGAGCTAGAGACAAGCTGTTCCAAGTAGAATACTCTTCATCCCCGTATATGTTTACGGCATCATAGCCTCCAAAATTAGATGCAGGAGAGGGGGTGTCGTATGTTTGGTCATAGTTGTCGGCTACCCAGTCGTCTGCCGTCATTTTATAGAAGTTGATCTTATAGCCTAATTTATCATCTCCCGCCTTGTTTTTAATCACATCGGCAAAACGAACAGCAACCTCGTGAAGATTCCTACTTCCTCCCTTGTATTGTGCTGACAGACCCTTGAATTGAAAAGGGTCTTTCGTCTCCATACTGATCACACCATTAAAAGCATTGGGGCCGTATAGTGCTGAATTGGCACCTACGATAATATCTACTTTCTTAAGATCTAATTCTGAAGAGCCTAGGAAGTTTCCCAATGAAAAGTTCAACCCAGGAGATTGATTGTCTACGCCATCAATAATCTGAAGCGATCGAACAGGAGAGGTAGAGTTGAATCCGCGTGTATTGATGATTTTAAAACCTAAGCTTGCCGATGTAACATCGACACCTTTTAAAGCCCCAAGGCCTTCATAAAAGCTGGCGGTTGGAGTTTCTTTGATGGCAATCACATCCATGGTTTCTACTGTGATGGGGGATTGTTTTTGCTTTTCTGTCAAGCGACTGTCCACCACGACGACTTCGGAAAGTAATAGCTTGTCTTCTCCCAAATATATTTTTACGGGTTCATCATTTTCAATGACCATAGATTTTTTTTCAAATCCAATGAATGAAACTTCTATGGTTACAGGGAACGATTGAACCAGCATTTGAAAGTACCCATCAAGATCTGTCATCGATCCTTGTCCTGAACTTGGAATAATCACATTGGCACCAATGAGTGTTTCTTTTGAACTTTTATCATAGACAACCCCTTGGATTAGAGATTGTGCAATCATGATTTGACTGAAAAATAAAAGTAAATAGGTAAGTTTTGCCTTAAACGCCATGGGGTCGTTTTTTAGTTTACGGTAAGGAGTAAAAGTAGGGATTTATTTAAAAATGAAATAAATCAATGTGAAATTTTAGAACATTTTGGGTTTACATGTCTAAATCGTGTCCCATTTTGTTCTTTTTGGTCTTTAAGTAAAAGTGGTTGTGCTCATTGGTTTCCACTTCAATGGCAACGTTTTCAACAATCTCCAACCCATAACCAATAAGTCCAGCACGTTTTTTGGGATTGTTGGTCATGAGTTTTAATTTACTTGCTCCCAAGTCGTGAAGTATTTGAGCTCCGACACCATAGTCTCTCTCATCGGGTTTAAAGCCTAGTTTTTCATTGGCTTCGACAGTGTCTAAGCCTTCTTCTTGCAGTTTGTAGGCTTTGAGTTTATTAATGAATCCGATACCTCTACCTTCTTGATTCATGTATACGATGACCCCTCGACCTTCTTTTTCGACCATCTGCATGGCTCTTTCTAGTTGCAGTCCACAGTCGCATCGGCAAGATCCAAAGATGTCTCCTGTGATACAAGAAGAGTGAACGCGAACGAGAACGGGCTCTTCTATTGACCAAGTACCCTTGTGAAGTGCAATGTGATGTCTTCCTGTGTTGATTTGCTTGTAGGCTGTAAGCGTAAAATCACCATTGTCTGTGGGCAGGTCTACGGATTCCAATTTCTCAATCAGACTCTCTTCACGCATTCTGTAGGCGACAAGATCTTCAATGGAAATGAGTTTTAGGTCATGTTTTTTAGCAATTTCAATCAGTTGTGGAAGTCGGGCCATGGTCCCGTCTTCATTCATGATTTCTACGATGACTCCTGCAGGTTGAAGTCCAGCAAGACGGGCAAGGTCAACGGTAGCCTCTGTATGTCCGGTTCTTCTTAGCACCCCACCATTCCTGGCTTTTAGAGGGAAAATATGTCCGGGTCTACCTAAGTCTTCAGCTTTGGTGTTGGGATCAATTAAGGCTTTGATGGTTTTGGCACGATCCTTAGCAGAAATACCCGTAGTGCACCCATGCCCAATGAGGTCTACAGAAACGGTAAACTGCGTTTGGTGGGGGTCTGTATTTTTACCCACCATCATGTCTAAATCTAGCTCTTCGGCACGTTTTTCCAAAATAGGCGCACAGATGAGTCCTCGACCATGGGTGGCCATGAAGTTGATCATTTCTGGAGTAACCATTTCTGCGGCGGCAACGAAGTCCCCCTCATTTTCACGATCTTCATCGTCAACAACAATAACGATTTTCCCTAAACGGATGTCTTCTAATGCATCTTCAATAGAATCCAGCTGATTCACCATAGTTAAATATTTTTACAAAGGTATGAATTACTTAAGTAACAATTCCTCAAGCTTGGCAGTACTTTTAGACCAGGCATAGCTCTCTGAAACAAAGTGCTTTCCATTTCTTGCGAGTCTTTTTCTGCCCTCTGGGTTAAAGATCAATTCAAGACATGCTTTTGCCAATTCTTGCTCGGTATTACCAACACAAATTGCATTTTCAGGGGCTTCCAGTGCTCGATTTGCAAGAGTAGTGGTTACACAAGGGATTTCCATCGCCATGGCTTCGAGTAATTTGTTTTGTAGTCCCGTGCCCATTCTCATTGGGGCAATACATATTTTTGCACTTGCATATGCTGTTCGGATGTCTTCTAGCCAACCCGAGACTTCTACAGATTTTGATTGCAATCGCTTAATGGATTGGGTCGGATTAACGCCAGCGAGTAAGACTTTCACCTCTGGGTATTTTTCTTGAATGATGGGAAGGATTTTCTTGCACAGAAATTGTGCGGCATCAGCATTTGGGGGGTAAGCCAAGTTTCCGACAAAAACAAGGTCATATTTTTTAGGCCTAGCTGATTGTGGTTTAAAATAATCTTCATTTACACCATTGGGAATAATGCTAATGGCTGAACGTTTTGGATGATCGATGTGCTTTTGGTCTTCTGATGTAATGATGGTATGATTGTCAAAGGCATCGAATGCTTCCATTTCGTAAGCCTTTTGCTTTTGGGCTTCCCAATGATATAACCACTTAAACAAAAAACCGGATTTCTCTTTGCGTCTTTCCATCCCCTTAGAGAATGCATCCATATAATCAATGGTCTTTGGGGTGCCTTCGTATCGCACGTACTCGGCTACTCTTGTTAGTTGACAATAAATATGATTGGGCTGACTTGATTTGATAAGAGCAGCTACCTTTTTTCTTGCTTTGTCATCGGTAAATAAAGCGGTCTGAAAAGGACGTTTGTTGAATAAGGATTTTAACAGGCTGAGACCAATTTGTAAGACGGATAGTTTTATGAAATGTACTTCCTCACAGATTGCACTTAATGCGGTTTTTGCCTTCTGATTTTCTTTTGAAAAAGGCAATTGTAGCGAGCACAAATAGATCTGGTGTGTTTTTGACAATTCTTTGAGCTGATGAAAAATGCGAAGTTTATCACCTTTCTCTAGGGGGTAGGGTATGCGTGATGTAATGACAAACAGCTTCATGATAACAAGGTGTTTAATTCTTGTTCAACATGTTTCTGTGAGAAATTTTCTCTGACAAAGTTCCTAGCATTTTCTCCTATGCGATTGACCTCAGTAGGATTGTTCAAGCAAAAGATCATCATGTCTATAAAATCACTTTTGTTGTTGGCGATGAGTATATTCTCTTTGTGGGTACATGAAATGGCTTGTCTACCTATGTCGGTGGTAATGATACATTTACCCATGGCCATTCCTTCTATGATTTTAACACGAATTCCAGAGCCTATAAATAAGGGCACCAGCATGACTTTGTGATCAGAAAGGAATTGTTGTGCATCAAAGATTTCTCCATGATTGAAAAGTCCTTCCTGGCTTCGTTTTGTTAGTTTTTGAGACATGCCTCGCCCTGCTAGATGAAACTCTGCATCAGGCTCTTTTTCTTTTAGCTCTGGCCACACTTTGTCCAAAAACCAATCCATGCCTTGTTGGTTAGGTAACCAGTCCATAGCACCCAAATGGAAGAAGTCGACTTTTGAACCTTCTCCCTCTTGCATGAGGAACTGCTCATCGGCATAAAGACTTACGGTTTTTACAACAGCCTTTGTGTGTTTTGCTATTAGTAAAGCGTCATCATTGGATATACAAGCTATTTTAGGCATTGAAGCCCAGAAACGCATTTCTTCTTTTTTGAGTCGCTCTGCCTGGAGTTTGTAGTAAATCTTAGTCAGAGGATTGCTGCTGATACGGCTTTTACTTTCCCATATGTGATGCTCAATATTGTGTGCGCGATAAATTAGCTGTGCCTTGCTGTATTTTTGAACGGTTTTTAAATAAGCGCTCGTAAACAGACTTTCAAAGATGATGCTGTCGAAGTTTTTTGACCTGAGTATTTTGATCAGTGCATTCTCAAAGGCAGTTTGATCAAATCTTGATAGAATGTAAGATTTATCGGAAAAAAGATTCTTAAGGACTCCCACCACTCGAATCCTTGTGTCTACGAATATAGTATTGTCATCGAAGTCTTTTAGAATATTGTTTCTCTTGCTTGGGTGTTTGTGGGTTTCCATGGACAGGAGTGTGACCTCGTGTCCGGAAGCGCAGAGTGTTTCCAATACTTGAGTCATGGCAATACCACCACCGTCATTAGTAGAATAGGGCGGTTTGTGGCATAAGATTAGGATTTTTTTTGCTTCCATAATTTCTGCCATCTGCTGATGATTCCTCTGTGAATGCTTATTTCAAAAAGGGTTGAATCTTTAGCTGCTTTGTATGTGAAAAAGAGTCCCAGCGGTGTGAGAATTAATGAAGATACCCACATGCCCTCAGGAACGGACAATACATATTGATAGGCGCTCTTTTCCCCTGTTATAGATGAGATGTGATAAATTAGGAAAAAAAGAATAGAAATCAGTACGGGCATCCCCATTCCACCTTTCCTGATGATGGCTCCTAAGGGGGCGCCGATGAGGAAAAGCACCACACAAGCGAAAGACAAGGTGAATTTTCGGTGCCATTCAATCTTGGCTTTGGTAAGTTTTTTCTTTTTGTATTTCAGATTTCTCTTGGTGTTGTAGATATAGGACTTGCTGCTTCTGACCAAACTCGAAGCAGACTTCTTTAGGCGCTTGCGTTTGCGCGAATTCAAATCATTAATATTGAAAGGTGCAATGGAGGCTAAACTCAGAGAGGGTAGGCTGTCATGAAAAGAATAATAACTGTAGAGCTTTTCCTTGAATTCCTCCCGTTTCAAATCCATAGCTTTGGATAGAGAGTCTTCACTTTGCTCTAGTTGCTTGATATTCATAAACTGAGCAACGTTGGAATACCTTTCTTTGTCGGATCGTTCCAGCTGAAAAGAAGCCATGTCAAAACGAATTCTCTCTTCTTTAAAACTCGATCGTGTAAAGGGAAGTTCTACTCTTTTCTTGGGATCTTTCGGATTCATTTCCTCATAACTGTACCCATCAAAAAGTTCCAAATACAAGTATCGATTATTTTCTGAGCTGTACATGCTTCCCCGTGCTGCTTTGATGACTTTGGTATTTCCCATCCGCTGACTGTGGTCATAGATGAGCACGTCCTCTAAGTCTCTGCCCTCATTTGATTTTTTGTTGACTTTAATGCTGTACCCTTCAATGTCATTAAAAAACACACCTTCCCGAATGTTTAAGGCCAACTTCTTATTCATAATATCGTAGAGAAGTGTTTTAAACTTCATGTTAGAATAGGGGATGACGTGATTGGAAAAGAAGAAAGCCGCCACGGCGATTAAGCACACGGTTATGAACAAAGGGCGCATGATTTTATATAAAGAGATGCCCGCAGACTTTAGTGCAGTCAGTTCATAGGTTTCTCCCAATTTTCCGAAGGCCATTAGGGAAGAGAGTAAAATGGCAAGTGGAAGGGCTAAAGGGACGAGCGTAGGTATGATGTAAAAAGCAATTTCAACAATCACCGTCCATTCTAAGCCTTTACCAATTAAATCGTCAATGTACTTCCATACGTTTTGCATGAGAAGAATGAGGATCATGGTCATAAAGGTTCCCAGGAATGGCGTAAAAAAAGCCTTTAGAACAAGTCTGTTTAACGTTTTCAATGTAGAGGATTTGCTTGAGCAAATATACAAATAGGTCGGTTTATGACCCGATACTTTGTCTTAGCTTTTCGATTTGTTTGTTCCAAAGTAGTTTCGCCTCTTCTTCATCTTCTTCATCTTCGGCAAAATCGGTAACGATTAGAGAGATGTCTTGAGTGATGTCGTCTACTTGAACAACAAATTCAAAATAGGTGTCTGCGGGTTCATCCACCCACCTAAACTTAATGGATTGGTTGTTTTTTTTGGTAACGAGTTCAGCATCTTGCTCGTCTCCGTCCCAAAAAAATGTGTAATTTTTTCCTTTGATATTCACGTTGTCTGCAAACCATTCAGACAAACCACTTGGCGTACTAATCTGGTTGAATAAAATTCTTAGGGAAGAACGTATTGGAAATTCAAGTTGGTATTTATTTTTTGATGCCATAAAGAAAAATATCAATTAGATTATCGCAATATAATGAAAAAAGTTTCAGATGCTGACCCTATTAACGATATTAAGAAATGAATACTTTTTCTATCCTTTTGATTTACTGAAAAAAAACAAAAAAGCATGGCACTAAAATTCATTAATTCCTTTATATTTGCCCCCGTTTAACCATGGCGAGGTAGCTCAGTTGGTTAGAGCGTCGGATTCATAACCCGGAGGTCAGGAGTTCAAATCTCCTTCTCGCTACAAAAGGTCTTCTCTCAGAAGGCCTTTTTTTTTGCTTTTCAACAAAATTTCGTTGAGAACTCCATTTCATGAGCATAAAATGACATTTGATTATCATATATATTTGTTATGATAATTACTCCCCATGAAAAGAAGTTTGATTTTTTCCCTATTTCTGACGTTTAGTGCATTTCTTCAAGCGCAAGTTAAAGCTGAGCTTCAAAGTGGTGTTAAAACATATGCATTGACGGATATGGGCTTCAATGCAAAGCTCATGCAGTTGGATGCTGATTTCTCTAGGCCTTCGTTTGATGATGAAGTTGTGAAAAAGTCTCCTAGAACTTTGGAAGAAGTACTGGCCAGTTCTAAAAGATCTGGTCAAAAGTACCATTTGATTGCAGGATGCTTTTCTACGATTGACAATGCCAACCGTATGGTTTCCGACTTGTCTCGTAAAGGCTATCCTTCTGAAATTGTGGCTAAGAACGAAAAGGGCCTTTATATGGTTTCTTACCTTACTTTTACTTCTGAGCAGTCCGCACTAGAATCTCTTCAAGATTTGAAAGATGAGGGCAGATCCACATGGATTTCCATCCGTTAATTCTTCTCCTTACTGTTTTTACACACCTATTTTATGGGTAAAGCTACCTATTCATTGAATGACGTAACCTATTGTTTTGTAGCGACTTGTAGTTCTACTTTTATTCTATCTAATTTTTCATAAGGGTGGAGGTTCCTATTGGTTGTTAAGCCATGGGGACCTCTTTGTTTAATGGGGTGCAAGAAGGGGAAAAGTGAATTTTGCAGCTACGGTAAAAGCGTTCTATTAGACTTCTTTTTCGTAAATCTCATAGGTGAAATCACAAAAATGCTTCTCATCAGCCTGCTTTTTTATGGCGCTAATACATTTCCATTCGCTGGCTAATTTTGGGAAGAAGGTGTCTCCCTCAAAACTTTCGTGAACTCGGGTGAGGTACACCCGATCAATCAAATTGTTTTCAAGTGCATACCGGTATATCTCTCCTCCACCAATAACAAAAGGTTCTGAATCTCCCGCTTCCTTAGCCTTTTCTAGCGCCTCTACAATGGAGCTTACCACCACACAGCCTTCAGCTTCATAAGAGGTCTGACGTGTAACAATTACGTTGGTTCTGTTGGGAAGGGGGCGGTACTTGTGCGGAATGGACTCAAAGTTCTTACGTCCCATGATGACGTAATGGGCTTCAGTTGTTTTCTTAAAGTAATTCATATCATCAGGCAGGTGCCAAACGAGGTCGTTGTCTTTTCCAATGACTTGGTTTTCGGATACGGCAACAATTAAGGATACCTTCATAAGCGAATAGCGTTATTTTTATGGCTTAGGTGCAATTGCTGTTTAAACAGCAACGACTCCCTTGATGTGTGGGTGTGGGTCGTAATTAGTGAGCTCAAAGTCATCGATGGTAAAGTCAAACAAATCTTTTACTTCAGGATTTATTTTCATCGTGGGTAAGGATCTAACTTCTCTACTCAACTGCAGGTCAGTTTGTTCTAGATGATTGGAGTACAGGTGGGCATCCCCGAAGGTGTGAATGAATTCACCAGGCTCTAAGTCGCACACTTGAGCCATCATCATGGTGAGAAGTGCATAAGAAGAGATGTTGAATGGCACACCAAGGAATATGTCTGCACTGCGCTGGTACAACTGGCAGGATAGTTTTCCATCTGCCACATAAAACTGGAAGAAGGCATGGCAAGGGGGTAGCGCCATATTTTCAATTTCCCCTACGTTCCAAGCACTCACAATGAGTCTTCGTGAGTTGGGATTGTTTTTTATTTGATCTATGAGTTCAGTTATCTGATCGATGTGCTTTCCGTTAGGTGCTGGCCACGATCTCCACTGATAACCATATACGGGACCTAGATCACCATTTTCGTCTGCCCATTCATCCCATATCCTCACTTTATTCTCTTTGAGGTATTTGATGTTTGTATCTCCTTTCAGAAACCATAAAAGCTCGTGAATAATGGATCTTAAGTGTAGTTTTTTAGTCGTCACACAAGGGAACCCTTCTGCAAGATCAAAACGCATTTGGTGGCCAAACACACTCAGTGTTCCCGTCCCCGTTCTATCGCCTTTGAGTACGCCATTTTCTTTTACGTGGCGCATCAAGTCTAAGTATTGTTTCATGACATCTAATTTAGTGACTAAATTAAGGTATTAGGGAGTGATTGATGGGTTTAGAAGAGGCAAATTATGAACAATATATTCACAACCCTTGGTGGTTTATGAATGATGAATATATGGCAACGAAATGTCCTTTGCAGTCGCTTAGAAACACGAGCGAATTATGAATGAGGATTTCTTCTTGAAAGTTCATCGCGAATTAAGGCAGCTTGCTCGTAATCTTCTTTTTCAAGAGCTTCATTCAATTGTTCTTGGAGTTTTTTATCTGACAAACGCACTAGGGATGAGGCTTCTGTTGAACTTTCTTTTGGCGCTTTCTCTTTGGCTTTTAATTCTTCCGTTTTGTAGTTGATGGAAGGGGTGTGGATCTTTGTATCGTCATCAAGTATAATCCCCGCTTGTTCTAGGATGTTCTCATAGGTGTATATTGGGCTGTTAAAACGCAAGGCTAAGGCGACAGCATCAGAAGTTCTGGAGTCAATTTTTTTCGTTTCTCCATCCAACTCACAGACCAAGTATGAGTAAAAAATACCCTTATCCAATTTGTGGATGATGACTTCTTTGAGATAGATGTTAAAGGAGAGTCCTAGGCTCGTAAATAAGTCGTGCGTGAGCGGTCTGGGAGGCATTAGGTCTTTTTCTAGAGCAATGGCTATAGATTGGGCTTCAAAAGCACCAATCACAATAGGCAGTCTACGAGGACCATTCTCTTCCCCCAAAAGCAAAGCATATGCATTGTTTTGAGACTGACTGTAGGTTAAACCAATTATACTAAGTTGTACCGTCTTCATTAGGTTGCACTTTGTGGACTAAAATAGAAAAATAGTCCCAACAAATAAGTGTAAAACAGAATTTAAATCGAAGCCTTGTGGCTTTTGATGGCTGAAATCAACTTTGGCAAAACCTCAAAGGCATCTCCTACAATTCCATAATCTGCTGCTTTGAAGAAAGGTGCGTCGGGATCTGTATTGATGACGACAATATTTTTTGAGGCATTCACTCCGGCTAAATGTTGAATCGCTCCTGATATTCCAACAGCAATGTACAACTGAGGGTTGATGGCAATTCCAGTTTGCCCCACATGCTCACTGTGTGGTCTCCATCCAATATCTGACACCGGTTTAGAGCATGCTGTGGCAGCTCCCAAAGCATCTGCCAACTCTTCAACCATTCCCCAGTTTTCCGGCCCTTTTAAGCCCCTTCCGGCTGAAACCACTAGGTCGGCCTCAGTTAAGCCAATTTTACCTGTGGCGCTATCCACAGAAAGTGAGGTTAAGGATGGGGTGGTTTCTTGTGGAGTGAAATCAAAACTTTCAACGCTTGCAGATGAATCACCCTCTGCGTAGCCAAAAGCATTGGCAGTAATGGTAATCACCTTTTTGTCTGAATGCGTTTGATATTTTGCAATGGCCTTGCTAGAAAAAGTTTTTCTTTTGATGGTAAATGGCGAAATTGATTCTGGCAATTCAATGACATTGCTGATTAAGGCCGCCTTTCTTTTGGCTGCGACCAGGGGAGCGATGGCTTTCCCATTGTTAGTATTCGAGATGATGATGGTGTCTGCACCCATTTCATCTGCGACCGCAATAATGGCTTCTGCATAAGTTTGGTTATCAAACGTTTCTAAAGCAGCATTTTCAATTGTTTTTATGATTTGTGCTCCGTATTGTCCGAGTTGAGCATGATCCTCTGTTCCTGAAATGCTAAGCGCAACTGTTTCTGCATTCATTAGCTTTGCTACTTCTGCGGCATAATGAATGGCTTCAAAAGTTGATTTTTTAAAGCTGCCATTCCAACTCTCTGCATATACCAATACCTTCATATCTTATAAAATTTACGTTCTTAGATGACTTTCGCTTCACGGTGAAGTAATTCCACCAACTGATCGACTTGATCGGGATCTATCAGTGTACAAGCTTCTTTTTCTTTGGGTAAATCGTAATTAAGGACCATTGTTTGTTTTGTGGCTTCCGAGGGTTCGATTACGGTTAAAGGTTTCTTTCGGGCCATCATGATCCCTCGCATGGCTGGGATTCTCAGGTCTTTCTCTTCAACCAGGCCTTTTTGCCCGGCAATCAATAAGGGGAGTTTACCCTGAAGGGTTTCCTTACCCCCATCAATTTCTCGCACAAGGGTAGCTTGATCGCCGTTTAAGTCCAGTCCGATACATGCATTTACGAAAGGCAGGTTAAGATGCACTGAAAGTATTCCTGGTACTGCGCCTCCATTGTAATCAATAGATTCTCTACCGGTAATGATAAGATCAAAATTTTTGTCACGGGCATAGTCGGCAATCAATTCTGCCACGTATGCCGCGTCGGTAGGCTCTGCATTGATGCGGATGGCTTCGTCGGCGCCAATGGCCAAGGCTTTTCGCAAGGTGGATTCTGTAGCTGACAAACCTACATTGATCACGGTTATGCGAGCTCCGTTGGATTCTTTAAGGTGCATGGCTTTTGTAAGGCCAAACTCATCGTAGGGATTCATAACAAAGGTGATGCCTGATGCATCAAATTCGGTATGATCATCTGTAAAAGCAATTTTGGAAGTAGTGTCGGGGACATGACTGATGCATACGAGTAGATTCATATATATATCAATTTTAAGTGGTTTGATGAGATTCTATTCCTGCATTGCATTCCCTCAACGGTCTATATTTCTAAAGTACAAGGCAGTTGAATCTATCTTTGTGATTTCTAAATATAGAAAATCCATTCTGCAAATCATATACCGAAAAGGGATTTTGCCGAAATTTATTTTGATAAAACACGTGAGATTTAGTCAAAATAATACCCAGGGTGTTGATGTTTAAAAAAGTATGTGATTTATCTTATTGAATGCCAATAAAAATTGTAATTTTGTCGCATTAAAATCAAGTACGAATATGAGAGTTATACAATTCAGACAGGCCATTGCAGAGGCCATGAGCGAAGAAATGAGAAAAGACGAAAAGGTCTTTTTATTAGGTGAAGAAGTCGCTGAGTACAATGGTGCCTACAAAGCAAGTCAAGGCATGTTGGATGAGTTTGGAGAAAAAAGAATTATAGATACACCCATTGCAGAATTGGGTTTTGCAGGAATTGCTACCGGTGCAGCCATGAATGGTTTGAAGCCGATTGTAGAGTTCATGACATTTAACTTTTCTTTGGTGGCCATTGATCAAATCATCAATTCTGCGGCCAAAGTCAGACAGATGTCTGATGGACAATTTGAAATGCCGATTGTATTTAGAGGTCCTACTGCTTCAGCAGGTCAGTTAGGTGCACAGCATTCACAAGCATTTGAATCCTGGTATGCAAACTGCCCCGGTTTAAAAGTAGTCGTTCCTTCTAATCCATATGATGCCAAGGGCTTGCTGAAGGCTGCCATCAGAGACAATGACCCTGTGATTTTCATGGAGTCGGAGCAAATGTACGGTGATAAGGGTGAAGTTCCTGAAGGAGAATACATCATTCCTATTGGTGTTGCTGATGTTGTTCAAGAAGGTACTGACGTTACTTTAGTTTCTTTTGGTAAGATTATGAAGAAGGTTCATGAAGCTGCTGAATTATTAGCCAAAGAAGGAATCTCTGCCGAAATCATCGATTTAAGAACCGTTCGTCCTATTGATTATGATACGATTCTTACTTCGGTAAAGAAAACCAATCGATTGGTGGTGGTTGAAGAAGCATGGCCACTGGCATCATTGTCTTCAGAGATTGCTTATCACGTTCAAAACTACGCCTTTGATCATATAGATGCTCCTGTTAAGCGTGTTTGTACCGCAGACGTACCCATGGCTTACGCACCGAATTTGGTAGAAGAATTCTTACCGCAAGTGAGTAAGATTGTTGAAGAAGTGAAATCTGTAATGTACGTGAAGTAAATCACGATATTTATACCTTTTTTAAAAACCATCCTTAGGGATGGTTTTTTTTTAACTTCCATCAGAAGTCAGCTTCGACTTTAAATTTTACAAGTTGTTTTGTTCTTGGATGCCGAAATTCAAGGGTCTCAGCATGTAGGTGCAAACGCTTCGATTTGTTGCCGTATAAATCGTCTCCTAGGATAGGCGTGTTTAAACCCTTTGGGTGTGCTGCATGTACTCTTAACTGATGCGTACGTCCCGTGATTGGGTAGAAGTGAATTTTAGTTTGATACTTGTCTCGTGCGACCACTTCCCATTTAGTTTTGGCGGGTTTGCCATGTTCATGACACACCAACTGCCTCGGTCTGTCGTCAATATCTAGCCTTAAGGGCAGCTCAATCATCCCAGTGTCTTTAGTAATCAATCCATCGAGTAGTGCGACGTAGCGTTTTTTGATGCTTCTTTTGATGAATTGCCTTTGCAGGTAGGCGTGCGCCTCTTTTGTTTTTGCAAGCATCATTAATCCCGAAGTCGACATGTCTAAGCGGTGCACGATAATCGGTCCTTTGGCGTCGGGAAATCTTAATTTCACGCGACTGTAAACCGAATCATTGATCGTTTTTCCAGGGACAGATAGTAATTCTGCGGGTTTATTAATGATTAACAAGTCTTCGTCTTCATGAATGACTTTTAGATTTTTTCCCTCAGCTTGATTTGAAAGAAGTGGATTGTCATCAACATCCATACCTGCTAGCATGTGCTTTAGAATGGGTTGGCACTTCCCTTGGCATGCTGGATAGAACTGTTTGTGTTTTCTTAGGGCTGACTTTGGAGGACAACCCCACCAGAATTCTGCAAAAGCCATGGGTTCTAGTTGATGAGAAAAAGCATATTGCAATAGTTTTGGTAGCGCACATTCTCCAGCCGCAGCAGGAGGGATTCCTTGGCTCGTATTCTTGAAAATTTCAATCAAGCCTTTTTTCTTTCCATTTCGGTTTAAAAAGTGGTATTGATCAAAGAGTTTTTGCTGTAAGTCATTGGAAGTTTTTTTTCGAAGGTTTTTGAGCTTTTCAATGTCCAATAAAAGCTCGTCCAATTGGGTTTGAACGCTCATTGTTCTCTTTTCCCAGTAGGCCATCTTTTTTTTAAGCTCATTTTTCTCGGCTATACTTTGCTTTGCAAGGTCATTATTGAGTTTTTCAAAGGCATTCTTTTCCAATTCTTTTTCACCCAATACGCGTTTTTGTTTTCTTATTTTTCTGTTCTCAATGATCTGTTTTCTATAGTCATTTATCTTAATCTCAGAAAGGTTGATTTCTGCTTTTAAAAGATTCTGAAGTGCTCCAATTTCTGGGTTCTTTGTCAATTCGCCAATTTCTGCACTCAGTTGATTCAAGATGTCTTCTCCTTTTTTATAAAAGCCTTTTTCTTGGAGCATGTCATATACTGGGGGGACGAACATAGGATGGTGGTTTGCCCCGGCAAGCTTACCAGAAAATGCAGATAGGTACCCAATATTATTTTCTTTGTTGCGAACTAAGAGTACGCCAAACATTTTCCCAAGACCAGGATCATCCTCATTTTTTAAACCGAAATTATGTTTCCATGCGCTTTGATTCATCAGATGGTCTTGAAGTTCTTTAGCAGCTAGGCTACAGAGTGGGTGAGGTTCATAGTAAAAGGGAAACGTAAAGCTTTGGGGCAATGCGTAGGCTTTTATTGAAGTTCTAAAATGGGTGAAGAGTGATGTATGCGTAGACATTTTGTATCGTAGTCTTGATCAAATTAGAAAAATGGTTTCTTATGTTTGGATGATGCCCACATTAAACGCATCGGTAATAGGTGCATGATTGGCCATTTCAATCCCCTTAGAAATTACTTTTCGAGTTTCTAAGGGGTCAATGATAGCGTCTACCCATAGGTGGGAAGCAGCATAGTATGGGTTGGTTTGTTCTTTATATTTTTCGGTGATGGACTTGAGTAGCTCAGCTTCCTTTTTCTCAGAGAGGGTTTCGCCTTTTGCTTTGCGTTTTGCCTTTTCTATCTGCAGCAATACTTTTGCTGCTTGACGACCACCCATCACAGCGATTTGTGCCGAGGGCCAAGCAACGATCAACCGTGGGTCAAATGCCTTTCCACACATGGCATAATTCCCTGCACCATATGAGTTTCCGGTAATGATCGTGAATTTGGGGACTACAGAGTTTGCCATGGCGCTGACCATTTTTGCTCCGTCTTTAATCATCCCTCCATGCTCTGATCGTGAGCCTACCATAAATCCCGTTACATCTTGCAGGAAGACCAAGGGGATCTTCTTCTGATTGCAATTCATGATAAATCGCGCTGATTTGTCCGCTGAGTCGGAATAAATAACCCCACCCAATTGCATTTCACCTTGTTTTGATTTCACCAGGGCTCTGTCATTGGCAACAATTCCGACGGCCCACCCATCAATACGAGCAAAGGCGCAAATGATGCTTTTCCCAAAATCTTTTTTATACTCTTCGAATTCAGAATGGTCTACCAAGCGAGCTATAATATCTCGAACTTTATAGGGTTGCTCTCTCTCTTTAGGTAAGATGCCGTAAATTTCCTCTTGTTTTTCTTTGGGTTTTTTTGATGCAATTCGATTAAATCCTGCTTGTGTGCTATGGCCCATTTTACCGATTATAGAACGGATGTGGTCAAGGCATGCTTCATCATTCTCAGCCTTGTAATCTGTCACACCTGATATCTCACAGTGGGAGGTAGCGCCTCCCAGAGTTTCGTTGTCAATATCTTCACCTATGGCCGCTTTTACGAGGTAGGATCCCGCTAAAAAAATAGATCCAGTTTTGTCTACAATAAGAGCGTCATCACTCATAATCGGGAGGTAGGCTCCTCCTGCCACACAAGAGCCCATGACGGCTGCTATCTGAGGGATTCCCATGGACGACATCTTTGCATTGTTTCGAAAGATTCTACCAAAGTGATCTTTATCAGCAAAGAGTTCGTTTTGTAATGGAAGAAAAACACCAGCACTGTCTACCAAGTAGATGATGGGGATGTTGTTTTCCATGGCTATTTCTTGTGCCCTTAAGTTCTTTTTTGCCGTGATGGGGAACCATGCACCTGCTTTTACAGTGGCATCATTTGCAACAAGCACACAGGGTCTGTTGGAAACAGTTCCAATCCCCGTAACAACCCCACCAGATGGACAGCCACCATAGTCTTTATACATGCCATCTCCAGCAAAGGCTCCTATTTCAAGGAAGTCCGATTGTTCGTCTGTAAGATATTCAATACGCTCTCTGGCAGTAAGTTTTCCTTTCTGGTGCTCTTTATCAATTTTTTTCTTCCCACCTCCCAAGTGGATTTGCTCCAACCTTCTGTTCATTTCAGTCAGCTGAAGTTTTAGGGCATCTTCATTCTTGTTAAAATCTATATTCATTGTGTATTATAATTTTATAGCAAGGTAAATATAAAGAATAGTAATTGAGTATTTTTCAATTTTAATTGTGCCATCGGGGTTGTATGGTGTCTTTTTTAAAGTGTCCAGTTAATGAGGTTTTATAGGCTTATATTTTGGTAATTATTTGTAAATTAACAAATAAATTCTATCGATGAAAACAGAAGAAGAGTGGAGGGAAATATTAGACCCTGAGGTCTATCGTATTTTGAGGGAGAAAGGTACAGAGCGAGCTTTTACAGGAGTGTATGATTCGCATTTTGAAGAGGGGGTCTATACTTGTGCTGGTTGTCAAGAGGTGTTGTTTGATTCACAATCTAAATTTAACTCACATTGCGGTTGGCCGGCATTTTCTGATGCGCAAGAGGGGAAGGTCAGAGAGGAAAAAGACACTTCCTTTGGGTTGATACGTGTAGAGATTTTATGTGCTCGTTGTGATGGACATCTGGGTCATGTTTTTACAGATGGGCCTACTGAATCCGGTTTGCGCTATTGTGTGAATTCACGCTCTTTAAATTTTAAAGACAAGGCTTAGATTATTGATTACGTATCATATTCGTTCGTTGGAGGTGAATCACCCAGCCCTTTTTACCTTAGTATCACAAATTGATTATTACTACTTATGTTCCTGTGATATTCGTTTTTTGAGCATTAAAATATGTGAATTCTATGGTAATTCCCGGATCACCTAAATTAGACCAAGACAAATTCTGTTTTTAAGTGAATTTTCCTAATTTTGCGGTCTTAGTGATAGATTGAAATTAAACCCACATAAACCATTTTTTATGGCTTTTGATATTGAAATGATTAAAAAGGTTTACGCTGCTTATCCAGAGCGTGTTGCCGCTGCAAGAGTTGCTGTTAATAAACCATTAACGCTCTCAGAAAAAATCCTTTATACCCACCTGTGGGAAGGAAATGCTTCAGAAGCTTACGTTCGAGGAGGTTCTTACGTTGACTTTGCACCGGATCGAGTTGCGATGCAAGATGCTACCGCTCAGATGGCCCTTTTGCAATTTATGCAAGCCGGGAAAGATAAAGTTGCTGTTCCTTCTACCGCACATGCCGATCACCTTATACAAGCTCGTATTGGTGCTTCTAAAGATTTGCAAGAAGGAATCAACAAGAACAATGAAGTTTTTAATTTCTTAAGTTCTGTTTGTGATAAATACGGTATTGGTTTTTGGAAGCCAGGCGCAGGTATTATCCATCAAGTCGTATTAGAGAATTACGCTTTCCCGGGTGGTATGATGATCGGTACCGATTCTCATACGGTAAATGCCGGAGGATTGGGAATGGTGGCTGTTGGTGTTGGTGGTGCTGATGCTGTGGATGTGATGGCAGGAATGCCTTGGGAATTAAAATTCCCCAAGCTCATTGGAGTTAAATTAACGGGTAAGCTAAACGGATGGGCAGCTCCAAAAGATGTTATTTTGAAGTTGGCAGGTATTCTTACTGTGAAAGGCGGTACGGGTTGTATCGTTGAGTATTTCGGTGAGGGTGCACAAAGCATGTCGGCTACCGGTAAAGGGACCATATGTAATATGGGTGCTGAAATTGGTGCTACCACTTCTACATTTGGTTATGACGATTCTATGAGACGGTATTTAAATGCAACTGATAGAGCCGATGTAGTGGCTTTAGCTGATGAAGTTGCTGAACACCTAACGGGTGATGCAGAAGTGTATGCCAGTCCAGAGAAATACTTTGACCAGGTCATTGAAATCAACCTATCCGAACTGGGACCTCATTTAAATGGGCCTTTTACTCCGGATTTGGCAACGCCTGTTTCAGAGATGAAAGAAAAAGCCGTGGCCAACGGTTGGCCTTTAGATATTGAGTGGGCACTGATTGGTTCTTGTACGAACTCATCTTATGAAGATTTGACACGTGCTGCCTCTATTGTTGAGGATGCTGTAAGTAAAGGGGTTCAACCCAAAGCGATTTTGGGAATCAATCCAGGCTCCGAACAAGTGCGTTATACAGCAGAGCGTGATGGCTTGATAGACACTTTTAATAAATTTGATTCAACGCGTATCTTTACGAATGCCTGTGGACCATGTATTGGTCAATGGGATAGAGAAGGAGCAGACAAAAAGGAAAAGAACTCTATTGTTCACTCCTTCAATAGAAACTTTGCGAAGCGTGCTGATGGCAATCCAAATACACACGCTTTTGTCGCCTCTCCTGAAATGGTGGCTGCCGTTGCCATTTCCGGTCGCCTCGACTTTAATCCGTTAACAGATTCTCTTCAGAATGACAAAGGGGAGTCCGTGATGTTGGCTGAGCCTACAGGTTCTGAGTTGCCATCTCAAGGTTTTGCTGTTGAAGATAATGGTTATCAGGCTCCAGCAGAAGATGGCTCAGGGGTAGAGATTCTCGTTAGCCCTGATTCGAAACGCTTACAGTTGTTAAGTCCTTTTAGCCCTTGGGATGGGCAAAGCATTTTAGGTGCGAAGCTCTTAATTAAAGCGGAAGGAAAGTGTACGACGGATCATATTTCTATGGCCGGTCCTTGGTTGCGTTACAGAGGTCACTTGGACAATATTTCAAACAATTGTTTGATAGGTGCCGTCAATGCATTTGGTGGAGCGACCAATAAGGTGAAAAGCCAATTGGACGGTTCGTTTGATGAGGTACCTAACATTGCAAGAACTTACAAGGCAGCAGGAGTTCCATCTGTAGTCGTTGGAGATCATAATTATGGTGAAGGTTCATCACGTGAGCATGCAGCTATGGAGCCAAGACATCTTGGCGTGTGTGCAGTGATCGTAAAGTCATTTGCTCGTATCCATGAAACCAACTTGAAAAAACAGGGGATGTTAGGTTTGACTTTTGAGAATGAATCTGATTACAACCTCGTTCAGGAAGATGACACCTTTAATTTTACAGATTTAGATGCTTTTGCACCTGGCAAACAACTTTCTTTAGAGTTGGTTCATGCTGATGGGTCAGTAGATTCAATAAAGTTAAATCATACTTATAACGCTCAGCAGATTGAGTGGTTCAGAGCAGGTTCTGCTTTGAATTTAATTAAGACACAGAATGCTTAAGATTGCGTTCACAGCAAAAAAAACCGCCTTAATGGCGGTTTTTTTTGTTCTAAAGCATAAGGTGCTTACTCCTTTTCTTCTTTGTCATTTTTTGCTTTTACCGTTTTCTTTTTGGCTTTGGTAACTTTAATCTTTATGTTTTTCTTTTTGGCATCAAAATCAATCAACACCTTATCTCCATCACCAATATTTTTACTGATGATTTCTTCTGCCAAAAGGTCTTCAACATATTTCTGGATCGCACGTTTTAAAGGCCTTGCTCCGTAGGCAGAATCAAAGCCTTTATCAGAGATATAATCCTTTGCCGCTTCCGTGATGCTAGGCGTAAATCCAATTTCTTTAATACGCAAGAAAAGTTTTTCCAATTCAATATCTATGATTTGGTGAATGTCTTCTCTACCTAATGTGTTGAATAAAATAACGTCATCAATACGATTTAAAAATTCAGGAGCAAAAGCTTTTTTTAGGGAGCCTTCAATGATACTTTTAGAGTACTCATCAAGATTGTTCTTTTTTGCTGAGGTGCTAAACCCAACTCCCGTACCAAACTCTTTTAGCTTTCGAGTCCCAATATTGGAAGTCATGATGATGATGGTGTTTTTAAAATCAATTTTCCGACCTAGGCTGTCCGTTAATTGTCCGTCATCTAGTGCTTGTAGAAGTAAGTTAAACACATCTGGATGTGCCTTTTCTATTTCATCTAAAAGGATCACGGAGTAAGGCTTTCGTCTTACTTTCTCCGTAAGTTGCCCCCCTTCTTCATAACCCACATAGCCTGGAGGTGCTCCGATCAATCTGGAGATGGCAAACTTTTCCATATACTCACTCATATCAATACGAATCATAGCGGATTCGTTATCAAATAAAAGTGTAGATAGTTCTTTTGCCAATTGGGTTTTCCCTACACCTGTAGGTCCTAAGAATATAAAGGAGCCGATAGGTTTGTTAGGATCCTTTAAGCCCACTCGATTTCGTTGAATGGCTTTTACAATTTTCTCAATTGCCTCATCTTGACCAATCACATTTTCTTTCAACTGGCCAGACATCAAAGAGAGTTTTGCTGTTTCTTTTTCAGCAATACGCTTGATGGGGATGCCCGTCATCATAGAGATGACTTCAGCTACATTAGTGTCTGTAACTACCTCTCGATGAACTTTAACTTCTTCCTCCCAAGCAATCTGAGCATCTAACAACTCGCTCTCGGTCTGCTTTTCAACATCTCTCAGTTGCGCAGCTTTTTCATATTTCTGTTTTTTTACAACTTCTAATTTCTGGTCCTTAATCTCTTGAAGTCTATTCTCAAGAGAGATGATGTTCTCTGGCACCTTGATGTTGGTGATGTGAACACGAGAGCCAGATTCATCAAGGGCGTCTATGGCCTTATCGGGCAGGTGACGATCACTGATGTATCTACTTGTCAATGTCACACAAGCTTCGAGTGCTTCATCGGTATAAGTTACATTGTGATGTGCCTCATAGCGCTCTTTAATGTTTTTAAGTATCTGAAGCGTCTCCTCATTGGTGGTCGGCTCCACTAAAACCTTTTGAAATCTTCGTTCCAGGGCACCGTCTTTTTCAATATGCTGTCTGTACTCATCAAGTGTAGTGGCTCCGATGCATTGTACTTCGCCACGAGCTAAGGCTGGCTTGAACATATTAGAAGCGTCGAGGCTTCCTGCTGCACCCCCTGCACCTACGATGGTGTGAATCTCATCGATAAAGAGAATGATGTTGGGATTGGTTTCCAACTCATTAAGAACGGCTTTCATGCGTTCTTCAAATTGCCCTCTGTATTTTGTTCCTGCAACGAGTGAAGCTAAGTCAAGGGTAATGATTCTCTTATCAAATAAAACCCGTGAAACCTTCTTTTTTACAATTCTAAGCGCCAAACCCTCAGCGATGGCTGATTTACCCACTCCGGGCTCACCAATGAGTAGGGGGTTGTTCTTTTTTCTTCGTGAAAGAACCTGAGACACGCGCTCAATTTCTTTTTCCCTACCAATCACAGGGTCTAATTTGCCTTCTTCAGCAAACAGGGTAAGGTCTCTACCAAAATTATTGAGTACGGGTGTTGTAGATTTGGTTTTTGCTTTGGTCTTTTTGCGAGATCGAAAATCTTCTGATTTTGACCCCGATGAGTCGCCTTCAAATTCATCATCACTTGCATAAGGGGTGTCAGAATTAGGTTCTTCATAGGCTTCATCTCCCACTCGTCCTTCAAACTGCTCTTTTATGACTTCATAGGTAACACCCAATTGATCCATAAGCTGATACATGGGATCCGATTCATTTCTGAGTATACACAAAAGCAGGTGTGGGGTACCTATGATGTCACTACTGAAAAGCTTGGCCTCTAAAAAAGTGGTTTTTAGGGCTTTTTCGGCCTGCTTTGTTAAAGGAAGGTTTGGTGTTTTTGAAGTTTTAGGGGCCGATTCAGAAGTGGATATGTCTTCTATGCGCTTTCGCAATAGCTTTAGGTCTATTCCTAGGGACAAAAGAATCTCAATGGCCATTCCCTCTCCCTCTCTTATGATTCCGAGGAGTAAATGTTCAGTACCAATGTGTTTGTGCCCCAGACGTAAAGCTTCTTCCTTGCTGTATTGTATTACATCTTTAACTCTTGGTGAGAAATTTTCATCCATAATAGCTATAAATTAAAAGTATATCGTTTGTATACTTCCAAAGGTAGGTAGCTTTTCATGAAAAAAGGAAAATATGGCTATCTTTTTTAACATTTTAGGTGGGTAAATTGTTAATTAAATCATTTAAATACATCCTAAAATCAGGGTATTTTAACTTATATTCGTCTGTTCTACAGATTAAAATTTAAAATAAACATAAAAAGCTCTTTTAGATGGCGGATGGAGAAAAGATAATACCAATTAATATAGAAGAGGAAATGAAGTCAGCCTACATCGATTATTCGATGTCGGTGATTGTTTCTCGTGCTTTACCTGACGTAAGAGATGGTTTTAAGCCCGTTCACAGAAGAGTTCTTTACGGAATGCATGAATTGGGTATTCGTTCAACTGGTGCCCATAAAAAGTCAGCAAGAATTGTCGGTGAAGTTTTAGGTAAGTACCACCCACACGGTGATTCATCTGTATACGACTCTATGGTTCGTATGGCTCAAGATTGGTCCCTACGCTACATGTTGGTCGACGGTCAGGGGAACTTTGGTTCTATTGATGGAGACAGTCCCGCAGCAATGCGTTATACGGAAGCCAGATTGAAGAAGATTTCAGAAGAGATGCTTAAGGATATCGACAAGGAAACTGTTGACTTCCGTCTTAACTTTGATGATTCTCTCCAAGAACCTACGGTTCTTCCAACACGTGTTCCTAACCTACTCATTAACGGTGCTTCGGGAATTGCTGTTGGTATGGCTACCAATATGCCTCCTCACAACTTGACGGAGGTGATCAATGCCACCACTGCATTCATTGACGACAATGACATTGACACCGAAGGTTTAATGAATTACGTGAAAGCACCTGATTTCCCGACTGGGGGAACCATTTATGGTTACGATGGTGTCAGGAATGCTTTTGAAACCGGTAAGGGGAGAATTGTTCTTAGAGCGAAAACAAGCTTTGAGGAAGTAGATGGTAGAGACTGTATTATCGTTACTGAAATTCCTTACATGGTCAATAAGGCCGACATGATCAAGAAAACTGCTGATCTTGTTAACGATAAAAAAATTGAGGGGATTTCTGACATACGCGATGAATCAGATCGAAATGGGATGCGTATTGTATACATCCTCAAGCGCGATGCCATTCCTAATATAGTTCTCAATAAACTTTACAAATACACTTCGTTACAAAACTCATTTTCTGTAAATAACATTGCCTTGGTAAAAGGACGGCCTATGTTGCTTACGCTGAAAGAAATGATTAAGTACTTCGTAGAGCACAGACATGAAGTGGTGGTTCGCAGAACGCAATACGAACTCAAGCAAGCTCAAAAAAGAGCTCACATACTTGAAGGTTTGTTGATTGCCTTGACCCATTTGGACGATGTGATAGCGCTCATTAAAGCTTCAAAGACGCCTGAAGAAGCTCGTGAAGGATTGATGACTCGTTATGATTTGTCTGAAGTTCAGGCAAAAGCTATTCTTGACTTAAGACTCCAGAAATTAACCGGATTAGAGCAAGATAAAATTAAGGCTGAGCACGCCGAGCTGATGAAGTTAATTGCTCATTTAGAGGACATACTATCTAATGAGTCTCTAAGGATGCAAATCATCAAAGATGAGTTGATTGAAATTCGTGAAAAGTACGGTGATGAAAGAAGAACTGACATCGAATACGCTGGTGGAGATCTGAGTATTGAAGACATGATTCCAAATGCAGAAGTTGTGATCACGATTTCTCACCTAGGATACATCAAGAGAACCTTACTTTCAGAGTACAAAACTCAGAGTAGAGGAGGAGTAGGATCCAAAGGAGCAACGACTAGAGATAAAGATTTTGTCGAGCATATTTTTATGGCAACCAACCACAACTATATGTTGTTCTTTACCGAAAAGGGTAAGTGTTTCTGGTTAAAAGTTTATGAAATCCCTGAAGGTTCGAAAACTTCCAAAGGACGTGCGATACAGAATTTAATAAATCTTGAGCCGGACGATAAGGTGATGGCTTACCTCAACGTAGACAACCTTAAAGATGAAGATTACATCAACAATCACTTCATCATCATGTGTACAAAAAGAGGGGTCATTAAGAAGACCACCCTCGAAGCTTATTCTCGTCCGCGTGTGAATGGAATTAACGCGATTGGTATTCGTGAAAACGACCAATTGTTAGAAGCCAAATTAACAACAGGTGATTCCTTTATTATGCTTGCGGCAAAGTCAGGTAAAGCCATTCGATTCCATGAAGATGCCACGCGTCCTATGGGAAGAAATGCCACCGGTGTTCGAGGGATTCGCATAGAAGACCAAGATGAAGTCGTTGGTATGATTTGTGTAAATGATGAAGCGTCAAATGTTTTGGTTGTTTCTGAAAATGGTTACGGAAAGCGTTCCCACATTGAAGACTACAGAATCACGAACCGTGGTGGTAAGGGAGTTAAGACCATCAGTATTACGGAAAAGACGGGAGATCTAATCGCCATTAAAAATGTGACCGATGAAAACGACTTGATGATCATCAAAAAGTCAGGGGTAACCATACGTATGGGAGTAGAGAATATGCGCGTCATGGGTAGAGCAACCCAAGGTGTTCGTCTTATGAACTTAAAAGACCATGAAAATATCGCTGCGGTCACCAAGGTAAATAAAGATGATGATGAAGATGAAGCCCTTGATCACGTGGAGGGCATTGTAGACGCTTCAACAGATAACCCCACAGAAAATAACGCTGAATAAATACATATTTTCATGAAAAAGGGATTTTTCATTTTAGTTGCATCCTTACTTACAGGAACTATGTTTGCTCAAAAGGCAGATCTAACCAGTGCAATCTTATCTTATCGTAAGCAAGATTTAAATGCGGCCAAGTCTTATGTGTCAGCAGCAGAAGAAAAGCTTGCTGATGGTGGTGCTCTAAAAGCTAAAGATTTGGGTAAACTCTGGCATAATAAGGGTTTGATTTACATGGCTCTCTACGAAGCAGAAGCAGACATTAGTGTATTACAAATTGCTTCAGATGCTTTCAAAACCGATACGGAAACCGAGGGCAGTTCATTTTCTAAAAAGTCAGCTAAGGAGTTGCTTCGTTGCATAAATGCGTACAATAAGGCTGCCTATGATAGTTATGAGGCAAAGGATTTTGCATCCGCATTAAGCCTGTTTGAGCAGGTTGTAGACATCAATTCCTACGAGGCAATCGGTATTGTTGATACGGCCAATTTATTCAACGCAACACTTATGGCCATTGAAGTCGGTGAGTCAGAAAAAATCATTGATTTATCCTCGAAATTAATTGACCTTGAACCTTCCAATGGAGATTATCACATTTATTTGGTTAAGGAGCTAATCGATATTGGTGATGAAATTGCACGTTTTAATGCGATCAAAAGAGGAAGAGAGGCTGCTCCTGAGCATACGGGCTTAATATTCGAAGAAGTTAACTACTATCTAGCAATTGGCGACAATGATGGACTATTGTTGAGTTTAGAAACAGCTATTCAGGCTGCTCCTGAAAATAAAGTTCTATATTTTGCCAAAGGAACGGCACTAGGCTCCCTAAAAAGATACACAGAAGCAAAGAATGCCTATGAGGCATCTATTGAATTAGATCCCAATTATTTTGACGCCTACAACAATTTGGCTAGTTTGTATTTAGATCAAACAGCACCCTTAGTAGATCAGATGAATAATTTAGGATTGAGTCAATCGGACCAAAAGAAGTACAATGCTCTAAAAAGTAAAAGAAACAATCTTTATGCTAAGGCAAAGCCTTATTTGAAAGAAGCTGTTAGATTAGATGGTAACGCTTTGCAAGTATTATACGCCTTAAAGGATGTATGTTATCAAACTGACGACATGGTGTGCTGGAAGGATGCAAATTCGACAATCAAATCACTAACTGAATAATATAAAAAATGGGAGGCAACTCCCGTTTTTACAGAAAGTATAATTTTACATAATATATATTATAAGGCTCGTTGTCATTTCAAAGCTTTTTCTATATATTACAATTAATAAGTAAGTAAGATGTGTTTATTGAAAAGCACTTAAAACCATTGAGTTAAAATATGAATCGAAAAAAGATTGGTGTAATTGGGTCAGGATTTTCGGGTCTGGCGGCGGCTTCGGTATTGGCTAAAGAAAATCATGAGGTTCACATTTTTGAGAAAAATGAACAAATTGGTGGTAGAGCTAGAAAGTTTTCCGCCAATGGATTTACATTTGACATGGGTCCGAGTTGGTACTGGATGCCCGATGTGATGGAGAAGTTTTTTAATAAGTTTAACCATACAACGTCAGATTTTTACGAACTCATCAAACTAGATCCCGGGTTTAAAGTAATTTTCAAAGACGATGCAGTTTCTATTCCTGCAAACTGGGATGAGCTTTGTGCATTATTTGAAGATATCGAAGTTGGTGGCGCCGATCAGTTAAGAAAGTTTATGGCAGGTGCCGAATACAAATATAACATCGGTGTTAACGATTTAGTTTACCAGCCTGGACTTTCCATTCTTGAGGTCATGAGAATGGATCTAGTCAAAGGTGTTTTCAAATTGGATGTTTTTTCTTCTTTCCGTACGCATGTTCGAAAATATTTCAAAGACCCTCGTTTGGTAGCTATTATGGAGTTTCCCGTTTTATTCTTGGGTGCCATGCCTAAAGATACTCCTGCTTTATACAGTTTGATGAACTACGCGGGAATGAAACAGGGTACATTCTATCCAATGGGTGGCTTTTCAATGATTCCTGAGGCCATGCAGAAAATTGCTATGGAACAAGGTGTAGAATTTCACTTAAATCATAATGTCAATCAAATTGGCCTTGAAAACAATAAAGCGACTCACCTTCAGTTTGATGATAAGAAAGTAGATGTTGACGCTCTTGTTGCATCAGCAGACTATCATCATGTGGAACAGGTGCTGCTCCCTGAAGCTTTTAGAAACTACAAAGAGAACTACTGGGAAAAAAGAGTCTTTGCTCCTTCTAGTTTGTTGTTTTACTTAGGTGTGGATAAGAAAGTCCCTAATTTAGATCATCACAACTTGTTCTTTGATGAAGATTTAGATCAACATGCCGAAGAACTTTATGTCAATAAATCATGGCCCTCAAAGCCTTTATTTTACGTTTGTTGTCCCTCACTAACAGACCCATCTGTAGCACCAGAAGGGAAAGAAAATGTATTCTTGTTGATGCCTTTGGCTCCAGGACTTGAAGATGGTGAGGCCCTCAGAGAGAAGTATTTCACCATTATGATGGATCGGCTGGAAGCCTATACAAAGTGTGAGATTCGGTCAGCAATTTCCTACAAAAGAAGTTATTGTATTTCTGATTTTGTCTCTGATTACAATGCCTATAAGGGTAATGCTTATGGTCTCGCCAACACCCTACTACAAACGGCTAATCTTAAACCTAAAATTAAAAACAATAAAATTGACAACCTCTATTATACCGGACAACTCACCGTGCCTGGTCCTGGTGTCCCCCCTTCTATCATCTCGGGTCAAGTAGCGGCAGATCAATTGTTAAAATCTTTTAAAAAGTCTAAATGAAACAGTTGTACGATCAAATATCCAACCAAAGTAGTAAAATGATCACTCGTAAATACAGTACGAGTTTTTCTCTGGGGATCTATTACCTCGATCGTAAGATTCATACGCCTATTTATTCCATCTATGGCTTTGTTCGATTGGCTGATGAAATTGTAGATAGTTTTCACGGGTATGATAAAGCGGGTTTGTTAAAAAAGTTTAGAGAGGATACCGTACTTGCTATTGAAGATAAAATTAGCCTTAATCCTGTATTACACAGTTTCCAAACCGTTTACCACAAATACGATATAGAATGGGAATTGGTGGATCTCTTTTTAACGAGTATGGAAATGGACTTAAATCATACAGAGTACTCTGCGAAACAGTATGATGACTATATACTGGGCTCTGCTGAGGTGGTCGGTTTAATGTGTTTGCGTGTTTTCACAGAGAATGATCATGAATTGTATCAAAAGTTAAAACCCTATGCCATGAAGTTGGGTTCTGCATTTCAAAAAGTTAACTTTTTAAGAGATGTAAAAGCAGATTTTGAGGCTTTAGGAAGAACTTACTTCCCTTCTGTTGACATGGAAAATTTTTCGGATACAGACAAAGCCAAAATAGAATTAGAAATTTCCAATGAATTTGATGAGGCATTGATTGGCATTAAACTTCTGCCGGAAAACTCAAGAAAAGGAGTTTATCTAGCTTATTACTACTACAAAGAGTTGTTTCTGAAAATAAAGAAACTCCCTTCTCATAGAGTGATGCATTCTAGAATTAGAATTCATAACGTACAAAAATTTGCGCTCCTACTACAATCATCAGTTCGGCTCAAACTGAATTCACTATGATAAAACCCCTACTCTACTTTTTGTTCTTTGCTCCTTTGTTGAGTTTTGCTCAAGAGTGTGAGTTGTTTGAAATTAGAGAGTTGTATGAAAAGTCGGTTTTATCAGAAGCTGCTTCTGAATCTTTGGTCCAAGACTTGACAAGTTGCCCGAAAAACAACATTCTAGAAGGATACGCTGCAGCTGCTCATATGATTTCAGCCAAACATGCCTGGAACCCCATACGAAAGTCTAGTTTGTTTTTTAAGGGAAAACATTCTTTAGAAGCCACGATTCTTCGTAATTTTGAAGAAGTTGAACTGCGGTTTCTTCGATTGACCATTCAATCATCTGTACCCAGTTTTTTGGGATACAAGTCTTCCATAAGTTCTGATAAAAAGTACATTTTGGCCAACTATTTCTCCATTGATGATGTGGATCTTAAAACGAGAATCAAATCATTCATTTTAAATTCTGGCTATTTTGATCAAAGTGAAATTAAATACATTCAATATTGAAGGTGACTGAGAAAGTAATTTTAGTTGACGAACTCAACCGAGAAATCGGTGAGATGGAAAAAATGGATGCCCATAAGAAAGGTCGTTTGCACAGAGCGATTTCTGTATTTATATTCAATAGTAATCATGAGCTTTTACTTCAGCAAAGAGCGAGTCATAAGTACCATTCTGCAAACCTATGGACCAACACTTGTTGCACACACCCCAGGCCAGGAGAAGACACTCTAGAGTCAGCCCATAGAAGGCTGAGTGAAGAAATGGGCATGCATTCCGACTTGAATTTAGTGCATGAGTTTGTCTATAGAACTCCTTTTGATAATGGCTTGGTCGAATATGAATACGATCATGTCTACATAGGTTTTTCTGATGTGCTCCCAATGATAAATCCTGAGGAAGCCTCTGATTATAAGTACATGAATCTTCAAGATTTAAGTAAGTCTATGCAATTGAACCCCGAAATCTATACGAGTTGGTTTAAAATTTGTTTCGATGAAATCAAGTCTATTGTTTTGGAAATGTCTTGTCATAACGCCACAAATAGTTAGCCCATGGAATTGTTTTTGAATCTTTTAATCGTCATCCTAACCTTCTTCTTGATGGAGGGAGTGGCTTGGTTTACTCATAAATATATCATGCACGGATTTTTGTGGTATTTACATAAAGATCACCACGTACCTAATCCCAAAAAGGTGTTTGAGAAGAATGATTATTTCTTCTTGATCTTTGCCATTCCAGGCATACTTTGCATTATGTTTGGAATTGAACAGGCCATGAATTATTATTTTTGGATTGGCATAGGAATCACCTTGTACGGCTCTGCCTATTTTTTTGTTCATGATTTATTTATTCATCAGCGCATTCGTGTACTTAGGAATTCTCAAAACACCTATTTCAAAGCCATTCGCAAAGCGCATAAGGTTCATCATAAGAATATTGAAAAAGAAGATGGCGAGTGTTTTGGGATGTTATGGGTTCCTAAAAAGTACTTTAAACTAAAAAAGCCTACTTCATAGGATTTTTTTAATTTTATATTCTTGATCATTGAAATGAATACAATCATTCACTATTGCACCCAATAGCTTTTGGCCTATTGGCGATGCCGGAGAGATGACATAAGTATCTTTATGATTGAGTATGACCTTGCCCATTCCCACAGCCATGTAAAACAAGCCCTTATTGGTTTGAATTAAGGCTCCTAATTGCGCAATTTTCATAGGATTTATCTTGACCTGAGAAAGCAGACTGGAAGTCTTACGTGCAGCGATAAGTTGTTTTGTCTGATTTTCTAGTTCAATGTGAATCATTGCTCTTGCCGTTTCATGCTTGTCCCCTGCAGTGCTTTTTGTGGCAGTATTTAAATCCTGCTGAGAAGACTCTAGGAGTTTGCGCAAACGACTGATTTTATCTTCAGTAATGCTTAAACACAACTGATGCAATAATTCCTTAAAATGAAAATCAATAGCTAACATTGGTAACTAATGCTTTGGTTTGATAAGTTTTAGGTAGTGATGAATGTCATGAATTAAACCTGATAAATCCGTTTTTTCATTCGTTTCAATGCTAAGATCGAACACATGGATGTCATTCGGACTCCTGCCTACTTTAAATTTGGCAGGAGAGGCAACGGCCATGTATGACAATGGGTAAAACTTTTTGAGTGTTAAGTCAATCAGGATGTCATATTCTTCTTTTAAAAAGTTTTGGATGATCATCCCTTGTGGCTTCCCATACCAATTGAGTTCTTGATTGGAAAAGAAGTCAAAATGTAAACTGGACATATGTTCAAAAGATTTGTCTTTTTCATTTACGTAGCCCAGCACGGTTACCATATCCTTTCCCTTTGATAGGCTGGAGACAAAGGCTTTCACTTTCTTAATGTCCGCAGGCAAGGTGCCATCAAAAAGAATGGTAATACGCTTGGCTTCATCAAGATTAAAAACCTGATGTTTTCTTTTGCGTTCTATGTTAGAGCGTTTCAGTTCCCAGTGACCAAACCAGTGTTTTATGTCTGTGAGTATACTCATGTTAACAAGTCAATAAATTCATTTTCGCTTATGATACTGATGTTAAGTTTTTCTGCTTTCTCTCTTTTGCTTGGGCCCATGTTATCGCCGGCAATGAGATAGGTTGTTTTCTTAGAGATAGAACTGGTGTTTTTACCTCCATTTTTATCAATAAGCTTTTTTAGTTCATCACGAGTATGATGGGTAAAGACACCCGAGATGACAAAAGACTTGCCCTCTAAAACATCTGTTCTTTCAGCCAGAATAGCTTGATCTATCTCTAAGCTAACACCTGCTTTGGACAGTCTGTTCAGGATTTCAATATTTTCATTTTCCTCCAGCCAGTTCAACCAACTCTGAGCGATTCTCTCACCAATTTCATCTACCTTAATAAGGGCATCGAAATCCGCATTTCTGAGTTTGTCAATACTTTGAAAATGAAAAGCCAACTTTTTGGCAACAGTGACTCCTACATAGCGAATCCCCAGGGCATAGAGAACTCTTTCAAAGGCAATGCTTTTGGAGCTTTCAATACTTGAAATGGCCTTGTTGGCCGATTTTTCTGCCATTCGTTCTAAGGGCAAGATGTCTTCCTTTTTAAGGGAATATAAATCTGCAACATTATGTACGAGTCCTTCTTTGAAGAATAGATCAATGGTCTCAGAGCCCAATCCATCTATATTCATGGCCTTACGACTGATGAAATGCTCAATCTTACCCTTTATTTGTGGAGGGCAAGATTTCTCATTCAAGCAATAATGTTGGGCTTCACCCTCTTTGCGAATCAATTCCGAATGACACTCTGGGCAATGGGTAATGTAGGTGACGGATTGGGAGAACAAATCTCTTTCTTTTACATCGACAGCTACAATTTTTGGGATGATTTCTCCTCCTTTTTCTACGTATACGGTATCGCCTTCACGAACATCAAGTTTTGCAATTTGATCTGCATTATGAAGTGAGGCTCTTTTTACCACAGTTCCAGCCAATTGTACAGGTTTCAAGTTTGCTACCGGAGTGATGGCTCCCGTTCGACCAACTTGGTAAGTAATTTTCTCTAAAATCGTTACCGCTTGCTCGGCTTTGAATTTGTAGGATATTGCCCAGCGCGGAGACTTTGCAGTATAGCCCAGTTCCTCTTGTTGAAGAATACCATCTACTTTGATGACGATACCATCAATGTCATAAGGTAAATCTTTACGTGCTGTTTCCCAGTGGTTGACAAAGTCAAGAACATCTTCTATGGACTTGCAAGGCTTGGTGTCTGTAGGTGTTTTAAATCCCCACTCACGAGCCACTTCCAATCTTTCATAATGAGAATCTATTTCAATGAGTTCTCCCAAACTGTGGTACAAGAAACAGTCTAGAGGTCTAGAAGCAACCACTTTAGAATCTTGAAGCTTTAAAGTACCTGAAGCAGCATTCCTAGGATTGGCAAAAGAATCAAGTCCCGACTCTAATCGGTCGGTATTCATTTCTAAAAAACCTTTATGAGGCATAAAGATTTCACCTCTAATTTCAAATTCTTTCGGTGGATTGCCTTTTAGAATAAGAGGAATACTATTTATCGTTCTTACATTTGCAGTGACATCATCCCCTTGTGTCCCATCTCCTCTTGTTAAGGCTTGCTTTAGTACGCCGTCTTTGTAGTGTAAGCTAATGGAAACGCCATCATATTTGAGCTCACATACATATGTGTAGGGTTCTGTGATGATTTTTTGAACCCGTTTGTCAAAATCCCTAAGATCTTCTTCAGAATAAGTGTTGCCAAGAGATAACATGGGACGCTTATGTGCAACCGTATCAAAGGATTTATTTACGTCTCCTCCTACCCTTTGACTCGGAGAATTCTCATCAAAAAATTCAGGGTGTGATTTTTCAAGCTGAATAAGTTCTTCAAGGAGTTGGTCAAACTCATAATCACTAACGGAAGGACTATCAAGGAGATAGTAAGCATGGTTGTGATCTGCGAGTTGCTTGCGCAAAATATGTATTCTAGACTTTACGTCCATTTTGAATATTTTCAATCATTCATAATCCATCATCATTAGCATACAACAGATGGATAGGTCCGCACTGAAATGCCGGTTTCTTATGGGGGAATTAGTTCATTACTAAAATAAACAATTTACACATTCCAAAGGGCTTTTATCATACGATCTTTTCCTTGCATATCTTGTTTTAATTCTATCTGAGTAAACCCTTTGTTTTTTAATAACTCGACCATCTCTTTCCCTTTCAATTCGTGAATTTCAAAATAGAGAATACCTCCAGGCTTGAGGGTTTTACATGCGATATCAGTTATTTTTAGGTAAAATTTCAAAGCATTTTCGTTGGGAACAAACAATGCAAGATGAGGCTCGTACTTTATCACATTATCAGCCATGACTTGCTTGTCTGACTCCAGTACATAAGGTGGGTTGCTCACAATGATATCGTATTGGGATAAATGATTTAGAACACCATCACTCATGATGTCTGTATGTATAAAATGGATCTTTGTTTTTAGGGTCTTGGCATTTTCTTTAGCCATCAGAAGTGCATTTTCTGATATGTCTAGGGAAGAAACATTTACAGAGCTATTCATAGCTATAGAGATAGAAATGCAACCCGAACCGGTTCCAATGTCGAGCAGAGATTTATTGTTCGGATCATCTTTAAGAATCCAATCCACCAATTCCTCCGTCTCGGGCCGAGGTATTAAAACGTGTTCATTGACGCTAAATTTACATCCATAAAACCACGCATGTCCAAAAATCTGCTGTATGGGCTTACTTTTGACTAAAAGTTGTACCACTCGCTCCAACTCGTTAATGGTCTCCTCTTGCAAGGTCTTTTCAGCATTCATCAGGGCATCAGCAGTACTGTAATCAAGTAGGAATTCAAGGATCCAGTTCTGAAAACTTCTCAGTTCTGAACTCGGGTACTGTTCACCTAAATGCTCGTTTAGGTACCTACGTATATCTTTGACTTTCAGCATGGCCTAAAACTAATGCATTTTGACTATTTTTGATGTATGCATAGGGATGAATTTTACATGAATAGATGTCTTGAACTTGCTCGTTTGGGTTTGGGTAAAACATACCCTAACCCTATGGTAGGGTCAGTGATTGTTCACCAAGATAAGATTATTGGAGAAGGCTGGCATGTAAAAGCAGGTTGCCCTCATGCAGAAGTAAATGCGGTTGATTCTGTTCAGGATAAGACTTTACTTAAAGCATCAACAATCTACGTGAACTTAGAGCCTTGTGCTCATTTTGGGAAGACTCCACCCTGTGCGCAATTAATTATCAATCATGAAATCCCCAGGGTGGTTATTGGCTGTGTGGATCCTTTCTCTAAAGTTTCTGGAAAGGGAATTGAAATGCTCCGAAATGCAGGAGTTGAGGTTAAAGTAGATGTATTGAAAGAGGCTTGTGAAGAATCTCATAAGCGTTTCTTTACTTTTCATGTGAAACATAGGCCCTATATCATTTTAAAATGGGCAGAAAGTAAAGACGGTTTCATCGCTCCAAAAGATCAAGAGCCGGGTAAACCTCTGTGGATTTCGAGTGCAGCGTCTAAAAAGCTTGTCCACAGATGGCGAACTGAAGAGGCTTCTATTCTGGTAGGAACGAGAACTGTTGAACTAGACAATCCCATGCTTACTGCTCGTCTTTGGGAAGGCAACTCCCCTTTAAGGCTGGTTATCGATAAGGATTTGCGACTTCCAGATACACTTCATGTTTTTGACGATTCTGTGAAAACTTTAGTTTTTACCGAGAAGTTCAAAGACAATACCACCTATACCGAATACCTAAGCATCAACTTTAACATACTTCAAAAAGAGGTCATGGATGCACTCTACCAAAGAAATATTCATTCCGTCATTATTGAGGGGGGTAAACAAACCTTACAATCTTTTATAGATATTGGTTTATGGGATGAAGCCAGAGTATTTATTGGATCTGAATTACTTTCTGATGGACTTGCTGCTCCTCAATTGACCTCATCAAAAAAAGTTATTGATTCGGTTTCCTCAGATCAATTGATGATTCATTACAAGTAATCAAGCCTATTGTATTAGTCTATGACTAGATATGCGTATCCAAAATGCGCACCTCTTGCGCAGTCATAACTCTCAAATTCTACAGTGATTTTATCATTTAAATTAAACAAGCTAAGGTCGACATAGTCACATGTCCAATTGGTCCATCTGATGATTCTGTCTTTAGACTGATTTTCAATATTAAAATTTATATGTTTTGAGTAGGTATTTACTTCTTGAGATATTTCTACCAATTGATCATTTCTCATTACTTTGACATTAAACTTTGGTTGAACGTGCTCCTCAGTATTCGATTTTGATGTGTGAAAAACAAGTGCATATTTATAGCTAAGTGAATGACTTAAGTCATTTGTGTCAAGGTAGAACGAATAACTAATTTTCTCACTCTGAGACCCGTTGTTGCTATTACCTAAACGGATAGATGAAGACTCTCCTTCTGGTATGATTGGAAGCTTAGAACAGGTGTTGATGTCAAACCCAGTTTTGGTGTTTACGCTGTGTCTGGCCTCATTTACTGGAGCGTCTATTTGATATTCTTTCGTTGAGATATCTGGAGTGCTGTATCCATACCCTACTGAAAGATCATATTTTTTCAGTATTATATGTTTGTTCTCGATTTCTTCCAGCCCGAATAGGGTCACGCCTACAATTATTGAAATTAATACCCACATTTGAATGATAATTTTAAAACGATTTAACACCGCAAATATATACTTATATGAATTATTTAAAAAGAGGGTGAAGGGTAAATTCATAGGTGATATCACTCAATTTTTAATAGGTAAGATTACCTATTATGATGGTGATAATATATCAAATGAACATTCATTTAAATACGGTGAATCTTACAATACCTTATCGAAATTTGATTTACTTTAGTGAAGATAAAATGATTTAAAATGAAGCAGATGGATTCATATCTTACCCTAAAAAATCCCAGTGAAGGTTTTTACAAAGATCGTGGCTCTAAATTTTATGCATTTGCCTTCCCCTGCAACAATGAAAATGAACTCAAATTAAAAATGACTGATGTAAAGGTCGAACACCATTCAGCAAGGCATTATTGTTATGCTTACCGATTTAAATCCGATTATTCAGCCTACAGAGTTAATGACGACGGGGAGCCTACGAATGCAGCTGGTAAACCTATATTGGGACAAATTGACGCTAAGAAGCTTACCAATGTTGCTATTATTGTTGTTCGTTATTTTGGTGGGACTAAATTGGGTGTAGGCGGAATGATGAACGCTTATAAAGAGGCTGCTTTGAAGGCCTTAGATCATGCAAAAATTGTTGAATGCACCATCAATGACAGCTTTCGCGTAGAATGTGGTTATCCTGAAATTAATACAGTTATGAGATTTGTAAAAGAACTTGGCCTAACCATTGTTGATCAAAAACTAGAAATAGGATGTGAATTATTTTTCACTTGTCGACAAAATAACTCAAATGCTGTACTCGAAAAATTCAAAGGGCTTAAGAATATCAATATCACAAAGCTCGCCTAAATTAACTTCATCATCATTTAAAATAATAACACATGGACTATAGCCTTTTAGAAAAACTTCAAGAAATACATGCGCCAGCAGGTGATGAGGTGCAGATGAAGATTTTTTTGTTGAATTATGTCAAAGAAAACATGCAGCAATGGGTTTCCATACCAGAGATCATTTATGGCGATGATTTTCAAGATTGCCTGATGTTAAAGTTTGGAAAGCCCCGTACGGCAATTTTTGCACATATGGATTCCATAGGTTTTACCGTGCGTTATGGGAAGCAACTGGTCAAACTGGGAGGACCTGTTTTAAAATCGGGCACCTTGTTAATAGGTCATGACTCTGGTGGAGCTATTGAAACCGAATTGGTGGTCAGTGAAACCAAAAAGTTGAGCTATAAATTCCATAGAGATATTGACCCAGGAACGAATTTAACCTATAAACCCAATTGGCGAGAGACGGATCAATATATTCAAAACTGCTACATGGACAATCGTCTGGGCATTTGGAGTGCGCTTCAGGTTGCAGAGACTTTGAAAGATGGGCTCATTGTTTTTTCATGCTGGGAAGAAACCGGTGGCGGTTCTGTGGGATATTTGAGTAAGTACATTTATGAGCAGATGGGCGTTCGTCAGGCCTTAATTTCAGACATCACATGGGTTACTGAGGGGGTGCATCACGGCAAGGGCGTGGCCATCTCGATGAGGGATTCAGGCATTCCCCGCAAGTCATATGTAAATAGGATTGTGAGTATTGCTAGAGCCAATGACCTTATGTTTCAATTGGAAGTTGAAGATGCAGGAGGCTCTGATGGCAATGCTTTACAAAAGTCTCCCTACCCTTTCGATTGGTGTTTTGTGGGCGCTCCTGAAGATCATGTCCACAGTCCAGATGAAAAAGTCCACAAGGATGATATCATCCATATGGTAAGGCTTTATAGGGTTTTAATGGAAAGTCTTTAAAAGGAAAAAGCCCCAATTTATAATAAAATGGGGCTTTTTGAACATTAATTGTATTCTAATAAACCATTTTACTAAATGGTTTTTAATGCATCGTTTAGATCCTTTTTCAAATCATTGACATCTTCAATACCCACAGACACTCGAACAAAGTTATCTGTAATTCCTAATATTGCTCTTTCTTCAGAGGGTACAGATGCATGTGTCATAATGGCTGGATGTTCAATCAAGCTTTCCACACCACCTAAACTCTCTGCCAGAACAAATAGGTTCACTTCTTCTAAAAAGCGTTTTGTCTCTTCTAAGCCTCCTTTAATATAAAGGCTAAGCATGCCCCCAAAACCTGACATTTGACTTTTGGCCAATTCATGCTGTGGATGAGAAGACAAGCCCGGATAAATCACCTTTTCAATCTTGGGGTGATTCTCTAGAAATTCAGCAATGATCATGGCATTCTTTGCATGGGCTTCCATGCGAATGGCCAATGTCTTTATTCCCCTCAAAACCAACCAACTGTCAAATGGAGATTGACTAGGGCCTATAGAATTCTGTAGATACCATAGTTTATCATATAGTTCTTTATCATTGAGCATAATTGCCCCACCCACTACATCACTGTGTCCATTGATGTATTTGGTAAGTGAATGAACCACCATATCAACGCCCAAATCCAATGGGTTTTGAAAATAGGGACTCATAAAAGTGTTGTCGAGTACTACCTTAGCGCCTATTTTACGAGAAGCTTCAACAATGGCATGAATGTCACTGATTTGTAACATTGGGTTGGTCGGAGACTCTAACCATATTAAATCAGGTTTGTAGCTGTTTAGCACATCATGAACAGCCTCTAAGTCTGTACTGTTAACTTGTTTTAATTCAAAACGATCATTATAGATTGTATTAAGAATTCGATAGGTCCCACCGTATACATCATCACCACACAAAACTTTTGAGCCTTTTGGTAATGCTTGGAAAATCAGGGAAATTGCAGACATTCCGCTTGAGGTTACAAGTGCATAATCTGCATTTTCTAATGAGGCCAGGCATTCTTCCAATCTACTTCGAGTTGGATTGTGGGAACGTGAGTATTCATATCCTTGGTGTTCTCCTGGACTTGACTGAACGAAGGTAGATGTTTGGTATATAGGAGGGATCACCGCACCCGTAGTCTTATCGGGATGATTTCCAACATGAATTGCTTGAGTTCCTTTTTTCAGGTTCTTAGAGTTAGTCATTACTTAATATTTTTTCGATCTCTAGATCTAATTCGTCTTTCGCTTTGTCGTTTTTAATATAATTCATGTCTCTCATCCAGTCCTCTTGAAATATTTTCGAAGCATAACGATTCCCAGAATCTGGAAGTATCACAAGAATACGTTCGGGTTTTTCTAGAGATTCCGCATACTTAATCGCGCCTACAACTGCCGATCCGCTGGAGCCACCAGCATATATCCCCTCTTCTTGAAGAAGTCTTCTCGTCATGTGAAAGGAGTCTTCATCACCGACCATCACAAACTCATCAATAAGATCGAAAATAACATTTTCGGGAATGAAATCTTCACCGATCCCCTCAACCACATAGGATTTTGCTTCTCCTATTTTCCCAGTTTTATGATAGTGCATAAGTATAGAGCCCTCACAATCGACACCTACTGTTTTTAGATTCGTCATTTTAGACTTTAAGAACCTACTACAGCCCGATATGGTGCCTCCTGTTCCTACGCCTGCCATGAATGTATCAAATTCGCCCTGTGTTTGTTCCCATATTTCTGGCCCTGTAATTTCATAGTGCGAAGCACCATTGTCAAGATTTCCATATTGATTCAGAAATATTGAGTTAGGTAAACCATCGAGTTTGGCTGCCACCGAATAGTATGACCTAGGATCCTCTGGCTCCACATTCGTGGGACAGACCAATACTTTAGCTCCATAGGCTTTCAAATTGTCTATCTTCTCTTTTGACTGCTTGTCTGCCATAACAAAGACACACTTGTACCCATTGATTGCGGCAAATAGAGCAATCCCAACACCTGTATTGCCAGACGTTGACTCGATGATGGTGCCTCCAGGCTTTAAATCACCTCTTTCAACCGCTTTCTGACATAGATAAACACCCATGCGGTCTTTGATAGAACCTCCTGGATTCATATACTCCAATTTCACATAGATATCTGAATCTACGTGGTTGGCCACTTGATTCAGCCTGATGATAGGTGTGTTACCAATAACATCTAGTATGGTGCTGTTAAACTTCTTCATGAATTCGATAAAAAAAACCCATCCATTTGGATAGGCTGTGAGTAATTACATAACACGGCTGTCCTCCATTCAGGATGTCAGATTTGAACTGTTACAACAACTGTTCTTATGTAGAATAAATGCGTTCATGTACGTATACAAATTTAGATAAATTGCTGAATATCACAAGTAAATATACCCCTCTTTGACTTGTGGTACACAAATGTCACCGGATTTAAAAACTCTATCTATTTTGATGCTCTGTCTTTAAGGATTTGCTCAATGTCCTCAAAAGTCATTTTTTTGTACTTGAGAAGAATTAGTAAATGATATGTTAAATCGGCAACTTCATTTTTAAACAAATCATCGTTATGATCCTTGGCTTCAATAACCACCTCTACTGCTTCCTCACCTACTTTTTGAGCGACTTTGTTGACACCTCTTTTGAATAGTTTGTTGGTGTATGAATTTTCATCGTCTTGATCAATACGGTCATGGATGGTTTTTTCCAATTCATATAAAAAGCCTTTGGATGTTTCTTCTTTAAAACAGGAGGTCGCTCCTGTATGACAGGTAACTCCGTTTGGCGTGGCTTTAATCAGAAGTGTGTCACGGTCACAATCCAATTGAATTTCATCTACTTTAAGTGTATTGTTTGAGGTCTCTCCCTTCATCCAGATGCGTTGTTTGCTGCGGCTGTAAAAAGTAACCAAGCCTTTATCTTTGGTCAAATCAAAGGCTTCTTGATTCATATAGCCAAGCATTAAAACCTGAAGCGTAAGTGTATTCTGAACGATGACAGGAACAAGTCCGTCATTTTTTGTGAAATCTATCTGCATCGTACCGGTATTTGTTTTGTTTTAAGATATTTTTTTAAATCCTGAATGTGAATCTCATTGTTGTGAAAGATGCTCGCGGCTAATCCAGCTGTAGCTTTGGTTGTTTTAAAAAGTATTTCAAAGTCTTTTTCAAATCCTGCTCCTCCAGAAGCAATCACGGGTAAATTAACGCGATCACTCACTTTTTCTGTAATTTCTAAAGCAAATCCTTCTTTTGTCCCGTCGTTATTCATCGAGGTTAGGAGTATCTCTCCTGCACCGAGTTCTTCGGCTTTTTTAGCCCAATCGATGGTCATCAACTTTGTTTCCTTACGACCTCCATGGGTAAATACTTTCCATCCCTCTTTTGATTTTTGAGTATCTATGGCGACAGTGACGCATTGACTACCGAATTCATCGGCAATCTCTCTTATCAATTCAGGCCGCCGTACTGCTGAAGAGTTTACTGATACTTTATCTGCTCCAGCAGTAATGATTCTAGAAACATCCTCAACAGAATTAATCCCACCACCAACGGTAAATGGTATGTCAATTTCACGCGCGATACGTTCGACAAGGCTGACGAGGGTATCTCTATTTTCTATGGTCGCTGTAATGTCTAAAAACACCAATTCATCTGCGCCTTCAAGCACATATCTTTTCGCCAAATCTATTGGGTCTCCTGCGTCTCTTATGCCCACAAAATTGACTCCCTTTACCGTACGTCCATTTTGAATGTCTAAACAAGGGATGATCCTTTTCTTTAACATAAGTCTCTGAGTTCTTTAAGCGTTATTCTACCTTCATAGATTGCCTTACCAAGTATGGCTCCTTCACATCCTATCTCTTTCAAATCAATAAGGTCCTGAAGGCCAGCAATCCCTCCGCTAGCGATTAAGTTAACTTTGGTTTCGGCAATTACCTCTTTGTACAACTCAGTAGAAGGGCCTTGAAGCATGCCATCTTTTGAAATGTCTGTACAGATCACATATGCCACGCCTTCTGCTTCGTAACCTTTAATAAATTCTATTAGATCGAGTTCAGAGCTCTCTAGCCAGCCATCAGTGGCAATTTTACGATTCATACAATCAGCGCCCAATATAATTTTTTGACCTCCGTATTTGTGTAACCAATTTAAAAATACGGGTCTATTTTTAGCGGCAATACTCCCTCCCGTTATTTGTTTGGCGCCTGATTCTAGGGCAATTTTTAAATCTTCATCAGATTTCAATCCACCGCCAAAATCAATGTGTAAGTCGGTAGCGGTAGCAATTTTCTCAAGTATTCTATGATTGATAATGCGTTTTGATTTTGCCCCATCTAAATCTACCAGGTGTAGGTGTTTGATTCCATAGTCTTCAAATTCTTTTGCAACTTCTAGAGGGTTCTCATTATATACCTTCTTAGTACTATAATCCCCTTTTGTGAGTCGTACACACTTACCATCGATGATGTCTATTGCAGGAATAATTCTCATAGATCTAAAAAGTTTTTAAGTATTTTCTCTCCAATGTCTGCCGACTTTTCTGGATGGAATTGGGTGGCGTAAAAATTATCTTTTTCTAAGGCTGCACTGAAAGGAGTGATGTAATTACATACTCCAGTGGTTTCATCTGATAGATCAGCGTAGTAATTGTGAACGAAATACACATCATTATTTACTTCAATCCCCTTAAACAAGGTGCCCTTGACTTCCTCAAAGTTGTTCCATCCCATGTGAGGGACGATTTCTGTGTTGGGGAACTTACAGACATTATTTTTAAATATCCCCAAACAAGCCACATCTCCTTCTTCGGAATGCTCACACATTAGTTGTAGCCCCAAGCATATGCCTAAAACAGGTTGTTTTAAGTTTAAAATCACCTGATCTATACCTCGTTCTTTCAAGTAAGACATTGCCGTACTGGCTTCTCCAACACCTGGGAAGATTACTTTTTCAGCATTTTGAAGTTCTTCTTCATCGTCGGTAATGAGCGTTTCGTAACCCAATCTTTTCAATGCATTTTGCACAGAACAAGTATTCCCTGCATTGTATTTTATAATGGCAATCATAAAGTTCCTTTTGTACTTGGGATGCGATAATTATCCGTTTTGCTCACAGCCATTTTTATGGATTTGGCAAAAGCTTTAAATATGGATTCAATCTTATGGTGTTCATTTTCACCCTCAGACTTAATGTTTAAATTACATTTCGCAGCATCGCTAAACGATTTGAAAAAGTGCATAAACATCTCAGTAGGCATCTCCCCAACCATCTCTCTTTTAAAATCAGCATCCCACACCAACCAAGGTCTGCCACCGAAATCAATTGCTGCCTGCGTGAGGCAATCATCCATAGGAAGGAGATACCCATAACGCTCTATGGCTTTTTTAGAACCTAAGGCTTCTAAAAAGGCTTCACCTAGGGTAATGGCAACGTCTTCAATTGTATGGTGCTCATCAATTTCTAAATCTCCTGACACCTTTATGGATAAGTCTAGATTCGCATGTCTTGAGATCTGCTCTAACATATGATCAAAAAAACCTATTCCTGTTTCTATAGTACTCTTTCCTGCACCATCGAGATTAACCGTAATGTCTATATTCGTTTCGTTGGTCTTTCGCACCACATTGGCTTGTCTAGGTTTGGCTTTTAGAAATTGATAGATTTCAGCCCAACTTAGAGTGTTTAGCACAGCCTCTTTATTGTTTTCGCCTATATAAATTCCACCACAATTAAGATTTTCGGCCAATTCTATGTCCGTAGCTCGATCTCCTATGACAAATGAATTCTCAAGGTCATAGTCTCCGTGAATGTATTTGTTTAGCAAACCCGTACGCGGTTTTCTCGTAGGAGCATTCTCCTCTGGGAAACTCTTGTCAATTAAAACTTCAGAAAATTCAACCCCTTCATTTTTGAACGCTTGAATGATCTTGTTTTGTGCAGGCCAAAAGGTGTCCTCAGGGAAAGATTTTGTGCCCAGCCCATCTTGATTGGTGACCATGACAATTTCATAGTCAAGCTCATTAAAGATCTTTGACAATCCAGAGAAAACACCAGGGTAAAATTCTAACTTTTCTAGGCTATCAAGTTGGTAATCAACAGGAGGTTCAATGACCAATGTGCCATCTCTATCTATGAATAATACTTTTTTCATTCCTGCATTTCTTTTAAAGTGTTTATTAATAAGGCATTTTCTTTTGGGGTGCCGACAGTGATGCGAATACAATCTTTGACCTGTTGGCTCCGATTCCTAACAATAATACCTTTTTCAATCAATTTCTTAAACAAGTCATTCGCATTTTCAAACGCTACTAAAATGAAATTAGCCTCAGTGGGGTAAATTTTTAGTACTTGGCTCAATGGTTCAAGTTGAAGAATTAACTTCTCTCGTTCTTCTACAATTGTATCAATGTCATTTTTGGTTTCAGCACGATTGTTTAATGCGACTAAAGCCTCTTTCTGACTGAGTGTGTTGACGTTATAAGGTGGTTTGATTTTATTCAAAGTCTCTATGACCTCAACACTTGCAAATGCCATTCCTAGCCTTGCACCCGCCAGGCCCCATGCCTTGCTAAACGTTTGAAGTATCACCAGGTTAGGTATCTCGTCTAACAATGATGTTGTACTCACTTCGTTTGAGAAATCAATATAAGCTTCGTCAACAACAACCAAACCTTTGAAGTGATTGGCATAATCAGTGATGGTTTTTTGGTCTATGATGTTTCCCGTAGGGTTGTTGGGAGAGCATATAAATAATAATCCTGCTGTGTTTACTGAACTTTTTGCTGATTCTAGAGATGCAAGTTTAAAATCTGGATAGACCGGTAATTCCACAACATCAATATTATTGATGGCTGCAGAAACGGTATACATTCCATATGTAGGCGGGAATACATAAGCCTTATCACGTCCAGGTTCACAAAATGCTCGGTACAATAAGTCAATGGCTTCGTCACTCCCGTTACCTAAGAATATTTGATTCGGTTTGACGCTTTTGTGTTTGGCAATTTCATTTTTTAGTTGTGTTTGAAGTGGATCCGGATATCGATTCAACAGAGTTTCGTTAGGATTTTCATTCGCATCTAGAAACACCTCAGCTTGTCCCTTGAACTCCGATCTTGCAGAGCTGTAGGGCTTCATCTCCAAAATATTCTTTCGAGTTATGTTCTCAAGGTTAAACATTTCTAATTTCATTTAGTCTTAAGGTAACCGCATTTTTATGTGCGTAAAGTTCTTCGGCTTCAGCCATGATCTCAATGGCTGGTCCAATATTTTCTATCCCTTTCTTATTAAGATTTTGAAAGGTAATCTTCTTTACGAAACTATCAATGGAAACGCCACTGTAGTTTCTTGCAAAACTATTTGTGGGAAGTGTGTGATTGGTTCCACTTGCATAATCACCAGCACTCTCACAACTATAGTTACCAAGAAAAACAGAACCTGCATTGACGATGGAATCGACACATTCAAGAGCAGACTCTGAGGCGATTATAAGATGTTCTGGTGCATATTCATTACTAAAATCGATGCATTCTTCAAAGTTATTTAGAGAAATCGCACGACTGTTCTGAAGGGCCTGTTCTGCCAGATCTTTTCTTGGTAAGTTTTTAAGTTGTTTACTTAATTCAAGTGATACATCATTGATCACCTCTATATCATCTGATAATAAGATGACTTGACTGTCTGCGCCATGTTCAGCCTGAGATAATAGGTCTGCTGCTACGAACGAAGGCTTACAGGATCGGTCTGCCATAACGAGTACTTCACTAGGTCCCGCAGGCATATCTATAGCAACTCCTTTTTGTTGAATGAGCTCTTTCGCTTTGGTGACAAATTGATTCCCAGGACCAAAAATCTTGTAGACAGAAGGTATGGATTCAGTACCACAAGCCATGGCTGCAATGGCTTGAGCCCCGCCAACTTTAAAAACATTGGTTACACCTAGAAGTTGACAGGTATACAATATTGCAGGATTTACCTCTCCGGAAGAGTTGGCAGGGGTGCAAATGACGATTTCCTTACAACCAGCAAGTTTTGCGGGGATGGTAAGCATTAGAATGGTTGAAAATAAAGGTGCAGAACCGCCGGGAATATATAGCCCTACCTTCTCTATGGCCACACTTTTTCTCCAACACTCAACCCCTTCAATGGTTTCAACTTTGGGCTCTTTTAGAATTTGAGATTTGTGAAACTTTTCAATATTATCCTTTGCTAAAGCAATGGCATTTTTTAAATCCTCTGATACGAGACCAACGGCTTTGTAAAACTCCTCTCCTGCTACCTTAAATTGCGAAAGTTGGACGCCATCAAACTTCTCTGTGTATCTTTGAACAGCTTTATCTCCATTTTGCTGCACATCTTCAATGACTTTGCTAACAAGCTCATCTAACTCATGCTTTTCGATACCAGGACGAGAAGTGTACTTCATCCATTCCTTTTTATTTGGTCTTTCTACAACAATCATTACAGTACCATTTTATCGATGGGAATGATGAGAATGTCTTCAGCACCAACGGCCTTTAATTCATCTATGATTTCCCAAAATTTATTCTCTTCAATGACACTGTGTAATGAGCTCCAACCTTTTTCTGCCAGCGGAAGAATGGTAGGGCTTTTCAACACAGGAAGAATATTAGTTACTTCCTTAATTTTTGCATCGGGAACATTCATCAATATGTACTTGGTGTTCTTAGCTCTTAAAACGGATTGTATTCTAAACAGCAGTCGATCTAATATTTCTTGTTTCTCAGTAGTGAGTTTGTCAGACTTCACCAAAACGGCTTCTGACTTAAGAATGATCTGTGTTTCTTTCAATCCATTTTTGAAAAGTGTGCTCCCAGAGCTGACAATGTCACATATTCCATCTGCTAAGCCTATGTTGGGGGCGATCTCAACAGAGCCTGATATCGTGTGAATATCAGCATTGATATTGTTTTTCTTTAGAAAAGAAATTACTGTATTGGGATAAGAGGTTGCAATTTTTTTACCATTGAAGTAATCAAGTGATTCATCTACAACATCTTTAGGTACAGCCAATGAAACTCTACATTTTGAAAAGCCTAGCCTTTCCACAATAGAAATATCTTTTTCTTTTTCAATCAAAAGATTTTCACCAACAATAGCAATGTCTACCACCCCATCTTCAACGTATTGTGGGATGTCAGAATTTCTCAAGTGTAAAATCTCAAGCGGGAAGTTTTGTACCTCAACCTTTAGTTGGTCTTTTCCGTTGTTGACGTCTATACCACAGGCTTTTAGAAGCTTTAGAGAATCTTGGTTAAGGCGGCCACTCTTCTGAATTGCAATTTTTAGTTTACTCATTTTCTGTGTTGTTAAAATGTTTGAGTAAACCTTGAAGTTGAAATACAAAAAACCCCGTTTGATTTACTCAAACGGGGTTTGGAATATTAGTATACACACATCATCCCTGACTCGTTTGAGATCCAGTATGGTGATGATGATGTGTCTGAATTAAGTTCATGTTTCTTAGTCTACTTGCAGCAAAGATATAGATATTTTTTGTACGATAAAATCTTTTTCAATTTTCTTTATTGCCGCAGTTGTTACTTTTTTATTTGCTCAAAGGAAGTCACAATACCCTTAATTACTGAGGAAGAAAGGCCGTTATGCTCCATTTCGTTTAATCCAGCAATGGTACAACCTTTAGGGGTCGTTACCTTGTCAATTTCAACCTCTGGGTGTTGATTGTTACCAATCAGTAGTTCAGCAGCTCCTTTTACAGTTTGTTTGGCGATGTTACATGCCGTTTGAGCATCAAAGCCAATTTGAACTCCACCTTCAGTCATCGCTCTCATAAATCGCAAAACATATGCAATACCACAGGCACCAAGAACAGTAGCTGAATCCATTAACTTTTCATCAATGGATATACTAACGCCTATGGCGTCAAAACACTGTTGTATTAAAAGGTTTTTTTCTTTATCATCCGTGTTAGAACAGATACATGTCATTGACATCCCAACATCAGCAGCTGTATTTGGCATGGCTCTAAACACAGAAACTCCAGGATTAATATTTGCTTGAATGTCTTCAATGGATATTGCCGTAGCAAGAGATACCACAATATGCTTATCAGCATTGATATGCGATTTCAAATCCTTTAACATAGGAAGTATGTTGAAAGGCTTAAGACCTAAGATTATGATTTCAGATTCTTGAATGGCTTTCACATTATCGCTCGTCAAAACAATACCCGTATCCTTAAGATGATCAAGTGGAGCAAGATTTCTTCGAGTAGCGGTAATGTTACTATTGGTAAAGTTAGCATTAGAGATCAATCCATTTAAAACCGATTCTCCAAGATTACCACAACCAATAATCGCAATTTTTTTATTTTTCATCATCGTACTTCACAATTTAGGAGGGTTATAAAAAGTAGCATTTAATCCTTTCGATAAGTACTTTTTTCTCACATCAAATTTAATATTTTATATACATAATAGAAAATTTGAGTTTTCTGAACACAAAAGCTTGTGTTTATCTGCGCTTCATGTTAATTCACAGATTGCCAAGCAAGAGAGCTTGCCCCAAGAATTGCTGCATCAGCGGCTTTTAATTGGCTAGGGACAATGTCAATTTTATTCCTAAATGTTTTAAGAAGGTACTGCTCCATGTATTTTTTAGTGGGCTTCAGTATTAAATCACCAGATTGAGCCAAGCCTCCAAATAAAACAATTAGCTTAGGACTGGTAATCGCTACCATACTAGCCAGACCAAAGCCGAGTTTTTCAGCTGTGTAATCAAATATGTCTAGAGCCATCTTATCACCCTCAAGGGCAGCGTCAGCAATTGACTTACTCGTGATTTCAGATAGATCTGAAAGCACTGAGTCACTTGATGTCTCTAAAAACTCCTTGGCGGTCTTTACAATACCCGTTGCAGAAGCATAAGTCTCTAAACAACCTCTATTACCACATCCACATAAACGGCCGTTTTTCTCAACAATCACGTGTCCGAGTTCACCGGCAAAACCATCGTGACCATATACCAATTCACCATTAACAACAAATCCACTTCCCAGACCGGTTCCCAAGGTGACCATCGCTAAGTCATCAATTCCCTTAGCCGCTCCGTATATACGCTCTCCCATGGCCGCAGCATTTGCATCATTGGTTAGTGAAATTGGGAAGTCGAAATGTCCTTGGAACAGTTCAACTAAGGGTACGATACCTTTCCACTTTAAGTTAGGCGCATGTTCAATAGTACCCGTGTAGTAATTTGCATTGGGAGCACCGATACCCATTCCAACAATCTCTGAATCTTTGTATTCAGAGATTAAACCCTTCACACCTTTTTGAACTTCATTTACGAAATCTTCAACAGCAGGAAAGTCGCCGGTTTTTATGGCGTCTTGCAAAAGACAGTTTCCTGATTCATCAACCAATCCGAAAACAGTATTTGTTCCTCCAATATCAATACCTACAGCTAATTTCATTTTACGCGTCATAATTTACTCCTTGGGTTTTTAAAATTCCTTTCACTTTAATGGCAAAAAACATAAGATATGCAAAACAAGCAACCGTAATCCAATACGAGTTGTGAATGTTAAACAAATCAGCAATTTTTCCTTGAATTGGTGGGATAATCGCCCCACCTAAAATCATCATAATCAGAAATGCAGATCCTTGAGATGTGTATTTACCAAGCCCTGCAATAGATAGCGAGAAGATACTTGGCCACATGATTGAGCAGAATAGCCCACCGCTCATAAAGGCGTACAAGGCAATGGTTCCTTCTGTAAACAATCCTAAGATCATGGCTAACATTCCTAGTAGTCCAAATATAAAGAGTGTTTTTGCGGGTTTCTCTTGTCCAAAGTAAAAACCACCAATAAGCAACAAAATACTCCATCCGTATAAATACAAACCACTGACGTCATTATTACTTACATGATTCACAAACAAAACAACTCCGAAAGCGATGTAAGGAACGATGATAAATAAGATGTTTTTTAAAGTTTTACCTGGGTTAAATACTGCAATTGCTCCTGCCCAGCGACCAATCATCAATGAGCCCCAATACATAGAAATGTAAGGAGCGATTTCAGAGTCAGTGAAACCTCCGAAAGCTTCAGACTTTAGCAACTCACCAAGATTACTTTGAATGGTCACTTCTACACCCACGTAGGTGAAAATCGCAAGCATACCCAAAACCAATTGTGGATATTGCATTGCACCCCAACCATCAGGTTTTTTTAGGGCACTTTTATTGGCCAATAGTAAACCTCCTACAATCACCACCAGTGCGACAATCATTAGCAGAAAGATAAGGTTTGAATCCACCTCTATTCCTTTGTATTGATCGAAAACGAAGTAGAAGATCACCAATAAAGAAAGGGTGATAAAGCTCAGGGTTTTAACCGCTTTTGGAGCTTGTACAAAATTTGTATCTCCTTTCGCCTGTGGTAATTTTTTTGAAAAAATAAACAAAAGGGCAGCAAGTAAAAATAAACCACCCACTGCTACATATAGCGTTTTGACTGTTGATAAGTCGATGGAAGCAATTTGGTCATCAGTATATGTTGCAGCACCAAATAGCGCCAAAGCAACTACAATTGGCCCAATGGCCGTACCAAAAGAGTTTACTCCTCCCGCTAAATTCAAACGATATGAGCCTGTGGAAGGATCTCCTAAGGAAATCGCAAATGGGTTGGCTGAGGTTTGCTGTAAGGAAAAACCAAGAGCAACAACAAATAGAGATGCTAGAATGAACGTAAAAGAACCGCTAGAAATAGCAGGAATCATGATTGCTGCACCAATGGCTGAAATGATTAGGCCATAAACAATTCCGTTTTTGAAGCCCCATTTATTGAGGATGTCCATTTTGACATATCCTGAAATAATAAATAAAAGCAGTGCTCCTATGTAATAAGCTCCATAAAAGGCAAAATCAATCAATTGAGATTGAAATTGATCTAGATTAAAATAGTTCTTACAAAAAGGGATAAATACGCCGTTAGAAGCAGCAATAAAACCCCAAAAGAAAAAGACAGTTACCAATGTGGCCAATGCTGCATTGTAATTAGTAGTTGGTTTCATAATTAGAATTTTATCTTAAAGTTTCTGTTAAATAGCACGCTGAATAATATGAAATTTAACTTCTTCATCATGTTAGCGGCACGAATTTAAAAAAAATGTTAAGAATCTTTACCCGAAGACTGGGTTAAGTGAAGATTGTGACTTGAAATCGTCGATTTGTAACTCTAATTAAGCTAGATTAAACTGTTCATTGATACTTTAGAAGTAAAAAAAAAGAGCCCTAAGGCTCTTTTTCACAGAAAAGCAATTCGACCCCAAAAACTACCCTCCTGCGTTGTTTTACAAAAAAAAAGGCAGAGCTTAAGCTCTACTCTCTATCAAACTAAATTAAGTGTCTCATGACGAAGCTACTTGTTATTTAAGTACTTATTAAAGGTAAAGTGAGAGACGCTTTTGTACCCCTCATGTTTTCTTTATCTTCATACAAGATACTAAATTTTAGGTGAAAAGCAAATTTATAGTAATCTTTCATTAGAGTTAGCCTATCATTAATGACGCTTAGACCTATGCTACTATGTGACTTAGAGCTATTTACATTATGGCCATTAAACCCTACCCCATTGTCACGAACAACGATCTCCATATGAGTTTGTCGGTTAAAAAAATCAACCTCTATTTTACCTGTACCTTCACTAGCTGATATTCCGTGTATGATAGCGTTTTCTATTAATGGCTGTATCATCAATGATGGAATCTTATGATTTGCGCCATCGATTTCCATATCATGAACTATTTCATAGG
>JAKMFX010000040.1 GCA_022425195.1 Flavobacteriales bacterium | reverse complement strand
GATAATATTTCCTGTAAGAAGCTTACCAATTGATTTAAATAAAATTATCAAATTGAACAAAGATTTATTATTATTTAATAAATTGAGTTACAATTCTCTTACAAGCATTTCCATCTCCATAAGGATTATGTAACTTCGACATTCTGGCATACCTTTTTTTGTTTTTGAGTAAGTCTAGAGCTTCAGTAACAATTAAATTTTCATTTGTCCCGACTAATAGAACAGTTCCTGCTTCCAAAGCTTCTGGCCTTTCTGTTGTATCTCTCATTACCAAAACAGGCTTGCCTAAACTTGGTGCTTCTTCTTGTATACCCCCACTGTCAGTGAGTATGATTTTAGATCGATTCATCAACCAAATGAAATCTTGATACGCTAAAGGTTCTATTAAAATAACATTAATAATTCCCGACAAGATTCTGTTTACAGGTTCCTGCACTTTTGGGTTCAAATGAACAGGATAAATAATTAAACGATTTGTGTCATCTTTAGCAATCCGTTTTAAAGCTTTACAAATTCTTTCAAAGCCTCCACCATGATTCTCTCTTCGATGGCCTGTGACTAAAACTACTTCTTGATTTCCTATTTGCTTTGATAGGTCTTGAATTAATTTACTTGGATTTTCATTAACTTTCTCAATAGACTTTATCAAAGCATCAATCACGGTATTTCCAGTAACTAAAATTGAATTCTCAGAAACATTTTCTTTAAGTAAGTTCTGTTTTGAAGTTTCAGTAGGTGCGAAATGATAATCACAAATTCTTCCTGTGATTTGTCGATTTATTTCTTCTGGAAAAGGTGAGAGTTTATTGAAGGTTCTCAACCCTGCCTCAACATGACAAACTTTTGCTCCCGAATAAAAACTTGCAATTGCTCCAGCCATTGTTGTAGTTGTATCACCATGAACAAACACATAGTCTGGGGTGAATTCTTCAAGAATTGGTTTTAAAGACTCAATAATAGTAGCGGTAAGAGCATATAAATTTTGTCCGGGTTTCATCAAGTTGAGATCGTAGTCAGGTTTTATTTCAAAAAAATCTATGACCTGATCTAACATTTCCCGGTGTTGGGCTGTTACGCAAACTCTTGTATCAAAAATGGCTGGATATTTTTGAAATTCTTTAACTAGTGGAGCCATTTTTATAGCTTCGGGCCGAGTCCCAAAAATAATGAGTATTTTTTTCACTGTGAATATTCTTTAAACCAATTGATAAATTTTTGAATTCCAAATTTAATGTCAGTATTTGGACTGTAGTTGTAGTCTTGTTTTAATGGATGAATGTCAGCAAATGTTTTGGGAACATCACCGGGCTGCATTGGCAACATCTCTTTAACAGCTTTTTTACCCATCGCAGTCTCAATGGTCGTAATAAATTTTTTTAGGCTTTCAGTTTTATTATTACCGATGTTGTATATTTTGTAATGACCTCTTTGTTCAATATTTGTTTCGATGATTTTTATTACGCCATCGACAATGTCATTAATGTATGTGAAATCTCTTTCCATCTCACCATTGTTAAAGATTTTAATGGGTTGGTTTTTTGAGATTGCATCGGCAAATAAATAATAAGCCATATCAGGTCTTCCCCACGGACCATAAACGGTAAAAAAACGTAAGCCCGTGGTTTTAAAACCATACAAGTGACCATAGGTATGCGCCATCAATTCATTACTTTTTTTGGTAGCAGCGTATAAACTAATCGGATGGTCAACATTGTCAGAAGTTTCAAAGGGTACTTTTTCATTTTCTCCGTAAACGCTTGAACTGCTTGCGTAAACAAGGTGCTTTACAGAGTAATTCCGACACGCTTCAAGAATATTTAAAAAGCCTGTAACATTACTGTCAACATATGCTCTTGGATTTTCTATGCTATAACGAACGCCTGCCTGAGCGGCTAAATTACATACCACATCAAACCCTTCATTTTTAAAGAGTGCATTAATGGTAATACTATCAATTAAGTCTATCCTAGAAAACCGTAAATGTTTGAATTTGTAGCTTTGAATTTCTTTTTTAAAGACACTAATTTCAGTTTCGACAAATCCTAATTCGTTTAAACGATCAAATTTAAGCTTGGGGTCATAGTAGTCATTAATGTTGTCTATTCCGTAAACATCATGTCCTTGTTGAATTAAATTTAAACAGGTATGAAATCCTATAAACCCAGCAGCGCCTGTAACGAGTATTTTCATTTATTTTTTTCCAATCTGGTAGTATTCAAATCCCATTTTCTCCAAATTTTTCGCCTTGTATTGGTTTCTCCCATCAAAAATAATTGGATTGTTCAGAACCTGTTTTATATGCTTAAAATTCGGAGAGCAAAACTCCTTCCACTCTGTCAATAAAATGAGTGCATCGGAATCTTCAAGAGCTTCCTCTTTAGTTTTACAATAGATAAGCTTAACATCTTTTAAGTAAAACTCTTTTGCTTCTTTGACGGCCTTTGGGTCGTATGCTTTAATTTTTGCTCCCCGTTCTACAAGGTGTTTTATGGTATATATAGAGGGTGCTTCTCGCATGTCATCTGTTCCTGGTTTGAAAGACAAGCCCCAAATCGCGAAAGATTTTCCTTTGAGATTTTCACCGAATCTAGAAGTAACCTTATTTGCAATGACTAATTTTTGAGCGTCATTTACTTGTTCTACCGCTTCAATTAGGCTTGCTTTATAATCTACATCTTTTGCCAATCGAGTTAGTGCCTTAACATCTTTTGGAAAGCAGGAACCACCATAACCACAGCCCGGATAGATAAAGCTGTAGCCAATTCGCTTGTCGGAACCAATACCTGTTCGAACATGATTGACATCGGCACCCACGCGTTCACAAATGTTGGCCATTTCATTCATGAAGGATATTTTGGTCGCCAACATGGCATTGGCCGCATATTTGGTCATTTCTGCTGAGCGAATGTCCATACCAATGAATCGGTCACTAGACCTAAAGAAAGGCGCATACAATTCTTTCATTTTTTGAAGCGAGATTTCTTGATCAGCTCCAATCACCACGCGGTCGGGTTTCATGAAGTCTTCAATGGCAGCCCCTTCTTTTAGAAATTCTGGATTGGAAACCACATCAAATGTAAGCGATGAGTTTCTTTTGTCTAATTCTTTCTGTATCGTTTCACGAACCTTATCGGCTGTTCCTACCGGGACGGTCGACTTATCTACAACCACAAGGGGTGATTGCATTTTTTGACCGATTTCTTTGGCTACAGACAAGACGTATTTCAAATCTGCAGAACCATCCGCTCCCATAGGTGTTCCAACAGCAATAAATACAATCTCAGTCTGCTTTAGACCCTCTTCGAGTTTTGTGCTGAAATGTAAGTTGTTCTTTTTGACGTTGTCCAATACCAGGCTTTCAAGACCAGGTTCGTAGATAGGGATGATGCCTTGTTTTAAATTTTTAATTTTTTCTGCATCAATGTCAATACAAGTGACTGAATTTCCCATCTCGGCAAAGCAGGCACCTGAGACCAATCCTACATATCCTGATCCAATTACGGTTAATTTCATAGTATAAGTCTAAATTCTAGAAGTGAGGTTTGGATGATCGATGAAAAGCTTAATTTTTGATACTTTTTGAATTACCTGTGAAAGGCTTTTAATAAAGGAGATTGAAGAAATCCATTCACCACTTATTTGTTCTTCAAAAGCCAACTGCTTGACTGAATTTTTTCGCCTAGATTGTCCACCAGTTGAATGTTGAGTTTCTCACAAATTTCTCTTTCGGGAATGGTGTCATTGTTTTGATCTCCTCCGTTGGCAAAAGAAAGGTCGAATACGTCAGAATATTGATTCCAAATCTTTTCTATGGTAGCAGATACTGTTCGATCCTTGTCAATGGAAAGGATTGCTTTGTCGACAGCTTTGATGTTACTTACTATGATGAGTCTTTCCTTTTCGTCTTGGAAAGCCTTGCTGCCTTTCAAAGCTCTTTGTTGATCAGAATTAACGATTACAAAGAGCTTGTCAGCATGAGACTTAGCAAGATTAAAGTACTCTAGATGGCCTTTGTGAATAGGATTGAAATATCCACTTACGATGATGGCTTTCATTTTAGTCAATTTTAACTTTTTGAATGAGGTAAAAGCTGTTGTTTTTCATGGCTTCGCCCGGTCACTCCCAAAGGTTAATTGGGGGCAACAAGAGGATTTTAGGTATATAAGCAGTCATTTGACTACAATATATTTGCAAAACTAAGAAATTTGACCTCATCACAAAGGATTAGAAAGGGCTAATTACACCTGCCCAAAAGGATGGTCAGTCAATTTTTTTGAGGCAAATGGATGATAGTCTCCTTTTAAGCCAATGGGTTTCTGAGTTCGGACTTCATGAACAATTTCAATGGCCGTTCGAGCCTCACTGAGGCCGTAACCTTTCCCGCTTAGAATTCCTTCATAGACGCGTGTGTGAAGGTCCGTAAAACCGGTACTGAATTCCACTTCTTCCCCCTCTAGCTTAATGGAACGGTACGTTCGCTGTTCTTTGGATTTTACTTCTTCGGGAAGCACATCTTCATTGATGGATAAGAACCAGCGAACCCTTGCTTTTTCAAATTCCAGATAGCCAGACGCTCTGTCGTGGGTGTGAAGGTGGACGGTATTTTTTTTGACACCCCCAAAGACCCAGGCCAACATATCGTAAAAGTGTACTCCTATATTGGTGGCAATACCTCCTGATTTTTCTTCCTTTCCTTTCCATGATGAGTAGTACCACTTTCCTCTGGAGGTGATGTAGGTCAGGTCTACATCAAAGATTTTGTCCTTGCCTGCGGCATCAACTTTTTGTTTTAATGTAATGATGCTTGGATGAACCCTGAGCTGAAGTACGTTCCATACTTTTTGACCGGATTCTTGCTCGATTTTCTCCAGAGCGTCTATGTTCCATGGGTTTAAAACCAAGGGCTTTTCACAGATGGCATCGGCACCTCGTCGGAGTGCCATGCGAATGTGTGCATCGTGAAGGTAATTGGGTGTACAGATACTCAGGTAATCAAGCTTTAACTCATCTTCATACTTTCGTTTTTCTAGGAAGCGATCAAAGCGTTCGGGTTCCACAAAAAAGTTCGCCTTAGGGAAATAGCTGTCTATGATTCCCACACTGTCAAAAGGGTCTAGGGCGGCAATCAATTCATTGCCGGTGTTTTTGATGGCCTTCAAATGTCTTGGAGCTACAAAGCCTGAGGCGCCCAGTAATGCAAAGTTTTTCATAGGAGCTTTTTCAATTCGTCGCAGACGTATTCTTGTTCTTCAGGGGTAATATACGCATTCATGGGCAAGCTAAAGATTTCTTTGGAAACACGTTCACTCACGGGGAAATCTCCTTCAGTGTAACCCAAGTAGGCAAAGCATTCTTGTAAATGCATGGGTTTTGGGTAGTGAACGGCTGTAGGAATACCTTTCTCTTTTAATTTTTTCTGTATTTCTGATCTATTAGGCAGGCAGATGGAATATTGTGCCCATACCGAGGTGTTTTCTTTGTTTATCCCAGGAGTGTCCAGATGGCTTTGAAGCCATTTATGGTAACGACCCGCGACCTCCTGTCGGCTTTTGATGTCTTGTTCGTATCGTTTTAATTTTACGAGTAATACGGAGGCCTGTAGCGTGTCGAGACGAGCACCGATTCCAATGTGCTTGTGATTGTATCGCTGGGTTTGACCGTGCAGACGTAAATGGCTTGTTTTTTCAGCCAAGCGATTGTCATTGGTAAATACAGCGCCGCCATCACCGAAACAGCCCAGGGGCTTTGAGGGAAAAAAGGAGGTACAGGCTAGGGTAGACAGGTTGCAACTTTTTTTCCCTTTGTAGGTGGCTCCAAAACTTTGCGCAGCATCTTCAATGATCGTTAGACCGTATTTTTCTCCCAAGGCATTGATGGCATCCATATTCGAGACTTGACCGAATAGGGAAACGGAGATGATGGCCTTGGTTTTGTTATTTATTTTCGATTCGATAAGTCTCGCATCAATGTTGTAGCTTGCCTCGTCGATGTCCGCGAAAACGGGTTTTGCCCCTAAAAGGGCTATGGTTTCCGCAGTGGAAATAAAGCTGAAGGGCGTGGTGATGACTTCATCGCCTGGGCCCACATCCAAAGCCATCAAAGCCAAGAGTAGGGCATCGGTGCCGGAAGAGCAGCTTAGGGCATGTTTTGCTCCGGTGTAGGCGCTCAATTGGCTCTCCAATTCTTGTACTTCCGGACCCATGATGTACTGAGCACTGCTCAGTACTTTTTGAAGGGCATGATCGAACTCTTGTTGATGCGCTTCATAGGCGCGCTGTAAGTTGGCAAAGTCAATTTTCATCCCTTCTTGACCCTCCGTACTTTGTGATCTTTCAGTTGGTATTCTTGTCCACTTTCACGACAAACAGCAATGCCGTCCGTGTTAAATTCAAGGGGATGACCGTATTCTCCCACCCAGCCTTTTTGTTGGGCTGGATTCCCTAGGACAAGCGCATAAGGCATCACATCTTTGGTGATCACAGCGCCTGCTCCTATGAGTGCGAATTGACCGATCTTATTGCCACATACGATGGTGGCATTGGCGCCAATACTCGCGCCTTTTTCGATGCGTGTACTCACGTACTGATCTCTTCGGTTAATGGCCGATCGAGGGTTAAGGATGTTTGTGAAAACCACAGATGGCCCAATAAAAACATCATCTTCACAAATTACGCCCGTATATATGCTCACGTTGTTTTGCACTTTCACATTTTTACCCAAAACGACATCAGGCGCGATGACCACATTTTGCCCAAGATTGCAATTTTCTCCTAAGGTACTGTTGGCCATGATGTGGCTGAAATGCCAGATTTTAGTTCCCTTTCCAATATTACAAGGGGAATCAATGATAGCGGTTTCGTGTACAAAAAATTCTTTTTCCATGAGGCTTTTACAATCTACCCTTTACTAAGTTTCGGTCGATTAGGGCTTTGGTGTCATAAATTACAACATTTTCGGAAGACAGGTCTTTAAAATCGAGGCTCTTAAATTCTCGGTGTCCTACCGCCAAAACAATTCCGTTGTAATTTTCGTTTTCAATGGTGTCTTTTAAGTCAATACCAAAGTCTTTTTTGATCTGTTCTTTATTCGCCCAGGGGTCGTATACATCTACTTCCGCATCGTAACTTTTAAGTTCTCGGTAGATGTCAATGACCTTGGTATTTCGGGTGTCTGGACAATTTTCTTTGAAGGTGATTCCCAAAATAAGAATTTTTGATTGGTTGATTTTGTGACCTTCTTTGAGCATCAATTTAATGAGTTTTGCGCCTACGAAAACCCCCATCTGATCGTTCACATCTCTACCCGAAGAGACCACCGCAGGATGGTAGCCTAGGGTCTCGGCTTTGTATTTTAAATAATAGGGATCTACGCCAATGCAGTGCCCTCCGACCAGCCCGGGTTTGAAGGGTAGGAAGTTCCATTTGGTTGAAGCGGCCTCAATGACATCATGCGTATCTATGTCCATTCGATCAAACATTAAGGCCAACTCATTGACAAAGGAAATGTTAATGTCTCGTTGCGCATTTTCGATGGCTTTGGAGGCTTCTGCGACTTTGATACTCGGTGCCAAATGCGTTCCGGCTGTGATGATGGATTGATAGAGTTGATCTACTTTTTTCGCCGTGTAGGGAGTAGATCCTGAGGTTACTTTTTTAATTTTTGTAAGCGTGTTTATTTGATCTCCTGGATTAATCCGTTCTGGAGAATAGCCACAGAAGAAGTCTTTGTTGTATTCCAGTCCTGAATATTTTTCTAAAATAGGCACACAATCTTCTTCGGTACAACCCGGGTAAACGGTGGATTCATAAATGACAAGATCGCCTTGTTTTAAAGCCTTTGCAACCATCTCGGTTGCGGATAGAAGTTGGTTTAAGTCGGGGTTCTTATTGGCATCGATAGGTGTTGGAACCGTTACGATGTATGTCGTTGCAGAGGCCACCTCTTCAAAAAGAGATGTGAGGTACAATTTGGGTGAATCCGAGACTTGTCCTTTTTTGCTGATGCTTTTCTCAAGCGCTGAGGACGACACTTGAAGTGTGTGATCTAGATAACTATTGAGTTCTTCGACCCGATTTGGATTGATGTCATATCCAATAACAGCATATTTTTTAGCGAACTCTACCGCTAAGGGAAGCCCCACATAACCGAGTCCGATAATCGCTATTTTTTCTTGTGACATTAGATCTTTTGCTTCAAACGAAATTTCAGCTTTCTTATTGTGAAAACCCATGCAAACAATAAGCTATGGAGCCTCGAATATACATAAAAAGCCCATTAAAAGAATGATTTTAGTCCAGTCTCAGGAATTTGTGTCTTAGCTAACGATGAACCAAGCGTTGGTGAGATTTTTTCTGTTGTATTTCATGGGTGTCTTTGTCGCCCAGTCGATGAGCTGAAAGCCTGCAGCCTCACATACAGCTTGACCTGCTGCGGTATCCCATTCCATGGTAGGCGCAAAGCGCGGATAACAGTCTGCCGCTCCCTCAGCGAGCATGCAAAGTTTAAGTGAACTCCCCTTGGAGATGAGTTGGACTTCACCGTGTTCTTGCTTCATCTTTTCAATGTAATCCTTGGTCTCTTCCGATAAGTGAGAACGACTGGCTACGATGGTAAAGGGGCGCTTTTCTTGAGGGAGGGGTAATTTAAGAGCATTGTCTATAAGACCATCTACTTGCTCGTTGTTTACATCTACTTTCACCTTAAAAGCGCCCACGCCTTGTTCAGAAAAATACAAATCCCCTAAAACAGGTGCATATACGACGCCAATGCTTGGCTTTTCATTCTCAACAAGCGCGATATTAATGGTGAACTCTCCATTGCGCTTGATGAATTCTTTGGTTCCGTCTATGGGGTCGAGAATCCACAATGCCTCCCATTTTTTTCGGGTATCATAGGGAATACTTTGCCCTTCTTCAGAAAGAATGGGAATGTGAGTTCCGTCTAAATGTGAACAAATGATTTGATGAGAGGCTTTATCAGCTTTGGTCAGAGGAGAATCATCTTCTTTTGTCTCAACTTCAAAATCACCGGAATGGTATATTTTGAGTACCTCAACACCTGCTTCTAAAGCGGCCTCAATAGCAATTCGTGTGTTTTTAGAAATCAAGCGGTTACGTTGTGTTTAACAATCATACCTGCTCCAATGGTTTCATTGGTTTGTTCATCGATCAAGATAACACTTCCCGTGTAGCGATTACGCTCATAGGCATCTACAAATAGAGGCTTGGAAGCTCGTATGGAAATGCGGGCAATGTCGTTCATCTCAATTTGATTCACATCTTCAATACGGTGAAGCGTGTTGATGTCTACCTTGTATTTGATTTCTTTCACCATAGAAATACATTCGTTGGTGGTGTGTTTCACAAATACTTTGGTTCGGCTTTGTAGTGGCTTCTCACTCATCCATGTCACAAGTACATCAATGTCTTGCGTAACTTCTGGTGAGTTGTTTTCACGAACAATCATGTCACCACGACTGATGTCGATTTCGTCGTTCAAACGCATCGTAACCGACATTGGAGAGAAGGCTTCTTCAATTTCTTCGCCATTCAGCTCCACCGACTTAATGGTCGAAGTAAATCCTGAAGGCAATACTTTGATTTTATCACCCGCCTTGAAGACACCCCCGTCAATACGACCGGCATAACCTCTGTAATCTTGGAATTCTAGGGTGTGAGGGCGAATCACCGACTGAATTGGGAATCGGCAGTCCACGTGGTTATAATCGCTGGCAATGTGAACGTGTTCAAGCTGGTAAATAAGCGTGCTTCCTTCGTACCAAGGCATGTTTTCAGAACGGTTCACCACGTTGTCTCCCGCTAGTGCGGAGATGGGAATGAACTGCACATCTTTGATGTTAAGCTTAGAAGAAAACTCTTTGAATTCTTCAACGATTTTATCGTACACATCTTGCTTATAGTCCACCAAATCCATTTTGTTTACACAAACAATGGCATGAGGGATTTGAAGTAGTGATGCGATAAAGGCGTGTCTGTGCGTTTGTTCTAAGATTCCTTTTCGGGCATCAATCAATATGATGGCCAAATTGGCTGTAGAAGCACCCGTTACCATATTTCGGGTGTACTGTATGTGCCCCGGCGTGTCCGCAATAATGAATTTACGTTTCGGAGTGGCAAAGTATCGGTAGGCTACATCAATCGTGATTCCTTGCTCGCGTTCAGATTTTAATCCGTCCGTAAGCAGAGAAAGGTCGACGTAGTCAAATCCTTTTATTTGGCTCGATTTTTCAACCGCATCAAGTTGGTCTTGAAAGATAGATTTACTGTCGTACAGCAATCGGCCTATGAGTGTGCTTTTTCCGTCGTCAACACTTCCAGCAGTAGTGAATCGGAGTAGTTGTGTATTTTGAGCTTCCATGGTCTTGTGTTTTGTCGTTGTTGTGCAATTCTAGAAATAACCCGCTTTCTTGCGATCTTCCATTGCAGTTTCACCTCTTTTGTCATCGGCTCGAGTTCCTCGCTCAGTAGTACGAGTCGTCGCGATTTCTTCGATGATCTTTTCCAGTGTATCTGCCTCAGAGCATACCGCTCCGGTGATAGGCATATCTCCACAAGTACGGTATCTCACGACTTTTTCAACGACTTCTTCATTTTCTTTTAAGGTGATGAATTCAGACTTGGCTAAAATCACACCGTCTCTAACCACACACTCTCTTTTGTGAGAGAAGTAAAGTGAAGGCAGAGCTATATTTTCCAATTTGATGTATTCCCATACGTCCATTTCTGTCCAGTTGGAAATTGGAAACACTCTAAAGTGTTCCCCATTGTGTTTTTTGCTGTTGAATAAATTCCACAACTCGGGTCTTTGGTTTTTTGGATCCCATTGACCAAACTCGTCACGGTGAGAGAAGAATCGCTCCTTGGCTCTGGCTTTCTCTTCATCTCTGCGCGCACCGCCCATGGCAGCATCAATTTTGTGCTCTTCGAGAGTGTCGAGTAGCGATACAATTTGCAGTGAGTTTCGAGAAGCATTGACACCCGTCTCTTCTTTTGCACGCCCTTTGTCGATGGCTTCCTGAACAGACCCTACGATTAAGTTGACCCCTAATTCCTTCACAAGGTTGTCTCTAAATTCAATCGTTTCAGGGAAGTTGTGTCCGGTATCGATATGAACCAATGGGAAGGGGATGCGAGCGGGATAAAAGGCTTTTTTAGCCAGATGAGTCATCAGTATAGAGTCTTTTCCTCCAGAAAATAATAGGACGGGAGTTTCAAACTGGGCGGCCACCTCTCTCATAACAAAGATCGCTTCAGACTCAAGCTCTCTTAAGTGGTTGATCATGTAATTACTCATGGTGGTTTAATTTTGGATATATAGTGTTGATAATATGTTCTGTGGCTTCATCCACATTTAACTTTTCTGTTTTCACCTCAATTTCCGGATTTGTGGGTGCTTCGTAGGGCGAGGAAATTCCAGTCATGTTTTTAATTTCACCAGCTCTCGCCTTTTTGTAAAGCCCTTTAACATCCCTGCGCTCACATTCTTCTACCGAAGTATTGACGTAAATTTCGACCATATTTTCTGAACCTACAATAGTTCGGATGTTTTCGCGGTCTTTTTTGTAGGGAGAAACGAAGGCAGCTAAAACCACCAGTCCTGCATCAATCATGAGGTTTGCCGTTTCGGCAATTCGGCGAATGTTCTCGGTACGATCTTCCGGGCTGAAAGAAAGGTCCTTGTTCAATCCCTTGCGAACATTGTCGCCATCTAAACAGTAGGTGTGTACTCCTTTTTCGTGAAGTACCTGTTCAACTCGATTGGCAATGGTTGATTTTCCGGAGCCTGACAGCCCTGTAAACCACAAGAGTTTGGCTGCGTGCTTTTTCAGTTTGCCTCTCGAGTTTTGATCAACGGTATAGTCGTGCTTAACGATATTTTTTTCCATAGATCATTTTTTTTAGGCGAATTCTTAAGCCACCGAGAGGAAGAGAAAGCCACAAACGCTCGTGAAAATAGTACAAGAGCGTTTTAGTGAAAATCTCTATTCCTGCAATGTAGTAGGCTGTGTTGTCTGTTGATTCCAGAACAGCTCCTGCGACCAAAAAGGTCATTACCGTAGCAACTACTCTCCAAGAAATGGTTTTGTAAAGGGTTCTACTTACACCAAAACGATTGTTGAATTGAATGTTTACCCAAACTCTTTCGTGGAGGAAGTAAACCACAAATTTTAGAATAAATTCTATCAACCCGATGGCCAGCGCATCTTCGATACCACATTCACCCGACAAACAAGTGATGAGCAGCACGATTAAAACCGTATCGGCAATGGCAATCACGCGCCAAGAAAAACTCTTAACGAGACTTCTTAACTGCGATTCATCTTTGTAAACGGGTTGTTGCTCTTTCATTTTTTTGCTTCCTAGTCCACTTTTTAGTCCTAAAACGGGGTTTTAGTACCTCTAAATTAGAACGGTGCTTCATCCTACTATTGTCTGTAAAATTTGACCAACAGTAGGAGGTTAGAAGCTTTTTTACACCCCAAAAGGTGTTGGAAATTGTTCAAATTTTGAGCCTGCTAATTTAGGTGTTATTTGAGAAATAACAAGGCATAAGATTGAATTTAAGCAAGATTGATTTTTTGTTCGTTAAGATTTTGTGTTTGTTGGGTTTACGCTCCATAATCCCTAGTCTATTTTTGCTTTTGGGATTCGCAAGTTTTGCAAACTTTATTATGCTCTTTTTCTGTATATTTGTAGCGTATTTCTAACATAAAAAAATAAAAAAATGGCATTCAAACTACCAGACCTTCCTTACGCTCATGACGCGCTTGAGCCACACATAGATGCAAGAACTATGGAAATTCACCATGGGAAACACCATGCGGGATATACCAGCAAGTTAAATGCCGCCATAGAAGGAACCGATTTAGAAGGAAAATCTATTGAAGAGATTTTGACTTCAGGAACCCTTTCTGCTGGTGTTCGCAATAACGGTGGAGGTTTTTACAACCACACAATATTTTGGAATGTGATGTCGCCAAACGGCGGGGGCGCTCCTTCTGGAGACCTAGCAGCAGCGATAGATCGTGACTTTGGATCCTTAGAAGGATTTAAAGAAGCTTTCTCAAATGCAGCGGCAACGAGATTTGGTTCTGGTTGGGCTTGGTTGTGTGTAAACGACGGTAAGCTTGAGGTTTGCTCAACAGCAAATCAAGACAACCCTATCATGAATGGCGTTGGCTGCGGAGGAACTCCTATTTTGGGAATCGACGTTTGGGAGCACGCGTACTACCTAAATTACCAAAACAGAAGACCTGACTATATCAATGCATTTTTCAATGTGGTTGATTGGGCTAAAGTAGCGGAAAACCTGGCTGCTGCAAAGTAGTATTTCCAATAGATACAAAAAAGGCCTCCTATATTGGGAGGCCTTTTTTATTTGAGGTTTAAAATTTTACGGATTCAATTTTAAATTGAGTTCATTTAATTGAGTGTCATCAATTTTTGCTGGAGCGTCTATCATCACGTCTCTTCCTGAATTGTTTTTTGGGAAGGCAATGAAATCACGAATGGATTCGGACCCACCCATCAAGGCACAAAGTCGATCCAGGCCAAAGGCAAGACCTCCGTGTGGTGGCGCTCCAAATTCAAATGCATTCATCAAGAAACCAAATTGTTCTTGTGCTTCTTCGTCAGTAAACCCGAGATGCTTGAACATGAGCTTTTGAAGATCACGATCGTGAATACGGATCGATCCACCCCCAATCTCAGACCCGTTCAACACCATGTCGTAGGCATTGGCTTTTACTTCGCCCGGAGCGGTATCTAGTTTGTCGAGGTCTTCAGGTTTTGGTGAAGTGAAAGGGTGGTGCATGGCGTGGTATCTTTGGGTTTCTTCGTCCCATTCTAAAAGAGGAAAGTCTACGACCCATAGCGGAGCGAATACCTTCGGATCTCTCAAGCCCAATTGCTCGCCCATTTCCAAGCGAAGTTCACTCATCTGCTTGGGGACTTCATTCGCTGTTCCGCTCAAGACGAGGATCAAATCACCCGCTTCAGCGTCGGTGACCTTTGCCCACTCGGCTAAATCTTCTTGGCCGAAGAATTTATCTACAGACGACTTAAAAGAACCGTCTTCATTGCATTTTACATAAATCAAACCTTTGGCGCCAATTTGAGGTCTTTTCACCCAATTGGTGAGTTTGTCCAATTGCTTTCGCGTGTATCCTGCACAACCTTTTGCATTGATGGCTAGAACTTGTTCTGCATCATCAAAGACTTTAAATCCTTTGTTTTGGGCTTGTGCGTTGAGGTCTTTCAACTTCATATCAAAGCGAATGTCTGGCTTGTCATTACCGTAATCTCTCATCGCTTCGTCGAAGGTCATTCTAGGGAAATCTTCCAATTCCACATTTACGACCACCTTAAGTAAGTGACGCGTGAGGTTTTCGAAAGTATTGAGAATGTCTTCTTGTTCTACGAAAGACATCTCGCAGTCAATTTGTGTGAACTCTGGCTGACGATCGGCCCTCAAGTCTTCATCACGAAAACATTTTACGATTTGGAAGTACTTGTCGAAGCCAGAAACCATAAGCAATTGCTTGAAGGTTTGTGGTGATTGGGGTAGGGCGTAAAATTCACCTTCATTCATACGACTCGGAACGACAAAGTCACGAGCCCCTTCCGGAGTAGATTTGATTAAAACAGGAGTTTCTACTTCAATAAAATCTTGATCGGCTAAATATTTACGGGTTTCAATGGCTACTTTAGAGCGAAGGATCATGTTCTCACGAACTGGATTTCTGCGCAGGTCCAAGTAGCGGTATTTCATTCTTAAGTCATCTCCACCATCGGTGTCATCTTCGATGGTAAATGGCGGTGTGTTGGCTGCATTTAAAATGGTTAAATCAGCCACTTCAATTTCAATTTCTCCAGTGGGGATTTTTTTGTTTTTTGAGCTACGCTCAATCACCTTACCCTTCACTTGAATCACAAATTCACGTCCTAGTTTACGAGCTTCTTGACATAAGGCCTCATGACTTTCCATATTGAAAACCAACTGGGTAATTCCGTATCGATCCCGTAAATCAACGAAGGTCATCCCTCCGAGGTCACGTGATTTTTGTACCCATCCACTTAGGGTAACATCGTTTCCTAAATTGCTAATATTTAGCGCTCCGCAAGTATGTGATCGTAACATGTTTCTCTGATTTTGAGCAGCAAAAGTAGTGAATTGTATTGAGCTCTCAACAATCGTTTAGCAACCTTTGTATATGGTTGAAAGATGTGTTGTTAAAGCATGCCTTATCCATGAAAGGCATCTTCGATATGATAGATCTTTTCTTGGGCATCATTTTTAACAATGGAAATGAGGTCAAATCTGATTTCGCAGTTCCTATTTTCTTCTTCAACAAAGATCTCTGCGGCTTCGACAAGCATTCTCTCCTTCTTTGTGTTTACCGACTCATCGGGAAACCCATACCGATAGCTTGATCGGGTTTTTACCTCTACAAATACCAAAAGGGGTCCATCTAGGGCAATGATGTCCACCTCGTATTTGCCGTGTCTCCAATTTCGATGCAACAGGGTAAACCCTTTATTGATCAAGAAATCAGCAGCGCTATTTTCTCCTATTTTACCGAGTTCGTAGTGCTTCGCCATAAGAAGCGATTCTGTTATTTTAATGTGGTCTCTTTAGCGACAGATAAGATTCTTTTTTCTCCAAAAACAAGAGGGTGGTTGTTGGCTATATGACCCGCAGGAAAGCCAAAGGCAAGGGGGTAATTATATTTTGAGACAACGTCATAAATAATTTCTTCAGCCGATTTGCCATAGGGTATGGTGTTGTCGTTCATCTCAGTCATTCCTCCCACGATGATCCCCGATAGATGTTTTAACATACCTGCTCTATCGAGTGCGCGCATCATGCGGTCGATGTGGTAGAGGTGCTCATCCAAATCCTCAATAAAAAGGATTTTATTTTTTGTAAGCAATTGACTTTCGGAACCCAAAAGCGAGTAGAGTATGGACAGATTACCACCCACAATTTCTCCTTCAGCCGCCCCCATTTGATTTAGTGGATGATGTTTTACTTTGTAGTTAATTTGAGCGTCAAAAAGAACGGTTTTGAGTTTTGATAAGGCCTCTGGGGTGTTGTTTGGAAAGGTGATGGGCATGGCCGCATGCACAGTGGGAACATGGAAGTTCTGATGCACATGCGCATGAAAAACGGTAACATCGCTAAAACCAATCAGCCATTTAGGGCTTTCTTGAAAAGTACTCCAATCAATTCGGTCGATGATTTGAACAGAGCCGTAACCGCCGCGAACAAAAAAAATCGCTTTGACGTTCTCATCATCCAGTGCGGTTTGTAGGTCTTCCGTCCTCTGGGCAATATTCCCTGAAAATTGATGATTCTCTTGAAATAAATTTTTGCCGTAAGACACCTTTAAGCCCCAGCCTTCAATAGTTTTTACTCCAAATTCCAGCTCCTCAGGCAGAATTTTCCGAGCTGAGGAAATCAGTGCAACCGTGTCACCGGACTTAAGCTTTGGTATGGGATGGCTTTTCAAAATAAGAATGTTTGCTGAGACCAAGATAGCAATATCCAACGATAAGAAGGGTGCATTTTATGATGCTTTAGGAGCGCTGTAGAACAAGAATAAAAATTATGTACTCAACTTGGGCAAATTCTTATATTTGCTTCGTACACAAAAAGAAGTTCCCCATGTCGCAAGAAGCAAAAAGATACACGATAACGGCAGCACTGCCCTATACAAATGGACCCGTTCACATCGGTCATTTGGCGGGCGTGTATATTCCTAGTGATATTTATGCAAGATTTTTGCGCTCGAATGAAAAAGACGTCATTTTTGTTTGCGGTTCTGATGAGCACGGTGTACCCATTACGATATCTGCGAAGAAAGAAGGGGTTACTCCTCAGCAAGTGGTTGATAAATATCACAAGATCATAGGAGACTCATTCAAAGAATTGGGCATTAGTTTCGACATTTATCACCGAACATCCGATCCTGTTCATCATGATACGGCTTCCGAATTTTTTAAGCATTTGCATCAGGAAGGTTTGTTTGTTGAAAAGACCAGTGCTCAGTATTACGATGAAAAGGAAAATGAGTTTCTGGCCGATCGCTACATCACGGGGACATGCCCTCACTGTAATCATGAAGAGGCTTATGGAGATCAATGTGAGAAGTGCGGAACCTCGTTAAGTGCTACCGACTTGATTAACCCCAAGTCGGCACTGAGCGGCAACAAGCCCGTGCTAAAAGAAACCAAACATTGGTTTTTACCCCTAGACAAATATGAGGCTTGGTTGAAAGAGTGGATTTTAGAAGGACACAAGTCCGACTGGAAATCTAACGTATACGGACAGTGTAAATCATGGTTAGACCAAGGCCTTCAGCCGAGAGCGGTCACCCGAGATTTGGATTGGGGGATTCCCGTTCCTGCCGAGGGAGGTGATGGAAAAGTTTTATACGTTTGGTTTGATGCGCCTATCGGGTACATCTCAGCGACCAAGCAATGGGCTAAAGATCATCAGAAAGATTGGGCGCCCTACTGGAAGTCGGATGACACGAAATTGGTGCACTTCATCGGGAAGGACAACATTGTTTTTCACTGTGTGATTTTTCCATCGATGTTGAAAGCCCATGGAGATTATATTTTACCAGAAAACGTTCCTGCCAACGAGTTTTTGAACCTGGAAGGCGATAAAATTTCAACGTCTAAAAATTGGGCCGTTTGGCTCCATGAATACTTAGAGGACTTCCCAAACATGCAGGATGTGATGCGCTACGTGTTGTGTGCTACGGCTCCTGAAACCAAAGACAATGACTTTACCTGGAAAGACTTTCAAACACGAAACAATTCTGAGTTGGTTGGGATCTACGGAAACTTCATCAATAGGGTGGTGGTCTTAACCAACAAATACTATGAGGGTGCGGTTCCTGAGCGCGGACCTCTATCAGACACAGATCAAGAAGTATTAAAAGAGTTAAAAGTGTTCCCGGATAAAATATCTAAGTCTATTGAAGCCTACCGATTCAGAGAGGCCCTTGCCGAGATGATGAATTTGGCCCGACTGGGGAATAAATATTTGGCGGATGAGGAGCCGTGGAAATTGATTAAGACCGATGCGGATCGAACGCAAACCATCATGAACATTGCCCTTCAGATTGCTGCCAATTTGAGCATTTTATCAGAGCCCTTTCTTCCTTTTACGGCCAGCAAATTGAGTAAAATGTTAGGCTTAGAACTTTCAAAATGGGGAAAAGCCGGAGCTGATGATCTCATGAAAGCCGGTGCTCAGATTCAGAAGGCGGAGTTGTTATTTAGAAAAATAGAGGATGCAGAGATTGAAGCTCAGTGGGCTAAATTGGAGGCAACAAAATTGGCGAACCAAACGGTTGAGGCACAAAAGCCGAACGTAAGCTTTGACGATTTTACGGGCATGGATATTCGTGTGGGAACCATCACGGGCGCTGAAAAAGTAAAGAAAACCAAAAAGCTACTCAAATTAACTATAGATACGGGAATTGATGTGCGAACGGTGGTTTCTGGAATTGCCGCTTACTATGCTCCAGAAGAGATTGTTGGAGAACAAGTCTCCGTATTGGTGAATTTAGCACCGAGGACGATAAAGGGCATTGAGTCACAAGGGATGGTCCTCATGGCAGAAGATAAAGATGGGACTTTAAGGTTCGTGAAACCCTCTGAATCCACTTCCAACGGTTCCAGTATCGCATAAGTAACCGAGCAGATTCTTGCTCTTTAAACAATTTCTCGAAAACCTTTTTTTGGTCTGCTACCGGGTATGGTTTTTGTACGGGTAGAGGCGTGTGGAATTTTGTAAAAATCCATTACATTTGCTTTTCAACCTAGAAAAGATGTCTGATACCCTCATAATCATACCTACCTTCAACGAAAAAGAAAACGTAGCAAAGATGCTACGTAAGGTGTTTTCATTGGAGAAATCCTTTCATGTATTGGTGGTAGATGATGGTTCACCCGATGGAACAGCCGGCATTGTCAAGGAATTACAAAGGGAATTCCCATCGGCTCTTTTTTTGGAGGAGCGAACGGGGAAACTAGGTTTAGGAACGGCTTACATCCACGGATTTCGGTGGGGCTTGGCGCGAGACTATGATTATTTCATTGAAATGGATTGTGACTTTTCTCACAACCCAGACGACTTGATACGCTTATATGAAGCCTGTGCTATTGATGGTAACGATTTGGCCATAGGCTCACGTTATGTGGGTGGCTTGGTCAATGTGATCAACTGGCCCATCGGACGGGTGATGATGTCTTATTTCGCCTCTCGATATGTGAAACTCATTACTGGATTGCCTTTGGATGACTCTACGGCTGGATTCAAATGCTACCGAAGGCAGGTACTCATCAATGTTTTGAGGTCAAACGTAACTTTTGTGGGTTATGCTTTCCAGATAGAAATGAAATTTAAAACCTGGAAGTTTGGGTATAAGATTAAAGAAGTTCCCGTTATCTTTACGGATCGTACAGAGGGAGAGTCTAAGATGAGTACCTCCATTTTTTACGAAGCCTTTTTTGGCGTCATTCAAATGAAGCTAAAGAGTTTATTTATCAGGTATAAACAACAATAGGAAAAGCTAAGGCATGAAAAAACTGCTCAAGAACGCACAAATCATCAACGAAGGATCTGTGCAAACAGCGGATGTTCTCATAGAAGGCGATCGCATTTCAAAAATCGCTCCTTCCCTTCAGGATTCAGAAGCCGAGGTGATTGACCTTACGGGAAAATTTCTAATGCCTGGAGTCGTAGACGATCAGGTGCATTTCAGAGAGCCTGGCCTTACGCACAAGGGACGAATCTATACAGAAGCGAAAGCAGCCGTTGCGGGAGGGATTACCTCCTTTATGGAAATGCCGAATACCAAGCCCCAGGCCCTAACTCAAGCGCTTCTTGAAGACAAATACGAGATTGGTGCAAAAGACTCCTTGGCCAACTACTCCTTTTTTATGGGCGCCTCCAACGAGAATATTGAAGAGGTATTAAAAACCGATCCAAAACGCGTTGCAGGGATAAAAATTTTCATGGGTTCTTCCACCGGGAACATGTTGGTGGACGACCAAGAAGTGTTGAATGCAATTTTTTCAAGTTGTGATATGCTGATTGCCGTGCATTGTGAAGATGAAGCAACCATAAGAGCCAACACGGCAAAGATGAAAGCAGAGTTTGGAGAAGAGCTACCCATTCGATACCATCCTGTTATACGCAATGTTGAAGCTTGCTATAAGTCGTCATCATTGGCGGTACGTTTGGCTAAGGAGCACAACACGCGTTTGCATATACTCCACATTTCTACGGAAAAAGAAACAGAACTGTTCCGGAATGATATTCCTTTGGAAGAAAAGCGAATTACCGCAGAAGCCTGCGTACATCACCTCTGGTTTGACGATTCGAATTACGATGAAAAAGGGACTTACATCAAGTGGAACCCTGCCGTAAAATCTGCTGCGGATCGAGAGGGCGTCTGGAAAGCTTTACTGGATGATCGTATCGACATCATTGCAACAGATCATGCCCCCCACACTCAGGAGGAAAAGGATAACACCTATTTCAATGCGCCCTCAGGAGGGCCGCTGGTGCAGCACGCTCTGGTAGCTCTACTAGAGTTTTACCACCAGGGGAAAGTCAGCTTGGAGTGGATTGTCAATAAGATGTGTCACGCACCAGCAACCTGCTTTCAACTGAAAGAAAGAGGGTTTATACGACCCGGATATTTTGCAGACCTTGTGGTTGTAGATATAGAAAAATCTTGGCGCGTTGAGAAGAGCAATATCTTATACGATTGTGGTTGGTCTCCGTTTGAGGGGGAAACCTTTAAATCGTCTGTGGTAAAGACCTTTGTAAATGGTAATTTGGTGTATGACAACGGTACCTTCGATGAGCAAACTCGAGGGATGCGCCTAGAATTTGACCGATGATATGAAGCAACTGATCAGTATTCTTTTTATGATTGCCTTAGTTTCCTGCACCCAGAAGCCGGACCCACTGCCTGAGGGCATTTTATCTGAAAAGGAAATGATAAACGCCTTAGCAGATGTCCATCTGTTGGAGTCTGCAGCGCAACTCAATATGTTGGAAGGAGTCCCATCTGATAGCTTAACGCTTCAGGATTATTACAGCGCCTTATTTGAGTCAAAAGGTTACAGCTTGGCAGCCTTTGACTCCAGCTTTGCGCATTACGCCAAAACCCCTGAAGTTATGGAGCGACTTATGGACTCCGTACTAACAAACATTCAAATGATGGAATAAGCCGACGCTAAGGTTTATTTTTCTAAATCCATTCGGAGGAAGTCCGAAAAATCAAAACAACTTTTTTTCACCGGCCGGAATTTGAAATTCAGGAGGCTTTTAATTTTAGCGTTGCTAAAACGAGTAGTTTTGTTGCCTGATTCGGCGGTTTCTTTAGTGAGAAGTGGCGCTTTCCTCGTTAACACAGAAACGATTTTCGCCAACCTCCATGCGATTCCACTCAGCCAAGGACTGATTTTTATGCTTGGGCTTTTCTTACCCATGGCCTCAGCGATGTAGTCAAAGATTTGTTGGTAGGAGGTGTTTTCTCCATTCAAAACATAGCGTTCAGAGGTGGTCTTATTGTGCATCAATTGTACTATGGCGTCCACAACGTCTCTGACGTCCACAAAACCATTCGCCCCAGGGGTGTAAAAAGACAATCCCTTCCAAATTTGATAGAAGATGCGAGAACTTCCTTTTCTCCAATTTCCGGGACCTAGAATTATGGAAGGGTTCACGATTACGGCACTTAAACCCTCTTCAATACCTCGCCATACCTCTAATTCGGACTGGTACTTGCTGATGGCATAATGGCTGTTTTTGGGGCTGTCAACCCAAAGGTTTTCTTCGGTTTTCAGTTCTTGATTTTCGGTTGCACCTAGGGCAGCGACTGAAGATACGTAAACGAGTTTCTCCACATCATGAGCCAGGCACAAATTCACCATGTTTTCCGTTCCCCGAACATTGTTTTGGCGCATTTTGTATCGGTGTTTCGGGTTGAAACTTATCCAAGCGGCACAATGATAGACCAGGGTTATCTCCTTAAAGGCCAGCTCTAAAGCTGACAGGTCCAGAAGGTCGGCATCCACCCATTCTATTTTCTGGAATAGGCTGTCGACATCTTTGGTGTAATAGGAAAAGGTTTTTCTTACGGCATCAAGATTTGAACGGTCTCTTTTTAATGCGCGTACTTTTGTTTCGGTTTGACAAAGTTGATACAACAAATGCGAACCGACCAAGCCTGTTGCTCCAGTAACTAATATCATGGCAGAAAGATAAGTAAATGTTGTTGTTTTATATACAGAATAAAACTGCTATTTTTACGCGTTTACAAAAATACCTATGATGAACTTTGTTGAGGAAATGAAATGGAGAGGCATGATACACGATATCATGCCTGGAACAGAAGAACAACTCCAAAAGGAGGTAACCTCTGCTTATATTGGCTTCGACCCAACAGCAGATTCCTTGCACATAGGAAGTTTGGTGCAAATCATGACTTTGGTGCACCTTCAGCGTGCCGGACACAAACCCTTAGCTCTTGTTGGTGGTGCTACCGGAATGGTAGGTGACCCATCGGGTAAGTCTAAGGAGAGAAACCTCCTTTCTGAAGAAATATTGGCCCATAATTTATCCTGCGTTCAGAAACAGTTGGCGTGTTTTTTAGATTTTGAATGCGGAGAGAACTCGGCGGAAATTGTGAACAACTACGATTGGTTTAAAGACTTTAATTTTTTGGATTTCATTAGAGATGTGGGTAAGCACATCAGCATCAATTACATGATGGCGAAAGATTCCGTAAAATCTCGTTTGGAAACGGGTATGTCCTTCACGGAGTTTACCTACCAATTGGTTCAGGGCTACGATTTTTACCATTTGTATACGGAAAAGAATTGCAAGCTTCAGCTTGGGGGTTCTGATCAGTGGGGGAATATTGTAACCGGTACCGAGCTGATCAGAAGAAAAGCTCGAGGAGAAGCCTATGCGATCACTACGCCCTTAATTAAAAAGGCAGATGGAACTAAATTCGGAAAAACCGAAGGCGGAAACGTATGGCTGGATGCAGAAAGAACTTCTCCTTATAAGTTTTACCAGTACTGGTTGAATGCCTCGGATGAAGATGCCAAAACGTACATCAAGATTTTCACCCTGATGTCCAAGGAAGCGATAGACACACTGATAGCCAAACACGAAGAAGTCCCTCACCAAAGGGCTTTACAGAAAGCACTCGGAAAAGATGTGACCGAGCGTGTTCACGGTACTGAGGCATACCAAAGAGCGATAGAAGCTTCTGAGATTCTATTTGGAAAAAATACGGCAGAGCAATTAAAGAGCATTCAAGAGCGCGACCTACTTGATATTTTTGAGGGCGTTCCTCAATTTGAGGTTTCTAAAGCAGCCATCGAAGAAGGGGTAGAGGTGATTGATTTGTTGGCTCAAAAATCACAAGTCTTTTCATCCAACGGAGATGCACGTAGAATGCTTAAATCCAATGCGGTCAGCATCAATAAGGTGAAGGTTACCGCCGAGAAAATCATCAATTCTGAGGCTTTATTGAACGATAAATACATCTTGGTGCAGAAGGGGAAAAAGAACTATTTCTTATTGAAGGCGATTTAGGCTTCAATTCAGGATTTATTTTCAAAGGGATGATCCAACCATCAAGTTGCAACCCCTAACATCGCTGTAGTCAAATCTCCCCAGTACTTCAAAACTACCGTCGGCATTTATTTTACCTAGGTCTTGGCTGGCTATGAAAGCACAGGAATACACATTGGCCAAGTCAATGATGTTGAGGCCCCCTCTATGTTTGGATTTTGAAAAGGGATCATTGATGTCTCTGCAGCTCACTCTCATCCAGGGAGGACAGCTAAAACGGCCTTGCTCTTTGGCGTAAGCCTGCGATAAGAGTTCCGTCATTCCATATTCCGAATGAATATTTTTTTGATGAAAGGCGGCACCAATATGTTCATGCAACTCTTCTCTAATCATTTCTTTACGGCGCCCCTTCATTCCACCGGTTTCCATCACGGTGGTATGCTCAAGCGGTAAAGGATGTTTTTCTATAAAATCAAGAAGGCCGAAGCTAACCCCAATTAAGAGTGTTTTTTGACCTTTTTTTTCTAAGTGTTGGAGTTGCGCATAGAGCTTCTCGTGTTCATTTAAGTAAAAACCACTTTCTTCTTTTTCAGAAGCTTGAATCAATTTTTCACACATATAAATGAGTGAAGAGCCACTGCGTTCTAGGTAAGAAGGCAGAAGAGCGAGAATGGTGTAGTCTTGGGCCGCGCCATAAAAATGCTCAAACCCCTTAAAGAAACTCTGTTCATAAATAGATAGGTCATGAACGGAGTGCTGGCTCTGAACCCCTGCGGTACCACTGCTGGTAAAAACTTGTTGGCTCTGATGGGGTTGGCACACGACTTCATGAGCTTTAAACAACTCAATCGGAAGGTAGGGGACCTCATCTAATTTAGTGACACTTATGGGGTCTACCTTGATGTGATGAAGATAATTCCGATAGACGGGATTGGATTGGGCTTGAAATTGAAAAATTTCCAAGGCAACTTTTTCGAATGACTTTGCCGAATGGTTTTGAAAAATTTGCGCTCCCCAGTGCATCAAGTTTTGGGATTAAACCAGTTCAATTTTACCCGTGGCCACATCGTACATGGCACCCGCAATGATGATGTCTCCATTTTGCTCTAACTTTGAGAGGGCAGGACTTTCTGTTCTCAATTGCGACATACATTCAAGCACGTTTTGTTTGGCAACGGCATCTACATATTCAGAAGTCGGTTCTGAAGGGTTTACCTTAGATTTGGCGACGTCAAACTTCTTTAATAGCGAAGTGATGTTTCCAAACTCCACGTTCTGGCAGGCAGAGGTAATGGCCCCACACTTTGTGTGCCCTAAGACCAAAAGCAATTTGGAGCCAGCAAAATGACACGCGTATTCCAAAGAGGCAATGACGTCTGTATTTACGGCATTCCCAGCAATTTTCACATTGAAAAGATCTCCAATACCTTGGTCAAAAATAAGCTCTGTCGCAACGCGAGAGTCAATACAACTCAAAACACTTGCGAATGGGTATTGCGCATTTGCACTCAGTTCCACATCCTTCATCAAATCTTTCGTTTCGTTTTTCTGTGCAACAAAACGAGCATTTCCTTCGATTAAAAATTCAAGCGCTTCTTTTGGACTGATGGTATTCTGAATTTCTTTGGTCGTAGCTTTCATAATTGGCAAATTGCTTTAATTTTACAGGACAAATTTATGCAAATTCAATTACGCGTCAAAGGATGAAAAAAATACTTGTTTTATGTACCGGGAACTCATGTAGAAGTCAGATTTTAGAAGCTTGGTTGCGACATTTTTCTGAAGGAAAGTTTGAAGTTTACAGTGCGGGTGTGGAAACCCACGGTATCAATCCGGATGCGGTATTCTATATGAACGAAATCGGTATTGATCTTTCGAGCCACACCTCAGACCTCATGGACAAATACCTTCATATGGAGTTTGATTTGATCGTTACGGTCTGTGATCATGCCAAAGAGACTTGTCCGGTTTTCCCTAAGGCCACGCAAACCATCCACCGCAATTTTGAGGATCCTTCGAAGGTTTTGGACGAAAAAGAAGCGGCTTTCCGGAGAGTTCGCGCTCAGTTGGAGGAATTTGCCAAAAGCCTTGTGGAGAAGTTTGTGTAGGGTCCATCGAGATCATTTTTTATGCTTTGGTCGCAGCAGAAAATAAAATTTTCAAGCACCTATATTTTCCTAAATTCTTTTTTTTGAATTTGACTTTTTCTTCTCACGAAGATTAGTATCTTTGCCACCGCAAACACTCCTCCTTAGCTCAGCTGGTTAGAGCATCTGACTGTTAATCAGAGGGTCCTTGGTTCGAGTCCAAGAGGGGGAGCAAGCAAATCAAAGCACTTACAGCAATGTAGGTGCTTTTTTTGTGGTAGCACAAAAAGGAAAAAATATAAATCTATATTTACGCCGTGTCAACCAATCAAATAAAATTATGGATTTAGCCAGAAAATGTAATTATTCGATTTTTTTATTAGCCACAATACTGTTCAGTTTCATCAGTTGTGGTGACATGGATGATTTTATGTACGAGCAAGAGCAGGCCTTGGATGAGCAGACCGATCCTTTAATCAATTTTCTATGGTCTGGGGGCGTCACAGAAAACACCGCAAAAGTAACTGCACAAGTAAGTCTAGACTCTGATAGTGTAAGATTGGTTTTAGGTACAGGGAAAGATTTAGTCAGCCCAACCTACAGTGATTATAAAATTTCGGACTCAATAGCCAACAACAGGATTGTGACTTTCGATCTTGCCTCATTGGAACCCAATACTCAGTATTATTATGGTCTTGAAATCGACAATAATGCAGAACGCGTAACTAATTACACGGGGAAGTTTAAAACGGTGTCAAATGAGCCTATGAGCTTCTCCTTTGCCTTTGGGGCTTGTAGTAAATCTGCAGACGGGAGAGTATACAATACCATTGCGAATGATGACATTCTGTTCTTTCTACATACGGGCGACCTTCATTACAGTAATATCGGCTCTAATGACATCAATCGATTTCGCAGGGCCTATGAAAATCAGCTTTCCGGGACGGATATGGGTAGACTTTTTAAGAACACACCTATGGCCTACATGTGGGACGATCACGACTATGGACCCAACAACTCCGACGCCAATGCCGCTGGTCGTAACTCATCAAGATTGGCCTATCAGCAATTTGTACCCCACCATCCGCTTGATGCAGGTTCTGGAGATGTCCCAATTTATCAATCTTTTAATGTCGGAAGGGTATTGTTTATCCTAACAGACAACCGATCGGAGAGAACTCCATACAGAATAAGCACTTCAAATAAAACAGTATTGGGGACGGAGCAGAAGGCATGGTTTAAAAACAAATTGTTAGAAGCTCAGGGCACTTATCCTTTGATCGTATGGATAAACACATTTCCTTGGATTAGTGAGGAGGGCGAGGGCGACGATGGCTGGGAGTGGTATCAAGAAGAAAGAAATGAAATCGCTAATTTCATCGTTGATAATGACATTAACGGATTGTGTATGTTAAGTGGAGATGCACACATGATCGCAATTGATGACGGCACCAACAGCAATTACTCAGATGCTGAGGTACAAGGGTTTCCTGTTTTTCATGCGGGGGCTTTGTCTAGAAGCGGTTCAAAGAAAGGCGGACCTTATAGCCACGGGGCTTTTCCAGGATCAGGACAGTATGGCTTGATGAGCGTTGAAGATCAAGGAGGTAATAAAATAAAAGTGGATTGGAGTGGTAGAAACTTATCCCGAGAAATGATCAAATATAGTTTTGATGTCAAGACCAATTGATCTGATGCCGGGTGCCATGAATTTAATGGCATTCTTAGCATGTAGGTAGCCTTGTCAATTATAGATTTGGTCATGCAATCCAATCAAAGCACTCACGGCAATGTAGGTGCTTTTTTTGTACCTTCCGCAAAAAATTAATTCGGTTTAAAAACAGCAATATGAATTCTAGTTTTGAAAACAAATTTGAAAAAGCCCTTTGGAGCTTGAGGTATGTAGTGATTTTATCAGTGATTTTGTCTATACTTTCTTCCATTGCTTTGTTTGTCATTGGTAGCTGGGACATTCTCCAGGCCATCATTTTCAAAAACCCACTTTTTGATCCTTCCATCACCAACAACAATGACTTGCTGTTTGGAATCATCTCCTCTATTGACTTGTTTTTAATCGGTATTGTATTGTTGATTTTCGGATTTGGAGTTTATGAGCTCTTCATCAGTGAGATTGACTTTGCCAAGGGAAAGTTTTCAGATTCTACCCTGAAAATAAAAAGTTTAGACCAACTTAAGAATAAAATCATTAAGGTGATCATCATCGTCTTGATTGTGAAGTTCTTCGAAAAAATGCTCAAACTCTCGGCAGACTTTTCTACCCCAGAAGATCTTCTGATTTTTGGGGGTTCTATACTCACCATTTGTGTGGGTTACTTCTTAATCAATCGCTCATAGCTTTTCATCAGACATAAGGCTATTTGTCAATCATAAAGAGCACTTTCATTTTGTAAGTGCTTTTTTATTTCTGAGTAGTTCTCTAAATTGAGTCTTTTGTTTGTGTAATTTTGTAGATTAAATTCAAATGAAACGCAAACCCATGAACCGTTCCGAAAAACTCTTAGCCTGTCGTCCTTCCATCATTATTGATGATGCGAAAAAATCAAGGCCCGAAGAAGACTTCCAAAATCGGGTGTTACGTCCCATACTTAAATTTCAGAACGACCTATTTCTGAAGATGTTTATGCAGGTCTGTGAATCCTACAAAATCAGTTTTGGGACGCTTACCAAGCCCGAGCAAGAGGAGCGTATCGAACGCTTATTTCAGAAAGATGCCAAGCTTAAAGCCTTATTCATCGGTGCGGTGATTTCACTGCTTACGGTAGACGAATACGAAGTTTACGCCGCCCAACAAAACCATTTCAACAAACGAATCACACAAATGCTGATAGAGCGTTTGAAGGACCAAACCGGATAAAAAAGAACGCTCGACGAATGGCGGATTAATGGCTTAGAGCGTTTTTATTTTCTAAAAATTAGAGGCTTTAACACTACGCTTGGCAAAATTGAGAATGGATTTGGAGCCGTTAATTTTTCGTAACTTTGGTTAAAACCCATTCACTATGAGAAAGATAAGCACGTCCCTTAAAGCCCCTAGATTACTGAGAAAACTATGTTTAAGTGTCCTGTTAACCCCCATCACGCTACTCGCCCAAACCACGCACACAGTAAATGTAGGATCAGGACTCGTTTATGAGCCAGCAGAACTTACCATTACCGCTGGAGATATAGTAACTTGGGTAAGTTTGGGAGGAACGCATGATGTTAACTTTGATGTGAATACGGTTACTGGAGCTTCATTCGGAAACCCTACATCCATTGCAGAGGCTTCACTCCCGACTCAGGGCGCTGGGACCATGGGTTCTATTACCTTCCCAGATGCAGGAACCTACGATTACGATTGCTCGGTGGGTGCACATGCCCAGTATGGTATGGTTGGAAGAGTAATTGTTAACGCCGCTCCCTCGAGTACTTCGAGTGCAGCAGATGAAATTCTCGAACTCTTTGAGCCTTGGAACACAGCCATTACCCTAGCAAATGGATGGAACATGTTTGGCTACGGATGCCCTGAGCCCGATGATGTTGCGGAGGCGCTCTCAGCGCATACCGATAAAATCATCATTGTAAAAAACAGCGATGGGAAAGCCTATTTAACAGAGTTTGGCTTCAACGGTATTGGCGACTTTTTACCCGGACAAGGTTATCAAATCAAGCTGACCGAAACGATTGAAGGTTTCAGCCTATGCGATGCTTACATCCAAGGGATGCCTGCAAAAATCAACGAAATTTTGAATGTCGATTAAATTCAGTTAAAAAAATAATTCTCTGATTTAAGATTGTAAGATCACGAAAAGTCTCCTAAAAAGAGGCTTTTCGTAGTTCGTTCCGCTAGTTTCAGATCTTTAGCCTCAGTATCTGTTGTGATTTGTGGGTAGATTTGGAATAAATGGTTATTTTAGATGTATAATTAAAATTCGATCGACATGTATTTTAATCCCTCCCTGTTGTTGTTCACAATTGTATTGAGCACGGGTCTATTAGCTCAAAACCAAGAGTTGAGTCCTTACCAAAGAAAAACTATGGATACGGAGCGATTTGCACAGCCTGTGAATACGGGCCTCAACCATACCTTACTGATTTTGGGTTCTGCCTGGGAGGTATCTCCTGAGCTGGGGGATGAGATTGCGGTCTACGACTCGCAGAAAAATATGGTAGCCTCCGTGGCCTGGCGTCCTGAGCAAAAGGGACATGCCGGTTTGGCCATCTGGGGAGACGATGAAACCACCACCGCCAAAGAGGGGATGTCGAAGGGAGAGAACTTCAGCATCCAATATTACGATCAGTCGGAAGATCGCCTGAGTCAAGTTCAGGTAAAACGCTGGGAGCGGGGCAGTGAAGTCTTCACCAAAGACGGAGTTTCTGTGGTGGGTTCTTTGACCTTAAACAAAGAAATTGAGCAAAGCATCGAGCTCTTTCAAAACGTACCCAATCCTGTTGTAGAAAACACGGAAATCAGTTTCTACCTCCCTAAAGACGCAAAAATCAACCTCACCCTCTCCAACGCATTGGGTCAAAAGGTAAAAACATTGGCCGCAAGCAAATTCAAAAAAGGCAAGCACACAATTGCTATGGACGCAAGCAGTCTTCCAGCTGGCGTGTACTTCTACAAATTAGAAGGTCATAAGAGTAGTGTCACCAAACAACTCAATCTCATCAAATAAGAACCTAGCCTCTCGAAATCATGAAAAAGCAACTACAAAAAGCACTCACCTTATTTAGTTTATGGATTTTTACCGCTATTGGACTTCAGGCCCAAGAGCGAATCGTGAACGGCTATGATGCCGATCTACACGAATATCCTTGGCAGGCTGCTTTGGTGAATGCCTCTGGAGGCGGTTATTGCGGAGCTTCTGTGATATCGAATCAATGGATTTTAACGGCCGCACATTGCCTAGAGGGCGAAGATGAAAGTACGGTCTTTGTTAGGGTGGGGTCTGAAGATGCCTATGCAGCCGGTGGAATGACTTATGCGGCATCAGAAGTTATCGTTCACCCCGACTACCAAGATGTTTCTAGCGGTTCTGACATCGCATTGATTAAGCTGCATGACACCATTAAGTTTACACATAAAGTTCAACCCATCGGCTTGATGAGTCCCGATCAAACCGATTTGGAAATCGCGGGGATTACTGCTATAACATCGGGATGGGGCTCTATATCCTCAGATGGCCCCACTTCGAGTATTTTACAAGCCGTTGAATTACCCATAGTGGACAATGATGTGGCTTGTGGTGCTGCGCAAGATGCGCAGGGAAATTCCGGAGCCTACTCTTGTGATGAAGTAGATGCGACCATGATATGCGCCGGTTTTGTCGGAGAAGGGGGTAAAGATGCCTGCCAAGGAGATTCTGGGGGCCCACTTGTGGTTCGAAATGCAGACGATACCGAATGGTTATTGGCGGGAGCTACCAGCTGGGGAATTGGATGTGCAGATGCTGATTACCCTGGTATTTGGGCGCGTGTGTCCTACTTTTACGATTGGGTAAATGACTACACTGAAATTTACGATGAAGATGAGGAATGGTCTTATTCAGACTTCGGATGTACCGATGTGTCGGCTTGTAATTATGATGCTGCGGCACTTTATGACGATGGCGCTTGTTTGGAACTCGACGAATGTGGGGAATGCGGCGGTGACGGTCCAGATTATGGATACGACTGCGAAGGGAACTGCAATGGAGATGAATTGATTGTTAACATGCTCGACGAATATGGTGATGGTTGGAATGGCGCTGAATTATCTGTAGGAGATTCTAAAGTTTCTCTAAGCAAAGATTCAATAGGCTCTGCTCAAATTTGCCTTGACTTGTCTGAATGTCATAGGATAGAAGTAAGTGCTGGTGAGTTCCCTGAAGAGGTCTTTTGGTCTTTGGGTGATGTAAGTGGAGGCGCTCCTTATCTGGGAATTATAGGAGATTGTGGAGACAATCTAGACCCTTTTTCTTGTCAAAAAGAGGAGCCACACTTCCTAGACACCTTAGCGCACAACCACTCGGATACCTTACTTCATCATGCTATAGATACCGCTTGCCATACACCTGTTCATGGTTCTTGGCTCATGATCTTTTCTTCTGAAGAGGATGCCGATAGTCTTGTGAGTTACCTTCACTTTAATGCACACAACAGCCTGACGATGACTTCTTTTTCTGAAGGCAATCACGAGACCGATCTCGGTAGCTTCATGTTTGTGGGGGATACGATCTACCTTCTGGTAGAAGATGACGTGGAACCTTTCTTCTACTCGGTTCAAGGCGACACACTGACCCTAGATGGCGCAGAAGAAAACATGAACTACGTATTTACATCGGTAGAAACGATTGTAGGTTGCTTGAATCCTCACCGTCCGGATTACAACGCATATGCCAACATTAGTGATGGATGTGCATCGGCAGGATGTTTCAACTGGATGGCAGTAAATTTTGACCCTTACGTTAATGAAGATGACGGGTCCTGTATTTTCGAACCCACGGATTCAATGGACTTTGTAAATCCATGTGTCAACGATTATGTGAATCACTTTGATACCGCAAGAACTGCGGATCACTCCTTTTGCCCTTCACCAATACAGGGTTTATGGAATGTGGTTTCTGTGATGGAGAACGGAGTTGTGGATATGGAACAGGGTGTGGATATGTTTTTACATTTTGAACCGATGCAATCCTTTATTTATGCAGAGGTTTCTTCAAGTGGCACCTTAAGCGATCAAGGAAGCTACGAGTTCTACAACGATACTTTAGTGATGTATTTCCCAGAAGAACCAAGTGAAGCTTATGCCGTGCATTCTTATCCAGACTCTACGGTGTTGATGAGCCTTTATGAGAATCTGACCATCGTGTTGGTTAAAGATGAGGAAGGACATCATGATTGTGAGGACAACGATCACACGAACGGTGGAGATTTCTCGGACTTTGACTCGGAAGCCTGTCATGTGTACGGATGTACTGATCATTATGCCATCAACTACAACCCACATGCGGGAGAAGAAGATGGGTCATGCCATTACGATGATCATGACTCTTTAGATCACCACCAGCCATGTCACGATGATGACTTGGCCCATCATTTCGATTCCTTACAAGATCCAAATGAAGGACCTTGCCATTCGCCTATTGAGGGGCCGTGGAATTTGGTCTCCATGATAGAAAATGGCCTTGAACAGATAGATTCCTTGTCTATGTCGGTTCACTTTACTGGGGATCAAACCTTCACGCTGATTGAGTACACAGAAGATGAAACCTATTACGACCACGGAAGTTATTCGCTCTTCCATGACACCCTAGTCCTGGACTTCCATAATGATTCCTTGGAATGGTATGACTTTTATCAATCCTATGACACCCTGTTTTTATATGCCTTGTATGAAGACTTCAACATTGTCTTGGTAAAAGATGCGTTTGATGAATACGATTGCCATGACGCTTACTCTGCAGACTTCAGCGACTCTATTCCTCATGACGACCATTGTAGCCATCATGGATGTACTGACGATCATGCGATGAATTTTAATCCGCATGCTACCCAAGAAGACGGTTCATGTTATTACGACAATCACGATACTACGGATCACCACGACCATCACGACCATCATCACGGATGTATGAATTCTGATGCCGTGAACTTTAATCCGAATGCTGATGAAGACGATGGTTCTTGTCATTTCTCTCATGAAGACTCAAGTGGCGTTAATGCCGACATGGCCATGTTATATGCTCAGCTGACTCAAGCTTACCAAACGATTACAGACCTTGAAAATCAACTGGATCAAGGCTGCAACTCATCGCTCACCGACCGACCTATGGATATGAATGAGGGTTGGAGCATGATCGGATATACTTGTCCAGATCCGGTTGACGTGGAGCAAGTATTCTCAAGCATCACAGATCTTATCGTGATCGTTAAAGACGGCGCGGGGAATCCTTACTTGCCGGAATACGGTTATAACGGATTGGGTCACCTTCATTATGCCCAAGGCTACCAAATGAAATTGAAGGAAGATGTCCCTAATTTCCAACTTTGCCCGGCACATGATGATAAGTAATAATTAATCATTTAGTCAAAACAACAAAAGCCCCGAATTCGGGGCTTTTGTTGTTTTGAGAAGAAGCACTTATCGTTTCGAAATCTTATTATTCGAGATGTTTCGCTGCCTGGAACACTTAAACCGTGAAATTGATGCACTTCTTTTTTGTGCGTGTTTTTTACTAACTCCACTGTGAACCCTTTTACGCCATAGCTTGAAAGAACTTAGCTTTAACTCCTTGCGCATGAGTTTGATAACATCAGACTCAGATAGGTCAAATTGTATTTTGATGGCTTCAAAGGGCGTTCGATCTTCCCAAGCCATTTCAATGATTCTATCTAGACTGCGTGCATCCATATTTTTTGTTATCTTATACAAGCAAAGTTAGTAAAATTATGCATAACTTAGCATAACAAAAGTTATACAAAATGAAAGAAGTACACGTCATAAGGCGAGAGCGATTTAATTCTGCTCACCGATTGTTTAACCCGACCTGGGATGATGCCAAGAATGAGAAAGTTTTTGGAAAGTGTTCTAACAAAAATTGGCATGGCCACAATTACATCTTATTTGTAACCGTAAAAGGGACCATTGACCCAGATACGGGTTATGTTATTGACATGAAAATCTTGAGTGATTTAATCAAAGAGAAAATTGTCGAAAAAATGGATCATAAAAACCTCAATATAGAGGTCGATTTTATGCAGGGTATGGTGCCCACAGCTGAAAATATTGCGGTCCAAATCTTTGAAGAACTTGCTCCGGGAGTTACCGCTACGGGCAATACTTTACACTGCGTAAAACTATGTGAAACCGAAAACAACTTTGTTGAATATTATGGATGATTCTAACCAAGACCAAGGCTCTAACGCTCACATTATCGATTTAAATCCTGAACTACGAAACCTAGGATTCGCCGACGGCCAAGACGTCAATGGTCCTCTGACCAAAACCCAGAAGGCCGCTATGATTAAGAAAGCCGCAGCGAAGTTTGGGGAGTTTTTAGACGCATTGGGTTGCGACTGGGAAAACGACCCCAACTCCAAGGAAACGCCAAAGCGCGTTGCCAAGGCATATGTAAACGATTTGTGGGCCGGACGCTACAATGCGTTTCCAAACATTACCACCTTTCCCAATTACGATTATGATGGGATCATCTTTGAAGGGAACATCCCGGTAATATCCATGTGTTCGCATCACCACCAAGCCATTATTGGGAAGGCTCACATTGCGTATATACCTCAGCTCAATAAAAGAATCATTGGATTGAGTAAGCTCAACCGCATCGTAGAGCATTATGCCAGAAGAGGAGCCATTCAGGAGAATTTAACCGTTCGCATTCACGATGCACTGCATAAAATTGTTCCCGAGAACAAAGGGGTGGCTGTTATGATTGAGGCGGCACACAACTGTGTTCAATGTAGAGGTATTGGCCATCACGGCACGGCGATGAAGACATCAAAACTCACCGGAGAATTTATTGATTCGACCAAAACGAGAAACGAATTTTACGATTTTATTCGATCCTAATCTCTTTAAGCCATTCACCAAACGTCTAAATTGTGAAAGTCCTACTTACCGGTGCAACCGGTTACATCGGAAAAAGATTGCTGCCTGTCCTTGTGGACAGGGGCTACGATGTGGTTTGCTGCGTAAGGGATAAAGACCGTTTCAACCCTTCCGATTCGGTACGGGCAAAAATTCAAATTATTGAAGTGGATCTTCTGGATGCAGAAAGTTTAGAAAAAATCCCTAAAGATATTGATGGGGCTTATTACCTGGTGCATTCCATGTCCAACTCAGGGGACTATACTTCCTTAGAAAAAACCTGCGCCATTAATTTCCGTGAGGCCCTCAACAAAACCCAGGTCAAGCACATGGTTTATTTGAGTGGAATCATCAATGAAAAGTCCTTATCGAAACATCTCAAATCACGAAAAAATGTCGAAAATGAGTTGAAAAAGGGTGACTACCATTTCACCACACTGCGATCAGGAATCATCATTGGGACGGGGAGTGCCTCTTTTGAGATCATCAGAGACTTGGTAGAAAAATTACCGATCATGATTGCGCCAAAATGGTTGGAAACCAAATCTCAGCCCATTGGGATTAGTGACATCATTCGCTTTCTCAACCAATCTTTGTTCAACGACAAAACATACGATCAGGAATTTGATGTGGGAGGCCCTGAGATCTTTTCATACAAAGAGATCCTTGAGATTTATGGAAAGGTGAGAGGCTTGGAACGGAGCTTTATCATCGTTCCAGTCATGACGCCTCGACTGTCTTCTTATTGGTTGTACTTTGTCACCTCTACTGCATATGAATTGGCCGTTGCCTTGGTAGATAGCATGAAGGTTGAGGTGGTTTGTAAAGACAAACGATTGGAAGACATCTTGGACATTCGGCCCGAGAAATACGAAGAGTCGCTCCGAAAAGCATTTAGTAAGATTCGTAGCAACCAAATAGTATCCAGCTGGAAAGACTCTTTGGTACTTACGGGTCAATCTAATCTAAACCTCTCTGACTTTATTCGCGTTCCCAAATACGGTTGTTATAAAGATGTTCAGCGTGAGACTTATGCCTCTCGTACAGATTGTTTGGATCGTATCTGGCAAATTGGAGGAGAAACGGGTTGGTATTATGCGGATTTCCTATGGAGGCTTAGGGGTTTTATCGACAAGGTATTTGGCGGTGTAGGTCTGCGAAGGGGGCGAACCAATCAAAATAAGCTTGCCGCCGGAGATGTGGTCGACTTTTGGCGGGTTTTATATGCGAACAGAAAAGAAGGCAAACTCTTACTTTTTGCCGAGATGAAACTCCCAGGAGAAGCCTGGCTTGAATTTAAGATGCAAGGGGATACCCTTGTTCAAACGGCCACCTTCAGGCCCAAAGGTCTCCTAGGAAGGATGTATTGGTTTTCCGTTTTGCCTTTCCACTCCTTTATCTTCAAAGGAATGATTCACAAGTTGACCCATACAGATTAACCTTACCCTCTATAAGAAGCCCCTCATTCGAGCATGTTTTTAGTTATCGAGCGATACATTAATGGGTAACAATCAATTTTTCGATGCGTTTGTAGTTTTTGTGTTGAAGCTGAATGAAATAGACACCTGCAGGTAAATAGCCATTCAGTTCTTGTAATGAAATGCGATTTAGTGAAGCTTTTAGGTTTCGCATTTCTCGCGCAATAACAGCACCGTAAACATTGGTAAGTCGTATGTCTACCTCTGCATTTTCGTACAGTTCAAATTCAAGCGTCGCATCTCCTTTTGATGGGTTTGGAAACAACTTCAGTTCAGAAATGGAGTTGGAATGAAGTTCTAAGCTGCTACTGTCCGTGATGATGAAATCATCCAAGTACAACCAGTTTCCTTCTTTTCCCGAAAATTCAAATTTAAACTTCACATTTTCCTCTCCCCTAAAACTACTTAGGTTGATGCTAAACGGGTCCCAATGTTCAGCTTTTGGGATGAAGTTTACATAAACATTACCTTGACCAAAGGTACTCAGTTCCTCAGTGTCTTTGGCCCATTTTTTTTGCCAGGTCTCTCCACAGTCTTTACTGATATAGACTTCAAGTTGATCTTTAGAGTTGCCGTTCCTTTTGGCGTAGGCAATGTCAAAATAGGCGGTCACCGTTTCGTTTGTATTTGTCAAGTCAAAACTAGGGCTTACGAGGGCATGCTTTTCTCCGGGCTTGCTGAACAGTCCACTTCTTATTTTTAAGGCATTGTTTGAAAGAGATGTATCCCAAGTCCATGAGGAGTCTTCAGAATAGGACCGACTCCATTGATCAAAACCGGTATTTTCAGCAAACACCTCAGCTCCAAAATTTTGGATGTAAGGCGCAGGAATTCCCTTTGTTACATCAGAAACGTAGAGGAAGGACTCTTTGACAAGCCGGTCTTGTCCGGCTTGATTGCTGACTTTTAATGTGGTTTTATAAACGCCCTGTTCGCTGTAAACAACAGCTGGGTTTTCTTCCGTAGAATTGGAAGGTGTGCCGCCCTCAAAAGTCCACTCAAACGAGCTTAGGTTTTCTTTTTTAGCGTTGTAGGATGTTTGGGTATACTGCACCTCATCACCGGAGCAGATGAAACGCTTATCTGCCCGAAAGTCGGCAATTGGTCGACAAACTTCCACTGCAAAACCATCGTTAACACCTGTTTTCACAAGATTATCTTCTGAGACCATCTCAGGACGATAGACCCGAATTGTACTGCGCATCCTTGCTCCTTGACCCAAAGAGAACATGTTTTGACAGCTTCCATACGTATAATCCATGTAATTCATAAACATTTCCCCAGATTCTTGTGGGATGGTTTGGCCATTACTTTTTTCGCAATTTCCGACGGCCCATGGGAATTGAGGGCAGCCGCCATTTTTGTCTCTAGCTGTGGGTGTATCATTTACGTTGTCATCTCCACATTCTTCATCGCCCCATATATGAATTAAGTTGAGCCAGTGACCTATTTCATGCGTCAGGGTTCTTCCTTTTCGACCATCGGCAGTTCCGGAGGAACCACACCGATCAGCACGCAAAACCACACCATCTGTTTCTGGTGATGAACTCAGTCGTGATGGAAACTGAGCGTAACCGAGAACGACAGCGTCCTCCATTCCAAGAATCTCAAAAGTGATATTGTTTACCACCCATATGTTGAGGTAATTTTTAGCCGGCCATTGAATCAGCTCCTTGATTTGTTCAGCTGCCTTATAGGTTTCGTGTGAGTAGGTTCTGGTGACTCCCTGAGTGCAATGCCCATCGGGATCCAGTTTTGCGAGGCGAAATTGAATCTTGGTGTCCCCGGCAACTTCTGCAAATACCGAAGGCGTGTTGATGGTATCTGCATTCAATCGAGCAAAATCATCATTGATGATTCGCATTTGATCTTCTATTTGGTCTATAGAGATGTTGTCAATCTCGTTTTCATAGATGACGTGAAAAACAACGGGAATAATATAGGGATCCTCATTCTCCAGCCGCTTCTCACCATGATTTTTTTGCAGTTCATTGAAAAAATGCTCCTTTTTTTTGATTTCTTTTTTGAGCTCGGGATTGTCCTCAAAAATCTTTTTTTGATTTTCAACCGTCCCACACCAATGTTGTGCTTGAAGGTGGGAGAACAACACCAATGCGAAAGTAAAGAGAATTTGTTTTTTCATGTATCGAAAATTAGGCGCACATTAAATCATATTTTCATTGGGCAAGGGATTTGTTGTTGTGAGTTGTGTTAACAAATCTAAGCATATCCTTTAAGTTACCAAATACTATGCCTCAATTCAAATGTCCGAGATGAACGCTATAAACCTCTTGGCGCCTCATTCTGCGCATGCTGCACACACAAGTACATGATTTCAAATACTTCGCAATGATTTAACAAAAAGCTTTCTCTATAATAAAGCCTACCAAATGGTTTTTTTGTTAGATTTACTAGCGATGAAGAAGAGACGCAATGGAGGAAAAAAATCCCCGAATTTAAAAGCACTGAAAAGAAGTATTATTGAACTATTCCAGGGGAATGATGCGCCGCTGACCCACAAGGAGATTTACCGCCTTTTAAAGGTGAAAGACAAGATCCTAAAACACCAAATTCTATTTATTCTGAAAAACTTGCTCACGGATGGTACCCTAAAAGAATTAGGCCATGGTAAGTTCGTTACCAATGAAAGCCGGCCCTTCTATGAGGGTAAAATTGAGAAGACGGCCTCAGGTGCAGGCTATGTGATTTGTGACGATTTAGAAACGGACGTCTATGTTCCTCCCAGAAACTCAGGACAAACCCTTGGGGGCGACAAGGTAAGAGTAGTTCTTACCGGAAAGCATACGGGGAAAAATCCGGAGGGCCAGGTAGTAAAAGTTGTTGAGCGAGGCAGAACAGAATTTGTAGGAAATTTAAGGCTCGATGCTCGCACCTGCTTCATGACTCCCGATAATTCCAGGGTCGGAACCGATTTTTACATTGCTAAGGAGAAATTAAACGGAGCCAAAAATGGAGATAAAGTTCTGGTCAAGATCTTAGATTGGCCAGACCGCGCCAAAAGTCCTTTTGCAGAGGTCATCAAGGTGATTGGAAAATCTGGAGAACATCATGCTGAGATCCACGCCATTCTTGCAGAATACGGATTGCCTTATGAGTTTCCTAAAGCCGTGGAAGATTTTGTCGCCGCCATCCCCGAAGAAATCTCAAAAGAAGAGATTGCCAAGCGTAGGGACATGCGTCAGGTACGCACATTTACCATAGATCCTCATGATGCTAAAGATTTTGATGATGCTTTGTCCATACAGAAGGGAAAAGACGGTCTGTGGGAAATCGGAATCCACATAGCCGATGTATCACATTATGTAGAAGAAGGATCTCTTTTGAATGATGAAGCCTTCGAAAGAGCTACATCTGTATATCTGGTAGATCGTGTCGTTCCAATGCTTCCTGAAAAGCTCTCCAACAAGGTGTGTTCTTTGAGGCCTCATGAAGAAAAGTTGTGTTTCTCGGCCGTATTCACTTTAAATGATAAAGCCGAGCTGATGAATGAGTGGTTCGGAAGGACGGTCATCTATTCGGATCATCGCTTCACCTACGAAGGGGCTCAAGAGGTTATTCAGGATAAGAAGGGTAAGTTTTCGGAAGAACTACTCTTAATGGATAAGCTGGCCAAAATTATGCGGGCCAAACGTGTGGATGAAGGTGCAATCACTTTTGATCGCGTTGAGGTGAAGTTCAGATTGAACGATTCAAATCACCCGACCGGAGTTTACTTCAAACAGGCCAAGGATGCCAATAAACTCATCGAGGAGTATATGCTTTTGGCCAATCGACGCGTGGCAAGTTTTATTGGTAGAGCCAAGGATGGGACGCCAACAAAAAAACCTTTTGTGTACCGAATTCACGATGTGCCTGATCCTGAGAAAATAGCGACCTTTTCGACCTTTGTAAAACAGTTTGGTCATCAGATGAATTTAAATTCACCCAAGGAAATTGCCAATTCTATGAATCGCGTTTTGTCGGATGTGGCGGGGAAATCAGAAGAAAATATGGTGGAGCTATTGGCCATCCGAACCATGAGTAAGGCAAAGTACACCACAGAAAATATAGGACACTACGGATTGGGCTTTGAAGATTACACCCATTTCACCTCTCCGATCAGACGTTGGCCGGACGTCATGGTGCACCGACTGTTACAAAAGTATTTAGACGGAGAAACCATACTTAATAAAGAGGAGGTAGAGTCGCAGTGTAAGCATTCTTCGGCAATGGAAAAGTTGTCTACCGATGCTGAAAGAGCTTCTATAAAATACATGCAGGTCAAATACCTAACGGGTAAAGAGGGGCAGGAATTTAATGGAATTGTCTCGGGTGTCACCGAATTTGGATTGTTTGTTGAATTGGAGGAAAGTCTTTGTGAAGGTCTTGTGGCCATCAGAGATATGAAAGACGACCACTACGACTTAAGCCGAGAAACCTTTAGCTTGGTGGGAAGAAAAACCGGAAAGAAATACCAAATAGGGGATTCAGTCCGCATTCGTGTTCGACACGTTGACTTGGTGAAAAAGAAACTGGATTTTGATTTGGTGTAAGGGTTTGCCCAACTGAGGTTAAGCCGAAGTAAACTGATCCAGAAAGCGCAGGTCATTTTCAAAGAAAAGCCTTAGATCCTTGATTTGATATTTGAGCATGGTAATTCGCTCTATTCCCATTCCAAAAGCAAATCCGGTGTATTTTTCTGGATCTATACCACAGTTTTTCAACACGTTCGGATCTACCATACCACAGCCTAAAATTTCAACCCAACCGGTGTACTTACAAATGTTACAGCCTTTCCCTTTACAGATATTACAAGAAATATCTACTTCTGCACTGGGTTCGGTGAAGGGAAAGTATGAGGGTCGAAGGCGGATTTGAGTTTCCTTACCGAAAAACTCTTGGGCAAAATGAAGAAGGGTTTGTTTTAGGTCGGCAAAAGAAACGTTTTCATCGACGTATAAGCCTTCAATCTGGTGGAATATACAGTGAGCTCTTGCTGAAATGGCCTCATTTCTAAAGACCCTCCCAGGGGAAAGCGTTCTGATTGGGGCTTGATTTTTTTCCATGAAACGCACCTGAACCGATGAGGTGTGTGTACGCAACAAGTAGTCCGGATCTCTTTGAATGAAAAAGGTGTCCTGCATGTCTCTTGCAGGGTGTTCTTCGGGGAGATTCAATGCGCTAAAATTATGCCAGTCATCTTCAATTTCTGGGCCTTCAGAAATGGTAAACCCAAGACGGGCAAAGATCTCAACGATCTCATTTTTAACGATAGACAAGGGATGCCTTGACCCCATACGCATAGGTTCAGCACTCATGGTCAAGTCCAGGCCACTTCCCGATGCGTCTTCCTTTTCTTCAAGGGTCGCTTTCAAAGTTTCTACCTTTTCTAGCGCCTTGGTTTTTAATTCATTTAAGGTTTGACCAAATGCTTTTTTCTCATCATTAGGAACGTCTTTAAAAGCTGAAAACAAGCCATTAAGCACACCCTTTTTACCCAGATACTGAATTCGAAATGCTTCGACAGCTTCGGCAGTGTTGGCTTGGAATTTTTCAACTTCTGAAATGTGCTCCTTAATTTGATTTAGCATGGTTTTTGCATTATTTCATCGTATTCAATTCCATACGTGAAAATTTGTATATTTGGCTTCAAACAAAGGGCAATATTACTAAATATTAAGGACATATGAAACGTACATTATCAGGCATCACAAGTTTATTTCTCTGTTTATTCATGGTGATGACTTCGCTAAGTTCATGCGGCGTAGATCATTTTTATAAAGCTGAAATCACCGTTCAAGATACTCAAGGAGAGGTGGTTGAAGGTGCGACGGTGACACTAACTGTAGATGTGAATGCTGATGATACATTACCTGATGCCCAAACTACAAATGCTGAGGGTAAGGTTTATTTTTCTTTCGATAATGTAGCGATTGTGAAGGTCACTGCTCAAAAAGGAGATGCAACGGCAGAGAGTATGCTTACCATCGTAGAGGACAAGACACAATCTCTAACCTTATTTGTTCGCGATAGAGATTAAAAGCGAACGCCGCTTTCTTCAAAGTACAGAATGGCAGCCTCCTTCATGAGGATGCTTTGCTCACCGGGTTTTAATGGCGGTAGTTTTTCATTCGTTTGGTAGTGAGGCCATCCGTCTTTATCTCGCCCCTCGAATTCATAAAACCCATAGTTACTCAACAGTCGGCAAATAGCGATGTGCAACAAATCCATTTTCTCTTCTTTGCTGAATTCTCGATATCCCTTTCCCAATTCTTGAATGCCGATGAGAAAAAGGATGGCCTGAAGATCTAGCGTATCGCCTTCCCCAAATTCTTTGGATACATATTCAACCAATTTTTCCCACTTTATTTTTGATTCTGGATTTCTCATCTGAAATATTTTGCCACAAAAGTACAATGTTCTTTGGAATCTTCTTTTCTCCGTGTAAATTTATCCCATGAATTATTTCGATTACGTTTTGTTGCTTCCAATCGTTTACGGTTTGTATCGAGGTTTTAGTAAAGGCCTGGTATTGGAGCTGGCCTCTTTATTGGCCTTGGTATTGGGTGTATATGGTGCCAAACACTATTCCTCATTCACCTATTTGCATTTGAGTGAAGTTGTGGAGTTAGAAGCCAGTTATTTGCAGTTGGCTTCTTATGGATTGACCTTTTTGCTTATCGTTATTGCCATCACCATAGTGGCTAAGATCCTTACGCTGCTCATTAAAATGGTGGCTTTGGGCTTCATTAATCGAATGATGGGGGCCATATTTGGAGGCTTGAAAGCACTATTGATACTGGCCGTTTTACTTTTGTTTTTTGACCGGATGAATCAACAATTTGGAATGGTTAAAGAGGAGGTTCTTGATCAATCGTTACTCTATCATCCGATTCAGTCGAATGCGGAGGCCATATACCCGAGTGTCATGGAGGAGTTTGAAAAGAAAAAGGAAGATGTGGATGCGATACAAGAATCCTTGTAAAGCAAAAAAGCGACTCCTTAGAGTCGCTTTTTTTAGTTGTTGATCGCTTTCACGCCAGGAAGTTCTTTTCCTTCCAGATATTCTAGCATGGCACCTCCCCCGGTAGAAACATAGCTTACCTGGGTCTCCATATTGAATTTTTTAACCGCTGCGACCGAATCTCCCCCGCCTACAAGAGAAAAGCTACCTTGCGCCGTGGCGTCTGCAATTGCTTGAGCAACAAATTTTGTCCCCTCGGCAAAAGTATCCATTTCAAAGACACCCATCGGCCCGTTCCAAAGAATGGTCTTAGAGCTCAAAATGGCTTCCCGATAAAGCGCTTTTGTCTTGTCGCTAATGTCAAGTCCCATCCAGCCTTCTTCGACCTTGTCAATATCGCTCACAGAGGTGTTCGCGTCATTAGAGAAAGCATCGGCATTTAGGGAGTCTACAGGGATGAGTAATTCCACTCCTTTTTCTTTCGCTTCAGCAATGAGTGAAAGCGCCAAATCCAGTTTGTCATCTTCAACCAAGGAAGCGCCTACTTGACCTCCCATGGCTTTCGCGAAGGTATAGGACATTCCTCCACCGATAATAATTTTATCTACTTTATCCATCAGCTTGTTGATGATGGTAATTTTGGATGAAACCTTAGCCCCTCCCATGATGGCAGCAATGGGTCTTTCACCTTCATTAACTACCTTTTCGAGATTCGTAATTTCGTTGGCCATCACATAGCCGAAACACTTGTTTTCTCCCATAAAATCTGCAATAACAGCTGTGGAAGCATGTGCACGATGTGCGGTTCCGAAGGCGTCATTGACATAGACGTCAGCCCATTTGGAAAGCTCTTCAGCAAAGGAAGAATCACCAGATTTTTCTTCTTTGTAAAACCTTAGATTTTCTAACAATAAGACGTCTCCATCATTCAGTTGCTCAACTTCGGAAGCCACTTGAGCTCCGACACAATCAGCAACGAATTTCACAGATAGGCCCAGTTTTTCCGATAAGTGATGGGTAAGGTGTTTTAGGGAAAATTTATCTTCCGCACCCTGTTCAGGTCGCCCCAGGTGTGACATCAGTATGACACGGCCTCCGTCGTCAAGAATCTTCTTAATGGTCGGTAAGGCTGCCGTGATACGCGTATCGTCCGTGATTTGTAAATTTTCGTTCAAAGGAACATTGAAATCTACTCTTACTAAGGCTTTCTTGCCTTTAAAATTTAGGTCGTCTATTGTTTTCATGCCACAAAAGTAAGTCTTCTGATTGTGACTAGAAAACATCTTTTTGAAGAAAGATGATGCTTTGCCTACATTTTCGGGTTTTGCGATTAGTGATCCAAAAAAGGCTTATACCTGAAAGTAGACCTCTTCAAAAGGGACCCTAAATTGAGCGCCATAAACGCCGGATTCATCTCGAACCCCACAGCTTACGACCATCGTTATTTCAGCCCCAGAAGGCAATCCCAAGATTTTCTTCACTCTTTTCGAGTCAAAACCTTCCATTGGGCACGTGTCGTATCCTATAGCAGCCATGCTAATCATAAAGTTCTGAGCGGCTAGGGCCGTACTTTTGTGAGCAACGATGCGCATGTCGCTCAATCGCGCTTGCCTGTAGATGGGTCTGAAAAGTCCAATCACCTGAAAAACAAGGTATTTGATGAGTCCCAATATTCCCAGGAAATCAATGTATATGCTTGGGATGATTTTTTTGTAGTAGCTGTGGACTTGTTTTTTTCTTTTTAACAGTTTTTCGTCCAAATGAGGTTTGTCAAATTGCTGGTTTAGAAACGACACATTGGCTTCCGCCCTTTTTCGCCAAAGATCTTTTCGAGAGACGAATACGACCATTTGTTTTGCGGATTTTGCAGCACCTTGGTTAAAGCAAGCCTCAGACATCTCCTCCATTTTGTCTGGGGAGCTTATGTGATGAAATTCCCACAATTGCAAGTTGCTACTTGTAGGGGCTATAGAGGCATTTTGCAAACATTTTTGAACTTTATTCGTGTCAATTTCTTCATTTTTATAGACTCTGACTGATCGTCTGTAAGCAATTGCTTCTGATGCTGTTTTTTCCATTCCGAATTTTCTTAGTTTTTATAGGGGTTTGCAAAGTAGAAATTAAGCGTTTATTTATCAAGTAATGCCATGCTAATTGCAGTGGATTTATATAAAAATGCGACTAAAGCGTACAGGATTAATGTCTTATGACCTACGAAATGCCATTTTATAAAAATCGGAGATGAAACACGCGTATTTGAGTGGAAACTTAGTTCTTCAAATTGATTTCAAATTGTATCTTTGAGCTATGCTGTTTAGAGAGGTTCTGGGACAAGAAAAAACAAAAAAAGAGTTGCTGCATTCCGTTCGCGAGGGTAGAATCCCGCACGCACAGCTTTTTCTTGGCTCCAGAGGTTCCGGAAATCTTGCTTTGGCTCTGGCCTTTGCTCAATATGTGTCTTGTCCCAACAAACAAGAAGATGACGCCTGTGGCGAATGCGCCTCATGTGTGAAGCACAGAAAGCTTGCACACCCGGATTTGCACTTTGTTTTCCCCGTTGCGACAACGCCCTCGGTAAAGACAAAACCCATCAGCAAGAATTTTTTAGCCGAATGGCGATTGCTTTTGGAGGATAATGCGTATTTTTCTCTATTCGATTGGTTGAAGCATATTGGTGTTGAAAACAAGCAGGGAATTATTTCGGTTGAAGAAAGTACTCATATCGTAAAAGATTTGAGTTTGAAGCCCTTCGAAAGTGACACCAAAATAATGCTGATTTGGATGCCCGAAAAAATGAATATTCAGGCGGCCAATAAGCTTTTGAAAATTATTGAAGAGCCGCCAAACAAAACGCTTTTTCTGCTGGTTGCAGAAAGTGCAGAGCATATGTTGGCGACCGTTTTGTCTCGTACTCAGTTGGTGAAAGTACCTCGATATTCTGATGAGGAGGTGCAGGATTTCCTTCAAAGTAGAGGCCTTGATCCCTCTAGGGCTCAAATGATTTCGGCATTGTCGGAGGGTAACGTGAATGAAGCCCTACAGCTTGCCGAGCACACAGAAGATGCGCAGGAAAATTCCTTGCGTTTTGTGCAGTGGATGCGCTTATGCTTTAGCGCTTTACAAGTAAAAGATATTGATAAGTTGGTGCAATGGTCTGAGCTTATGGCTAAGGCAGGTAGAGAAAATCAAAAGAGTTTTCTGCTTTACGCATCCAATGTAATGCGAGATGCATTACTGAAAAACTATGGTGTTGACGCGATGATGAAAATGAATGTTGGCGGACAAAACTTCACCATGGAGAAATTTGCTCCTTTTATCCACGCAGACAACTGCATGGAAATTTCGGAGGAGCTGAATATGGCGCAATTGCATATTGAAAGAAATGCAAATCCTAAGATTTTGTTCTTAGATACCTCTTTTAAGATTGCACGCTTGCTCCATAAAAAACTAAAACAGGTTTCGGCCTGATAAAAAGACAAAAATGGCGTGTACGAGTTGTTCAACATCAACCGGTAGTGTTCCGGGGTGTAAAAGTGAAGGAGCTTGCAGTACCGGTAATTGTGGAAAGATGCCTGTTTTCAACTGGCTTTCAAATATGAGTTTACCGGCTGGGCAAGAACCCTTTGATATCTTTGAAGTACGTTTTAAAAACGGACGAAAAGAATTCTTCAAAAACAAAAACAATCTTAACATCCATATGGGTGACCATGTTGCGGTAGAAGCCTCTCCGGGACATGACATTGGTGTGGTATCTCTAAAAGGAGAGTTGGTGCGCTTACAAATGCGTAAAAAGAAGGTTAAGGTAGAAGGCGAACAGGTGAAAACGCTGTATCGACATGCTTCCGATTCAGATCTTGAAAAATGGGGGATTGCTCGAAGTAGAGAAAAAGAAACCATGTACCGCGCCCGAGAAATTGCATCGCACTTGGGGCTCGATATGAAGATTGGTGATGTGGAGTTTCAAGGTGATAACATCAAAGCGATTTTTTACTATACCTCCGATGGACGCGTAGATTTCCGAGAGTTGATAAAACTTTTGGCAGATGAGTTTAAGGTGCGTATTGAAATGCGTCAGATAGGTGTTCGACAAGAGGCCCAGCGTATGGGTGGGATTGGCTCATGCGGTAGAGAGCTTTGTTGTAGTACTTGGCTCAATGATTTTCGTTCTGTAGGAACCAGTGCTGCTCGCTACCAACAACTGTCTTTGAACCCTCAAAAATTGGCTGGTCAATGTGGGAAGCTTAAATGCTGTCTCAATTATGAATTGGACATGTATGTTGAGGCCATCAAGGGTTTTCCTGAATCAAATGTAAAGCTCAAAACAAAAAAAGGCGATGCTTTTATGCAGAAGATGGACATCTTTAAGCGAAAGGTATGGTACTCATATCACAGTGAGCCCTCTCATTTTATTGAGTTAAATTTGGATAAGGTTCAGGAAATTGTCTCACAGAACAAGCAGGGCGAATTCCCAGATTCATTAGAGATCTTTGTCCAAGCCTTCGTTGAAGAGCCTAAGCACGATTACGAAAATGTTGTTGGGCAAGACAGCATCACTCGCTTTGACAAACAAAAGGGAAAGCGACCGAATAAAAAGCGAAATCAAAGGTCTAGAAAGAGCGTAAATGCAAACGCTCAAAACAGATCTGCAAACCATCAGAATCCTTCCTCAAAAGCTGGTGCGACAAGCGATCATCCAAGATCTAAAAAGCAAAATGCGTCAAAAAGTTCGAACAGAAGACGTAGAAATGGACAAAAACCCTCGGGCAATAGAAGCAATAAAAATGATGGGACCAAAACAGAATAGCTTAGGGGTACTGTTGGTACTTATTCTTTTTTCCTCGTGCAGCAATAACCGCTTGTTTGATACCTACGTAGCTTTACCTGAGGATGGTTGGCCTGCTGACCTAAGTCTTGATTTTGAAGTAGAGGTAGGTGCTGATCAAGAAGGTTCTTACGATTACTTAATTGGACTCCGAAATAACAATGACTATCTGTATGCCAACCTATTCTTTTTTGCACAGATGGAAGATCCCAATGGAGTGATTTACAGAGATACACTTCAGTACTTACTTGCTGAGCCTAATGGAAAATGGTTGGGCTCCGGTGTTGGTGAAATAAAGCACAACCTTTTTATCTACAAAAAATCACAATCACTAGCCCCAGGATCTTACAAGTTCAGCCTTTCACACGGCATGCGCGACGAGCTGCTTTTAGGTCTTGAGGATTTGGGTATGCGAATTGAAGAATCCCATTAAACATGAGCGTTAAAAGAAAACTATCTTCCTGGTTCATTCGTTTGTTTTGGATGGCAATCTTAGGGCCTATCCTCGGAATTGGCTGCGGAGTATGGTTTGCCTCTATGGGTTGGTTTGGCCCACTGCCTTCTTTTGAGGAATTGGAGAATCCTCAACAAAATCTGGCGACAGAAATATATGCCTCCGACGGGGTGCTTCTCGGGAAGTTCTTTTATGAAAATAGGACTCCTGTAACCTATGAAGAGCTGTCTCATCATCTGGTGAATGCCCTCATCTCTACAGAAGACGAACGCTTTAGAACACATTCCGCTATAGATGCCAAGTCATTGGGAAGAGCGATTGTTGGGGCCCTAACTGGAAGAAGTGCGGGCGGGGGGTCTACGATTACTCAACAATTGTCAAAAATGCTTTTTACAGACGTCTCTTCCAACATCGTAGAGCGAGTTTTGCAAAAGTTTAAAGAGTGGGTCATCTCGGTTCGCTTGGAGCGAAATTTCACGAAAGATGAAATACTAACCATGTATCTGAATAAGTTCGACTTCCTTTATCTCGCGGTGGGTGTTAAGTCGGCAGCAAAAATTTACTTCAACACAACACCAGATCAATTGACCATTGAGCAAGCCGCTTTGCTTGTGGGGATGGCAAAAAATCCATCTAGGTACAACCCAAAACGCTTTCCCGATAATGCACTAAAAAGAAGGAACGTGGTCTTCGGTCAAATGTATAGAAATGGTATCATTTCAGAAGAACAACGCGACTCCTTGAAAGTTTTACCCATTGAGCTAGACTTCAAACGCGCCAATCACAATGATGGTTTGGCGCCCTATTTTAGAGAGCACTTGCGAAGGTATATGAAAGATTGGCTGAAGGCGAATAAAAAGCCCGATGGCTCCGAATACAATCTCTATGCCGATGGATTAAAAATTTTCACTACCCTAGATTCTCGAATGCAACAGTATGCGGAGGAAGCGGTGGCTACCCACATGCCCATTTTACAGGAACAGTTCTATGAGCATTGGGATGTGGAGGTTTATGAAGAACCCGAGCCACTTGAAGAGGGAGAAGAGGTAGCGCCAATCGAGGAAGCGCTTGATGAGGATGAGGAGCGATATACCCATCCGCCTTTTGACGAAGCCTTGCGTCCTGGCCAAGTAGATACGATAATGCTTACCGCTATGAAGCGTTCTGAGCGATATAGAAAGCTCAGACGACAACAGATTTCTTCAGACTTAATAGATACGATATTTAATACCCCTGCAGCGATGCGAATTTTCACTTGGGAGGGCTCTGTGGATACGACCCTCAGTCCAATGGATTCGATTCTACACTATAAGTATATTTTACAGACAGGGATGATGTCTATGGACCCTCAAACAGGCTTTGTGAAAGCCTGGGTAGGTGGTATTGATCATCATTATTTTAAATACGATCACGTCAAAGAAGCCAAACGACAAGTGGGATCTACTTTCAAGCCCTTTGTCTATGCAACAGCTATAGATCAACACAACTACTCACCTTGTATGAACGTCCCCAACGTTCAGGTTGCCTTTGAGAAAGAACGATGGGGTCTGGAGGAAGATTGGATCCCCAGGAATTCAGGGGATGTATATGGTGGAGAATTGAATTTAAAACAAGCTCTGGCAAAATCCATCAACACGGTAACGGCTTATTTGATGAAACAAGTAGGTCCAAGAAAAGTTAGAAAGATGGCAAGAGCTATGGGGCTTGAAGGTCGAATCCCTCCAGCACCCTCCATCTGTTTGGGAACCCCAGACGTGTCCATTTTTGAAATGGTGGGTGCCTACGGTACGTTTGCCAATAAAGGCGTTTATACGAGTCCTGTTTTTTTAAATCGAATAGAGGATAAAAATGGGGTGGTTCTTCACCAAATAAGCCCTACCACCAAAGAGGTGCTCAGTGAAGAAAAAGCTTATGTGATGCTCGACTTAATGCAAGGAGTTACCAAAAACGGTTCTGGAGTTCGATTGCGATGGAAGTACGGTTTTAGAAATCAAATTGCCGGTAAGACAGGTACCACACAAAATCAATCTGATGGGTGGTTTATTGGCGTAGTTCCCAATCTAGTTACTGGTGTGTGGACTGGGGCTGAAGATAGATCTGTGCATTTCCGAACCGTCACTTTAGGTCAAGGGGCGAATGTCGCTTTACCGATTTGGGGTGAATACATGAAGCGCGTTTATAAAGACCCTGATTTGGGAATTTCCAAAGCAGATTTTGAGACCCCTAAAGACCTCTCTATAGAGTTGGATTGTGCAAAATTCGAAAAAGAACGCATCAGTTTTGATGACGAACTTGAAGAGGAAGAATTTTAACCGCACCCTTTTCCTTTACTCCCCTTTTTCAATTAATGGTGTAATTTTTGCTATTTTTATAGGACTTCGTATGGTCTTAGACCATATTTTTCCTCACAAAATAGATTGATAGATTACAATTATGATTGATAAAGTTGTTTCTAGTGCACATCATGCGCTGTCAGGTATCAAAGATGGAATGACGCTTATGTTGGGAGGTTTCGGCATCTGTGGCATTCCCGAAAATTCCATTGCAGAGCTGGTGAAGATGAAAACGAATGGCTTAACCTGTATTTCAAACAATGCAGGTGTTGATGATTTTGGTCTGGGTCTTTTGCTTAAGGGCAAACAGATTAAAAAGATGATTTCCTCATACGTAGGAGAGAATGAAGAATTTGAGCGACAAATGTTAAGTGGAGAACTAGAGGTAGATTTAATTCCTCAGGGCTCTTTAGCTGAGCGATGTAGGGCTGGAGGAGCTGGTATCCCTGCATTTTTCACCCCCGCCGGCTTCGGGACAGAAGTTGCTGAGGGAAAGGAAGCGCGACTTTTTAACGGGAAACCCCATATTCTGGAGCATGCACTCCATGCAGATTTTGCCATTGTGAAAGCTTGGAAAGGCGATGCAGCGGGAAATCTTATTTATAAGGCCACAGCTAAGAACTTCAACCCCATGATGGCCATGGCAGGGAAAATTACCGTTGCAGAGGTAGAGGAATTACTGCCTGTAGGCGCCCTTGACCCCAATGAAATTCATACCCCAGGTATATTTGTACAGCGAATCTTTCAAGGAGAAAAATATGAAAAGCGTATTGAGCAACGTACGCTGAGAAAAACATGATCAAATTATGTTTTGGTGTGAAAGCTTCTGTCACTATGCATCAAAGAGTATCAGTCATTGTGAGTTAATCATTAGCCAATTGTTATGTTAGATAAAATAGGCATCGCAAAGCGAATTGCTCAAGAGCTGAAAGATGGGTTTTATGTGAATTTAGGCATCGGAATTCCCACGCTTGTCGCAAATTATGTCCCTAAGGGAATCTCTATTGAATTTCAATCGGAGAATGGAATTTTAGGAATGGGGCCCTTCCCTTTTGAAGGTATGGAGGATCCGGATCTCATCAATGCTGGAAAGCAAACAATAACAGCTCTTGATGGAGCTGTTTATTTTGATTCCGCGACAAGTTTTGCAATGATTCGTGGACAACATGTTCAGCTCACCGTATTGGGTGCTATGGAGGTTTCTGAAAATGGCGACATCGCCAATTGGAAAATCCCAGGTAAAATGGTGAAAGGCATGGGGGGCGCCATGGATTTAGTTGCTTCAGCAGAAAACATTATTGTAGCCATGATGCACACCAACAAAAAAGGTCATTCTAAACTCCTGAAAAACTGCTCTTTGCCTCTTACGGGTGTGGCATGTGTGAAAAAAATAGTCACCAATTTAGCTGTGATGGAAGTCATTCCAGATGAAGGATTCAAGCTTATAGAGCGCGCACCCGGGGTGACGGTTCAAGAAATACAAGCAGCCACCGAAGGGTGTTTATTGATAGATGGTGAGGTTCCCGAAATGCAGTTCGCCCCTAGGGTTTAGACATCAGAAAAACACAGGCCAAAAAAAAAGACCCTTCCAAGGGAAAGGTCTTTTAGATATGATAAAGAAATGAGTTACTCAGCGAATGGTACAACGCTTACGTAAGATCTGTTGTCTCTTTTCTTTTTAAATTGAATGGTACCATCACATAGGGCAAACAAGGTATGGTCTTTACCTATACCTACATTTTCACCTGGATTGTGTTTTGTACCTCTTTGTCTAACGATGATGTTACCAGCAATAGCTAATTGACCACCGTAAATTTTGATTCCTAGTCGTTTCGATTCTGATTCACGACCGTTTTTGGAACTACCGACACCTTTCTTATGAGCCATGGTTCAATTTTTTTTGGTTAATTAATTAGGCTTTTGCTGTTTCAGTTTTAGGCGCTTCTTTTTTAGTCGCGGCCTTTTTTGCTGGTGCTTTTTTAGTGATGGTACCGATCGTTAACGATGTTAAGTACTGACGGTGCCCATTTTTCACTTTATAGCCTTTTCTTCTTTTCTTTTTGAAGACGATTACTTTGTCTCCTTTCAGGTGGCTCTCAATCTTCGCTGAGACTTTTGCACCTTTTATAGCTGGGGCGCCAACGGTAACTTTGCCTTTGTCTTCAATCAAAAGAACATTGTCGAAAGTAACTTTCGAACCTTCTTTTCCTTCAAGACGGTTAACAAAGATGCGTTGATCTTTTTCAACTTTGTATTGATGCCCTGCTATCTCTACAATTGCGTACATCTGCTATGGTTTGGTTTATTTAAAATACTAAATGGTCTGCAAAATTACACAATTATACCAAACTGGCAAATCGGTTTAGGATCTTTTATTGACCAAGTAGACTCCAGCAATGATGATGGTAAATCCTGTGATTTGGTGTATGGTAATTGTTTCTTGATCAATAACCCCCCATAGTATTGCGATGATGGAGATGATGTAGGTGCAAGAGGTTGCGAAAACCGCACCTGTCATTTTGATTAATTTGTTGAAGGCTATTACGGATAGCACAGAGCTGGTAATGGCTAAAATTGCAGTATATCCGAAGCTTGCCCATGCTTTAGGGTGGGATTGCATGACTTCAATAAAGTCTCCAGAAAATAGGTGTATTATGGCCCAAGGCCCCACAAAAGTTAGAGAGAGTGTCGTGATCTGCAAGGCATTCAAATGTTGTAAATGCGCTTTAATGATGTTGGCACTCCAGCCATAACAAGCTGTAGCCACGATAACCATCATGCTGTACTGCAGCGTCTTCATGTTTAGTTCCTGTATTTCGGGAAAGAGAAGGAATACCGTTCCAATCACCCCAACAAAGGCGCCTAGGTAATTGGCACGCTTTACTTTAAGTGCATAAAAAACAACGCCAATAAATAAAGTGAAAAGTGGGGTTAAGACGTTAAGCATCCCTACCAGGCCAGACTCCAGATAAGTTTCAGCTTTACTAAATAGGATGGCGGGAATGGCGCTACCAACGAAACCCGTTCCGAACAGTGCCCATAAACTTTGGGTGGGAATTTGTCTGTAAAATTTTCTCCCCAGTAGAGCTACAGAGATAAAAGCAATAGAGAGGCGAAGGGTAGCGACCTGCTCAAAGCTAAAGGCGTCAAGGCCTCTTTTCATTAAAATGAAAGAGCTACCCCAGATAAGTGACAGTGAAAGAAGTATGATCCAGTGACCCAAAGGGGTATCGATTCTCTTGAGCATTTGTAAGCTTTAGTTAAATTGCTGTTAATACCGCGTGCAAAGGTACTGATTTAAACCTGTTATTGATGATAATTCGTACCTTTGCCATATTAATCTTAAAAGAAGAAAATAATGAATAAGTTGATGAAATTTAGTTGGGCATTATCCCTATTGATTACCATGATTTCATGCTCGGAATCTACGGCTCAATCTAAAGAAGCTGCTCAGGAGGTGTCTACTTCAGGAAAAATGCAGATGAACATTGAGGGAATGACTTGTGCTATGGGTTGTGCGCGTTCCATAGAAGTAGAATTAAAGAATGTTGATGGTGTGAGTGATGCCTTGGTAGACTTCAGCTCAGCTACGGCCAGCGTGTCTTATGACGCAGCCGTTACATCAGAAGCCTCTTTGGTAGATTTTGTAAATACCTACAGAAATGGTGCTTTCAAAGCAGCTTTGGTTTCTGCCAAATCTTGTTGCGCAACCAAATCGTATAAGACTTGTACGCCTGAAGAAAAAGCTAAGTGTGAGGCTTCAGAGTCCAAAGCGAGTCCCAAAGCAGCTCCAAAAAGTTGTGGTGGGAACTAGTTTGTTTTTGGTTCTCACGGAATAGGAATGTAGCCCATACGTGTTGTTTTCAATGCAAGCTCTTTTTGTCTCGATTCCCTAAGTTAATCCATAAAGCATGACGTTTAAATTTTTTGCAAAATTCACCCTCGTAAGTATTTTTCTGATCATCGTTGCCGGATCAGTGGTTCGTATGACGGGTTCAGGAATGGGCTGCCCGGATTGGCCAAAGTGTTTTGGATATCTAATCCCTCCAACATCTGTTTCTCAAATTGAATGGAAGGAAAGTCATTCCTTTTTCGAGGGGCAGATGATTATTTATGAAGAGGAATTATGGTCGGCAAAGACCGACTTTACGAGTAGCGAGAACTTCAGTACTGCCAATTGGCTGCCTTACACCAAACACGACTATGCCATATTCAACCCAACGCATACTTGGTTTGAGTACATCAACCGATTGATAGGTGCCCTTTCAGGTGTTTTCACCTTTGTGATGTTGTTGATGTCTTTTAGGTTTTGGAACGCTAAAAGGAAGATTGTTTTTCTCAGTGGGATTGTGGTCTTTCTCATGGGGTTTCAGGCATGGCTGGGAGCAACGGTGGTATACTCTGTCCTGCAGCCTTCACAAATCACCATACACATGCTTGTGGCTTTGCTTATCATCGCTTTAATGGTCTATCTGATTAGTGAGCTGCCCGAATCAAGCGCCAAAAGTACTCTAGTTTTTGACAAAACACTGAATACGATTCTTGTTGTGGCCATCGTATTAAGTTTAATACAAATTACCTTGGGGACTCAGGTTCGACAATTGATTGATGAAATATCAAGAAGCCTAGATCATACCCAAAGGGATCTGTGGATCGGCATGGCAGGAAATACCTTTAAATTTCACAGATCTTTTGCCATTTCACTTGTTCTTGTTCATGCTTTGTTGTTCTTGAGAAACTACAAGTTACAGAATAGGTTTCCGGGGATAAACGTATTGGTGTTAGTGGTGGCTATAGAAGCTGTGAGTGGTATCATTCTCACCTATTTTGATATGATGGCCTTGATGCAACCAATCCATTTGGTGGCAGCAAGCTTATTGTTTGTCCTGCAAATTTCTCTGTACTTTCAATTCAAGAAACTCAAGACCAGGTAAGGCTCTCCATCAGGGTGATGAAGTCTTCTTTGATATATTCTTTCACCGGCAGTAATGAGTCCGCATTTGGAGTCTCGTTGAAGTAGAGCGCTCCCCTTAGAAAGTGGTTGGTGCTGTCGGTCAAAAAGAATTGTAAGTTGGAGGCACTGTTTCCATGAATGTCATAGAGAACACCAAAAACTTTTTGCGCTTCATTGGCGTATACCTTTTCAATAATTCCGTCGGACCGAATCGCGTGGTCGTAAGCTAACTTATGACTTTCCTCAATGATGTTTGCCAGATCAGAATTCAGTTTTTTGTAGGTTAAATAGAGGCTTGCATTGTGAGTAGGGTAGTTGATCAAATACCAGCACTGCTGATTGCCTTCAATGACCACAGCATTTTTTGGCCTTAAAAATTGATACGAACACTTGCTGTCAAAAAGTTGGTATTCTTTCTCTGAGAAATCAATCCTGTGATGGCCCAGAGGTTTAGGGCTGTAGTTTTCAGTACACGACGCCAATAAAGTCATGAAAACGATGAATGAGAACTTGAATTTCATGGTTTTTGTTTTTCCTTACCTTCAACGGAAACTTTAATTCGGGTAACTCTTCTTTTGTTGACCCCTTCTATGGTGAAGGTATAATTGTCAAAGCTTATTTTTTCATCTTTTTTAGGCATGGTTCTGGTGAGCTCTAAAATAAATCCTGCAAGACTGTCGGACTCTCCTTTTGCATTTTCGAAACGTTCACCGTCAATAGATAGGATTCTATAAAAATCGTTGAGTGCGGTTTTACCTTCAAACACATAATTGTGTTCATCCAGTTTGGAGTAAATGATATTGTCATCATCAAACTCATCGCTGATGTCTCCGACAATTTCCTCGATAATGTCTTCGAGCGTGACAATTCCCGAGGTTCCTCCGTACTCGTCGACGACAATGGCAAGGTGAATTTTTTTCTCCTGAAACTCCTTGAGGAGGTCGTCAATTTTTTTGTTTTCGGGAACAAAGAACACCTCCCTAATCAGTTCGTTCCAGTTCAGTATTTCGGATTTGTTTAGGTAGGGTAGAAGATCTTTGATGTACAGTATTCCTTGAATTTTATCAAAGGAATTTTCATAAATGGGGATTCTGGAATATCCGGTATTTCGAATGGTTTTTAGGACTTGTTGGAAGCTGCTTTTTTGATCCAATGCCGTAACGTCAATTCGAGAACGCATGATTTGTTTCACGTCGGTATTTCCGAATTTCACAATGCCTTCCAAGATCTTTTTTTCGTTTTTATCCTCGTTTTCGTCACTGGTAAGCTCCAGCGCATTGGAAAGATCATCCACAGAGAGTTTATGGCTTTTTCCTTGTAGCTTTCGGTCAATAATTCTGGAGCTCACGACTAGGATTTGACTCAAGGGTTTGAAAACCTTGTCAAATATGGACAACGGGTGTACGATAAATCCAACAAATCGAACCGCATTGTTATTGGCGTAAACCTTTGGGAGTACTTCGCCAAAAAGTAAGAGCAAGAAGGTTATAATGATGACCTGAATTATAAATTGCAACCATTCATTACCTTGAAAATCGATTAATGACCCTGAAATATAGGTGGCAAGAATAATGATCCCGACATTGACAAAGTTGTTGGTGATGAGAATGGTAGCCAGTAATTCTTTTGGTTTGGATAGGAATCCATCGATAAGCTTTGCTTTTTTTGATTTCTGGGTTTTTATTTTTTCAAGCTCATGAGGTTTTAATGCAAAAAATGCGACCTCAGCACCTGAAATCAAAGCGGATGTAGCCAACAGAATCAAAAGCACGATGAGGGAAAATATTGTACTCGACTCAACAGGGTTTATAAAGGGCAATGTGTTCAGTATTAGTGGGGGTTCGGGGCTCAAAGCTTAGGGTTTAGGTAGATTAAAAAGGAAGGTCTTCTTCCAATTGAATGGGGGATTCTTGAACGAAGGATCGCGCATTGGGCTCTTCCAAAACGTTTGGACTCTCTGTGTCGGACGCTTTTTTCACAGAGCCCATCATTTGCATCTGATCTGCAAGTATTTCAGTGGTATATCGCATTTGTCCACTTTCTTTATCCTCCCATGAGCGCGATCTGATTCGTCCTTCAATTAATACTTTATCACCCTTGTGAAGGTATTTGTCAGCGACTTCGGCCAAATTCCTCCAAAGGACAATGTTATGCCATTCCGTATGACTTGTTTTTTCTCCACTTTGACGATTTCTGTACGTCTCCGAAGTTGCAATAGAAAACCGACACATCACGACGCCGCTTTCTAGGGTTCTGGTCTCTGGGTTTTTCCCCAGATTGCCGATTAAGATCACCTTATTTAATGAGGCTGCCATAATAGTATTAATTTAAGTTAATAGATATGTATATTGGATTAATCAAACTTAATGAAATTATCTTTCGAAGTCAAGCCCATTGAACAGTTCTTTGAAAAATTTCTCTATGGGTTTTGGGACCGGAAATTCCATAGCCTCACGCGGATTTACCTTGATGAAATGGCCTTTTTTAATCTCATTTTTAGATTTTAGATGGTAAACATTGATGTGTAATTTTTGGTGGGTTAATTTATGTTGATAACGCCTGGCTTTTTCAAGGGTAAATGTGTTTTCTCCGATGATTTTTTCAAGGGCCTTTAATTCTACTTGATTGAAATCTTCTTTGGCACAATCCGCCTCCGACAAAGGGAAGTCATACAGGTTTTTCCAGATGTCATTTTCCGTTCTTTTCTTCATGTAAAACTGTGCATGATGCTCCACACAATAATAGTTCAAAAATCGATTTTTTACTTTATGCTTTTTTGTCTTTACCGGCCTTTGTTCGACGATTCTTAGTTTTTTGGCGAGGCATTTTGATTGCAATGGGCAGACATCACACAGCGGATTTTTGGGCTTGCACGTGGTGGCGCCCAAATCCATGAGCGCTTGGTTGTAATCTCCGGGTTCTTTTTTACAGATAAGTTCATCCGCAAGCTTTTGAAAGATCTTAATGCCCTCTGTACTATTGATTGCGGTATCAATATCAAAGATTCTAGACAATACCCGATAGACATTTCCATCAACCGCTGCTTTTACTTCCTTGAAGCAGATGGAGCTGATGGCTGCCGCTGTGTAGGGTCCGATGCCTTTTAGCTTAATGAGGTCTTCGTAAGATTTTGGGAATATGCCCTGTAATTCATCTTGAACATATTGGGCTGTGGCGTGTAAATTCCGCGCTCTTGAATAGTAGCCTAGACCCTGCCATAACTTTAAAACGCGGGTTTCTTTTGCTGAGGCTAAATGTTCAATTTTCGGGAATGTATCTGTGAATTTTAAGTAATAATCCAAACCCTGTGAGGTGCGAGTTTGTTGTAATATGATTTCAGACAACCATATCTTGTAAGGGTTTTTGGTTGTTCTCCATGGGAAATCCCGACGATTGCTCCGATACCATTGAAGTAGCTGACTTGAGATGTCCATGTTTAATAATTTGTTAATGAGTTGCTTAAGCTTATAAAATAAACTTTGAGTTCTTTTTTGATTGAAGTGAAAAAGCGTATATTTGCAACCCCAAATTTAATGGGAAATCATTTATAAACAGCGATTCAAAAAGAAAAAAAGAATATGACTAAGGCAGATATCGTAGCTGAGATTGCGGAGAAGACAGGTTTAGAGAAGGTTGATGTTCAAACCACCGTAGAAGCTTTTATGGAAGAGGTGAAATCGTCTTTAGAGTCTGGAGAGAATGTTTACCTGAGAGGATTTGGGTCTTTCATCATCAAGGAGAGAGCGGAAAAAACAGGAAGAAATATTTCAAAAAATACCACCATCATTATTCCTGCTCACAACATTCCATCTTTCAAGCCTGCTAAAGTATTTATGGACGGTGTTAAATCGAACGTAAGCGTAAAGTAAGAATTTTATGAAAAGAAGCCCCTTCGTAGCCGTTGTCATTGGACTCGCTTTAGTTTTGTATATTTATACAAGCTCAGTAAAGCCAAGCCCTGCTATGAAAAATGCTCAGGCGAACCTAACCGAGCAGATACAAGAGGCTTTGTCAAACATAAAAAATAGCGATAGTCCCGAAGCCCAGATGCAAGGGGTTTTGCAAATGAAAGCACTGGCGGATCAATATCCGCAAAATGCAGATTTGCAATGGAACATGGGTTTGTTTTCCATGCAATCAGGACAATATTCAAAAGCGGCGAATCGCTTTGAAAAAGTCGTTCAACTGGACGACGACCGACTTGAGGCTCACATGCAGTTAGCCCTGAGTTATGCAGCATTAAAAGACACGACGCAAGCACGTAATGCACTGTCTACACTGGTTAGCAAATCAGAAGGAGACTTGCAAGCAAGAGCTGTAACGATGTTAGAGAAATTAAAATAGTATTAACGTATTAAACGACTACACTATGCCAAGTGGAAAGAAAAGAAAAAGACATAAAATGTCTACGCACAAGCGCAAAAAACGCTTGAGAAAAAACCGTCACAAGAAGAAGAAATAATTTTTTCTGATTGATCACAAGGCAAGCACCCATACATGGGTGCTTTTCATGCTTTGTGTCTAACCCTACTTAAAACAATTTTTATTTAGTGAATGAGTTAATTGTTAAGTCTTTCGATCAAGGAGTTGTAATTGCACTACTCAAGGATGGAAAGCTAGTTGAACTCCACAATGAAAAGAGTGATAACAGTTTTGCAGTAGGTGATATCTATCTAGGTAAAGCAAGGAAAGTTGTCCCCGGACTCAACGCGTCATTTGTCGACGTGGGTTACGAAAAAGACGGCTTCTTGCACTATCATGACTTAGGACCGCAAATCCGTTCTTTGAATAAATTTGTTCGAAAGACCATGTCTGGTCGCCAAAATAAATGGTCACTGACGGATTTTGCTTTAGAAAAGGATATCACAAAAGGAGGAGTCGTAGATTCTGTTCTTACCAGCAAACAAAATGTGCTGGTTCAAGTAACAAAAGAACCGATTTCAACCAAAGGACCGAGAATTAGCTCGGAGCTATCAATTGCAGGAAGGTTTTTGGTATTGGTCCCTTTTTCAGACCGAGTATCTGTATCTCAGAAGATAAAAGATCCCGCTGAAAAGGAACGATTGAAACGTCTCATTCAGAGCATTAAACCCAAAGGTTTTGGTGTGATTATTCGCACTGTAGCCCAAGGTAAAAAAGTGGCTGAATTAGATTCCGATCTTACCAACATGTTGAAGAAGTGGAAAACAATCCACAAAAAACTTCAAAAGGCAAAAGCCCCGCAAAAAATATTAGGAGAGTTAGGTAGAGTTTCTGCCATACTCCGAGATATACTTAATGATAGCTTCAACAGTATTTCAGTAGACAGCCAAGATCTGTACGATGAAATTTCTCGTTATCTGCAAACTATTGCTCCCGACAAGGAGAACATACTAAAGCTACACAAAGGTACTAAGCCGATCTTTGAACATTTTAATATAGAGCGCCAAATCAAATCTTCTTTTGGCCGTTCTGTATCGATGAGAAAAGGCGCCTACCTAATTATTGAACATACCGAAGCTTTACACGTTATTGATGTAAACTCCGGTAATCGGACGAACAACGTAGAGAGTCAAGAAGCCAATGCCCTTGAAGTTAATTTAGCCTCGGCAGAAGAGGTTGCCCGACAACTGAGACTCCGAGATATGGGAGGGATTGTTGTTGTTGACTTCATCGATATGCAAAAGGCTGAAAACAGAAAAAAGCTGTTTGAGGCGCTAAAGGGATTCATGAAAGAAGATCGTGCCAAGCACAAGATTCTTCCGCCAAGTCGCTTCGGCCTTATCGAGATTACTCGACAACGCGTTCGCCCTGAAATGAATATTAAAACGGTGGAAAGTTGCCCGGCCTGTCATGGTAAGGGAGAAGTAGAAGCTACCGTTTTGATTGTCGATGAAATTGAAGATAAACTGAATCATGCACTTGCTGTTGACAAACAAAAAAGTGTCACCATTTGTACCCATCCATTCATAGCTGCTTATTTAAGTAAGGGGCTGTTTTCACTACGAATGAAGTGGTTTTTCAAATATAAAAAATGGGTTAAAATAAGACCTATCTATGCGTATCACTTATTGCAATACGCTATGTTTGACAAGAATGATGAAGAATTATCACTTTAAGTAAAAAGCTACCCATATGGGTAGCTTTTTTTACTTTTGGTATCCGAGATAGATTTGAAAGTTTACGATTTAGAAATAGCACGTCAAAAAATCCAAGCCTACTGTGCCTATCAAGAGCGATGTCATCAGGAGGTTTCAAGAAAGCTTAGCTCATGGGGCTTGATCCCTGAAGCTATCGATCTTTTGGTGGGAGAGTTGATGCAATTGAATTTTTTGAATGAAGAGCGTTTCGCAAGAAGCTTTGCTCGGGGTAAATTTCGAATAAAAAGATGGGGCAAAATAAAGATAAGCATCGCGCTCAAGCGCAAAGGTATCTATGCCAAGTGCATTGCTCTGGCGATGGAAGAAATTGATGATACAGCTTACCTTGAAGCTTTACGAACAGTTCTCGAAAGTAAAAATAAAACCTTAAAAGAGAAGAACCCTTATCAACGAAAGTTAAAATTAACCCGTTATCTTCTTTCTAGGGGTTATGAGCATGTATTGATATTAGATGCTTTGGCTGAAATGGAATGAGTTTTTCTCATGTATTCTGTCGCTCATTAAGTCACACACCTTCTTTTCATCTTATAGAAACACTTGACGATTGAATCTGTTTTCTATCTTGTGAATTCAACTATATTTGTTTTATGATTAATACGGATCAAATAAAGGCCTACAAAGAACGTTTGCATGCACTCTATGGCTATTTAGATATTGAGAAAAAGCAAATGCTCATCGAAGATGAGGAGGGATTAACACACGACCCCAATTTTTGGGAGGATCCCAAGGCAGCAGAAACCATTTTAAAAAATATTAGATCTAAGAAAATATGGGTGGATGCCTATCAAGTTGTGGAATCATCTATTGCGGATCTGGATGTTATTTTTGAGTTTCACAAAGAGGGAGAAGCCTCAGAAGAAGAGGTAATTACTCAGAATGAAATGACCCTAAAAGCCATTGAGGAGCTCGAGTTTAAGAATATGTTGTCCAAAGAAGAGGATAATATGTCAGCGGTCTTGACCCTCAATTCAGGAGCCGGAGGAACAGAGAGTCAGGATTGGGCATATATGCTCATGCGCATGTATATTATGTGGGGTGAAAAGAATGGAATGAAAGTCCGTGAACTGGATATTCACGAAGCAGAGACTGCGGGAATAAAATCTTGTACTCTTCAGTTTGATGGGGATTTTGCCTATGGGAATTTAAAGGGAGAAAATGGAGTACATCGCTTGGTGAGACTATCGCCATTTGATTCTGCAAATAAACGACATACCTCTTTTGCCTCTGTATTTACCTATCCTTTGGTTGATGATAGCATAGAGATAGAAATTGCCAGTTCTGATATTACCTGGGAAACCATGCGAGCCGGTGGTGCCGGAGGTCAGGGAGTGAACAAATTGGAAACGGCGGTTCGACTACGCCATCATGAGACGGGGATCATGATTGAAAACTCTGAAACGCGATCCCAGTTAGAGAACAAGGCCAAAGCCATGCAGCTCTTAAAATCGCAACTTTATGAGTTAGAGCTTCGAAAGCGGCAGGTTGAAAAAGATAAGTTAGAAGGCTCTAAGAAGGCGATTGACTTTGGCTCACAAATTAGAAATTATGTGATGCATCCCTACAAGTTGGTGAAAGACTTGAGAACCAGTCATGAGAGCTCAAACGTACAAGCTGTTATGGATGGAGATTTAAATGCCTTTATTAAGGCCTATTTGATGCAAGAAGGTCAGAAAGAATAGGTTCGTACATAAAACAAACCACAAAAAAACATCAAGAGAGAATGAAAATATACCACAATCCAAGATGCGCTAAGAGTCGTCAAACTTTAGCTTTATTGCAAGATCATGGTGTTGAACCTGAAGTTATTTTATACCTCAGTGCAATACCTAGCCACGATGAGTTACAATCATTATTGACAAAGCTTGGAATAAGCCCTTTGCAACTGATTCGAAAGGGAGAAGCCATTTGGAAAGAAAATTTCAAAGGAAAAGAGTTGTCGGATGATGAGCTCATCAAAGCGATGATTGCGCATCCAAAATTAATAGAGCGTCCTATTGTGGTTAAGGGGCAAAAGGCGGTGTTAGGACGTCCACCGGAAAATGCACTCGAATTACTGTAACATGAACTGGCAGCTACAAGTTCCGATTCCAGAATCTTCATTCAAGCTATCGCATCGCGATAAGTTATTTTCTGTGGGTTCTTGTTTTGCGCAGCACATGGCCGAAAGGTTACTTCATTACAAGTTTTCTTGTGTCAGCAATCCCTATGGCACTTTGTTTCATCCCATTCCCTTATTACAAAATCTAACAGATGCGTTGCAAGGTTCTGATGTAGACGAGGGTTTTTTCTTGAAAAGAGATGAGGCGACATTTCACTATTCTTATCACTCTTCTCTCTGGGCGGAATCTTCGATTGCCCTAAAAAAGAAACTACAAGATGTGCAGAATTCGGTGGCTGATGATCTGAGAGGATCAAAAGTTTTGATCCTGACTTTTGGCTCCGCTTTTCTCTATAGAATGGCCTCGGGTAGCGCTGTAGCGAATTGCCACAAACAGCCCAAGAGTTCTTTCACAAAAGAGCTTTCTTCCCCAGAGGAGATTCAAGAGGTTTTCGAGACCTTTTATAAAGAATTGAAAAAACAGCATCCGAAAATACAAACTCTAATTACGGTCAGCCCCGTTCGTCACATTCGAGATGGAGTGCATGAGAATAATCTATCTAAGTCTTCTTTGCTTTTGGCCTGTGAAGCCATTCAAAATCGCTATGATGACGTATATTATTTTCCAGCCTACGAAATTGTTTTGGATGAGTTACGAGACTATCGTTTTTATGAAAAAGATCGAGTGCATCCCAACGAAGAGGCCAGATCATACGTATGGGATAAATTCTCTGATTTTTTATTGACCGAGGATACATTAAAGCTAAATCGCGATTTGGATCAATTATTTTCGTCCATCAATCACCGCGCATTTCGAGAGTCCTCGGATTCGCATCAACGCTTTCTTAAAAAAACATTAGAAATGGCAGTCGATTTAAATAAAGCGGTCGATTTAAAAGAAGAAATCAAGGAATTGAAAAAGCGGTTGCAATAATATTGATTCTTATCTTTGACACATTAATTAAGCATTAAGCAAACAATACAGGTTATGGAATTCCGAATTGAGAAGGACACAATGGGAGATGTAAAAGTCCCGGCAGAAAAATACTGGGGAGCCCAGACGGAGCGATCTAGAAATAATTTTAAGATTGGTACAGCCGCCAGCATGCCCCTAGAGGTGGTTTATGGATTTGCATATCTTAAAAAAGCTGCTGCCCATGCAAATTGTCAGTTAGGAGTTCTGGCCGAGGAAAAGAGAGACTTAATTTCTAAAGTTTGTGATGAGATTCTTACGGGTAAACACGATGAGGAGTTTCCTTTGGTCATCTGGCAAACCGGTTCAGGAACCCAATCAAACATGAACACCAATGAGGTGATTGCCAATCGTGCTCATGTGATTAATGGAGGCTTATTGACTGATACTGAAAAGTTCATCCACCCCAATGATGATGTAAATAAATCACAATCATCGAATGATACCTTTCCGACAGGGATGCACATTGCTGCCTATAAAATGATCATCGAATGTACCATTCCTGGAGTGGAAAAATTGCGAGATGTGTTAAAGGAAAAGTCCGAAGCATTTAAAGATGTGGTGAAGATTGGTAGAACCCATTTAATGGATGCGACACCCCTCACATTAGGTCAAGAGTTTTCGGGCTATGTATCTCAGCTGAACCACGGTCTAAAAGCATTGAATAATACTTTAGACCACCTTTCGGAATTGGCCTTAGGCGGAACCGCTGTAGGTACTGGAATCAATACGCCTGCTGGTTATGATGTGTTGGTTGCTGAAAAAATTGCTGAGTTTACAGCACTGCCCTTTATCACTGCAGAGAACAAATTCGAAGCTTTGGCCGCCCATGATGCCATTGTAGAATCCCATGGAGCACTAAAGATGTTAGCCGTTTCACTGAACAAGATCGGAAACGATATTCGTTTATTGGCTTCCGGACCTCGCTCGGGAATAGGGGAAATTATCATCCCTTCCAATGAGCCGGGGTCTTCTATTATGCCAGGTAAGGTAAATCCAACACAATGCGAGGCCATCACCATGGTTTGTGCTCAGGTAATGGGGAATGATGTCGCCATTACTGTAGGCGGTGCTCAAGGACATTATGAATTGAATGTATTCAAGCCTGTAATGGCCGCGAACTTTTTGCAATCGGCTCGATTAATAGGAGATGCGTGCGTCTCGTTTACAGAAAACTGCGCCATAGGGATTGAACCTAATTACGCCAACCTGAAGAAGAACCTCGACAATTCTTTGATGCTCGTGACGGCACTAAATCCCAAAATTGGTTACGAAAAAGCCGCTAAGATTGCCAAGACTGCTCATCAGAATGGAACAACGCTGAAAGAAGAGTCCATCAATCTAGGTTATCTTACCGCTGAAGAGTTTGATGCCTGGGTAAGACCCGAGGATATGTGCGGTAGCTTAAAATAATCATGGCAGATTTTAGGCAGATAGTTGCAAGTAAAAAGCCCGTTTTAATTGATTTTTATGCGGAGTGGTGTGGTCCATGCAAAACACTCGCTCCAATACTGAGAGATGTTGCTCGCGAAATGGGAGATAAGGTAAGCGTCATTAAAATTGACATTGATAAAAATCCAATACTGGCAAGAAAATTACATGTGCGAAGCGTACCTACTTTGCTCATTTACAAAGAGGAAAGCCTTCTTTGGAGGCAAACAGGGGTTGTGCCTAAGCATCAATTGTTGAAAGCCCTGAAAGCATTTAGCTGATGGCTTTAAAGGTGAAGCCTCTGTCTGAAAGATCCTTTAATATTTTTGGAAGAGCCGCCTTCAGTCTTGGGGCTGCCTTTTTACTATCGTGAAAGACTACAACAGAACCATTGACCACGTTTTTGACCACAGCATGGTAGCAATCCTCTCCATTTAGATTTGTGTCAAAGTCCCCTGAGAGAACGTCCCACATGATGACCTGAAAGTCTTTGGTCAATACCAATCTTTGTTTTTTGCTGAGTCTGCCATGGGGAGGCCTGAAGAGTTTAGACTTAAAGACCTCATCACATTTCCTGATGTCTCTTAGGTAAGAGAGTAGGCTTTGGTTACATCCATTTAAGTGATTGAAGGTGTGGTTGCCCACGGCGTGACCTTTCTGAAGAATGGCATCAAACTCCTCTCTACAAGCCGCTACATTATTTCCAACGCAAAAAAAAGTGGCCTTTGCACCATAGGTTTCAAGCTGTTCCAAAATCCAGTGTGTATACTCTTTGGTAGGTCCATCATCAAAGGTTAAATAGACGCATTTTTCCTCTGAATTAAAGTCCCAGATTAAATCTGGGTAATACCATTTTAAAAGTCTGGGGGTCTTGTAAAGATAACTCATAAAGTCTCAAGCCAAATTTATCTTATGTCAGAGTTTTTTAGCAGCTCTTGAAACTGTTGTACCAATGCACCCGAAAAACCAGCATCATCAAAATTGGAAGCTATTTTTACCGCGCTGTTGTATAGCGCAAGTGGTCTTTGAATTTCATTTTTAATGCGTGCCTTTTGGTCGCCCTCGAATTGATTGTAATAAGAAATTTTCTCTTCCATGGTTTCCGTCATGGTGGTAAGAATTGCTCTTGCTTTTTCTTTCTCGCCACATATGTAGTAGTTTTCCGCCATTGGGAGCATGAAAAAGTTGTATTCTACTTTTTCATGAGGCATCAACCACAGACACTTATCAAGCACCTCTATAGCTTTTTCTTTTTTGCCTTCGGCAATTAGCTCATCAGCCAATCGAGAAAAATTACTTCTAATATTTTTCACCAGCCTAAGGTTGGTCTCGTCTAAATAGACTTCCGAGTCGTTTACGTTTCCGTATTCAAAGTTCTCCATTAAATTGCTGTAAAGCAGATCACTTTTAACACGACCAATTTTACCTGGTTCAGATTTTGTTTTTATCGGAACCAACCGATATGCCAGTCCATCCAATTGGAAATAATCCCACAGGTAAGCATAGGAGTTTGCACTATTACCTATGGTGATAGAGAAGTATATAGGTCGCTCCCACTTGTTTTTATCAATCATGTCGATGATTAACATGTGTTTCTTTTCCATTTGGCTGACATTTAAATTCCAGTCCAAATTAGGAACGATCAAGTGTGCATCTTGCTTGCTCACCGTTCCGTTGGCGATTACTTTTGCCTTGTTGACTGGGATGCTCAACTTTTTGGTAGGGAAGAAAACATAATCTTTTCCGTAGTTGACTTTTGTTTGGGGTGCGTCACTTTGAATCCATTTATTCATTTTAGACACCTCCCAGCGTTGTTGGCTGGCACCTACATCTTTGAAAATAGCGACATCTCGAGTTCCTTGTCGGTACAAGTTGTGAGGCATGCTAAAAGGAACGCCCTTTCCGTCATAGGCATCGCGTTTCATTTGATCAATATACCAATCAGTATTGAGAAGGCTGAGATTTACAATTCGAACATCTGTTCTATAGCCTTCAACTTCTTGAACATACCACAGAGGGAATGTGTCATTATCTCCCATGGTAAATAAAATCGCATCGGGCTCACAAGAGTCTAAATAGGCTTTTGCAAAGTCACGAGCCGTATATCGGTTAGAGCGGTCATGATCATCCCATCCCTCGCTTGCCATAATGCCAGGGACGGCAAATAAACAAATGGCTATTGAAGCAATAGCCACTGCATTTCCTGTGGCGTATTTTTTTAATTTTTCAATAATGGCAAGCACACCCAATCCAATCCAAATCGCGTATGCATAGAATGAGCCCACGTATGCGTAATCCCTCTCTCGAGGTTGATAAGGGTATTGATTTAGGTAAACAACGATAGCCAATCCCGTAAAAATAAAAAGCAGGCTGACGACCCAAGCATCTTTATGATGCTTTTTGTAATGGAAGCTAAGACCAATCAAGCCCAAAAGAAACGGCAACATATAGAAATGGTTTCTTCCTGGGTTCTTAGATTGTGCAGATGGTAAATTGTCTTGAGGGCCCAAACGCCATTCATCTATGAAAGGAATACCCGAAAGCCATTGACCTTCCGTAATGGATCCATGACTCTGAATGTCGTTTTGTTTCCCTGCAAAATTCCACATGAAGTATCTGAAATACATGTGGTTAATTTGGTAGTTGAAGAAATAAGTCAGGTTGTCAGCAAAACTAGGTTTCTTATTTTTCCGGCCTTTGATGTTCCCCCATTCTTTGTAGGCTCTAACGTGTCTATCGCTTCGACTCCACATTCTCGGAAAGATTCCTGAGTGTTTTTTGTCAAAGTTTGGGCTGTGGTTTTTTCTCTCATCGGAAATGATGTATTTCCCCGTTTTCTCATCTTTAACGTATACGGGTGTACCATCTGTATAGGGCTGTCTCTTATCAAGTCCTGCGGAGTAATACTGTCCGTATACCAGTGGAGTGGATCCGTATTGTTCGCGATTTAAATAGGCGAGTAAACTCACGGCTTCTTCAGGATTGTTTTCGTCGATAGGGGTGTTCGAATTTGAGCGAATAACAAGTACGGCAAAAGAAGAATATCCGATGAGGATGAATGTAATAGCGAGGATGGCTGTATGTGCAAGATTTTTACCTTTTTCTTGTGCTTTTTTCAATCCGAAGACGATTAAAGCAATCAGCCCTGTCATAAAGAAAATGGTTCCGCTGTTAAATGGAAGTCCCAGGCTATTTACAAATGTTCTATCAACGATGCCAAGCCATTTCACGACTTGTGGGATGAGTCCGAAAAAAATAAATCCAAGAATGGCAATGGATGTAATACCTGTGATTAAAAACCCTTTTTTGCTGGGTTTGTATTTTTTGAAATAATATAAATATACGATGGCTGGGATTGCAAGTAGGTTCAACATGTGAACGCCTATAGATAGCCCAATCAAATAGGTGATCAATAACAGCCATCTGTTAGCTGAGTCCCCTTCTCTGTCGTATTCCTCATCCCATTTCAGGGCTGCCCAGAAAACGATAGCGGTAAAAAAAGATGACATGGCATACACCTCTCCTTCAACGGCCGAGAACCAAAAAGAGTCAGAAAAGGTGTAGGCAAGAGCGCCTACCAGTCCTGCCCCAACTATAGAAATGATTTGCTCTTTGGACGTAATTTCACCGATTATTTTTTTTGAAAATGCAGTAATGGTCCAAAATAAAAATAGGATGGTGAAGGCACTACAAACGGCAGACATGAGATTCATCATATAGGCGACTTTTGTGGTGTCACCAAAAGCAAAGTTAGAGAAGAAATTACCCAGCAAGAGATAGGTTGGTGCTCCTGGAGGATGGCCCACTTGAAGTTTGTAAGCAGTTGCAATGTATTCTCCGCAATCCCAAAAGCTGGTGGTAGGCTCTAGGGTTAATATGTATACAACAAGTGCAATTGTAAATGTGATCCAACCAAATAGGTTGTTGATTTTTTGATACTGCATTTTTATATGATGTGTTAAATTGTGTGCTATAATACGCGAATGTATAAAAAATATTTGTGCACTTTTTTGAAACTACCTAATGATTAAAGAATGTTAAAATCGATTAAACTTTATCAATTCTTTTTCGTTGTTTTTTGTGCCAAGTAAAAAAAAAGAAATAAATTTGCACCGCATTTGTCCGATGGTGTAACTGGCAACACGTCTGTTTTTGGTACAGAAGAGTCTAGGTTCGAGCCCTAGTCGGACAACATAATTTTGAAGCCCCGGTATTTTCCGGGGCTTTTTTTGTGATGTCCCTTCCTGAAAAAAGTTGACTAAAAAAGCACTGACTGTTTCAACGTAAAAAGCAAACAACAAATTTCATGCATATTTTCTTTTGTTACTAAGCATGAATACATGCAAATTTAGGTGCATTGCCTTGATTTTGGTATTCAAGGATGTAAAATTGTTGCAATGGGCATGATTTTTGACAGTTAATAAAATAAAGTTTTGTACCCATAGCCCTAGAGATTTTCCCTCTCCCTTGGTGTAAATTGATGTTGATGTAATGGTAAAAAGTGAATTGATAGTTGATTTTTTTAAAAAGGATGAAAAGATCTAAAACGAAGTTAAAAGATATCTCGTTTCGATTTTATCGATTAAAATGATGATTTAATACGCTTAAAACTCTTTGAAATTATTTATTGTAGAAAAGAAATTAGCAAGGGTTTATTACTCTGGCTGCGATTTGTATAAAAATATAATAGTCATTTAATAAAATAATTAGTGGTGATCAGAATGAAAAATTTAGAACATATCGTTATCACCAAGGAAGGGCTTAAAGATCCTCCCACTAAATCAATTAGTCAAGCATCAAGAATAAGTGGTGTTTATCCCTTAGATGGGCGGGTGAAAAAACTAACTCACTGTCCAATTTGTAGAATAAACAATTTTACAGAACATCTAAGTGGTATCGATTTTTTGTTAAGTAAAGAAGAGTTTACAATAGTTAGATGTGCCAATTGTTGTTTTTTGTTTACCAATCCAAGACCAGAAGATCATGATCTTGAGAGATACTATTTGTCGTCGGATTATATATCTCACACGAATAGTTCAAAAGGATTGCTAAATTGGCTTTATCAAAAAGCAAGATTGTTTGCATTAGGGAAGAAGCTAAAACTAATAAATAATCTTTCACAAAAGGGAAAGCTACTCGATATTGGTTGTGGAACAGGAGAATTTTTAAATATCTGTAAAAAAAATTCATGGTTGACACGGGGGGTTGAGCCTTCAGATCTTGCAAGAAATCAGGCTATAAAAAATTATAAGCTTAATGTTAGTGATAATCTTGATCTTTCACAATTTGACAAGGATAGTTTTGATATTGTTACATTGTGGCATGTTTTAGAACATCTTCCAAATCTGGAGGAAACAGTAGATCATCTTGAACTAATTTTAAAAGAAAATGGGAAAGTAATTATTGCTGTCCCAAATTATAAAAGCTGGGATGCCTGTTATTATAAAAAATATTGGGCCGCTTATGATCTGCCCATTCATCTTTGGCATTTTTCAAAAAACACAATTTCACAACTTTTTACAAAACATGGATTTAGTTTGGTAAAAACAAAGGGAATGATTTTAGATTCTTTCTATGTTTCAATACTAAGCGAAAAATATAAAACAGGAAAAGAAAATTTTATTAAAGCTTTTGTAATTGGTATGTTATCAAATATTATGGGATTGTTTACAAAAAGAGGGTATTCAAGTACAATTTATGTGTTTGAGAAACTAAAAATAGTTGAACGTTTATGAAAAATTTAACGTCAATTAAAGTGTCTTTTACATCACACAAAAGAAATACATTTGCACTGCATTGGTCTAATGGTGTAATTGGCAACACGTCTGTTTTTGGTACAGAAGAGTCTAGGTTCGAGCCCTAGTCGGACAACGAATAAAAAGCCCCAGTGAGAACTGGGGCTTTTTTCGTCTTTAGCTTAAATGTAATTTTGGAGATGCAACACTAAGGATGGGTAACCATTTGCCTCTTATTTTATGATGCTTTCGATTGCTGTGGTGAGTTCTCGAGGGGAAGTCGTTATTTTATAAAAGACTTCCTATTGGTATTTGGAAAGAAAAAATGCATATATTTGCAGTGTATTTACGGTGAAAGATAGGAGGGGACGGAGAGTCCCCTCTTTTTATACTTAAGATATTGAAGGAGAAAGTAGAGCAGTTAATTGCAGAAGGGATTGAAGGAACAGACATTTTCGTTGTCGATTTGACCTTAAGCCCAAGTAATGACATCAAGGTGCTGTTGGATAGCGACACGGGCTTAACGCTAGCTGATTGTAAGAAGGTCAGCAGAGCCATTGAGTTCAATCTGGACCGAGAAGAAGCAGATTTTTCTTTAACAGTTGCATCTGCAGGTATTGGAGAGCCCTTGGTTATTCGTCAGTACAGCAAAAATGTTGGACGAAAAGTAAAAGTAACACTTCAAGATGGAGAGGTTATTGAGGCCATGATGACTGCTGCTGATGAGGAATCAATTCAGTTGGAGTGGAAGTCAAGAGAAAAGAAACCTACGGGTAAAGGAAAAATTACGGTCGTGAATCAACGCACGATCGAATATCGGGAAATAAAACAAACAATAGTGTTAATCACATTTTAAGTGAAGTGAAATGGAGAATTTAGCTCTTATAGATTCATTTGCAGAGTTTAAGGACGATAAGAATATCGACCGAGTTACCCTAATGGGTATCATTGAAGACGTTTTCAGAAACATGATCATTAAAAGGTACGGTTCTGATGATAATTTTGACATCATCGTAAACCCAGACAAAGGTGACTTAGAGATCTGGAGGAATCGTATCGTTGTCAAGGACGGAGAAGTGGAGGACGAAAATGCCGAAATTACCTATTCGAACGCCATAAAAATTGAACCTGATTTTGAAGTGGGTGAAGAGGTGTCTGAAGAAGTACATTTGATAGACTTCGGTCGTCGTGCGATATTGTCACTTCGTCAAAATCTTATTAGCCGAATCCAAGAACACGATAATACAGATTTGTACAATCGCTACAAGGAGTTGGTGGGAGAGATTATTTCAGGTGAAGTGCACCACATACGAAATAGAGAAGTGATCATCATCGATGATATGGATAACGAGGTGATCCTACCAAAAGATCAGCAGATACGCTCGGACTTTTTTAGAAAAGGTGACACCATTCGTGGGGTTGTCAAAGAAGTTCAACTGAAAGGAATGAAGCCAAGAATCGTCTTGTCTCGTACATCGCCTAAATTTCTTGAACGTCTGTTTGAGCAGGAAATCCCTGAAGTTGCAGACGGTTTAATTATCGTTAAACGAGTTGAGCGTATTCCTGGTGAAAAGGCTAAGGTAGCCGTAGAATCTTATGATGAACGCATAGATCCTGTAGGAGCCTGTGTAGGAATGAAGGGTTCTCGAATCCACGGAATTGTTAGAGAGTTGGGTAATGAAAATATTGATGTCATCAATTATACCAGCAACAAGACCCTATTTATCTCTAGAGCTTTAAGTCCAGCAAAAGTTTCATCTATTACACTTGATGAAGACAACAACCGAGCAGAAGTGTTTTTGAAGCCTGATCAGGTTTCTTTAGCGATAGGCCGCGGGGGTAGTAATATAAGATTAGCAGGAGCTATATCTGGATACGAGATTGATGTATACAGAGATGTTGACGACACTGAAGATGTTGCATTGACAGAGTTTGTTGATGAAATCGACGGTTGGATCATCGATGAGCTAAAGAATATTGGTTGTGATACAGCAAAGTCTGTCTTAGAACTTTCAGCTACTGAGTTGGTTAAGCGTACTGACTTGGAAGAAGAAACCATCAAAGAAATTCAAGCGGTTTTAAAGTCAGAATTTGAAGATTAAACGGCACGAGTTGTACAAAACGAAAACGCTACAAGATAACTAGCAAGCATGAGATTAAGTAAGGTTGCAAAAGAATTAAATGTTGGTATTGCGAATGTCGTAGACCATCTAGCCTCTAAGGGGATAGAAATCGACGGCCGTCCAAATACCAAGATCACTCCGGAAGCTTATGAGTTGTTGAAGCAGCAGTTTATGGCTGATGTTGAGCAGCACAAACGCTCACTTGAAGTTGCTCAAGAAAGACTTGAAGAGAAAGAAGCCATTAAAGCCTCTGTTGCTGTTAAGTCTACACAAAAAGAAGAAGTGATAAAAGCAAAGTCGGATTTAACCGGTCCAAAAATGGTCGGTAAAATAGACGTACAACCCAAAGCCACATCTTCTGCGAAAGAAGAAGCTCCCTCTGATGAAGTTGTTGAACCTGCAACCCAAGCACCGGCATCAGAAGAAAAGGCTTCAACACCTTCCATAGAGGTTAAGCCTACTCAACCAGAAGCCGCTTCAGAAGCTCCTAAGACCAAAAAGAAAGAGGTCATCAAGGCGAAAGGAGCCTTGTCGGGAACAGGCCCAAAACAAGTTGGAAAGATTGATGTCAATAAGCCTGTAAAGGATGAGAATATTACCCAAGTTAAGGTTGAAAAGTTCAATAAAACGGAGGAAAAGCCAAAAGAAAAGCCTGTTGAGAAGAAGGAAGAAGAGGTTTTAAAAGGAAGGTCTAAGACGCTTTCTGGTCCAAAATTGACTGGTCAAGTCATTGATTTAAGTCAGTTTTCTAAACCCAAAAAGAAAGTAGCTTCTTCGAGCAATCCGGCAGGAAATAAAGACAATAAGAAGAAAAGAAAAAGAATTAGCCAAGGACCAAATGCGGCAGGTAAACCTGCTCGCCCTAATCAAAAGGCTGGAGGAAATAAAGGAAGAAAACCAAAAGTAGCCAAGGTTGAGCCTACAGAGGAAGAAATCCAAAAGAAGATTGCAGAAACCCTAGATAAACTAACCGGTAAAGGAAAGTCCAAAGGGTCTAAGCACAGAAGGTCTAAGCGAGATGAGCGTAGAGAACAAGACGCCATGGATCAGATGCTTGCAGATGAAGCAAGTAAGGTCATTAAGGTAACAGAATTTGTTACGGTTAATGAACTGGCCACCATGATGAACGTTCAGGTTACTCAGATTATATCCTCATGTATGATGTTGGGAATCATGGTAACCATGAACCAACGTTTGGATGCTGAAACTTTGACCATTGTTGCCGATGAATTTGGTTACGAAGTTGAATTTGTAAGTGCAGAGGTTCAAGAATCCATCGTAGAACACGAAGACAATCCGGAGGATTTAAGCGCTAGGTCTCCTATTGTTACTGTTATGGGACATGTTGATCACGGGAAAACTTCCTTGTTGGATTATGTTCGTCATGCAAATGTAATCGCTGGAGAAGCTGGAGGAATTACTCAGCATATTGGGGCTTATGAAGTCGAGTTAAAGAGTGGTAAGCGAATTACTTTCATCGATACTCCAGGTCACGAGGCCTTTACAGCCATGCGTGCACGTGGTGCTCAAGTCACAGACATTGCGATTATTGTCATCGCTGCAGATGATGAAATCATGCCTCAAACAAAAGAAGCGATTTCTCATGCTCAAGCCGCGGATGTGCCTATTGTATTTGCGATTAACAAAATTGATAAACCCAATGCAAATCCAGACAAAATTAAAGAGCAGTTAGCTGCGATGGATTTATTGGTTGAGGATTGGGGTGGTAAATTCCAATCACACGATGTTTCTGCCAAACAAGGTCAGGGGGTTGAAGAGTTGCTTGAAAAGGTCATGTTGGAGGCTGAGATGTTAGATCTTAAGGCCAATCCAAATAAATCAGCCATCGGATCTATTATAGAAGCCTCGCTGGATAAAGGAAAAGGTTTTGTAACCACCATGCTGGTTCAAGCTGGGACACTAAAAGTTGGTGATTTCCTTTTGGCCGGACATTATACTGGGAAAGTAAAGGCCATGTTTAATGAACGAGGGCACAATGTTGAGTTGGCAGGGCCTTCCGCACCAGTAAGTATTTTAGGTTTAAGTGGAGCCCCTCAAGCGGGTGATAACTTTAACGTGATGACCGATGAGCGCGAAGCAAAATCTATCGCTTTAAAGAGAACACAGTTACAGCGAGAGCAGTCTATCAGAACTCAAAAGCACCTTACGCTTGATGAGATTGGAAGACGTCTTGCCCTTGGTGATTTCAAAGAGCTTAACATTATATTGAAAGGTGATGTAGATGGGTCTATTGAAGCTCTTTCTGATTCCCTTCAAAAACTATCAACGGATTCAATTCAGGTAAATATCATTCACAAGGCTGTAGGTCAAATTTCGGAATCAGATATTTTATTGGCTACTGCTTCAGATGCGATTGTTATCGGATTCCAAGTTAGACCTTCCATTTCCGCTCGTAAGTTGGCAGAGAAAGAGCAAATCGATATTCGATTGTACTCTATTATCTACGACGCCATCAATGAGGTGAAAGAAGCCATGGAAGGAATGCTTTCTCCAGACACTAAAGAAGAAATTGTTTGTAACATAGAAGTACGTGAAACCTTTAAAGTATCGAAGGTGGGAACGATTGCCGGTTGTTATGTGCTTGATGGTAAAATCACCAGAAATACAGACGTGCGTCTTATACGTGATGGAGTCGTTATTTATACAGGTGGCTTAGGCTCTCTGAAGCGCTTCAAAGATGATGTAAAAGAAGTTGCGAAAGGTTACGAGTGTGGTTTGAACATCGAGAAGTTCAATGACATAAAAATTGGTGATATCATAGAAGGTTACGAGCAGGTAGAAGTTAAGAAAACGCTCTAGTATTTCATGATATGAGACAAAAAAAACTCCGCATTATGCGGAGTTTTTTGTTTTATTATAATTTATCAATGGGGATCACCTCTTCAAAAATGAATGCATTTTTGAAGTATTTCTTGTAATTTTTAAGTGTTCTTTCTGCATCTAGTCGAGTTCTGAAGACATTTACCTTTGTTTTGAAATAAGGCTGTTCGTAAGACGTTTCTGCTTTGTCTTCAGGGTATATTTCGTTGAAGCGCTCTTGAGCTTCTGTCGATCCATTTCTGTTACCGGAATAGATTTGAATCCTGAATACGCTAACTGTGTTCGAGTTGATTCTTTTTTGTTTTTCTAATAAATCATCTACTCGTGAGGTGTTCACATAAACCAATTTTGCTTTTGTGGTGTCTCTATCTATGAACTGCTTGTTTTCGCTCTCGTTTTGACTGAGAGCAAACAGCGGGATGCATAAGGCAAAAGCAAATAGTTTTTTATTCGTCATGGGTATTTATTTTCAGCAAATGTAAGCAAATTGCCCAACACCAGAATTACTATTTAGAATGGTTATAAACTATTGAAATTATGTCGTTCTGTTATTGGCTGACGCATGAATATATTATTTTTGCATTCTATTAATTAGGCTACTTAAATTGTTACAAAGAGCGTATTATTATGACAAGTCAACATTGTAAGTCAAACGGTAGGAAGAGATTAAGTCTTTTTGCCTTATTATTTTTTACCACAATTCAGCTTGGGTTTGCCCAATCTATAGAACTTGGTGAAGAATTGTTTTCAAGTAATTGTGCATCCTGCCACTACTTAGGACCTGAGAGTAAGAAGTTAATTGGCCCTGGTTTGGCAGATCATACTCTTGAAGAATACACCACTGAATGGTTGTATTCTTGGATTCGAAATTCTGCGGAGCTTATAGCAAGTGGTGATGAAGCTGCAATTGCTGTCTATGAAGAATACAACAAGTCTGCTATGCCGGCTTTCCCGTATTTTTCCGATGAGGACCTGGATAACGTTTTAGCTTATATCGAGCAAGGACCTGCTGAGGTCGTTGTAGATGTAGCTGAGGTTGGTGTTGATGGAGAAGCTAGCGCTACCTCAAACACAATGGTTGTTCTTGTTGCGGCATTAGTAATGTTACTCCTGTTCGCATTTGTTTTGGCACGCATAAAAAATGTGCTTAAAGAAATTAAAGGTCAAGAGACAAGCAGTCTATTGGAAAGTGCATTGATTTGGTTAAAGCAAACTCCAATTGTCATCGCTTTGTTCTGCATATTTATGTTGCTTTACGCTCTGGGCGGTGCTTGGGATGGTTTGTTAACCGTAGGTGTCCAAAAGGGATATCAACCTGAACAACCTATTGCTTTTTCCCACAAAATACACGCGGGTGAAAATGGAGTAGATTGTAATTATTGTCACAGTGGAGCACGTCATAGTAAAAGTGCCGGTGTTCCTTCTGCGAATGTTTGTATGAATTGTCACACCTATATTGCTGGGGAATCTGAAAGCGGAAAAGAAGAGATTGCAAAAATATACGATGCAATTGGTTTCGATCCAGAGTCTCGAACATATATAGAAGGTTACGAGCAAAAACCGATCGAGTGGATTAGAGTTCACAATCTACCTGATTTAGCGTATTTCAATCATTCTCAACACGTAAATGTTGCTGGTGTGGAGTGTCAAACTTGTCACGGCCCTATCGAAGAGATGGAAGTTGTAGAGCAGTACTCATCCTTAACGATGGGCTGGTGTATCGACTGTCACAGAGAGCATAAAGTTGACACTGCGAATGCCTATTATCACGACCTCAGTGAAAATTGGGTTGAGAAATATCATGGTGAAGATATTTCAGTGGATAAAATTGGTGGACTTGAATGTGGTAAGTGTCACTACTAATTAGAAAAGGAAATAATCAAGATGGCTACAAAGAAAACATATTTCCAAGGTTTAGGTGAGTTGGCAAACAATCCAGAACTGGAGCAGTTGCAACACAAAGAATTTGCCGAAAAACTGCCAACAGAAGCTTTTTTAGGTGATGAAGAGAAACTATCAGAATCTTCAACCTCACGTCGTGATTTCTTAAAGTTTTTAGGCTTTAGTACAGCGGCGGCATCTTTAGCAGCTTGTGAGGCGCCCGTACAAAAAGTGATACCATTTGTAGTAAAGCCCGAAGAAACCATTGCGGGGAATGCAAATTGGTATGCTTCGAGTTTTTACGATGGTAACGATTATGCCAGTTTATTGGTAAAGAATCGTGAAGGTCGTCCTATCTTTTTGAAAGCAAATGATTTAAGTAAAGAAGGGGGGATTACAGCACGTGTTCAGGCTTCTGTCTTGAACTTGTACGATTCTTCTCGTTTGAAAGAACCTACGGCAAAAGGTCAAAAAACATCATGGAGAAAGGCCGATAGAGCCATTGTGAAAGGATTAAATGCTGCGAAAAGCTCTGGTAAACAAGTGGTGTTGTTGAGTTCTTCAATTGTATCTCCTTCTACAAAAGCGGTCATCAAAGAATTTGCTTCTAAGTACGGTGCAAAGCACGTTACTTATGACGCACTTTCTGTATCTGCGATGTTAGATGCAAATAAAGAAAGCTTTGGAGTAAGAGCGCTACCTACCTATCATTTTGACAAGGCAGATGTAGTGGTTTCTTTTGCTGCAGATTTTATCGGTGACTGGCTTGATTCTGGTCATGGTAAAGATTATGCTGCCAAGCGAAATCCGAATGCAAGTCCAATGTCTCGTCACTATCAGTTTGAGTCTAACTTATCTTTAACGGGTGCTAATGCCGATTATAGAACGCCGGTTAAGGCTTCTGAATTAGGTGTTGCCTTGGTGACGCTTTATAATCTTGTGGCTAAAAAGGCCGGCGCTAAGTTAGTTAACACTCCTGCTTCTGGTTACAACACGCAGCTTCAAAAAGCAGCAAACGACCTTTGGGATGCGAAAGGAAAGTCTTTGGTCGTCGCAGGAGGTAATGATAAAAACATACATACAGTCGTTAATGCAATTAATGACTTGTTAGATAACATGGGTAAAACGATCGATTTCAAAAAACGATCTTACCTAAAGCAAGGTAACGACGCTGATGTTGCTACTTTGTTGAATGATATGAAAGCTGGGAAAGTAGGTGCTTTAATTGCTTACAACGCCAATCCGGTATACAATTTAGCCGAAGGAGCTGATTTTGCAGAAGCGCTTTCTAAGGTTGACTTATCTGTTTCTTTTGCTTCAAAGAATGATGAAACTACTTCTCTAGTAGATTATGTATGTCCTGACCACAACTACCTAGAGAGTTGGGGAGATGCAAACCCTTACACGGGAGTATATGCCTTAGTGCAACCAACGATCAACCCGCTATTTAACACAAGACAAGCGCAAGCTTCGTTGATGTCGTGGACGGGTCTTGGAGACGATTTCTATTCTTATGTTAAAACTTATTGGAATCGATATGTCTTAGGTTCTACTTCATGGAACACGGCATTGCATGATGGGGTTTACACTTCAAAAGCTACTGAAAGGTCTTTGACACGAAGAGGTTCAATCGTTAGTGCCACAAAAGCATTAAGCAAATTGTCTTCTGACTCGATTGATTTGGTCTTGTATTCAAAAACAGGTATTGGATCTGGGGAATATGCCAACAATCCATGGTTGCAAGAACTTCCTGATCCCATATCAAAAACCACATGGGATAACTATTTGACTGTGTCTCCGCGTTTTGCAAAAGAGTTAGGTCTTAACAATGAGTATGTTTCTAACGGAGCCTTAAATGGTGACGTAGTTGATTTAACCGTTGGCGGAACAACACTACGAGTTCCTGTATTGATCCAGCCAGGTCAAGCCTACAAAACTGTAGGTTTAGCTCTTGGTTATGGGCGTCAAGGTGTAGGTAAAGCTGGAGATGGAGTTGGTGTAAACGCCTTTGCTTTGGCAAGTGATTTTAACACGACACTATCCAACGCAAGCTTGTCTAAGGTAGAAGGTGAGGTTCATGAATTTGCATGTACGCAGCTTCATCACACCATGATGGGCAGAGATCGTATTGTAAAAGAGACGACACTAGATGCCTACCAACAAGACCCTAGATCAGGTAACGAACAGATGATGCTAGAGACCCACAAAGGACCTTTAGAACCTGAAAAAATTACACTTTGGGAAGAGCACGATAGAGATGTTCACTGGTGGAACTTATCTGTAGACCTGAACGGATGTACAGGTTGTGGGGCTTGTGTTATTGCTTGTCATGCAGAAAACAATGTTCCTGTTGTGGGTAAAGAAGAGATTCGTCGCTCACGTGATATGCACTGGTTGCGAATTGACCGGTATTACTCAAGTGACATGACTGAAGAGCGTGCCGAAGAAGAAGAAGTTTCTACCATCGACAAGTATCTAGCCATGGAAGTAGCCTCTGAAGCAGAGTCTTTAGAAGTTGTTTTCCAACCGGTGATGTGTCAGCACTGTAATCACGCTCCTTGTGAAACCGTTTGTCCAGTTGCTGCAACAACACACTCTAGAGAAGGACTGAATCATATGACGTACAACCGTTGTGTGGGTACCCGTTATTGTGCAAATAACTGTCCTTACAAAGTACGTCGATTCAACTGGTTCAACTATTCAGAAAACGATCAGTTTGACTTCTACATGAATGACGACCTTGGTAAGATGGTGTTGAACCCTGATGTGGTTGTTCGTTCACGTGGTGTCATGGAAAAATGTTCTATGTGTATTCAAATGCTTCAAAAAGTGAAGTTAGACGCCAAGAAAGACGGCCGAAAACTTCGCGCAGGCGAAGCACAAACAGCATGTTCTATAGCATGTGATACAGGCGCTTTAACTTTTGGTGATGTACTTGATGAAAAATCGGAAGTATACACGGAGTCTAAGAGCCCAAGAGCATACCACTTATTGGAAGAGTTAAACACACAACCTTCTGTTTGGTATCAAACAAAAGTACGTAACAAAGGATAAAATTTAATTAGATAGACAAATGCATTACGAATCTCCAATTAGAGAGCCACTTATCCTCGAGGATAAGACGTTACACGACATCACAGAAGATGTGGCTCGTCCAATAGAAGGTAAGGCTAACAAATGGTGGTGGGCTTTGTTCCTATTTGCACTTGCAGCATTTTTGTGGGGTGCTGGATGTTTGGCTTACACAGCCGGAACAGGAATCGGTGTCTGGGGACTTAACAAAACCATTGGTTGGGCTTGGGATATTACCAACTTCGTATGGTGGGTAGGTATTGGTCACGCCGGTACACTGATCTCTGCCGTATTGTTGTTATTCCGACAAAAATGGCGTTTGTCAATCAACCGTTCTGCAGAGGCAATGACTATTTTTGCCGTTGTTCAAGCAGGACTCTTCCCAATTTTCCACATGGGTAGACCATGGTTGGCTTACTGGGTTTTGCCTTTGCCAAACAACTTTGGTTCTCTATGGGTCAACTTTAACTCACCACTGTTGTGGGACGTATTTGCGATTTCTACTTATCTGACGGTTTCATTAGTGTTCTGGTACATGGGATTGATTCCTGATTTTGCCATGATTCGTGACAGAGCTGTTAAGCCTATGGCTAAGAAGATTTATACGATTCTATCTTTCGGATGGTCCGGAAAAGCAAAACACTGGCAACGCTTTGAAGAGCTTTCACTTGTCCTTGCAGGTTTAGCTACTCCGCTGGTACTTTCTGTACACACGATTGTATCTATGGACTTTGCTACTTCCGTAATCCCTGGATGGCATACGACTATATTCCCTCCTTACTTTGTTGCTGGTGCGATATTCTCTGGATTCGCCATGGTGCAAACCTTATTGTTGGTGATGCGTAAGGTGGTTCATATGGAAGCTTACATTACCATTAAGCACATCGAATACATGAACATCGTAATTATGGTAACCGGATCGATCGTAGGTGTTGCTTACATCACCGAGTTATTTATCGCATGGTATTCGGGTGTTGAATTTGAACAATATGCATTCCTCAACAGAGCAACAGGACCATACTGGTGGGCTTATTGGGCAATGATGACATGTAACGTATTCTCTCCACAGTTCATGTGGTCTAAGAAATTGAGAACGAGTATTGGATTTACCTTCTTCATTTCTATCGTTGTAAACATTGGAATGTGGTTTGAACGTTTTGTAATTATTGTTACCTCTCTACATAGAGATTACCTTCCATCTTCTTGGACGATGTTCTCTCCAACATTTGTGGATATCGGTATATTCGTTGGAACGATAGGATTCTTCTTCGTGTTGTTTTTACTGTACGCAAGAACTTTCCCTGTGATCGCTCAAGCAGAATTGAAAACGATTGTGAAATCATCTAGTTCTCAAAGTAAAAATAAGAGTCATGAGTAAAAAAGTAATTTACGGAATCTACGATGACGATGATGTGATCTTAAAAGCGGTTAAAGACATCCGTGCAAAAGGCCTTAACATCGACGAGGTGTATTCACCATTTCCTATACATGGACTAGACCACGCATTAGGTTTAAAGCCTACGCGTTTGGCAATCACCTCATTCATTTACGGCTGTACAGGTTTATTTCTTGGTATGCTGATGATGTGGTACATGATGATTGAAGATTGGCCAATGATTATCGGAGGTAAACCCAACTTTACTTTTGTAGAGAACCTACCTGCATTCATTCCTATTGGATTTGAGTTGACTGTATTTTTTGCAGCGCACTTGATGGTACTTACCTACTTAATACGTTGTAAGCTGTATCCTGGTTCTACTGAAACCAGCCCAGACCCAAGAACTACTGATGATATGTTCTTGATGGAAGTTGAAGCCCATGGAAATGAGGCTGAGATTATCGCCTTGATCAAAGAGACAGGAGCGGTAGAAGTGAAAGAAGAAAAAATCGCCTAACCGATCTATACCATGAAAAAAGTAAACAAGATCGTATCTTTAACTCTAGCAACTGTAATGGCTACTTTGGTGCTGCAATCCTGTGGTGCTGAGGGCAATCATCCTGGCTATGAGTTCATGCCAAATATGTATCGTTCGGCATATTACGACACCTATACAGAGAATCCAATTTTTGAAAATGGGATCACCTCTCAATTACCTGTTCAAGGAACCATACCTAGAGGTTTTGTTCCCTTTGAGTACGAAAACACACTCGAGGATTACCTTAAAGCCGGACGCGCGTTAAAGAATCCAATTGCTTTGAATGACAAAGTGCTAGACGAAGGAAAGCAGCTTTACCAAATGTTCTGTCAACATTGTCATGGAGCTGATGGAGATGGAAAAGGTTCCATCAGTCACCCCGTCTATGGTGGGATTCCTTCTTACACTGATGAGGTAGCACCACGAAGAACAGGGTCTTCTATGAGTGAGCTTAAAAGTGGCCATATTTTCCATGCACTTACTTATGGTTTAAATGCTATGGGTCCGCATGCGAGTCAATTAAGCAAAGAAGAACGTTGGAAGATTGTACATTATGTACATGAACTACAAAAAGGATCTAATTAATAACCTTAACAAGAAAGCGAACCATGTATACGGTTACTAAAAATACAAAGCTCATTTCCTTGGTATTAATGCTTACAGGTATTTTTGCCTTAGGCTATGGCTTTATTAAGGGAGCAGGCCATCACACCGACGAAGAAATTACGCACCAAGTACAAGCTTTTGCGGATGATATTCAGTCGGAAGTTTCAGATGAAACGGATGCACTAGATCAAGCTCCTTATGGATCTTTATTTAATAAAATAGAACAAGAGTTTCACCTACACTTTTCTCAAAAAGAAATTTTGGAAGCGCAAAATGTTGACGATGTTGTTCACGCAACGATTCATGCTTTGCATGCCAAAAGTCAAAGACCTTGGTCTAGTTTGTTGGTGGCTGCAATCTTCTTTTTAGGAGTTTCGTTGTTATCCCTATTTTTCTTGGCGCTTCAGTATGTAGCTGAGGTAGGGTGGTCTGTTGTTTTGAAGAGAGTATTAATGGCCGTGGGAACCTTTCTTCCTTATGTAGCGGTCGTCATATTTATCATCATCCTTACTGCAGGGTTCCATTTGTTTGGAAACCATACTTACCACTGGATGGCAGAAGGCATTATGAATCCAGAAAGTGCAAACTATGACGCCATCATTGCGGGTAAAGAAGCGTATCTGAATTTCGGATTCTTCTTTGTGAGGGCTTTAATCTACTTTGCAGGATGGTTCTGGGCGCTTAAGAAGTTAATCAGCTTATCACTTCAGGAAGATATTGATGGAGGTGTTGGCTATTATGCAGCTAGTAAGAAGGTCTCAGCAATATTTCTCGTTTTCTTTGCCATTAGTTCTTCCATGTTAGCATGGGATTGGATTATGTCTATTGACACGCACTGGTTCTCTACATTATTTGGTTGGTATGTATTCTCGAGTATGTTTGTAACGGCACTGGTTGTGATATTTATGCTTGTTGTACATCTAAGGAATCAAGGACAGTTACAACTTGTAAATGATAGTCATATTCATGATCTAGGGAAATTTATTTTTGCCTTTAGTATTTTCTGGACCTACCTATGGTTCTCTCAGTTTATGCTTATTTGGTATGCAAATATCCCTGAAGAAGTTACGTATTATATTGCGCGTTTTGATGAATATAAAGTGCCGTTTATCACTGCTTTGGTGTTGAACTTTGCTGTGCCTATCGTGATGCTTATGAGCCGTGATTCTAAAAGAGTTCCTGGGACGGTAATTGCGATTGGAGCTATTGTTCTCGTAGGTCATTACTTAGACTTCTTTGTGATGATTATGCCAGGTACTGTAGGTAGTCACTGGCACCTAGGTTTCGTTGAAATAGGGACTTTCCTGGGCTTTACGGGGCTATTTATCAGAGTGGTTACTAAGAAGTTGTCCAGTATGGAGTTGACGCCTAAGAATCACCCTATGCTCAAAGAGAGTGAACATTTCCACATTTAATAAAACATAATTACGACAACACAAAAAGAGCTTGGATCATCCAAGCTCTTTTTTGTTATTATCATACGATTCAACTATTTGTATTGATATAGATAGTAAAAAAGCCACTCTAAGAGTGGCTTTTTTTAATCCCCCCCAGGATTAAGAACGATGTTCTTGTATTCAGAACGCGAATACTTTGCCAAATATTTGACAATTTTCGGGAATAACAATTCGTTAACAATTACTTGGACCTAGACTTTCATTGGGACCTCCATCAGCAGGATTTTAGAATTTTCCTCAGCTTGAATCGTAATGGAATCTGTATTCCAAATGCCAAAACCATCTCTATTCTCAAGACTTTGGTTTTCAATTTGGGCTTTCCCTTTGATAACAAAGGCATAAATTCCATTTCCAGACGCGTGAATTTTGTAGTTTACTTTTTTTGCTTGGTCAAACTCCCCAAGGTGAAACCAAGCATTTTGATGAATCCACACCCCTTGATCATCCTGATCTGGGGAGAGAATTTGATAAAATTCATTTTTTGTCTCAATGTCCCTGATGGGGATTTGCTGGTATCTTGGTTCTACATTTTTCTTGTTGGCAAAAAGCCAGATTTGAAGTAGTTTCAAATCATCCTTTTCATCTGCGTTAAACTCACTGTGTACGACTCCTTTGCCGGCACTCATGACTTGAACATCACCATGGGCTATCACGCTGCTGTTACCCATATTGTCTTTATGCTTGATGCTTCCTTCTAAAGGAATGGTAATGATCTCCATGTTATTATGCGGATGGGGATTGAAGCCCATGCCTCCGGAGATGGTATCATCATTAAGCACCCGTAATGCTCCAAAATTCATTCGATCAGGATTTTGGTAGTTGGCAAAGCTAAACGTGTGGTTTACTTTTAACCAACCGTGGTCTGCACTCCCCCGAGTCCCTGCTTTATGTAAAACGGTATTCATAGTCTTTACATTTGTGTTAGGCATGTGGTTATGGCCCAGATTTGCGTTGGTGGAAGCCACATTTTCATCAGGTGTAGGCTTTGGGCCCGCTTTCAAAACAGAAGGAGCTACCATCGCTATCAGCGATGATATGACCCCTTTTTTTATAAAATCTTCTCTCTTCATATGCTTCCTGTTAAGTACATCAACATGATGATATGGAATTAAAAGTTGAGATCGATAATCAATTCGAACTCATCATAAATCATTTTATCACCCAATGATTTGAAGACACTGCCTGATCCGTATTCAATCCCAAATAGAGTCCGATCTATCTTCATTGAAGAGGTTGCCTTTTTTCCGTAGAATGAAGAAACAAATTCAACCTTTTCCGTTTGACCTTTGATGCTTAGGTCTGCCTTTACATTGTATGATGTCGCGTTGATCTTAGAAACCTCGGTGATATTTAAAGTGGATTCCTTGTATTGCTCCGTATCAAAAAAATCTGCAGACATTAAATGCCCCTCTAATTTAGACTTGTAAACGCCAGAAAGATCAGTACATGTTAAACTCGTCATATCTACGGTAAAATTGCCGCCAACGAGCTCGTCTTTATCAAAAATTAAAGTTCCCGAGTCTAGAGAAATCACTCCTTCGTGGGCGCCAGTTACTTTAAATCCTTTCCATACGATTTTCGCATCTTTTACTTTAACTTCTCCGTCAAGGGTATTTGCAAAACTCTGAAATGAAAGAAAAGTCAAGCCCATCAGAACAGCCGAAATAATTTTTTTCACGTACCTATTTCGATTCGCTTCTGCATGAGATCCATCGCAATTACCATTCGGATCTTTTGTTTTACCACACGCACACTTTCCCGATTTTGCTGCTTTTAAATTTTTCATAATCTGTTTTTGTTTTTGGTTTTTATCTATTAGTTTTGCAAAGTAACTAATAATAGTTTTAAATAGTTACCGTTACAATAAAGTAACTGGTTAAAAACTAGTTAGGTTAAAGTAACTGATGTAAAACCTTAATATACAGAAAAATGGTGTGTCCTGTAGGTATTTTTACCGAAAAACTGGGGGGTAAGTGGAAGTTAGAGATCATTTATCATCTGAGAAATAAAACCCTTCGCTTCGGTCAGTTGGCTGCTGTTATTGATGGTATTTCAAGAAAAGTATTGACCGATCATTTGAAAGAAATGGAAAAAGACCAACTGATTTTCAGAAAATCGTATAATGAAACTCCCCCAAGAGTAGAGTATTCACTAACCCCTGCTGCGAAGGATTTGGATCCATTATTAGAAAAGTTAGGGGAATGGGTCCATAAATATTATATCGCCGAATAGCCATTCTAATGTCTTCCTTGAAACAAAAAACCCCCTCATATGAGGGGGTTTTTTCGATTAAATCTTAGCCTTAGAAAGGTAAATCATCTTCAGGGCTCGCTGGAGCAACAGGTTCTGCAGAAGGCATATCTGCTGGAGCTTGCATCGCTTCAACCTTTTGAATTCTCCAAGCATCCAAAGTGTTAAATACTCTGATTTCAGCTGAGGGGTCTTTTTGCCACTCTCTACCTCGTAAATTGAAGAATACTTCAACCTTGTCTCCGGTACTGAATTGGTCAATTAAATTGGTTTTGTCTTGCACCAACTGAAACATGAGTACCTGTGGGTATTGCTCTTCAGTTTCTATGACAAATTCTCTTTTCTTAAAGCGGTCGCTAATGACTTGTTCGTCATGGATACGCTTTACCTTTCCTTCTACAGATAAGTTACTCATTTTATACGCGGTTTAGTTTATCGATTAATAATGTAGACCAAGCCTCAACTATTTTATTTTCTTCTAGAAGTGCTTTGGCATGATAATGTAATTCTTCTCGAGCTTCTTCATCATCGGTTGTGGTGTGAAGAATATGTGCAATGTCTGTGTTTTCCTTGTATCTATTTACATCCTCTGTTGTAGGCAGAACCTCAACACCTGCCAGTTTTGCCAAATCGTTTCCGGTCAAAATAAAACTGTTGAGGATACGCTTTGGGAGCCCATCGAAACCGATTCCTTTTTTGCCTCCAGGCTTTTCAATTTTAAAAATAGAATCTCCAGAGGCTCTACAATACCAGTTTCCACCCATTCGACCTACGAGGTCAATTTTATGTGGATCAATTTGTTTGTTTGCATCAAGAACCTGTTCAGAGATATGCATTTTTACGATTTCACAAATGACCAGATTCCCTGCACCACCTTCATCTCCCATAGATACAATGTCTTTAATAGTACATTCCAGTTGAACGGGAGATTCTTTTACCCTGAATGGTTTCACCATATCCGATGGGATCGGTGTAAAACCACTTTTGGTGAATTCATTCACCCCTTTGCTAAACTCTGAACTGGATAGTGACATTTGCTGAACGATATTATAGGACACCAGATTGATCACTACTTCTTTAGTTTCAGAAGCATTTTCTAGTGTGTGTTTAATCCGATTGTCTCGTGATCTACGTGCAGGAGAAAAAATGGCTATCGGTGGGTTTGCGCTGAAGACATTGAAAAAGGAAAAAGGACTTAAGTTAGGTCTTCCCATTTCGTCGACAGTACTCGCCAAAGCAATAGGACGAGGCCCTACGGAACCCATTAAATATCCGTGTAATTCTTTGGTGTTTAGTTCTTTTGGATCTATTGTAAGCATAAGGTCTTTATGAAGTAAACAAATGTAGGTATTTGGGGCTTGTTGTGCAATATGAAAAAAAGAATAAAACTGTTTTTTTCATTGCCCAACATGAAAATAGTTATATTTTTGCAACCGCATGAGTAAAAAGTGCTTGTGTGGTTTACCGGCGGATATGGTGGAATTGGTAGACACGCTAGATTTAGGATCTAGTGCCGTGAGGTGTGTGGGTTCGACTCCCTCTATCCGCACTAAGCTCACTTTAAAAAGTGAGCTTTTTTATGTGAATTATTTTGCGACCATTTTAGGTTTAAGGAGTTTGTTTTTAACTACTTATGTTCTAAAACTAGTTTTATTTGTTTGAATAATTCCAATGTTTAACTAAAGAGTTTAAATAGACGGATCTATTCTAATTTGGGAATCTGTTGTTATTTCTACTCTGCTCAGAGAGTTGGTTTTCTGAAAAATCGTTGAAGATGAAAGTTTTTAAGTTTGGTGGTGCTTCTGTAAAAGATGCCGAAAGTGTTAAAAATGTGGCTAGAATCCTTACGAAGTACAAGGATGACAAGCCTTTAGTGGTAATTTCAGCCATGGGTAAAATGACGAATGCACTTGAGGAGGTTGCGCGTGCATTTTATTTGAAACAAGACGATGTTTCTGAGAAATTGAACTTTGTCAAAGACTTTCATAGCAATTTCCTAAAAGAGTTATTCGAGGAGAATCACCCTGTCTTTGATGCCGTTTCAAACCTATTGGTAGAAATAGAGTGGGCTCTAGAAAATGAACCGCGTCCTGACTATCCTTTTGAGTACGATCAAATTGTTTCTGTGGGTGAGCTTCTTTCAACGACGATTGTAAGTGCCTATTTGAAAGAAATCGGAATTGATAACGATTGGTTGGATGCTAGGGATGTTGTAAAGACCGATAACAAACACCAGTCAGCGATTATCAATTGGGAATTGACAACTTCGTGTATCAAAGAAAAAGTAAATACAAATCGTCTTACCATTACCCAAGGCTTCATCGGTTGCACCTCTGAAAACTTTACAACGACTCTAGGTAGAGAAGGCTCGGATTACAGTGCTGCGATTTTTGCCACCGTTTTAGGGGCAAAAAAGTTAGTGATTTGGAAAGATGTGATTGGGGTACTTCACGCTGACCCTCGATATTTTGAGGATGCCCAAAAAGTAGAGAAACTCTCTTTTCAAGAAGCGATTGAATTGGCTTTTTATGGTGCATCAGTGATTCACCCTAAGACGCTTCAACCGCTTAAAAGAAATCGAATCCCTCTCCAGGTACGATCCTTTATTGATTTAGAACAAAAAGGGACATGGATTGCCGAGGATGAGGCGATTGTCCCTGAAACGTCTTTCTATATTCTAAAGAAGAATCAGACCTTGCTATCTATATCGGCTAGTGATTTGGACTTCATTGTCGAAAATCATCTGTCTGCTGCCTTTTTGACGCTAGCGAAATATAACGCAAAGGTGAATCTGGTTCAAAACTCTGCGGTATCTTGTTATTTCGCTTTGGATGTTGATGATTTACAAATTGATGGACTTGTTGAGGAACTTTCAAAAGACTTCAAAGTAAAGTGTGTTCGCGGTTTGGATTTGATGACCGTTCGTCATTATAAAAATGAAGAAGTGGATAAAATATTAGAAGGTAAAGACGTTCTGTTAACTCAGAAGAACAAAACAACGATTCAGGTCTTGCATAAGTAAGCCTGTTTATGCTTTCGCTAGGGTGATTATTGAGCAATCACAAATGACTTTTTGTTGAATGGCTTTTATACAAGCTTCCAAGGTAGCCCCTGTGGTAAACACATCATCTACGATCAGTAAATGTTTGTTTTCTAGTTCTTTTTCATTGGTGACCATAAAAGCATTTTCTACATTTTCCCAACGCTCTAATCTGTTTTTGTGGGTTTGACTTTCGGTGTTTTTTTTGCGTAGTAAATGATCATATGCAACGGGAATTCCCGTTTTATTTTGTATTCCCTGAGCCATTAAATTGCATTGGTTAAAGCCACGAATTTTCATTTTTTTTTGATGCAATGGAACGGGAACAATACAATCTATTTTTTCGAAAAAAGAGGTGCCAAGTTTCAGGACCAATTCTTCTGCAAGGAAAATGGCTAGTTTTTTTCTTTTGTGATATTTTATCGAATGCAGAGCTTCTTGCATGGCAGCATTCTTATTGAAATCATTTAAATACGCTGAAGAAATTACCTTTACCCGGCCTCTCAATGCGTTTTTAAGTTCAAAATGTTTTGGCCTTGCCTCAAATATAAGTTCATTCTCGCATTCGATACAGAGTTCATCTTTGGGGTCAATCAGAGGTTTTAAACAAGCTCCGCAACCCTTTGGAAAGAGTAAATGAATAAGATCATCTAGAAGCATTATGGAGAATTAATTAGCGATGGTGAATTTTATGTCTACCTATTTATACCGGGTATCGCATCAATAAGTTTTTGGGTATACTTAGATTTCGAATTGTTAAATAAATCCTCGGGAAATCCTTCTTCTTCGATGATGCCCTTTTCTAAAACAACGATTCGATCACAAAAGTGCTTTACTACACTCAAGTCGTGGGAGATAAATACATAACTCAAAGAAAAGACTTCCTTCAATTCGTTTAATAAATTGAGCACCTGCGCCTGAACCGATACATCTAGGGCAGAAACCGATTCGTCACAAATAAGCACTTCAGGTTCTAAGGCCAATGCTCTGGCAATTCCTATTCGTTGCTTTTGGCCCCCTGAAAATTCATGAGGATAGCGATCGAAATGCTCCGCTTTTAGACCTGTTTTTTCGAGTAGCGCTATTGCTTTTTGTTTTCTTTCAAAAAAGTCAGCCCCGATTTGATGTACCTTCATGACTTCCACCAATAGATCTCCCACTCGCATTTTGGGATTGAGGGCGCTTGCCGGGTCCTGAAAGATCATCTGAACCTTTTTCCTGTAATTCAATGGGTTTTCAGAAAGAAGTTTTCGGACTTCTTTTCCCTGGTAGAAGATACTTCCCGAGCTCTGTTTTTCGAGTTGAATGATGCACTTACTAAGCGTGCTCTTCCCACAACCAGATTCTCCCACCACACCTAAGCACTCTCCTTTAAATAATTTTAGACTTACTGAATCAAGTGCTTTTACCTTCTTCCCACGAATTAAGAAGCTAGGGTCTTCATATATTTTTGTTAGTCCTTTTACTTCCAAAAGAGGTTCCTTTGTATAAAAGGGAGCTCGCCTTTGTTGAATATCTTCAAGGCTTAACTCATTTTGAGCATAAAAGGTTTTTAAATTAAAATCGGGGTTGTCAATAAAGTCGTTGACAGTCGTTAAGTGTTTTAGGTTTTTGTGGATGTCTGGTTTACAGGCTAAAAGAGCTTTGGTGTAGGCATGCTCTGGGTTTTTGAAAAGCTCATTTTTTGATTTATTCTCTACAATTTTTCCTTCTTTCATGACGGCGACCCTGTCTGCTACCTCCCTTACCAATTCGATATCATGACTGATGAATATGCAGCCCATTTGATGTTTTTTTTGAAGTTTGCTGATCAGCTCTAAGATGTCTTTCTGTACCGTTACATCTAAAGCGGTAGTTGGTTCATCGGCAATGAGGATTTTCGGTTCACATGACAAAGCCATGGCAATCATTACCCTTTGTTTTTGCCCACCTGAAAGCTGATGAGGATATGAGGTGTAGATGCGTTCTGGGTCGGGAAGTTCTACAGATTCGAGCCATTCAATACATCGCTTTTTAATTGTTTCAGAGGGGATGTTTAGATGGGTTTGTATGACTTCAAAGATTTGTTTTCCACAAGTCATAGAAGGATTTAGGGCCGTCATGGGTTCCTGGAAAATCATTGCGATTTCTTTGGCCCGTAAGCCCTGCATCTCTTTTTCAGAGCGCTTGTGAATGGCTATTTTTTCTTCCCCTTTTTGGTACCAGATTTCTCCATCGTCAAGATGTGATTTCAAATGAGGAATCAGCTGCATACTGGCCAGACTGGTAAGCGATTTCCCAGAACCGGATTCACCTACTAAAGCCAGTAATTCTCCTTGATGTAGCGATAAGTTTACCGACTGTAATACACGGTGACGTTCTTCTCCTTCTCCAAAGGATATACTGAGATTACAGATATGTAGTAGAAGTTTACTGATGGCTTTTCGTTTAGCTCTGGAAGTTAAAGATTATATATTATAAACTAAATGAAACTTGTTCCTCTTTTAGACATTGATCGTTTCGGAATTTCAGCAATATTTGCGCAGTGGCTAAAACATCCTTTTCACAGTATTTTGCGATTCGCTTTAGGTCATTTTCTTTCCAGTAAACCGTGCTTACCTGACTTCCATCGATATCGTCTTTTGGCGTGGGAATGTCTAGGATGGCACACAATAATTTTATTGATGTGTAGTGTTTGTAATCACCAAATTTCCAGAGTTCCATGGTGTCTAAATGTCGTACTTCCCAAGGTTTTTTTCCTGCAATTTGGAGTACTGAGGGTAGTGGAATGCCATGGATGATCATTCTACGGCATAGGTAAGGGAAGTCAAATTCTTTCGCATTGTGACCGCACAAGACCTGTTGCTGGTGATTGAAATATTTTCCGTTGAGCATCTCTGCAAATTCACCCAATAGGATCGCCTCATCATGATGGTAGAAAGACCTAAGGCGGAAGTTTTTCAACCCATCAGCATAGTGAACAAAGCCTACGGAAACACACACAATTTTACCGAATTCCGCTAGTATTCCTGCTCTTTCACTATAATAGTCTTTAGGGGTGATTTCCTCTTTTCGCTGCCATTTTGTTTTTTCACTCCAAAGGGTTTGCATGTCTTCGTTAAGATCCTCGTAAGTAGCCTCTCCGCTAACGGTTTCTATGTCAAGAAAAAGGATGTTTTGTATATCTATAGTATTCATTTCCAATTATTTTATCGCAGGCCAATAAGGGTATTTTTCATTAAAGCGATTTAATGCTAAATATCGTATTGCTCGATTATTTTTTCAATATAGAAGTTGAGGTCTTTGGGTTGTTCATTCAACTTTTCTTCCTCTTTGTGGCCCAATCGCACTGCCACGAGATTCAATTTAGGAATGTTGATTACGTATTGCCCGTTGATCCCACTCATACAAAAAACGGGGTATTTGTATTCCGTGTTGTATAGCCACCAAGAGTAACCGTATTGTTGATTTAGCCCTGCTTTAAGAGAGGCTGTAACATAGCTACTATCAACAATTTGTTGATCATTCCATTTACCATTATTCAAATAAAGATGCCCGAATCGGGCAAAGTCTAGTGCATTTGAGTTGAAACAACAGTAAGCAATTTCAATACCATTTTGATCATCTAGCATCCATTCGGCGTCATCTGTTGCTTGAAGAGGTTTCCAAAGTTTTTCAGATGCATACTCACTGAGTGTCATCTCTGTAGCACGCTCCAATATCATGCCCAAAATTTGAGTATTCCCACTCTGATAGTTCCACTTTGTCCCGGGTTCTTCTGTAAAATTCATTTCAAGCATTAAGGCTTCAAGCTGGTCGGTTAGATAAGCTTCTGCTGTAATGCCAACGGGGTTTATATAACCCTCATCCCAATCCATGCCCGAGTTCATTGATAGAAGGTGCTCAACAGTTACAACAGAGTTGTAAGGGTATTTTACATTTTTATATTCGGGGATGAAATCAATTATTTTTTGATTCAGGCTATCTATGGCCCCTTCTTCAAGTGCAATACCTATAAGTATACTGACGATACTTTTTCCTGCAGAAAAGGAATTGGTTCTGGACGTTCTTGAGCCAATTCCCCAATATTCTTCATATCGTATGCTGTCGTTTTGGATGACTGTAAAGGCAATGGATTTATTTTTTTCAAGTCGAGACCTGAATTCTGTGTTCAGCTGTTTTTCATTGTAATCAATCCCTTTGGGCCATTGCTTGCCAATTTTGGACTCTACAATACGCGTATCATAAAAATCTATGTCCTCAATGGTCGCCGATGTATTCCCTTGCAGATAACCGATTTTTATCGCTTTATATAGATAGGTTTTTCCACTAACAAGAATAAATGCGTTTAAACAAATTAGAATCAGTAGAACTGCTTTGAAAAAGGGGAGGGCGTGTTTCATATAAGGACTCTTAATTTTGAGGATGATTTTTCGCTTTTCAGAGGTTTTTTTCATTCATCTCAATCAGAGAGGAGTACTTACAATTTAAGAAAAAAACAGGACAATTCAAAAATCCAACGACTTAGGCAGCTCGTGATATTCAAATTAATTTCATCTCAAAAAGCGCTTCCAGATGTTTTTTCATCTTTGTTTGTACTTCGAGCATTTCAATAGACCTCCCCAATTCTTTTTGCAGTGATGTTACTGCCTTATCCGTAATGCCGCAAGGAATGATGTTGGAAAAGTAGTTGAGGTCAGAGTTTACATTAAAGGCAAAACCATGCATGGTTACCCATCTGCTTGAGCGCACTCCCAGCGCACATATTTTTCGAGCTTTGGGATTGTTCCAATCCAACCAAACACCTGTGGAACCTTCAATTCTTCCGGATTGAAGTCCGTATTCTGCAAGGGTGAGAATCACGGCTTCTTCCAGGTAGCGTAGGTATTTATGAATGTCCGTGAAGAAGTTGTCTAAATCAAAAATAGGATAGCCAACCAGTTGTCCTGGACCGTGATAGGTGATGTCGCCTCCTCGGTTAATCTTATAGAATCGTGCGCCTTTAGTGGCCAACTGAGCCTCATTGACCAGTAGGTTTGATTGTTGCCCGCTTTTCCCTAGGGTGAAAACATGGGGATGTTCACAAAAAATAAGCTTGCTCTGGGTTTCCTCCAAAGCAAGCTTTTCTTTTTCACGTTTTCTGTTGTTTCGCTTTACATCAATAATGGCTTGGAACAATTCTTCTTGGAAGTCCCAAGCTTCTTTGTAGTCAATAAGACCCAGATTGATGTATTTTACGTTTTGCATACTAATGATTGATACAAAATGACACCAACAATGTTTATAACATCAAATGATGTAGCGCTGGCAGCGAATTTCTATTGGAATTTCGCTAGTTCTCCTTTAAGGTAGTTAATCACATCAATTTCTTCCACAACCACACCGTTTCTTTTAGAAAGGTTGAAGGTAGCGTGGTCACCAACATTAATTAAGTAGAAGGTCTTTTCATACATGGTCTCACCTTTTGACCAATATTCCATAACTGATGAGGTGTATTTTGATACCACTTCATTGTTGATTTCAACACGCTTTTGGTTGCGTTTGTGATCCGATTCATTCCGGAAGAAGATAACTGCTAAATCTTCGTTTTTAGTTCTCCAGCCTACCAACTCGTTGTGATTCATTTCTGGGATGATGTTGTGCCAGCTCACCATTTTTGAGTTTTCAGCCAATTGCTGTGTGAATCGAACAGCCATTCCTTGGTAGCCATCACATGCGTATACAACAGGAATTTTTCCGTACAAGTGGTCTGTAATTTTTTCTGCGTCCGCTTGAATTTCTTCTTGAAGACTATCGACCAATGCAGCGGAATTGTTTAACTCAGCCTTGAAGTTGTCACTGATTAATCCGTAGTGGTTTAAAACGTATAGAAGTTGGGTGATAGAATACCCCATCATTGCTCTTGGAGAGTCACCAGAAGGCAATTGAATGTAATTCAGATTGTTTTCTTTGGCCAATTCGATCAATTGTCCACCCGAGCTTACACAAGCAATTTCAGCATTTTTAGCTTTAGCTTTGTGAAAAGCCTCAATGGTTTCTTCCGTATTTCCAGAGAATGAAGAACAGATGACTAAGGTATTTTCATTGATGTATCCTGGTAAGTCATATCCTTTGTTTGTCGCTACAGGAACGGAACATTCCTCAGCAGTAAGTTCAGAGACGATGGTACCTCCGATTCCAGAACCTCCAAGACCTGTGATGAGAACACTTTCAATTTTTTTAGTGTTTTCCTTCAATGTAGTGTTGGCTCCAATTTCTAGAGCATGTCTTAGTTGGTCTCCAAAACCAGTAATCAAATCTTTCATGATATTTTACGCTTTAGTTAGTCTGTTTTTACAGGCTGTAAAGAAACGATTTATCTTTCAAAAGTTTGGTATATTTGTCCAAATTTTAAGCCATGAGTATACAGTTATCAGAACAGGAGTCGGTTCGAAGAGAGTCCCTTAAAAGACTAAGAGATTTAGGAATCGAGCCTTACCCTGCAGCCGCCTTTGACGTGAGTGCTTACACTAAAGATTGTAAAGAAAATTTTGCAGAAGCAAGAAAGGTGTGTGTCGCGGGACGCCTGATGAGTAGACGTATCATGGGGAAGGCATCCTTTGCCGAGTTGCAAGACGCTGAGGGCCGTTTGCAATTGTATTTCAACCGTGATGAAATTTGTACAGGTGAAGATAAGACGCTTTATAATGAAGTTTTCAAGAAACTGCTCGACATGGGAGACTTCATCGGTGTTGAGGGAGAGTTGTTTAAAACACAGGTTGGAGAAATTTCTTTACTGGTTAAGAGCTTCACTCTGTTATCTAAATCTCTAAAACCTTTGCCTATTGTTAAAACCGACGATGACGGTAAGGTGTATGATGCATTTACGGATCCAGAACTCAGATACCGGCAACGTTATGTGGATTTGGTCGTTAATGAAGGTGTTAAAGAGACCTTTATCAAGCGAACAAAGATCATTAATAGCATGCGTGCGTTCTTTAATGAAAAAGATTATTTGGAGGTCGAGACACCCATTCTTCAGCCGATTCCTGGGGGCGCCTCGGCACGTCCTTTTATATCTCATCACAATGCTCTTGACATTCCTCTCTATTTAAGAATTGCCAACGAATTGTACCTAAAAAGATTAATTGTTGGTGGTTTTGATGGGGTGTATGAGTTCGCTAAAGATTTTCGTAACGAAGGAATGGATCGGACGCACAATCCTGAATTTACCGTTATGGAAATTTATGTAGCCTACAAAGACTACCACTGGATGATGGATTTTACCGAACAAATGATTCAGCGTGTTGCGATGGACGTAAATGGGGAAACTGACATTGTTGTAGGAGATAAACAAATCAGTTTTAAAACACCCTTTGCTCGCGTAACGATGACAGATGCGATTAAAGAGCATACGGGAGTAGATATTTCCGGTATGGATGAAAGTCAATTAAGAGAGGCTTGTAGAAGTCTGGAGATTGAGATCGACCCATCTATGGGAAAAGGAAAACTCATTGATGAGATTTTTGGAGAGAAATGTGAACCCCATTATATACAACCCACATTCATTACGGATTACCCAAAAGAGATGTCACCTTTGTGTAAGGTGCATAGAGATAATCCTGAGTTAACAGAGCGTTTTGAGCTAATGGTCAATGGTAAGGAAATTGCCAATGCTTATTCGGAGCTTAATGATCCTATCGATCAACGCGAGCGTTTTGAGGAGCAATTGGCCTTATCGGCTAAAGGAGACGATGAAGCCATGTTTATTGATCAAGATTTCCTCCGTGCTCTCGAATATGGAATGCCTCCAACTTCGGGTATGGGAATAGGAATAGATCGTTTGACCATGTTATTGACAAACCAATCTTCCATTCAAGAGGTTTTATTCTTCCCTCAAATGAGACCTGAAAAGTTTGACACGAAAGCTGCCATGGATCTCAAAGAGCACGAGAAAGTAATTTATGACATTGTCAGTGAGCGAAAATCCATTGATTTGAATGAGTTAAAAGATTTGGCTCAGTTGAGTAATAAGAAATGGGATAAAGGAATAAAGACCTTGGGGAAGTTAGGGCTTACCAAAGCAACGAAAACTGAAGAAGGGATCGTGATCGATCTCATAGAAAACTAAAAAAGAAAAAGCCACTTGTTCAAGTGGCTTTTTCTTTTCGAATTATTTCTTTTCGTGTTGAATTTTGATTGATTCTACGTGAATGGCTTTAAATATTTCAGAAATAAATTCCTTATTTAAACCTGATTTATTCGCTTCATCAACCATAGAAGTTAAGATTTCTTCCCATCTAGAACTTTGAAGGATAGCAACATTTTCCTCACGTTTTAAAGCTCCAATGAGTTCTGAAATATCCATCCGGTTTTTTAACAAACCAATCAGCTTGTTGTCTAGGATGTCTAAGTCACTTCTGTAGATGTCCAATTTTTGTTGGAATGTTTCTTTTGAACTGCTTTCCTTTCGAATCACAAGTTCTTCAGTGATTTCACTTAGCCTTCCTGGTGTGATTTGTTGTTTGGCATCACTCCAAGCATTATCTGGGTCTATGTGGGTTTCAATCATGAAACCATCATAATTTAAGTCCAAAGCAGTTTGAGTTACATCCAGAATGGTATCTCTTCTTCCACAAATATGAGAAGGATCTAGGATGAGCGGAAGATCAGGGAATTCCTTTTTCAACTCAATCGCAATTTGCCATTTTGGTTTGTTGCGGTAGTTTTGAGATTTGTATGATGAGAATCCTCTGTGAATCACACCCAATTGAGAAATCCCTGCAGCCTTAATACGCTCTACACCTCCAAGCCAAAGGGCTAAGTCAGGGTTCACTGGGTTTTTGACCAATACGGGTTTGTCAACACCTTTTAGGGCATCAGCTATTTCTTGAACCGCAAAAGGATTTACTGTAGTTCTGGCTCCAATCCATAAAATATCTACATCATACTTCAACGCTTTCTCAACGTGATCTGCATTTCCAACTTCAGTAGTCACTTTGAATCCGGTTTCTTCACGGACTTTTTGTAACCACGGCAATCCTTTTTCACCTACTCCTTCAAATCCTCCGGGACGTGTTCTAGGTTTCCAAATACCTGCTCTAAAAATATTGGTGTCTGTCTTCTTCAATTCATGTGCAGTCTTCAAAACTTGCTCCTCAGATTCAGCACTACAAGGGCCTGCAATAACAACCGGGTGTGATAAACCCAAACTGTCTAGCCATTTTCTGTTGTTTTTCGTTATTTCCATCTTCTATTGTTTTTCGTTTTTACTTGTCGTTTGATTTTATCCCATTTAATATGGTCTTGATATAATTGGTATTGTTCATTGTTTTGTTCAACATATCGTCATCGTTAGATTCGATAAATTTCTTGAATTCAACTAAATTTTTAATGTATTCTTCAAGAGAGGTTACAATATTTTCTTTGTTCTCAAGGAAAATGGGTGTCCAGGTATTTGCCGAACTTTTTGCCAACCGCACGGTCGATGCAAATCCGGTACTCGCCATGTCAAAGATGGCTTGTTCATTTTTTTCAATTTCCAGTACCGTTTTACCAAGCATGAATGCGCTCACGTGAGACAAATGCGAGACATAGGCCACATGTCGGTCATGATCTATCGGGTTCATCATTTTTATGCGCATGTTCAATTGCTTGAATAAGCTGATCGCGATATCTAGAGTCTCCCAATGGGTTTTTTCAGATTCACATATGATGGCTACTTTTTCATCAAATAAGTTTGATATCGCAGCTTCAGGCCCAGAAAACTCAGTTCCCGCTAGCGGATGAGCAGCGACGAAGTTTTTTCGTCTGGGATGTGATTTGATGAATTCACAGATGTTGTTCTTCACAGACCCTACATCAAAAACGAGGGTTTCATCTCCGATGGCATCTAGCACCTTAGTACTGACTTCGGCAATCTTGTTGACAGGAACGGCAACAATGACAACAGAAACATCAGCCAATTCAGAAAAGTCGGTCTCTCTATCTATGATTCCGAGCTCTAGTGCCTTTTTGATGTGATTAGGGTTTTTGTCTATGCCCAGCACCTCATAATTCCGTCGCTTTTTTAAATCCAAAGCCATTGAACCTCCTATCAAACCCAAACCGATGACCGCTAATTTTTCCATCATTATTTTTTTTCGGTTGATAAGCGATTTAATACTTCTTCTAATAGTTTTTCAGAAATACAAAGGGAGGCCCTTATATAACCCTCACCCTGACTCCCGAAAATAGTTCCCGGAGTAATGAATACCTCTTTTTCATTCAGCAGCTGATCGATAAACTGCATAGACTCATGCCCTTCAGGTAGTTTTGCCCATACAAACATCCCGGCATTTTCTTTTTCGTAGGAGCAGTTCAGGGCATCAAATATCTGCCAAACAATTTCTCTTCTTTTCACGTAGATGGCATTGAGTTCATCAAACCAGCTTTGTGGGCTGTTAAGAGCTGCAATTGCTCCTTTTTGAATGCCCAAAAACATTCCTGAATCCATATTGCTTTTTACCTGAAGAATGGTTTTGATGATGTCCGCATTTCCAACAACCATTCCCACGCGCCATCCAGCCATGTTGAAGGTTTTACTTAAAGAGTTTAGCTCTATGGCGACTTCTCTAGCTCCTTCAACAGCTAAAATACTTTGTGGCTCATCATTAAGGATGAAGCTGTATGGGTTGTCATTAACGATCAATAGATCATGTTTTTTGGCAAATGCGATGGCTTTTTCTAAGTCTTTTTTTGTGGCTGAGGTCCCCGTCGGCATGTGAGGGTAATTCAACCACATGATTTTTACATGACTTAAATCTTTCCTTTCAAGCGCCTCATAGTCAGGTTGCCAATTGTTTGAAGCATCTAAATCATAATGAATAAGGTCGGCTTGCATTAAATTACTTACCGAGGCATAAGTAGGATATCCCGGATTTGGGAGTAGAACTCCATCTCCTTTGTTCAGGTAAGCCATTGAGATATGCATGATCCCTTCCTTGGATCCCATGAGTGGTAATATTTCTCCATTCGGATCGAGGGAAACCCGATAATGTGTTTTGTAAAAACCGGACATTGCCTGTCTGAGTTCAGGGAGCCCCTGATAGCTTTGATATTGATGAGCTCCATCCTGTTTCATGGCACTGTCTATCGCTTCCAAAACTTTTGTTGGAGGCGGTAAGTCAGGATTACCAATAGCCATGTTGATGATGGATTTACCTTCTGCACGCAGCTTCGCTACTTCTCTTAATTTCTTGGAGAAATAGTATTCTGTAACAGACTGTAATCTTTCCGCTTTTTTAATCATTATCGTTTACTTTTGGAGTATTCACCTAATATTTTTAGTGTAACTACTTTGTCCTTTATTTCCTCCATAGCTGACGAATATAGGGAGTAGTCATTAAAAATAAAATCTACAAAAAATGCGTATTTCCATGGTGTATCTATAATCGGCATGGATTGAATCTTTGTCAAATTTAAACCCTGATTCGCCATGATGCTCAATACCTCAGCTAAACTTCCTGCATCATTATTCGCCACAAATTTAATAGAAGCTTTGTTAGCGACAATGCTTTTGTCTGGATTTGAATTGTTTAGGATGAAAAAACGTGTAGCGTTCTCATTAATGGTTTGAATCTCTGAAGCTAAAATTTCCAAATGATACGTTTCAGCGGCTAAATTACTTGCAATGGCACCAACGCCCATGAGATTCCCCTCCTCAATTCTTTTGGCAACCTCCGCAGTATCTTTGTCTTCAATCAATTTAATGTGCGGGTGTTTTTTAAAGAACTTACGACATTGAAGTAAGGCCATCGGGTGTGAGTATACTTCTTTTATGTCTTCTATGGACTGCCCTTTGATCCCCATTAAGTTGTGGTGAATAGGGAGGTAGTGTTCTCCACAAATATTCAGTTGGTATTCATCAATGAGTGCGTAATTTGGTAAGATAGCCCCAGCAATGGAGTTTTCAATAGCCATAATGAGTACATCTGCCTTATTGTCAATCAGCTTATCAGGCATTTCACTGAACAACAAACATTCTACTAAGTCAATATTTTTTCCAAAATATTGCTCAGCCACGATGTGGTGAAATGATCCTTTAACTCCTTGAATAGCTACTTTCATTCGCTCTATAAACTAAAAAAAGCCTCGTTTTTATCGAGGCTTCTATGTTCTATTTAAATAGTAAATACAATTAAAAGCCTCTATCTGTCGTAGATAAAATAAAAGCTGTTAAATGTATTTTCTAATCTGTTCATCAGTGTGTGTTTAAAATCTCAATCATGAACCACTATTGTTGATGTGGTCACTTTCAGTGGACCAAGATATAAAATTATTGTGTTACTATGACACTTATGCAAAAAATAAATATGAGGTATGTGACGGACCCAAATCAGCCCTCCATACTTGTCATTAAACTCGATTATTCGATGGTCCTATTGACTTCTTTGAGCCTTTATTCCCGATAGGCAGGCCTATTAAATCACTCACATTATTATCTCTATTTACTCCTTACTTAATACTTTTATTTTATATTTGCGCACTTGTTAACCAAAATCCTAAAAAAACAATGGAATTTTTGACAAATAATTTGATTTATCTAGTACCTGCCTTAGGTGTGTTGGGGCTTGTTATCATGGCTATAAAGTCTGCCTGGGTGTCTAAACAAGACGCAGGTGATGAAAATATGGTTGAATTAGCAGATCATATTGCTAAAGGTGCCATGGCATTTTTAAAAGCAGAATGGAAAGTGTTGGGTTACTTTGCGGTAATTTCAGGACTTTTATTGGCTTATTCTGGAACTTTAGTGGAGACTTCTAGTCCTGTCATTGCGATATCTTTCTTAATCGGTGCGGTATTTTCTGCCTTAGCTGGTTACTTCGGTATGAACATAGCTACCAAAGCAAATGTGAGAACCACACAAGCGGCTCGTACTTCTTTAGCAAAAGCTTTGAAAGTATCTTTCACTGGTGGTACCGTGATGGGATTAGGTGTTGCCGGTTTGGCAGTATTGGGTCTTGGCGCTTTGTTTATCGTGTTTTATAATTTATACGTAGTATCTGTAGGAGCTGATGTAAACGGTATCGAGATGGAGAAAGCCCTAGAAGTATTGGCTGGTTTCTCATTGGGTGCTGAATCTATAGCCTTATTTGCACGTGTAGGTGGAGGTATTTACACCAAAGCTGCCGATGTTGGAGCTGACCTTGTAGGTAAAGTAGAAGCAGGAATTCCTGAAGATGATCCACGTAACCCAGCAACCATTGCTGATAACGTTGGTGATAACGTAGGTGATGTTGCCGGTATGGGTGCTGACTTGTTCGGTTCCTACGTAGCAACCATTTTAGCTACGATGGTATTGGGTAAAGAGATTGTTTCTATTGATGCTTTTGATGGTATTGCACCCGTTCTATTGCCGATGGTAATTGCAGGCTTAGGAATCGTTTTTTCTGTGTTAGGAACCTTGATGATACGTATTAGTAAGGAGTCAGATTCTGTTCAGAAAGCGCTCAACATGGGTAACTGGGGTTCTATGGTGTTTACATGGATTACTTCTTATTTCTTAGTGAATTGGATGTTGGCAGACACCATGAACATTCGTGGATTTGAATTCACATCCATGGATGTGTTTTGGGCAATTACAGTTGGACTTGTTGTAGGAGCTTTAATGTCTATCATTACCGAGTATTATACCGCTATGGGTAGAAGACCGGTTGATTCAATTATCAATCAATCTTCTACAGGTCATGCCACCAACATTATTGGTGGATTGGCTGTAGGGATGGAATCTACCGTATTGCCAACGATAGTTTTGGCAGGTGGGATTATGTTCTCCTATTCTTTTGCAGGTCTTTATGGAGTAGCTATAGCTGCTGCAGGTATGATGGCAACCACTGCGATGCAATTGGCTATCGATGCTTTCGGTCCTATTGCAGATAATGCAGGTGGTATTGCGGAAATGGCCGGTCTTCCGAAAGAGGTCCGCGGACGTACAGATAACTTAGATGCAGTAGGTAACACTACAGCAGCAGCCGGTAAAGGTTTTGCGATTGCTTCTGCGGCACTTACTGCACTGGCTTTATTTGCAGCTTTTGTAGGGATTGCAGGAATCGACTCTATTGATATTTTTAAAGCTCCTGTTTTAGCGATGTTATTCATCGGTGCCATGATTCCATTTATCTTCTCTTCATTGGCTATTGCAGCAGTGGGTCGAGCAGCCATGGAAATGGTGACAGAGGTTCGTCGTCAATTCAGAGAAATCCCCGGAATTATGGAAGGGACAGCAAAACCTGAGTACGATAAGTGTGTAGATATTTCTACCAAAGCATCTATTAAGGAAATGATGTTACCAGGTGCAATTGCTCTAGTAACTCCAATATTAGTTGGATTTGGATTCAAAGATGTATTTCCTGACGCCTCCTCTGCTGAAATGTTAGGTGGTTTATTAGCAGGTACAACTGTATCTGGTGTTCTTATGGGGATGTTCCAAAACAATGCCGGTGGTGCATGGGATAATGCCAAGAAGTCTTTTGAAGCTGGTGTTGAGATCGATGGTAAAATGGAATATAAAGGTTCTGAAGCTCATAAAGCTTCCGTAACGGGTGATACTGTTGGGGATCCATTTAAAGATACCTCAGGCCCTTCTATGAACATCTTGATTAAGTTGATGTCGATCATCTCTTTGATTATTGCCCCTCACATTTCTGTGGGTGCTCACCACGTAGAGGTTGAGGTGGAAGAGAATACTATTGAGGTTGTCGAGGCTGAAGAAACTTCAGAAACGGTTGCTGATACTTTAGTGATTGAAGCTGTAAAAGAAGAATAGTTTTATCATACATACCCAATCGGGAAACAAATAAAAAAAACCATCTCAATTGAGATGGTTTTTTTATTTGAAATTATTGAGGCATTTGTTTTAGCGACATTGCTTACTTTTGAGTAACTCGATCATCTACTCTGAAGAATTATTATGAAAGAAAGCTTAGACATATGTATGTTGCAATGTGATTTGCATTGGGAAAGTCCAATCGATAACAGGGCTCAGATAGAATCCTATTTGGAGGGGATTAGCGGTGTTGATGTCATTCTATTGCCTGAATTATTTACGACTGGGTTTTCTGTGGAGTCTGTCCATTTAGCTGAAACGATGACAGGAGATACGATGGCTTGGATGAAATCTGTCTCAGAAAGCAAGGATTCGGTATTGTGTGGTTCTATTATGGTAAAAGATAGTGGAAATGTCTACAACCGATTTTTGTGGGTGGAGCCCAGTGGACGAGTACTCCATTACGACAAACGACACTTGTTTAGCTTGAGTGATGAGCCTCTTTATTTTACAGCTGGAACCTCACGATTGATTTTAGAGTATAAGGGTTGGAAAATATGCCCCATGATTTGTTATGATCTTCGTTTTCCAGTTTTTTCTAGGAATGATGAAGGCTATGATTTGCTTTTATTTGTGGCCAATTGGCCTGAAAAAAGAATAGGTGCTTGGGATGTTTTATTAAGAGCCAGAGCCATTGAAAATCAATCCTATGTTTTGGGTTTGAACAGGGTAGGGTCTGATGGAAAGCATCTAAAATATTCAGGTCATTCTCAGGCGATCGATGTTGACGGTGGACTGATCTCTGTAGCTCCCGAAAATGAAATAGGTTTTGTAGAACTCAGTTTGTCGAAAAATCACCTTACCGAAATGCGAAAAAAAGCACCTTTTCTAGAAGACAGGGATCATTACAGTTTGAAGTAACAAACCGTTAGGGGGTCCAGTCAATCTCTAGTTCCCAATTGGCTCTTAAATTAAGCACCTCACCATAGTAATAAACTTCTTCAGGCAATAGGTTTCTGAGGTAGTTTCCGGCCGTCCATTTTCCATCTTTGTTGGTATCTATGACCAAACGGAGTTCGTAATTTTCGGGTAAAAGGTTGTTAAATCGAAGCGGCATTCCGGAAGAAACCCTTTCACATACTTCACCATTTTTCAGGAGTTCGATAAAGTAATCTTTAGATTCTGTTTCAAGGTTTATCATGAGGCCAGAAAGCGCACTCTCTTCTTTTGTGAAAAAGGAAACGGCGGTGCTGTCATTCTTACTGTGGTGTAATCCCTTCAATGCTCCTTCATCGAAAGTAAGCTGGTAGGATTGGTTTTCTTCATATTCAAATTCAAAAGAAAGTTCAAAATCGGTTTGGTGAATCTGAAAATCTTTTGCGATGCCCTCCGATTCTAGTTGTACTTTCGAAACCATTACTTCTGTTATCGGAGCTGATGTTTGGCACTTATAACGACTTCCTTTTTTGACGTAATCGTTTGAAGGACTTATGATGCGTATTTCATTCTTTTGGATTGTATCTAAAATGTATAGTGCAGTATCTTTAGATTCCTCAAGGTTCAATAAAAATAAAATAGAATCTTTATGGGCTTCTTTTGGCCAAATGAATAGGCTGTCTTTGACCATTTTTTTTAAAAAATCGACGCTTGGCTCGCTGTCGATTTTATAGGAATCTGTGTTTTTGTTAAATACCCATTTGACATAAGACCCTTTATTTTTTTGATCTAGGACCTTCAACTTCTCCTCCTCTTGAAACAGCCACATATTGGTGTTTGAGCTGTCTTTTAAAGCAATTGTATTTGGCTGAAACGCAATATACTCCGGAAAGCCATCAAACTGATAATTGCCATTAATATCTTCAAAAGCGATGATTTCATAATTGCCAGCTTTCATCTTTTCGATATGAAAATCCCCATTTAGGTTAGGTACGCTGAAGTAATTGGGTTTGCTTAGAAATATCGTTGAATCTTTTGCCAAGTTATTTTTTTCATAGGCCGCAGCAATAAGTCCTTCTGGAAGACCTTGTTGGGGGCATGCACTTAGAGTCCCTTTGATAAAAAGAGAGTCTAGTGTGGGACCGGTGCTAAATACTAGACTGTAGCTTTCAAGAATATTACCTTCGTGTAAGTCTGCAATTCCTTTCCCAAAATTTAGGGTATAGGTTTTGTTCTCATTCAGTTCTTCTTGTAGGTCAATAAATAGTCTTTTTCCTTTTTGAGAAATGATGGGGTTTTCATGGAGTGGAGGTGAAATCAATAATTCATTTGATAAATTTCTTTGAACAAAATATTCATCAAACTCAATTTCGATCCTTGTAGGATTTGCGTTAAGAGTATTCTGCTCGGGGATGGTTCTAATGACCTTGGGTGGGTCAACATCTTTTTCGCCTCCTGAGGGACTCTGAATGCTCGCACAGTGCTGTAATAGTAGTATGCTTGTCAAGCAAAATGAAAGATATTTTAAGATTGGCCTCAAATTGTATCCTGTAGTTATCATTTTTATTTACGCCCTCACAAATAAAACCTTATTTGAAATCCCAATCGTATGCGTTGAGGTTTTCGATACATGCCTTGAGTAATTCTATACACTGATGAATGTCGTTTTTATTTGCCATTTCAATGACTTGGTGAATGTGTCGTGTAGGAATTGAAATTGCTCCAGCAATAGATCCACCCGGGGTACTCCTTTGAACTCCCATGGTATCGGTTCCGCCCGCAGGAAGAATCTCAAGTTGAGTTTTCAGTTTCTTCTTCTCGCTGAGGTCTTTCATATAACGCACCATTCTGTAATCACATATGGTTTGCGAATCCATGATTTTTATCGCGGCACCTTTCCCCAATTCTGTTATTTTTTCGTGTCCGCCAGCGCCCGGAACATCATAGGCTATTGTCGTGTCTAGGCCAAATCCGAAATCGGGTTGGATTTGTTGTGCTGAGACCTGCGCTCCTCGAATGCCGACTTCTTCTTGAACCGTAAATACAGCATGTACATCGTATGGGAATCGTTTGAGTTTTTTGAGGGTTTCAATCAGGATGAAAACGGAAACTCTATTGTCAATAGATTTACAGTTTACGCAATCTCCCATTTCGATTAACTCTCTCTGTCGAGTGATTGCATCTCCGACTGAAATGTATTTTTCTACTTCTTTTTTGGACATCCCCAGGTCAATGAAGTAGTCTGTTGTTTTGGGGACTTTTGATCGCTCAGAAGCCGTCATTACATGAATGGGTTTGGAACCCATAACACCAATGAGATCTTGCTTGCCGTGTATGATTACTCTTTGCGCAGTCAGGGTTTTTGGATCGAAGCCTCCTAGGGTGTGAAAGCGGACAAATCCCTGGTCGTCAATATGGGTGACGATGAATCCAATCTCATCCATGTGTGCAGCGATCATTACCTTTTTATCAGAGGAATCCCCTTTTTTTAAAGCAATAACATTACCTAAGTTGTCGATGCGGTAATCGTCAACATACTCCTTTATCTCGTCGATAACTAACTCACGAACTCTTTGCTCAAAACCCGGAGCTCCGGCAATTTCACAGACAGAGGTAAGAAGAGGTATGTTGAGTTTTTTCATACTTCTTTAAATACGGCTTAGTCTCAACATGTTTGTCATACCTTTGTCGGTAATAGGCATACTCGCAATATTAACTACCATGTCGCCATCTTTAACGATGCCTTTTTCCTTGATGATATTTTTGATGTCAGACATGGTATGGTCGGTACTCACAAATTCATCGTAATAGTATCCGCGAACTCCCCAAAGTAAACTGAGGGTATTCATGATTTTACGATTGTTAGTGAAAATACATATTTGACTCGGAGGTCTGAAACTAGAGATCTTGTATGCATTGTATCCAGAATGCGTCATGGTCATAACTGCTTTTGCATTGACCTGTTCAGCCATCTTGCAAGCGTTGAAGCATATGGTGTCTGAAATGTAGCGATCGTTTTTCTTTTCAATTGGCAAAAATTCCTCCATCTCATGGTTGTTGTGGCTTTCTTGATTCTTCACCACTTTACTCATCGCTCGGATGACTTGTACTGGGTAGGTTCCCACTGAGGTTTCTCCACTCAACATTACCGCATCAACTCGATCATGTACTGCATTTGCAACATCGTTAACATCTGCTCTACTTGGGCTCAAGCTTTCCATCATAGATTCCATCATCTGCGTTGCAATAATCACAGGCGTAGAATATTTAATACATTTTCGTGTAATCATCTTTTGAAGAGCTGGTACGCGTTCCATAGGAACTTCAACACCTAAATCTCCACGAGCTACCATAATTGCATCGGTCTCATTGATGATGGCATCAATTTCTTGAATGGCTTCTGGTTTTTCTATTTTGGCAACAATCTTTGCTGGTGAGTTATTGCTATCGATGATGTTCTTAAGTTCTTTTATGTCATTTACAGATCTCACAAATGACAGACCTATCCACTCGATCCCAAGCTCTAAAGCACACTCTAAATCAGCGAGATCTTTTGGCGTAAGACAGGGTAAAGAAATTTTCGTATTGGGTAGGTTAACTCCTTTTTTGGATTTTAGAGGACCTCCTTGAATGACTTTTGCTTTGACTTCATTTTTGTTGTTTGAAGACTCTGCTTTGAGAATCAGTTTTCCATCATCTAGCATGATTTTGTCACCCACAGCTACATCTTTTGGGAATTCTGGGTAGGTAATGTATACTTTTGAAACATCTCCTTCGCACTCATCTGTGGTGATGGTGATTTTGTCCCCTTTTTTCAATACTTGATCTGCTTTTACGATACCAATTCTTAATTTTGGCCCTTGAAGATCACCCAAAACAGCTACGTTTCGACCTTCTTCTACGTTAAGCTCTTGAATCCAATTGTAAATTTCTTTTGCTTCCTCGTGATTGCTGTGAGAGAAATTGATCCGAGCCACATTTAATCCTGCAGAAAACATTTTTCTTAGGACGGATTTGTCAGAAGATGCAGGTCCTATCGTAGCAATAATTTTAGTCTTGTTCATTTGATAATTAAGTTTTCCTTTGACCGAAGGCCCATCATGTCTATTTCATGAGTGCTTACAACTCGGTCTAGCGTTTTTATGTTTTTGAGAAGCGATATTTTGGCTTCTTCATTAAATATTCCGTGTACTTGAATGTAGTAGTCTACTTTTGAGTTTTCAGGGATTAAATACTTTACTTTTTTTCGGCTTTGAATGAAGCCGTCAAATATAGTTCCTTGTTTTTGATTTTCGTCTGTACATTCGATTTGACATTTGTTAGTGATCAAATACCATTGATTTTGATACTGATCATTCCAATACTCGTAAAGAGAAAAATAGGCTTTCTCTAGTCCGTCATCATAGCTCATCGCAATATCAAATTCGCTTCTGCCTAATGATGCGTTGAGCTCTTGGTTCAACTTATAACAAAGTTGATAGTCTTTCAATGGGCTGCATATTCCGATCAAAAGAAAATCGTAATCATATTCAAAATCGATGCAAATACTTTTTTTTGTCATTTCAAAATGGCCCATTTAGAAACATCGATAAATATAGCCAAAAAAACAGTTTAAAATCGTTTACAGGTCAAGAGATTCACAGGCGAATTTTGCGGCTGCTTCTTCGGCTTTTTTCTTTGATGTTCCCGTTCCTGTTGCTATATTTTCACCATCTAGAAAAAGAGCTATTTCAAAGTTTTTTTTGTGAGAGGCTCCTGTTTCGTCCACTACTTTGAACAGGTGGTTTCGATTGTTTTTTTGTGCCCAGTGTAAGAAGTGTTTTTTGTAACTACTAATTTCGTTCTCCAAATCATTAAGTGTGAAATGTGGTTTTATCATTTTATCAATGATGAACGCTTTGCATATGGCGGCTCCCTTATCTAGATATATTGCAGCAATTAGAGCTTCAAAAGCATTACCATATATCGATGGTGGTGTTTTAATCCCTAAGTTTGTTTTCACAAATACATCAATACCTAATTTTTTTGCCAAGTCATTCAGTGTTTTTCTTCTGACGATTTTTGAACGAATATCTGTTAAAACACCCTCGTCTTTTTCGGGAAGGTTATGGTATAAATACTCAGTGATTACTGTGCTTAGAATAGAGTCCCCGAGAAACTCCAGTCTTTCGTTGTCTCCATATTTGGAAAAATCAACAGAACGATGGCAAAATGCTTGATGGTAAAGGGCAATATTCTTGGGTGTAAAACCCAGAATCGGAATTAAGTCAGTGGTAAGTGAGTCAGAGGCGGTGGAAAAAAGCTTTTGCAGCCATTTCATTGTTACGCCTCGAATGCTTTTAAAATGATAGAAGCATTGTGTCCGCCAAATCCAAATGTATTACTCATAATCGCCATAACCTTTTTTTCTTGAGCCTTATTAAGCGTAAAGTTCAGTTTTGGGTCAAGACTTTCGTCAACATTTTCATTGTTGATGGTTGGTGGAATGATTCCTTTTTGAAGTGCCATTATCGATGCAATCGCCTCAATGGCTCCTGCGGCTCCCAAAAGATGCCCAGTCATGGATTTTGTCGAACTGATGTTCAAGTTATAGGCATGAGGCCCATATACTTCTTTAATTGCTTTGGATTCGGAGATGTCACCAAGTGGTGTAGAGGTCCCGTGGACATTGATGTAGTCAATGTCTTCAGGTTTCATTTGCGCGTCATCCAATGCGTTTTCCATTACCTTAATCGCTCCCAATCCCTCAGGGTGTGGAGCTGTAATGTGGTGTGCATCTGCAGAAAGGCCTCCACCCATGACTTCAGCATAGATTTTAGCGCCTCTTTTTATTGCGTGATCGTATTCTTCGAGAATAAGTGTTCCTGCTCCTTCACCCAAAACGAAACCATCTCGGTCTGTGTCAAAGGGTCTGGAAGCTTTAGCGGGATCATCATTCCTAGTAGATAGTGCTTTTAGGGCATTAAATCCACCAATACCCGCTTCATTAACGGCTGCTTCTGAGCCGCCAGAAATGATGACATCAGCTTTACCCAAACGGATGTAGTTAAACGCATCTATAAGAGCGTTTGACGAAGATGCACATGCAGATACCGTGGTAAAGTTAGGTCCACGAAATCCATATTTAATGGAGATCATCCCACATGCAATGTCGGAAATCATTTTAGGAATGAAGAAAGGATTAAATCGAGGGGTACCCTCTCCTTTCGCAAAAGATGAAATCTCATCATAGAAGGTTTTGATGCCTCCGATTCCCGAACCCCAAATGACACCAGCTCGATCTGGATCTAATTGATCTAGGTCTAGCTTGGAGTCTTCCATGGCTTCAGCAGTTGCTACCATGGCGTATTGGGTGTATGGGTCTTGTTTTCTAGCCTCCTTACGATCAATGTAATCCGTAGGGTTGAAGTCTTTTACTTCGCAGGCAAACTGCGTCTTAAATTTCGATGCATCAAAACGAGTAATAGGAGCAGCTCCACTGGTCCCTTTTGATAAGGCGTCCCAGTAGTCTGAAACATTATTCCCAATAGGGGTAAGCGCTCCTAAACCAGTGATAACAACTCTTTTAAGCTGCATAGTGTTCAAGTTAAATTAAGCTTTTTCGATATACTCGATTGCTGAACCTACCGTTGCAATGGATTCCGCTTGGTCGTCTGGAATTTGAATGTCAAATTCTTTTTCAAACTCCATAATTAGTTCTACCGTGTCTAATGAATCTGCTCCTAGGTCGTTTGTGAAGCTTGCTTCGTTAGTTACTTCGCTTTCATCAACGCCAAGTTTGTCAACAATAATAGCTTTTACTTTAGATGCTACGTCAGCCATAATTTTTAGTTTTGATTAATATTTCGATGCAAAGAAAAATATAAACTTAAAAATAGCCAAATTTTTTGTCCCATGAAATTAGGCTAATGTCATATTAGATGTTCATGAAATCTTAGTTACTTTTACCCCATGAAAAGAATTGCAATTTTCGCCTCAGGCTCAGGCTCTAATGCTGAGAATATTATAAAATACTTTGCTGGTAATGAGGGTGTTGAGGTGTCTTTAATCCTTTCTAACCACCCTGATGCTTTTGTGCTCGAACGCGCAAAAAAACATCAGATAGAGACTGTCGTATTTTCGGCAAAGGAACTAAAGTATGGTAGAAATGTGCTTGAGACTCTAAAACAATACAATGTAAGCATTGTAATATTAGCTGGTTTTTTGCTTAAAATCCCAGGATATCTAATTCAACACTTTCCAAATGCAATCATTAACATACATCCTGCGCTTCTTCCTAAATATGGAGGAAAGGGGATGTATGGAATGAATGTTCATAGGTCAGTCGTTGAAAATCAAGAGACTGAGAGCGGTATCACCATTCATTACGTGAATGAAAATTACGATGAAGGTGCAATCATATTTCAGGCCAGTTGTGCGATTGCATCTAAAGATAGTCCTGAATTGGTTCAAGCAAAAGTTCAAGAGCTTGAGGCGCTTCATTTCCCTAAGGTCATAGAATCCACAATACAATGAAAATAGCAATATATACGGATGGAGCTGCCAGTGGTAATCCCGGTCCCGGCGGTTATGGTATTGTGATGATTTCTGGAAAGCATCGCAAAGAATTGGCTCAAGGTTTTCGTTTAACAACGAACAACAGAATGGAGCTTCTTGCCGTTATTGTTGCTTTAGAAACCATTAAGAGTGAAGGGGCTGATGTTTTGGTGACTTCAGACTCCAAATACGTAGTTGATTCGGTTGAAAAGGGTTGGGTTTTCAACTGGGTAAAGAAGGGCTTCAAAGGAAAAAAGAATCCCGATTTATGGAGGCGGTTTTTGATTGTTTATAAGAAACACCGGGTCAAGTTCGAATGGGTTAAAGGTCATAACAATCATCCTGAAAATGAACGTTGTGACGCTCTGGCTGTCCATGCTGCTTCTAAAGAACAGCTTCCTATGGACAAGGGTTACGAGGAGATCGTGAAATCTAACAAAGGTTTATTGTAACTGAGAATTATGATTTCGAATCAAAAACGCCACATCTTTTGATGTGGCGTTTTTTTAGTTTTCTTATTTTACGATTAAACTTTTATTGACGAGCTCAGTCGTTGTTTCCAGTTGTAAAATATAGGAACCAGCAGGCAAATAGTCGATTTCAAGAACTTGGTGAATAAGACCCTTTTGGTGACCCCTTGAAGTATGGAATACTTGTTTACCAATAAGGTTGAAGATGGAAATCTTAAGTTCATCATCTTGGCTGAGAACTGCTTGAAGTTCGGTTTGGCTACCCGTGGGATTAGGGAATAATTTTACAGAATGTAGTTGCTTTAATTCATTAACGAAATCCAGTTGAGATGCATAGGCAATCTCATCCTTTTGAAAGTTCGACTTTGAATCTTCCCATGTTGCTGTAACATCCGTTTTAGCGCCTGTTTTCGCAGACCAAATAACCATTTTGAAATGCTCGTTTTTGTACAAGCCATCTTTTGAGTCACTAAAATCATCATTCCCGTAAATCGGCATTACCATATTGCCATTTTGATACGGCATCGCTCCCACCAGCAAGCCTTTTTCGTCGTAAACGGCTATTTCATCGAAGTTCATGGGTTTATTCGCCCATGCTTCTTCAGGCAGTACCAGACTCATATTGGAGCCGGTGTTCATGGGTTGGCTGAAGTGATTGAGCTTCAGGTTGTGTGTTGTTGGGACTCGCCTGTATTCATAGGCATCAGAGCGGTATTGTAATACTTGCTCTGAGCCTACCTTTACTTGGTACCCTTGTCCAGCCGTCATCATTCCGATCCCGTCAAAGTTAAATTCAGGGAGGTAAGCCATACCGGTGTTGTCTTTAACGATGACCAAATCGTCAATACCCTCAAATACATTTATTGTAGTAGCGTCTTCGGTTCTTAAATAACCAATCATATTCCATCCTTCAGTAAGTGTGATTGGATGCTTTTCTGGTTTCGTGTATTCACCTTCAATGTGAAGTGTATTGTCAGCCGTCAGTTTTGTTTGATAAGCATGCCCCGGAATCATATTGTCGATGCCATCAAAATCCCATTCTGGAAGATAGGCATGTCCAAAGTTGTTTTTTGCTATGACTACATGTTGTGCAAACTGATGAAAAATGTTTTTAATTTTCATATCATGCTTTTTCACGTAAGTAGAGAACATGTTCCAACCTGCTTTCAGCTGAATCTCTTGATCTCGCGTTGTAGGTGTGGCAGTAATTGCTGCAAGTGTTGATATTCCGTTAATGGCAAAATTATCCTCGCCCAAGGTGGTAAATCGCTCCGCTGCGTTTGAGATTAAATTCTCAGAGACGTCCCAAATCATCCATTGGAAACTTTCACCAATGCTAAATCCATCTTTGACGTCAGTGGTTAAGTCGTCTCCCTGTGCAGGGATAATTGTTGTTGATCCGTTCCAGGTGGTATAACCAGCACAAATCAACTCACCATTGTCATCAAAGAATACGCCCACTTTATCACCGTCTTCCAGAGAACTTCCAGACAGCAACTCGCTGATTAAATCTTCGGGTAATATTAAAGTGTGGTTGTTGCCAGTTACCACAAAGTCCCAATCAGGCTCTTGTGGATATTCACAGGAATTGTCGTCTAGGTCAGCATTTGTGTTGTAGTTAACAGCAGAGGGGTCTGTACACCCAGTAACAGGGCAGCCTTGAGTATCAGGATTTAATTGACAGTATTCTTCTACGCTCATACATTCTGTGCAAGCCAGGCAACTTGCCGTCATTGCCATACAACAAACAGCGTTAGTGCAATCGTATTCACAGGAATTGTCGTCTATGTTGGCGTATTCATCGTAATTTGTAGCATTCTTGTCTGTGCAACCTTCACAAGCCATTTTGGTACAGGTCCAAAAACCATCGGCATAAGGATTAAAGCCAGGGAGGCAAATACAATGGTTACAGCCTTGCTCCATTTCAGTTCCAAATGCGTACCATTCGTCGTCCTTATTGCACCCGAAATCTGTAACATCGTGCGGGATACATTCACCGCTTTCGCAGAAAGTTCCGTTAGGACAGGGCAGGTCATTGCAATCATAGCAATCCACATTCTGTTCGCATACCCATTCGCCCTTTAAAGGGTCTGACATCAATTCACAAAAACAGTTTTTACATTCGTCCTCAAATACGGATCCTAGTGCGTACAGCAGGCCGTCTTCTGCGAAACATCCCGGCTCTACAGGGCCTACACAATCTCCATTAATGCAAGTATATCCTGGCATACAATCCACCACGGCACAGGGATCTATACAAGGCTCCAAAGCTAATGAAGGGTTGTAATTGGGTTCGCTGTCATCTAGGCAATTTGGATTCTCACCAATTTCTTCACATGAGCACGGACAAAATTCAGCTAAAGTGATCTTATCATCGAGTTCAATACCCAACAAATAGCCGTATTGAGATAAGTCTGTTTGGCAACTTAATCCGAACATTTCAATAGCAGCTATAGCAACATCACAGTCGTTTACGCCAAAAAGTTCACCATAATGGATCAGTTCATCGAATTTGTTTTCACAAGTACTTGTACAGGTAGGGCAACATTGCCCGTCTGTGTAAATTGGATTTTCACAGTTAGGTTCCTGGCAAGCCAGTGCTTCGCACAGAATATCTCCTTGCTCGCAGAAGCAAAAAGTACAATTGTCTAAACTCCATTCCATACCATTTTCATAATAAGAACCTGATTCATCGAAACAACTGGTTTCGTCAGGACATATGGGACAGCATTCTCCTTCTTTGTATATGGGGTTTTCGCAATTGGGTTGAGCACAATCAACAATGGCGCAGATGACATCTCCTTGCTCACAAAAGCAAAAAGTACAATCGTCTACTTTCCATTCCTCGCCATTATTGAAGTAGGTTTCGGTCTCGTCATAGCAACCTTCTTCAATAGGGCATGTGGGGCAGCACGTGTCATCAGAGTAGATTGGATTATCACAATAAGGCTCCATACACATTATGGATGCACAAACGATATCTCCATTTTCGCAGAAACAGGTGGTACAGGCATCTGTATTCCAATTCTCACCTTCTTCATAATGGTTTTTTTCGTCGTCATAACAGCCCTCTTGGCACGCCATTTCTGTGCATCCTATATGTCCGAATCCATCAGGACCTTGACTACAAAAACAGCTGTTGCATTCGATGTTGAAACTTTCACCAAAGCCATAAAGTTTATCTTCAACTTGACAGCCTAATGTGTTTGTGTTACATGCTCTTTCTGAAACAATTTCTACCCCTTTGCAGCTAGCAAAACAAGTATTACTGTAGGTTTTTCCATCGGCTCCACATACGGGGTCATATTCGGCGGTGCAAATACAATTTTCGGTTTCAATGACCTCAAATATTGTTTCAATGACTTCAAGGACATCTCCTGTCCACGGATTGGTGAGGTTTGCTGTAATTAGATATTCTCCTAAATTAGAATCTTCAGGAGTTCCTGAAATGTTGAGGTAATAATTTATGATGTTATCAAAGTCATTCTCCTCTTCAATAATTTCTGTTATGATTGATGCCTCAGCCCATTCTGGAAATTCTCCCACAGACCAAATAGGAAGGTCTGAAACTCCATGGGTGTATGATTCGAGAAGAAATGATTTTGAAAATTCGGAACCTATCTCCACAAGACTTCTGCTTTGTGCTATTACATTAGAAGAGGTAAAGCCATTTGCAATAAGGGTTAACGCAAACAAGAATCCAAATAACTTTGTAGAACTCAACGATTTAATTTGATTCATGGTTCGTGGAGATTGGTTAAAACAAATATAGGTAAAATAAGCAAAATAGCCTGTTTTTCAGTAGGTTATATTTATTTCATCAAGCCGTTTAAGCCCATAGTTTTTTGCTATTTTCTCCTTTTTCAAGCTTCGAGAATAACTGCAAGTATCAATTCGGACCCCTGGTAAATAGCTAGTTACCTAATTTGGCATAAGTTTTGGATGATATCGTTAGAAAGGAATAAATACAATTATGAATGACCGCATAACAAATGTGATTGCCTTAGCTAAACGCAAAAATCGAGTACACAAGAGAGCGTTGATTTGTCGTTACCTTAGAATGAAGTATCATTTGAAGGTGACCCCCAATGAGATAGGATATCGTGTTGATTTTTTAAAAGAGGTTTGTATGTACGACGCTTTATAGGCTTTTCTCGGGTTCGATCCAATCACCATGCTCTTTTATCAGATCAATAAGCGCATCAACCGCCGCAGCTGAGGCGATGTTTCGCTGAACGACTTCTTTTTCTTTGTACAAGGTAATCTTTCCAATTCCAGTTCCCACGTAACCATAGTCAGCATCAGCCATTTCCCCTGGTCCATTAACGATACAGCCCATAATACCGATTTTCAAGCCTTTCAAATGACTCGTTTTGGTTCGGATTTTTGCCGTGGTTTCTTGAAGGTCAAAAAGTGTTCTACCACAACTTGGGCAGGAGATGTATTCAGTTTTAGAAATACGTGTTCTGGTAGCTTGAAGGATTCCAAAGGCCGTTTGCATTTTCATTTCATCACTCCCGCAGTTGTCAGCTTGAATACAGGTCCCGTCGCCAATCCCATCAAGTAAGAGTGCGCCAAGATCTGTTGAAGCATGAAGTTGAAATTCTTCTTCCGATAAATCTTTGTAGTTTCTGCCAATGATCACAGGTGTTTTGCAGTCTGAATTCATCAATTCTATGACCAACCTGCGTTGCTCCGCCATTCCGTGATTGTTATTGGTTTCAATGATTAAAATCGCCCGGGAGTCTCCATTAAGCTGGGAAATGAATTCTTGATTTACTTCAGACAAATCTGTACGGATAAAGATGATGTCGGCAGACAGATCCAAATCGTTTAAATAAGTTTTTGCGTCTATCAAAGGATAGCAACGCTCTCCTTTATTTTTGGTCCAAGTAGGGTAATTATAGATAATACCTAAAGTTCCGGGAATGGCAAAATCAATAACATTGTCTCCGGCAAATATATAGTCACAAGCCATGTCTGCAATGTTCCATTTGTCAAGTGGAACAGAATAATGATAACCTAGAGTAAAAAGGCTTGCAGGATTTATTTTTTTCTTTTTGTGTAAGTCGGCGATGACAATTGGAACGTTTTTACCTCCGATGTTGAAGACTTCCGTTGTGAGTCTTTTCTGGTAATCAAAAGGGTTGATGGTGTTTTCATCTATCGATTTAATTTCAGTATGAGGGAGCCTTTTTGAATAGCGATCTACTAATGTTTTGGCAACGGGAATTTCAAATTCAGGTTCCTCAGTGAGTGAAACTCGAACGGTATCTCCGATTCCGTCTTCAAGAAGGGTGCCTATACCTACCGCTGATTTTATTCTTCCATCTTCTCCTTCACCTGCTTCAGTAACACCAAGGTGAAGGGGGTAGCTCATTTGTTCAGCCTGCATCTTATGAATAAGTAAGCGGTAGGCTTGAACCATGACTTGTGGATTACTGGCTTTCATTGAAATGATTACCTGGTGGTAGTCCAAAGACATACAAATTCGCAAAAATTCTAGGGCTGATTCTACCATTCCAAGAGGGGTATCTCCGTATCGGCTTAAGATTCTGTCGGAAAGAGACCCGTGATTGGTCCCAATTCGCATAGCAGTTCCTTCTTCCTTGCAAATTTTCACTAGAGGTGTAAAGCGTTTTTCGATGCGATCTAATTCGGCTTGATAACTATCCTCTGTATAGTCCAGCTCCTGAAACTTCTTTTTGTCTGCATAATTCCCTGGATTTACTCGAACTTTTTCGACAATCCTAGCGGCGATCTCCGCAGCTGTTGGGGTGAAATGTATGTCAGCGACCAAAGGAGTGTTGTATCCCTTTTTTAAAAGTTCATTTTTTATGTTACGGAGATTTTCAGCTTCTTTTTTACTCGGAGCGGTAATGCGTACCAACTCACAACCGGCCTCAATCATCCGAATGGATTGGGCGACAGTAGCCTCCGTATCCATGGTGTCTGTGGTCGTCATGGACTGTAGTCGGATAGGATTATCTCCACCTATACCCAGAGTGCCTACTCGAACCTCATGACTCTTGTACCTTTGATACGCCGTAAGGCTCTTGCAATAGTTTTGGCTTTTATTCATCGCTTCAAATTTCGTCATTTCTATTTAGATGTCAAGGGTTTATTTTCAAAAGCGCAGAAATAAAAGATCCCTCTTTATCCAGCTGATCTTTGCCATAGTTTTTAAAAGATTAATGAATATTGCTCTTTTGTTTTTTTTGAAAGTTTATCGACGACAAGATGATAGGAGTGGTCAATGAGTTTAAAAAGCATTTCTTTTGGGATTTCACCATTTATTTCGACTGTGTTCCAGTGTTTTTTGTTTGAGTGATATCCAGGAATAATTGACTGATAACGCTCTCGTAGCTCAATGGCTTTCTCCGGATTGCATTTCAGGGTAATGCGCAAAGGACAATCGTTTAGATTTGTTGCTGCAAATATTTTCTCAGCAACTTTAAAGACTAAAGTGCTATCACCAAAGGGCAATCCCTCAGTTGTTGACTTTTTTAAAAGGCAATACCCTCTAATACTTTCGATGTCCACGCTTTATTTTTTGAAGATTATTTTTAAATTTAAGGACTAAATTTCGAATTATGAACCCATCAGATGCAATAAAAAACATCAGTTTACAGGAGCTAGAGGAGAAAATTCAGCAAAATCATAAAAAGATAAAAGGCACGAAAGCCATCACTTATGTGTTTGATGTTTTTATCATTTTAGTCGCTGGCTTATACATTTTTGACATTAACTTTTCCAAATGGTTAATGGCCCCTGCTGCTGCATCTGTCTTACTTCATTCTTGTCTGGCCTCGCTCTACGAAAGACGCTTTTTGTTCAAACAACAAGAGCTTTACCTAAAAAGTAAAAAGAATAAAACGCATTAAAGTTAGTCTTGGTAAGATAATTACAAGTCAAAACCTATATCCGTTCGGTAGTATTTGCCATCAAAGTTTACCTTTTCGGCATTGGCAAATGATTTAGCCAGGGCTTCGTTTATAGAATCTCCAAAAGAAGTTAAAGCCATGACCCGTCCGCCGTTGGTTTGAACTTCGGCACCGACTTGTTTTGTTCCCGCATGAAAGACTATAGAATCTTTAACAGTATCTATGCCCGACATGACTTTCCCTTTTTCATAAGCTTCAGGGTAACCGCCAGACACCATCATGACCGTTGTGGCAAATCTAGGGTCTAATTCCAGTGTTTTTTGATCTAATTTACCTTCTCCTACAGCCTGAAATAATTCAAGAAGATCTGATTTGATTCGAGGTAAAACGGCTTCGGTTTCGGGGTCACCCATTCTCACATTATATTCAATAACAATAGGCTCGTTGTCTACTTTTATCAGTCCAATAAAGATGAATCCTTTATAGGGAAGCTTGTCTTTTTTGAGCCCTTCAACGGTCGGTTTTACAATGCGATCTTCAATTTTTCGCATCAAAATATCGTCAGCAAAAGGAACCGGAGAAATGGCGCCCATTCCCCCTGTGTTTAATCCTGTGTCACCTTCTCCAATTCGCTTGTAGTCTTTTGCAGTAGGTAGGACCTTGTAGCTGTTTCCATCGGTTAAAACAAAAACAGAAAGTTCGATGCCATCTAAAAATTCTTCAATGACTACCTTGGCACTTGCGGCTCCAAACTTAGCCTCAGTAAGCATCTCTTTTAACTCAGCTTTTGCTTCGTCTATAGAGTCAAGGATAAGCACTCCTTTCCCTGCTGCCAGACCGTCTGCTTTAAGGACATAGGGGGCCTTTAGAGTTTCTAGAAAGGCATAACCTTGGTCTAGATCCTCAGAGGTAAAGGTTTGGTAGGCTGCTGTCGGAATGTTGTGACGGAATAAGAATTCCTTGGCAAAATCTTTAGAGCCTTCGAGTTCTGCACCTGCTTTCTGAGGACCAATTACGGGGATGTCTTTGAGCTCAGTATCTGCCAAAAAGAAATCGTGAATCCCCTTAACCAAAGGATCTTCAGGTCCGACCACGACCAGATTAATATCTTTCTCCAAACAGATTGATTTTACGGCAGGAAAGTCGTCAGCATTGACATTTATGTTTTCACCCAAATTGCCTGTCCCTGCATTACCAGGGGCTATGTAGAGTTTTTTTAATAATGGGCTTTGCGATAATTTCCAGGCGAAGGTATGTTCGCGACCCCCGGAACCTAATATGAGTACATTCATCTTATAGTGGGATATTTCCGTGTTTCTTTTTTGGTAGTGATGCTACTTTATTCTCTAGCATGGTAAATGCTTTCATCAATTTGATACGTGTTTGCGCAGGTTCAATAACTTCATCTACATAACCACGTGCTGCGGCATTGTATGGGTTGGCAAACATGTCGGCGTATTCTTGCTCTTTATCTTTCCATTTGGCTTCTTGGTCATCCGCTTGTTGAATTTCTTTTTTGAAGATGATTTCAGCGGCTCCTTTTGCCCCCATGACTGCAATTTCTGCCGACGGCCAAGCATAATTCATGTCTGCGCCAATATGTTTTGAGTTCATGACATCATAAGCACCACCGTAGGCTTTTCTTGTGATAACGGTGATCCGTGGAACGGTAGCCTCTGCAAAGGCATACAGAAGTTTTGCTCCGTGTGTAATGATTCCATTCCATTCTTGATCGGTACCGGGTAAAAACCCTGGAACGTCTTCTAACACCAAAAGAGGTATGTTAAAACAGTCACAGAACCGAACAAAACGGGCTCCTTTTTTAGACGCTTCAATATTTAGAACTCCAGCTAAAAAAGCAGGCTGATTTGCCACCACTCCAATTGATTTCCCCCCTAATCGAGCAAAACCACAAATGATGTTTTCGGCATAATTTTTATGAACTTCAAAGAAAGAGTCTGCGTCCACAATTCCTTCAATAACTTCCCTAATATTATAGGGCTGATTGGGGTTTTCAGGAATGAGATCGTTCAAGACATCTCTGCATTCATCAGATAAAGTGTAAGAAGTCGCAGGCGCCTGCTCTTCACAGTTTTGGGGGAGGTAGGATAGGAGTGTTTTAAGTTCTTCAATCAAGGTGATTTCATTCGCACACGAAAAATGTGCGACTCCCGATTTGGAGGAATGTGTTGATGCCCCGCCCAACTCTTCCGAGCTTACTTCTTCATGCGTGACAGTTTTTACGACGTTAGGTCCCGTAACAAACATATAGGAGGTGTTTTCCACCATCATGATGAAGTCTGTTAGGGCAGGAGAGTAAACAGCACCTCCCGCACAGGGCCCCATGATGGCTGAAAGCTGAGGAATGACTCCTGAAGCTTGCGTATTTTTGTAAAAAATATCTGCATAGCCCCCTAATGAAACTACGCCTTCTTGAATACGAGCGCCACCCGAATCATTCAAGCCGATGATGGGAGCACCATTTTTCATGGCGAGGTCCATAACTTTACAAATCTTCTCCGCATGAGCTTCGGCTAAAGAGCCTCCCATCACCGTGAAGTCTTGAGCAAATACATAAACCAATCGATTGTTAATGTTACCGTATCCAGTGACCACTCCATCGCCTAGGAATTTTTGTTTTGCCAAGTCAAAATTTGTAGATCGGTGCGTGACCAACATCCCAATTTCTTCGAAAGAGCCCTCGTCCAAAAGAAAATGTAAGCGCTCTCGAGCGGTTAATTTTCCTTTACTGTGTTGTGCATTAATTCTATCATCACCGCCCCCTTTGTGGGCTTCTTCTATTTTTTCATTAAGTATTTTTATTTTATTTTTCATGGTGCAGATTTAATCGAGTTTCAGAACTGCCATAAAAGCAGACTGTGGAATCTCTACATTCCCCACTTGACGCATTCTCTTTTTCCCCTTTTTCTGCTTTTCTAATAACTTTCGTTTTCGGGAAATATCACCTCCGTAGCATTTCGCGGTTACATCTTTACGTAGGGCTTTTACGGTTTCTCGAGAGATGATTTTCGCTCCAATAGCTGCTTGTATGGCAATGTCAAATTGTTGTCTAGGAATCAGTTCACGTAGTTTGACGCATATTTTTTTGCCGATATTATGTGCGTTGTCTCTGTGGATTAAAGCAGATAGGGCATCCACTTGATCTCCATTCAACAGAATGTCCATTTTGACCAAGTTTGACTGTTGATATCCAATAGGTTGATAGTCAAAGGATGCATAACCTCTAGAAATCGTTTTTAAACGATCATAGAAGTCAAATACTATTTCAGCGAGTGGCAATTCAAAGCTCAATTCGACGCGCTCTGTAGAAAGGTAAACTTGATTTTTAAGTACCCCTCGTTTTTCAATACACAAAGTAATGATGGCTCCTATATATTCAGACTTGGTAATGATTTGAGACGAAATATAAGGCTCTTCTACCTTTTCAATGACAGACGGATCTGGAAGGTCCGAAGGGTTGTTGACCAATAGTTTTTCGTCTTTTTTGGAGTAAGAATAGTAAGATACGTTCGGTACCGTGGTGATGACAGTCATGTCAAACTCTCTTTCCAGGCGTTCTTGAATGATCTCCATGTGAAGCATTCCCAGAAATCCACAGCGGAAACCAAAGCCTAATGCCGCAGAGGATTCAGGTTCAAAAGTAAGAGAGGCATCGTTTAATTGTAATTTCTCCATAGAGGTTCGAAGTTCCTCATAATCTTCTGTGTCCACAGGATATATTCCCGCAAAAACCATGGGCTTTACGTCTTCAAAACCTTCAATAGGTTTGTCGCAAGGAGATTCCGTATGTGTGATGGTATCTCCCACCTTTACTTCATTGGCTACTTTGATCCCTGAAATGATGTAACCCACATCTCCCGATTTGATTTCTTTACGAGGTTCTTGATCTAGCTTTAAAGCACCAATTTCATCGGCGAAATATTCCTTTCCGGTCGCAAAGAATTTTACCTTGTCTCCTTTTCGGATCCTTCCGTTGACCACTTTAAAATACGCTTCAATCCCACGAAAAGGGTTGAACACAGAGTCGAAGATTAGGGCTTGTAGCGGAGCATTTTCGTCACCCTTAGGCGATGAAACCCGATCTACAATAGCTTCTAATATTTCTTGAATACCTACACCTGTTTTGGCGCTGGCAGGGATGATTTCTTCAGCCTCACATCCAATCAAATCTATAATTTGATCTTTTACCTCCTCAGGATTTGCGCTGGGTAAATCAATTTTATTGAGAACGGGAATGATTTCCAAGTCATTCTCAAGAGCTAAATATAAGTTGGATATGGTTTGTGCCTGTATCCCTTGTGCAGCATCTACAATTAACAAGGCGCCTTCACAGGCAGCAATAGAACGAGAAACTTCATAGGAGAAATCAACGTGGCCGGGCGTGTCAATCAAGTTAAGCCTGTAGGTGGTTTCCTTGTGAAGAAACTCCATTTGAATGGCATGGCTCTTGATGGTTATTCCTCGTTCACGCTCGAGGTCCATATTATCCAAGAGCTGATTTTGAGATTCTCGTTCAGTTACTGTTTGGGTGTGTTCCAAAAGTCTGTCGGCCAGTGTGCTCTTCCCATGGTCGATATGTGCAATGATGCAAAAGTTGCGAATGTTTTCTTGTTTCATTACTGCAAAACTAAGCTATTTGGGGCAAATACTAAATTGCTACAGCAGTTAAAAAAAGTTATATTTGTCCACTTTGTTGCGTCAATTTAATTTTACGACTTTTACCAAAACAAGCGAAGTGTAGTATAGGAATATGAAAAAAATACTCTTTCTTTTTATAGCATTTTATGCACTGAATCTCTCAGCTCAGGATAATGATACGTGTCAGTTTTCTGTAAAGATTGAGTCAAGTGATTGGATCAACCCTATTGGTGAATTGGATGCGTGTTATGACTTTGACTTGGATGCAATAACCAGTAATTCTCAAAATGATTCTTTGTTTGAATGGACCTATTTGGATACTTTGCCAACAGGAGTTAAAGAGTTTGAACTATCTAACCAAAAATCACTGACCTATAAATTTTCTAAGCTAGGCACCTATCCCCTTCGTCTGCGTGCTGTCGATAAAAATGGTTGTGTAGCATATGATTCTTTGAAGGTAATTTTTGATAATCCGGGGGTAGAGGCCTCGCAATTGTACTATGAAGATGGTAGGAGTCTTGTACCCGAACTGTTAAAGGTATGTGCATCAGATACGATTACCATTATACCGGGGTATACGAGCGGAGATTCCTTAACCAATTTTTATCAACCGATTTCATGGAATGAAGTGGGCGGAGAAAGTTTTGGAGATGGAATTTATTTGCCCGATGGTTCGGGGGCTGTTTACAAAACTAATTTTAATGTGTCTGGTTTTGATGAAATGACTGTTCTTGGAGTTGGAGACTCCATCAAAGTATGTGTCAATATTGAACACTCTTATTTGGGGGACTTAGAAATGGCATTGACTTCACCAAACGGTAAAAAAGTTCAGCTGTTTGACGACATGGGAACCACAACTGACAACTATTGGTTGGGGGTACCTAACGATAACGATTATCTTTCACAGGACACCATTAAAGCTGGAGATTGTTGGGAGTATTGTTGGTCTATGGATCCGCAGTTTGATATTATTACTAGTTCTCTCGAGAATACGACAAACAGTATTGATAGTATGGGAAATGTCGGCAAATCTATGATATCGGGGGCTTATAAACCCGCTCAAGATTTTTCAGGGTTTAACGGTTCACCCGTGAATGGAGATTGGACCCTGACTATCACGGATTATTTGGAAGAAGATAATGGGTTTATTTGCAGTTGGAATCTGTTTATCAACATTGAAGGCGAAACTGAATTGAATAATGCAAAGATCATTGATTTTACATGGGATTGTCCACAAGAGCCTTCATCAATTTTATATCCGGATACTGATTCTACTCAATTGGTCCTTCATCCAACAACTTCGGGTCTTCATACTTATGTGATGACGGTTGTTGATAATCATGGATGTGATTACCAAAAAGAGTTTGAGCTTGATGTTTTTACAGGGCCTTTAGCTGCTTCAAACAATATAGAGTTTTGTGACAAGAAGGTAGACCTAAAAGGGAGCAGATTCTTAGATCAAGACAGTGTGTTGTGGGAAGTGATGACTGATCAAGTGGGTTATAATTTTTTAAGGGATGATAGATGGTATAAGCCTGGTTTTTTTGTGAAAGAATTTGGCCCATATCAATTGAAGTTCACTGATTTGATTTGTGAGACATCAGATACTCTAGATATAGAGTTTACTCAGAAGGTAGCTGAGTTGACTTATGAGTCTTTGGTTCGTGATGACATGGAAACACTTGTAAAAGCCAAGTCATGGGCTGATGATGGTCAATGGGTCACGACCGGTAATGAGGGTCGCTTTGATTCAGAAGATTCACTTGAAACAACATTTAGGGTTGATGAGTATGGGGATTACCTTCTAGCTTACACAGGCTGTGATACGACGATTGCATTCAACATCCTCTTCATGGAAGATCTAAGCGTATCAAATGTAATTACTCCAAATGGTGATGGTGACAATGATTTCTTTACAATAACGGATCTAACTGAGGAGTACTACTCCTACAGCAATATGAGTATTTTTAACCGTTGGGGAGTCGAGGTATACCGGAATGGGTCTTACGGGATTGATGGAAGTATGTGGGACGGTCAGTCCACGCATCAAAACGATGAGCTACCCAATGGGGCCTACTTTTATGTTCTTAAAGTGGGAAATAAAGTCACGAAACAAGAAGAGGTTTACAAAGGAGCAGTTCAACTGTATCGCTAATATCTTTAATTTTGAGACAATTCGATCAGTTTTTCTTGGATGACTTCGTAAACTTTCTTTAGTTCCTTTTCTTGAATGCAATAGGGAGGTAAAATATAAATGACGTTGCCCAGAGGCCTCAGCAATACACCCCGTTTTAGAAAATCGTCATATAATTTTTGGCGAATTTTACTCGCATAACCCGAGCGATCACTTTTCAATTCTATGGCCAGAATGGTGCCCGTTTGGCGTATTTCTTCGATGACTTTTAGTGCACCAAGCTGTTCTGTAAATGCTTTGTGATTTTCCGTAATTTTTTCAATGGCTTCACGACATTCTTTTTTCTCAAGTAACTCCAGGCTTGCTAGAGCCGCTGTGCATCCTATTGGGTTTCCTGTGAATGAATGGCCGTGTAAAAAGGCTTTGTGAATGTCATCTCCCAAGAAGGCTTCGTAGATGTCTTGTGTGCAACTGGTCAAAGAAAGGGGTAAGGTTCCTCCGGAAAGGCCTTTAGACATGCATATGAAATCGGGTTTTGCTTCAATTTGATTAACGGCAAAAGTGGTTCCTGTTCTACCAAATCCTGTCATTACTTCATCGGCGATACATAGCACTCCCGCTTTTTTACAAATCTGTATGAGTTTGTTTAAGGTACTTGCATCGTACATTCTCATTCCTGCAGCCCCCTGAACGAGTGGTTCAAATATGAAAGCGGCTACATCACCTTTAGCGATTTCAGTTTTCAGACTTTGAATGGCTGCCTGTTCCTCTTTTGGAAAGGGGATGTGCGTACTTTCAAAAAGCATGTCTGAAAAGTGAGCAGAGAAAATGCTTCTGGCACCTGCAGACATGGCACCGAAGGTTTCTCCGTGATAAGCACCTTCTAGAGCCACAAATCGAGTTTTATTTTCGCCTTTATTCTTCCAGTATTGGACGCTCATCTTTAGTGCGATTTCTACCGCAGAAGAACCATCACCTGAAAAGAAAAATTTGGCTTGGTTGTCCGGTAGATGTCTTGAAAGCTTCTCACATAAATCAACAGCGGGTTGATGGGTGAATCCAGCAAAAACAACGTGTTCTAGTTTTTGCATTTGCTCAAATACTTTTTGGGCAATGTAGGGATGGCTGTGGCCGTGAAGATTTACCCACCAAGAAGAGATGGCATCGATGTAGCTTTTGCCTGATTCATCGGTGAGTAACGTACCTTCTCCTTTGACTATGGGGAGTGCTGGTCCAGACGTCTTCATTTGTGTGAAGGGGTGCCAAATGTATTTTTGATCTTTTTCTACCAGATTCATATTACAGACGATCAGTAATTAACATTTAAAGTAAGCGATTCTTCAATTTTTTTGCTTCAGAAAGTATGTGACTTTTATCCAGTTGATTCAATTCGTCAATTCTCCCCAATATTTCAAGTCCACTCATCTTAGCAATAATCGATTCAGTGTCTTTGTTTTCATTGCCATTGAACAAAATCCCTTTGATGGTGAGATTCCTTTGTTTTAGGACTTCAACACTCATGAGCGTATGATTGATACTTCCCAAATAATGGCGAGAGACCAAAATGACTTCAGCATTGAGTGCTTCGATAAGGTCAAGAATGGTGTCCCTATCGTTTAGCGGCACAAGTAAGCCTCCCGCACCCTCAATAACCAGATGGTTTTTTGTTTCAGGGGTTTTTACACAAGAAAGGTCTATTTCAACACCATCTCTTGCTGCCGCTGCATGGGGAGACATAGGCTGATTTAAACGGTAGGATTCCGGATGAAATACAGACTGATTGTTATCAATAAGGCGCTCAACTTTCAGAGAATCGCTCTGATCAAGTTCGCCTGCTTGTATGGGCTTCCAATAGTCAGCCTCTAAAGCTTGTGTAATGATCGCTGATGCGACGGTTTTCCCAACTTCCGTACCAATACCGGTTATAAAATATCGTTTCATACGATTAGTTTTTCTAATTGACTTACACAGGTTTTTAGTTCTTCAGGCGTATTAAAACTGTGAATGCATACCCGAAGCCTTTCCTTCCCTTTGGGAACTGTAGGGTGGAGTATGGCGCGAATATCAAATCCCTTTGTTTGTAATTCGGACTCTACTTTTTTAACATGATCATTTCCCGAAACCAACAAGCACTGAATAGGACTCGAGCTTGGAATTAATTTAGATTGCAGATTTTTTGAAAGTAAAGATTGAAACAAAGTGATGTTTTGATGCAGTTGCCTAATGATTTCTTCTGCATTGTTAAGTTTTTCATATGCACTTTCTATAGAATTTAAGCTGTGTTCAGAAAGTGCAGTGGTGTAGATAAAAGATCGCGCAAAATTTACCAAATAGCTTTTTAGATCCTTTGACCCAAGTATAATAGCCCCGTGGCACCCCATGGCTTTCCCAAAGGTGTGAACACGTGCAAATAATTTTGATGCTACACCTAACTCTTGTGCCAAACCCAATCCCTTTTTGCCTATGACACCTGTTGCATGTGCCTCATCTAATATGACATGAGCTTTATGTTTTTCACATACTTCAATAATTTCCTCAAGTGGGGCTAAATCGCCATCCATAGAATATACAGATTCGATAGCGACTAAAATATGTCCATCAGCTTGTTCTAGCTTTTTCTCCAAAGAAAGAAGATTATTGTGCTCGAAAGAAAACGAACGGGCATTGGAAAGACGAATTCCATCTCTTATGCTGGCATGGATATACTGATCATAGATAATGGTATCTCCTTTGTCTGCAATGCACGAAAACAGCCCAATATTGGCGTCGTATCCTGAGTTGAAAATTAAGCCCGAATCAGCATTGTGAAAATTGGCAATTTTTTGTTCTAAGCTTTCAAATTGATTAGAGTTGCCGCTAATGAGTCTAGACCCTGTGGCGCCTTGTTGTTTTGATTGTTTAACAGGTAGCGAGTTTGCAAATCCTAAATAATCATTTGAACAAAAGTCAACAAGGCTGGAATTATCTCTCAGAGATCTGAGACTGTTTTGCTCTTCTCTGTTTGAGAGTTTATTTCGTATTTTTTTTAAAATTGAATGGTTCATCAGCGTGCTACAAAGATAAAAATCTTAGACACAAAAAAAGGGGCTTTGTTGAGCCCCTTCCTTTTTTTATATTTCGAACGGCTTAGTCAGCCAAAACGATAATTTTATTGTTTTGCATTTCAATAACGCCTCCTTGAATTTCAAAAGATTTATTTTGACCTTGGTCCAATGCAATTGAAATTTTACCAGCTGTTAAAGTTGAAATGATTGGCGCGTGATTATTCAAAATCTCAAATCCACCATTAGCGCCTGGAAGCTTGATAGATTTGACTTCACCTTCAAATAGTTTTGCGTCGGGTGTAATAATTTCTACGACCATTATAATTTGTTTAGGCTTTAGCTTCAGCTAAGAGTTTATTCCCTTTTTCAATCGCTTCTTCGATAGAACCTACCAAGTTAAAAGCTGCTTCTGGTAGGTGATCTAATTCACCAGCCAAAATCATGTTAAATCCTTTAATGGTGTCTTCGATACTTACGTACACGCCTTTCAATCCTGTAAATTGTTCTGCAACGTGGAAAGGTTGTGACAAGAAACGTTGAACGCGACGAGCGCGGTGTACAGCTTGTTTATCTTCTTCAGACAATTCATCCAATCCTAAGATGGCGATAATATCCTGAAGTTCCTTGTAGCGTTGAAGTATCTCTTTTACGTTTTGAGCACAAGAGTAGTGTTCGTCACCCAAAACTTCTGGGTTAAGAATACGAGACGTTGAGTCCAATGGGTCTACTGCAGGATAGATACCTAATTCTGCAATTTTACGAGACAATACCGTTGTTGCATCCAAGTGGGCGAATGTAGTCGCTGGAGCAGGGTCGGTAAGGTCATCGGCAGGTACATAAACGGCTTGTACTGAGGTAATAGATCCATTTTTTGTGGATGTAATACGTTCCTGCATCGCTCCCATCTCTGTGGCAAGAGTAGGTTGGTAACCTACTGCTGATGGCATACGTCCTAATAAGGCAGATACCTCAGAACCCGCTTGTGTAAATCGGAAAATATTATCAATAAAGAATAAGATGTCACGTCCGGCTCCGTCTCCTTCACCATCACGATAGTATTCAGCTAAAGTTAATCCTGAAAGAGCAACACGAGCACGTGCACCAGGAGATTCATTCATCTGACCAAATACCAAGGTAGCCTGAGAATTCACCATCTCTTTAGGATCTACTTTTGTAAGATCCCAACCACCTTGTTCCATGTCTTCCTCAAATTCTTTACCGTATTTGATTACACCTGATTCAATCATCTCACGAAGAAGGTCATTCCCTTCACGTGTACGTTCACCAACACCGGCAAATACTGAGATACCGTCGTGACCTTTGGCAATGTTGTTAATCAACTCCATAATCAGTACAGTTTTACCAACACCGGCACCACCAAAAAGACCAATTTTACCCCCTTTAGAGTAGGGCTCAACCAAGTCAATCACCTTAATTCCAGTAAATAAAACTTCTGAAGAAGTAGATAAGTCTTCAAACTTGGGAGCTTCGCGGTGTATTGGGTAGCCACCTTCTTTGTTCAGGTCTCCGATACCATCAATAGCATCACCAACCACGTTGAACAAACGTCCTTTAATCTCTTCGCCGATTGGCATTAAGATAGGCGATCCAGTAGCAACCACTTCATTTCCTCGACTTAAACCGTCCGTTGAATCCATAGAGATGGCACGTACTGTGTCTTCACCAATGTGTTGTTGACATTCAAGAATAATTTTCTTCCCGTTGTCTCTTGTGATTTCAAGAGCATCAAAAATATTAGGGAGACTGGCTTTGCTGCTGTCGAATTTAACGTCGACTACAGGTCCGATAATTTGAGCGATTTTTCCGATATTTTTTGACATCGTAAAATATATTTTGTTGAATAATGGATAATCCTTGTTTCGGGCGCAAATTTATCGAATTTTATTTAATTGGATATAGTCTTCCCTTTTTTTATTTTACTAATTTTGGTATCACTTTTGGACCTGGGCCATATGGTCTTTAGTTACTGAGAATAACATCCTTAGATTTCTGTCTGTGAAAATATACCATTCTATAGAAGCATTTAAAAAAGTAAAGAATGCTGTTGTGACTACCGGAACTTTTGATGGTGTTCATCTCGGACATTTAAAAATCATTAATCGACTGCGTAAGATTGCAAATACGATTGATGGTGAGACCGTTTTGTTGACATTTTCTCCCCACCCTAGAATTGTTTTGTTTTCTGACAATAGCCTTAAACTCATTTCCTCCAAAAATGAAAAAATAGAACGATTAAGGCAGGCGGGTATCGATCACTTAATTATTCACCCATTTTCAAGAGAATTCTCACGTTTATCCTCTGTAGAATTTGTTCGGGACATACTGGTAAATAAGCTTGGAACCCGTCGATTGGTTATCGGATATAACCATCATTTCGGCCGCAATCGTGAGGGTAGCTTTGAGCACCTTAAAGAGTTTGGGCCTTTATATGGATTTCAGGTAGAGGAAATATCTGCGCAAGATGTTGAAGAAGTATCTGTGAGCTCTACCAAAATTCGGAAAGCTCTGGAATCGGGTGATGTTAAAACCGCTAGAGCGTATCTTACCCACGACTTTTGCTTGTCTGGAATTGTTGTCAAAGGAAATCATTTGGGCCACAAAATTGGTTTTCCGACGGCAAATATCAAAGTGGTTGATTCACACAAACTAATCCCTGCAAATGGCGTTTATGCGGTCCGAGTCTTGGTCCGAGATAAGGAGTATACGGGAATGCTAAATATTGGGGTTAGACCTACGATAGATGGTTCCGAGAAAACAATAGAGGTTCATGTCATCAACTTTGATGAGGATATCTATGGGGAGCGTTTGGTTATCTTTTTTGATGACTGGATACGAAAAGAACAAAAATTTGAAAGTTTAGACGCCCTCAAAAGTCAGCTTGTGAAGGATAGGGCAGCGCTACTAAATCGACAATCTGCCAAAGATAGGTAAGTAATAAACCTTTACAGCTTTGTGACAAGCGACAAAACCATCCCTTCTACTTCTTCAAATACAACACTTAATTTAAGTTGTTTACTTGAAATTTTTACGGGTGTAATCTTCTCCAAACAGATGTCTTCTCTGTAATTTAGTTTTGGATCTCCAACAAGTTTGAGAGTAGCTTCTTTTGCCCCCCATAGCTGGCATGCGACTTTCTCAGAAGGATTCTTTTGGAACTCTGTCCACTCTTTTTTTGAGAGAATTCTGGGTAAAACTTGAACAATCTTTTCGCTGGGTTGTTCTATGTCTACTCCTATGCTCTGGTCACCTACAGCGAGTGTCACAAAACTCTTGCTGTGCGCAATAGAAATGTGACATTCTTCATCAACATAAGGTTGTCCTGTTGTCTTGTGTTTGAGCTTAATGTTTTCGCCTAAAATGGATTTTACAGCCATTCGAGTGGTAAGAAATTCGATTTTTCTTTTTTTGCTTTTGATAAGCTCAAGGGCTTGAAGCTCTTCGGAGCATAAAGTGCTTTGGTTCAAAAGGTTTTCGTATGCAGAGACTACCTTCCAAACGTAAACTTGGCTTCTGTTTTCGCTTATTTTATGAAATATTTGTTTCATCCTTGTCGGTAAAGATATGCATCTTACTTGAAAGACTTCCGACTAAATTTTGTTGTATCTTTGCAATCTAAACTACTTTATAAAAATGGGGACTACAACTATGAAAAGTGTTCAGTACAAGGTTAAGGATATAAGCTTAGCCGATTGGGGAAGAAAAGAAATACGTTTGGCCGAAGCAGAGATGCCTGGCTTGATGTCTATCCGTGAAGAATATGCGGGAAGCCAACCGCTTAAGGGAGCTCGAATTGCAGGTTGTCTTCACATGACCATTCAGACAGCTGTTTTGATTGAAACCTTGACGGCTTTGGGAGCAGAGGTACAATGGTCTTCATGTAATATCTTTTCCACTCAGGATCATGCAGCAGCAGCAATTGCAGCAGTAGGAATCCCTGTATTTGCTTGGAAGGGAATGAATGACGAAGAATTTGATTGGTGTATAGAGCAAACTTTATTCTTCGGGGATGATCGCAAGCCACTAAACCTTATTTTAGATGATGGAGGTGACTTGACGAATATGGTTTTTGATCAATTCCCAGAATTGGCGAAAGAAATCAAAGGTTTGTCTGAAGAGACCACCACGGGAGTTCACAGGTTGTACGAGCGTCAGAAGAATGGAACGCTTCACGTACCTGCCATCAATGTGAATGATTCAGTGACCAAATCGAAGTTTGACAATAAATACGGTTGTCGTGAATCTCTTGTAGACGGGATCCGCCGTGCTACAGACGTCATGATTGCAGGTAAAGTTGCCGTTGTGGCAGGCTATGGGGATGTGGGTAAAGGATCTGCTCAGTCATTACAGGCAGCTGGTGCTCGCGTTATCGTAACAGAAATAGACCCTATATGTGCCCTTCAGGCAGCCATGGAAGGTTTTGAGGTGAAGAAGATGGATGATGCCGTTGCAGAAGCGGATATTGTTGTAACGACCACCGGAAATAAAGACATCATTGTTGGTCGTCATTTTGAAGCGATGAAAGACAAAGCGATTGTTTGTAACATTGGACATTTCGACAATGAAATCGATGTGGCTTGGTTAAATGACAATCACGGTTCTACAAAAGTGGAAATCAAACCTCAAGTGGACCAATATACTATTAAAGGAAAGGATATTATCTTATTGGCCGAGGGCCGTTTAGTGAACTTAGGTTGTGCTACAGGTCATCCGTCTTTTGTGATGTCAAACTCTTTTGCCAACCAAACTCTTGCGCAACTTGAACTTTGGTTGGATTCCGATAAATATGAGAATAAGGTTTACACCTTACCAAAACATCTAGACGAGAAGGTGGCAAGATTACATCTTGCGAAACTTGGCGTTGAGCTTGATGAACTAAGCCAAGATCAGGCAGACTATATTAGTGTGTCTGTTCAAGGTCCTTACAAGCCCGAGTATTACCGATACTAAAAAATAGACATCAAACACAAAAAAGCGCCGAAAGGCGCTTTTTTTATGATCTTACCCATGGTTTTCGATTTACTTCGCTTAGTTATAAACCCTCAGTTCCACACCATCAAATCTTGTAGAATATCTATGCAAAGCTTGTTTTGCTGGGCCCTTTGTTACGCTGCCGTCAAAAATAAAGTACTGAGATTCACAACAATGGCAGGAAAGTACATTTGGGTTCTCTTCATCTCTATAAACTTGTTCGCAGCTGTTCAGTGGATCATTCGTACAAGCTCTATCGTAAGCAGTGTAATTGTCAAAGTAGTCGTGAAATAGAAGAATGCCATTGACTCCTCCGTTGATGGAAGCAGATCCCCCTGGAAAATGAAGTCCTTTGTAGACGGGATTGCTCGGATATATCCCCTCAAAATTTACGCGTGCATAGGGGAAATCATAAGCATCTTTTTTACAGGTCATGAAAGCCAAGGAGCACAATACAACAAAAAGTAATTTTTTCATGCATCAGTAATTTTTCAAGGACCAAATTAATAGTTTTAAATTTATATTCACGACTTATTTCAGGGAGCAATATTTCTGAAATACAAGGTTTTATTTATATTTACTTTGTGGCATGGAAATTGGAAAGTTACCTATGATATTATAAGGCAATTTATTTAAAGTCTATCATACAATTATTATATCTAAGGGGCAGAATCCCAGGGGAATAAAAATTCAAAATTTATGTTTCAGAACTTATTTGTCGCGATTGTATTTCTCTTGGCATCGTCATTCGCTTTCGGGCAGTCACAATCGGGAACTTTAAAAGGGACGATTTCAGAATATAAAAGCGGGGAGCCCGTTCCTATGGCTAACGTTGTCCTGTTTTCCGATGGAGCGGTCATTGGGGGTTCGGTAGCTGATTTTGATGGGAATTACACCATTAAACCAATCAACCCAGGCCTTTATACATTGAAAGTTTCTTTCATTGGTTTTGCCACCCAGCAAATTACTGAAGTTCTTGTGTCCTCTAACAAAATTACCTTTTTGAATGCCGAGCTCAAAGTGGAGGCTGAAGTGTTAGGAGAAGTTGAACTTATCGAATACGTTATTCCCTTAATTGATCCTGATGTCTCTGGTGCGACAAGATCTAAGGAAGAAATTATGTCGCTTCCGACGCGTAACATTCAGTCAGTCGCAGCCCAGACGGCAGGGATTTTTCAAAAAGATGAAGGGGGAGCTCTTAATGTACGTGGTTCACGTGATGATGCGACTTTTTTCTATATCGATGGCATAAAAGTAAGATCTTCAAATAAAATCCCAAAGGCCTCCATTGAACAGATGACAGTTATTACTGGAGGTTTGCCAGCGTCATACGGAGATGCTACTGGTGGTGTAATTAGCATCACTACTCGTGGTCCATCCAATGATTTTTTTGGAGGAATTGAGTTGAGTAGCTCTGAAGGTCTAGACCCTTACGGCAACAATCTTCTTAGTTTTAATGTTTCGGGTCCATTAAAGAAAAATGACTCCGGTAAATCTGTCTTGGGGTTTTTCTTATCAGGAGAGTATGAGTCATTGAAAGACCCTAATCCGTCTGCTGTAGGAGCTTATAAGCTTAAGGATGGTGTGATGCAAAACCTTCAGGAAAACCCTCTGATTTTTAGCTCCAATAATGGGAGTATTGCGTCTGAGAGAGCCGCAGAGTTTATCACGACGAAAGACATAGAAAGAATTGACGTGAGGCAGAATGTTGCCAAAGGAAATAGTAGCCTTCAAGGTAAAATAGATTTTAAACCGAATTTAAAAACGAATTTTTCTTTGGGTGGTAACTTTTCAAATTCTAACTCTCGACAGTCCGTATATGATTACAGTTTGTTTAACTCGGGAAATAATCCAGAATATATTGACCAATCATGGAGAGTCTACGGGCGTTTTCAGCATAGTTTCGGCGCTAATGATGAGTCCTCTAATGCATCTATAAAAAATGCATTCATCACACTACAAGCAGATTATTCAAAGGATAATAAAGTTCGACAGGACGCCAACCATCAAGACAAATTATTCCATTATGGTTACATAGGAAAATTTACACCCCAGAGAAAGGGAACTATTGTGACTCCTGATGAATGGGCTAACGAAGATCATACCATCAATATTATAGGGATTGATTCTCTATATAACATATCTCCTAACGACACCCTGTTTGGTGCTAAAACCAGCACGCTTGTTATTGATGGAGCAGCGAATATCAAATCACCAAACTTTGAATTAAGTAATGACATGATTTCTGATTTTACATTTGATCGTGGTGGTTTCAATCCTCTTGCAGAGAACTATACGCAATCTTATTTTGACTTTATGGGAGATCAATCGGTGACCTCTCTAGAAGAAATTAGAGGATCTGGAGCCCTAATTAATGGTGCTCGTTCGGAAAATGTATATTCTATTTTCTTTAATGCTGGTAGGGAATACGATGGTTACACAAAGATTGATGACAGTCAATTTAGAATTACAGGTTCTTTTTCAGCCGATGTGAATCACCATGCCATACAGGTTGGGTTTGAATATGAAAAAAGAGATGATCGATATTACAATGTGAACCCTTTAGGTCTTTGGGGAATAGCTGACAAGAATGTGAATAATTACATAGACCAGTTTGAAGGGGCGTATGTGTTTTCCGGTTTAGATTCTTTGAATGGAACCCTCCTCAGCCAATCACATTCTTATCAGTACGAGAACATGTCAAATTTTGCGAAAAGCTTCAGACAAGCTCATGGCATCAATCGCGAGGATCTTGTCGACATTCACTCCTATGCACCAGATGATTTGAATATGAATATGTTCACTCCTGATGAACTGATGGATGGAGGGTCTCGTTATGGAAGAGGTTACGCTTCTTGGATGGGATATGATCATTACGGGAACAGGCTTGATGGAGTGCAACCCGGGATGAATGAGTTTCTTAATGGAAAGGATTCAGCGGAGAATCACAAACGTGAAATAGGTGCATTTCAACCCATATATGCAGCCTTTTACATACAAGACAAATTTGCTTTTGAAGATCTAGTCTTCAATGTAGGAGTTCGCGTAGATATATACGATGCAAACCAGGAAGTGCTAAAAGACAAGTACTCTATTTATGAAGTCATGACGGCGGGTGAAGTATCTGATTTTAACCATCCGTCTAACATAGGAGATGACTATGTGGTTTACGTAGACGACAACACAAATGTTACCTCCATTACGGGGTATAGAAAAGGAGATGATTGGTATGATGCCAGTGGCCTTCCAATTACTGACCCTGAAGTTCTTAATGTGTCGAAAGGGGTATTGCCTATGTTGGCAGACCCTGAAGCTTTGAGGAATAGTGACCCATTAAACAAAGGGTTAAGCGCAAATGCTTTTGAAGATTATAAGCCCCAGGTAACCATAATGCCTAGGATTTCTTTCAATTTCCCTATTTCCGATGAAGCCATGTTTTATGCGTACTACGATGTTTTGTCTCAGCGACCACCAAGTAAAAATGCATTAGACCCGATGGATTATTTGTTCTTGGCCTATAAATCCAACTCTCAGAACTTAAATAATCCTAATTTAAAACCACAGAAAACGACCAATTTTGAGGTGGGATTCAAACAAACCTTGTCTTCCAGTTCTGCATTGACCATCAATGCATTTTATAAGGAAATGCGAGATATGATTCAGTTCACGAAAATTAATTATGCTTTTCCAATAAGTTACACAACCTATGGAAATATCGATTTTGGTACGGTCAAAGGATTATCTCTCGCTTACGAGATGCGTCGAACGAAAAATTTGAGTTTGAATGCTAATTACACCATGCAATTTGCAGATGGGTCTGGTTCTTCATCTACCTCGGGGGCAAACATCGTAAACTCATCACAGCCCAATTTAAGAACAACATTACCCTTAGATTATGACCAGCGTCATAGCCTAACGGCAAGTATAGATTTTCGTTACGGATCGGGAAATCACTACAGTGGACCTCTTTGGTACGGAAAGCAATTATTTGCAAACATGGGAGTTAATTTGTTAGCTACTGCTGGCTCAGGAACACCCTATACCAGACAAATGACTGAAGCCAAGACCGTCCTTGTAGAAGGTGGGGGTAGAACTTCTCTAGATGGGAGTATCAATGGGTCTCGTTTGCCTTGGACATATCGACTTGACATGAGAATAAATAAACAATTTGACCTGCAATGGGGTGATCCAGAAAATCAAAAACAGACATCCGTAAACGTGTATCTATTGGTTCAAAATCTTTTAAACACGAAGAATGTCATAAAAGTGTATAGATACACAGGGAATGCAGATGATGATGGTTATTTGACAAGTGCCGCAGGTAAGGATGCCATTCAGAAAGAGACGGATCCAAACTCATTTGTTGATTTATACAGCTTGAAGTTAAACAATCCGGCTCACTACAATCGACCTAGAACTGTTCGTTTGGGAGTTACCATTGACTTTTAATCTAGACAGTTAGTAATATCAGAAACATGAAAAAGATAATTAAAAAGATTTTGTTTGTTTTCTTGTTTGCGCCAGCAATAGCTATTCAGGCAAAAGAACCTGTACGCGATAAAGAAAAAAAATCAAAAAGTTCTGTACAGAACTTCTCTTACAATTGTGCGTCTGGTACATCAACCACCTTGCTAGATGTCAACAATGTGAGGACATCCATCATGAATGGTGGAGACATGTGGTGGGATTTACAAGGAGATGCCCGATATGAAATTCCTATAGGCTCAGGAAAACATTCTTTATTTGCGGGCGCTCTTTGGATTGGAGGTAAGGATGATAACAATCAACTTAAGGTAGCTGCACAGACGTATCGAAGTAGTGGTGATGATTTCTGGCCCGGACCGCTCGACAATGTTCGTTTAACTTCCGATGGCCTTCCCAATTCCAATTATGGAAAAACTGATGCCTCTGTTTGTGCCAAGTACGATGAGCATTTTGTGCTACTAAGGAGTGATGTAGAAGACTTTGTGGGCTGGTGGAATTCGGATAAGAAGTCAGTTGATTATCCAGATTATATCATTCCATCTTCAATACTCAACTATCCAGGAAATCGAAGCAGTGATGACTTTTCTAATGCTTTTTCTGGTAAAGATACTCTTGTCGCAAGTACGCCATATTACAGTCTTGAAACATTAGCTCCTTTTCGAGATGTGGATGGCGATGGGAAATATAATCCACTAGCAGGAGATCATCCAGAGTATAATTTGGATGGAGCCCTCAATTGTAAAGAAGATGACATGTTGTTTGGAGATCAAACTTTATGGTGGGTATATAACGACGCAGGGAACACCCATACGGCATCCGGCTCAGCTTCAGCTATTGGGTTAGAAATCCAAGCCCAAGCTTTTGCGTTTTCTACCAATGACGAAATCAACAACATGACTTTTTACAATTACAGAATCATCAACCGTTCTCATAGCGCCTTGAATGAAACTTGGTTTGGACAGTTTGTGGATCCAGACCTTGGAAACTATGATGATGACTTTGTTGGTTGCGACGTATCAAGGGGCCTAGGTTATTGTTACAATGGTGACGAAGATGATGAGGGAGCGAAAGGGTATGGAGCAAATCCACCTGCGATTGGGGTCGACTTTTTTAGAGGTCCTTTGGCTGATGAAGACGATGGGGTCGACAACAACCGAAATGGGATTATAGATGAAGCTGGGGAACAAATTACCATGTCTAAGTTTGTCTATTACAACAGAAATACCAATGTGACCAACGGAGAGCCAGATATAGCATCTGACTTTTATAATTATCTCAGAGGTATATGGAAAGATGGCTCGTCAATGACCTATGGTGGTGACGGAACAAACCCTTCAAATGTTGCATGTGATTTTATGTTTCCAGGCGATAGTGATCCTAAGTTTCAGGGGCAATCTTGGACGGAGCAGTCCGCTGGAAATGTTCCAGATGACAGACGTTTCGTACAATCAGCTGGGCCTTTTACATTAGAGCCCGGAGCGGTGAATAATGTTACGACTGGGGTCGTATGGGCACGCGCAAGCCAAGGAGGCGCCTGGGCTTCTGTAGAGCAAATGCTCATCGCAGATGACAAAGCACAAAAATTATTTGACGTGTGTTTTGAGGTTTTAGATGGACCTGATGCACCAGATTTGACGATACAAGAGTTAGATCAAGAGTTGGTTGTAATGATTTCTAACGATTTCAATTCAAACAATTACAAGGAAGAATACGTAGAGGTAGATGAAGTAAACATCATTGGATATTACGACAGCTTACAGACACTCCCTTACGATAATGAATATGTTTTTGAGGGATACCAAATTTTCCAATTAAGAGATGAAACCGTTACTGCTTCTGATATTTATAATGTCGACAAAGCTCGATTGGTTTTTCAATCTGATGTGAAAAATTACCGGACCATAGCGGGGGAAATAACGAGTGAAGAAACGGATCACCCCATTTCAAGGCTTATAAATTTCGAATACAGTCAAGATTTACAGGCGAGCATTCCAAAGGACATGACCCTTGAAGATGTAGGAAGTATGAATCAGGGGATTAAACACTCTGTATCGATAACCGAAGATTTGTTTGCTGTTGGGAATCGTACGCTGGTAAATCACAAAACCTATTATTACACAGCAATTGCTTACGCCTATAATCAGTATTTGGCCTATGCTCCTGATCAAGTGCCCGATGCCAGTAATCTCTATGCGCCCAGTTTTAAAGGACAGAAAAAGCCTTTTTTGGCGGGTAGAAAAAACATAAAACAATATTCAGTCATACCTCACAGGCCTGATGCAGAGGCAGACGGTACACTTCAGAATGTGAGTTATGGAACCATCCCTTCTTTGACACGTCTCAAAGGAATTGGTAATGGAGGGATGAGTTTGGAGTTTACTCCAGAAACTAAAGCGATCATTTTATCAGAATTTTGTGATCCAAACACCACTTATGCTGAAAATACGGGCCCTGTAAATATAACAGTGGTAGACCCTTTAAATGTTCCTGAGAATACCGAGTTTATATTTAAGATGAATGTTGAGCTGAATGATACTTTATTTCTCGTTGCAGATTCAAGTTCATATATTCTGCCTCGGCAGTGGATACTCGTAAACAGTACTTTAGGAGATACGGTATATGCTGAACAAACGATTGAAGTCAATAACGAACAACTCATTCCTGAATGGGGCTTGTCGCTTGCGATTGAAAACGGAGAAGAGGTAGGGCGTTTCGGGGATGATAAAAACTCAGATAATGGTTTTTTGAGTGCTTCAATCTTAAAAGCTGATGATTCAGATTGGTTGGATTACGTTTATGATAACGATTATTTTTCCATGGGAAACCAGGCTTATATTAGTCATAACAATTGGATTAGGTCTGGGGTAGATACTGTAGATCATAAGGGTTTAGATGATGGAGAGGCTTTCGAAGGTATTTTGAATGGTGCATGGGCTCCCTATCGTTTGGTGGGTGTTGATGGTATGTCCGGAGCTTTTGAGCATTCTCCCGCATACAAGTCATTCCAGACGTTAAATAAGTTGAAGGATCTTCCATCTGTAGATATCGTATTCACCAGCGATCAATCTCTGTGGACTCGCTGCCCGGTGATTGAAACCCAATCGGGTTCAAACCGATTGTATATGAAGTCTGAGCCCTCTGTTGATAAGGATGGGAATGCGGATGACTCTGGAACTCAAGGTTTTTCCTGGTTCCCTGGATATGCATTAGATCTTGAGAAAGGGTCAAGATTGAATCTGATGTTTGGGGAATCCTCCTCACATCCCGATGATAATGGTTCCGATATGATGTGGAATCCTACTTCAACATTAACGGAAGGAGACTCTCTAGCGAGCATCAAGTTTAATGCTGACGATTCGTTTGATGTGATTTTTGGTGGAAGACACTACGTGTATGTGATGAAAAACACCTATGCTGGTCCAGACGAAAAACAAAACCCTTTATATTCAAAATTAACCAAGATGAACAGTATAAGATACAAGCGGGAGGTGTTCAGAGAAGTGGCTTGGGTATCAATTCCTCTTCTTGCCAAAAACACTACTATGTTGTCATCAGATGTTGAGATAAAATTGCGAGTATCTAAACCATATCAGAGGTACGAAATGGAAGGTAGTCTATGCGAGCAGACTGGTAGCTCCGACGATGACGGGGGCTTGCAAATGAAGTTTAATACGAAAGATATTCAAACCGTTACGAAGGATGTGGATGTGGCTCGAAAGGCTCTAGACCTCATACGTGTTGTGCCAAACCCTTACTATGGATCTAATAATTATGAGAAAGATCAGTTAGATCACCGAGTGCGAATTACGAACCTACCAAAGATTTGTAAAATCTCCATTTATAATGTTTCTGGAACTTTAGTTCGACAGGTGAAGCTCGATAGTGAACAGAACACAGTCGGTTGGGATTGGGATCTTAAAAATGATTATGGTGTATCGATTTCATCAGGAGTTTATATCATACATGTGGATGCGCATGAAAAGGGTGAAAAAGTAGTAAAGTGGTTTGGTGCACTAAGACCTATTGATTTGGATTCATTTTAATAGCTGTAAACTAAAAATTTCATAGGATGATATGTATGAATAAAGGTATTAGAAATGTTCTGCAAGTATTGGTCTTGATCGTGTCTTTGCATGCCAATGATCTTATAGCGGGGAATGAACAACGTTCAGGACAAGCAGGTGCTACAGAATTGCTGATTAATCCTTGGGCGAGATCCTCGGGTTGGGGTGGGGTAAATACTGCTTCTGTATCCGGTATTGAGGCTACTTTTGTGAATGTTGCCGGTTTGGCTACCACTAAAAATATCGAATTGATATTTTCGAATACCTCTTGGTGGGCAGATATCAAAATCAATGCTTTTGGCGTTGCCAAAACCATAGATGATGAAGCAGTTCTTGCGCTAACTTTTATGTCTATGAACTTTGGAGCCATTGATGTAACAACCACGGAATTACCTGAAGGAACAGGAGGGTCGTACTCGCCATCCTACATGAATGCAGGGTTCTCCTATGCGAAAAAATTTACGGATAATATCTCATGTGGAGCGACTGTGCGAATTATTTCCGAGTCCATCCCAGATTTAAAAGCATCGGGAATTTCACTAGATGCAGGTGTACAATACGTGGCGGGTGACCATCAAGAAATTAAATTTGGAATAACGCTTAAAAATGTGGGGCCTAAAATGAAATTTGAGGGGGATGGAAATGATGTGAAAAACACCAATTCCAGTGCGCATGGTCAGAATTATCAAATGACTTATGACTTACGTGTTGAAGCATTTGAGTTGCCTTCTCTTCTTTCTATTGGGGGTTCCTATGATTTTCATAAAGAAGAACATCATCGTTTTACCCTAGCTGGGAATTTCGTATCAAATTCCTTTAGTAAAAACCAACTGATTTCTGGGTTTGAGTATGCTTACAAAACTCATTTTATGCTCAGAACAGCATACACCCATGAAGGAACTATGAGTAATGAAAAAATCGACCATACATCCACACTTACGGGACTGAGTTTAGGAGCCTCATTTGAGGTGCCTTTGACGAATGGGACCCATTTTGGCATCGATTATTCTTACAGAGCAGCAAATCCATTACAAGCTCCAAATTCTATTGGCGTAAGAGTTACGCTTTAAAGATTCGCTTCTTTATTAGAGGAATATTTATAAATTTGCAAAGAGAGGACTCATGGAGTCTTCTTTTTTTGTTATTTAGATAAACTAAATTTTTTTATTATGTCTACTGTTTCATATTATACAAAAGAGGGACTTAAGAAGTTAAAAGAGGAATTAGATCATTTGAAATTTGTTGAGCGACCTAGCATCTCTCAACAAATAGCTGAAGCTAGAGATAAAGGTGATCTCTCCGAGAATGCTGAATATGATGCGGCCAAAGAAGCTCAGGGGATGCTGGAGATGAAAATCGCAAAACTCGAAGAAATGTTTTCAGGTGCTCGTGTTATTGATGAATCCCAGTTAGACACAGATAAGGTGCTCGCGCTGTCTATTGTGAAAATAAAAAATTTAAATACGAAAGCAGAAATGACCTTCACTTTGGTGGCAGAGACAGAGGCGGATATTAAAACGGGGAAGATTTCAGTAAATTCACCCATAGGTACAGGCTTGTTAGGTAAGAAAGTTGGAGAAATTGCTGAAATACAAGTGCCCGCGGGCTTAGTGAAGTTTGAGATTTTAGAAATATCAAGATAATGGCCAGCCTGTTTACAAAGATTGTTCAGGGAGACATACCCTCTCATAAGATTGCCGAAACCAACCAGTTTTTAGCCTTTTTAGATGTATTTCCTCTAGCTAAGGGACATGTTTTGGTGATACCAAAAAAGGAAACCGATTCTATTTTTGATATAGAGGATCAGGAGTATAAGGATTTGTGGGCTTTCGCAAAAAAAACGGCTAAGGCCATCGAAAAATCGATTCCATGTAAGAAGGTTGGAGTAGCCGTGATAGGTTTGGAGGTTCCTCATGCTCATATTCATTTAATTCCTTTACAATCAGTGGAGGATATTAATTTTTCAAGGCCAAAATTGAAATTAGAGTCTGCAGAACTTGTAGAGATTGCCGAAAGGATACGATCGAAATTTTAAGAGCTGTCCCTTTTTAGTTGTCCATTTACAATGATCATCGATCAACCCTATTTTTATTGTCATTAATGAAATTAGACCAGGAGGAATAGCTCTTTTTTGCCCCCGCAGGGCCATTTTGTAAACCGTGACAAACAGCTGCCGCAAGCCCATCAGTGGCATCCAAATATTTTGGCATTTCCTTGAGGTTTAATAGTTGCATAAGCATTCCAGCCACTTGCTCTTTAGAAGCAGCACCTCTTCCCGTGATGGCTTTTTTTATTTTCAAGGGAGCATATTCTGTCACGGGGACCTCCCTTTGAAGGGCGGCAGCCATGGCGACTCCCTGTGCCCGACCTAACTTTAACATGGATTGAACATTCTTACCGAAAAATGGGGCTTCTAATGCAACTTCATCAGGATGATAATGGTCAATGATCGCTAGTGTTTTTTGAAAAATCTTCTGGAGTTTCAGGTACGGATCTTTAATTTTATTCAGAATAAGAACGTCCATCATCATCATTTCAAAAGAGGATCCCTTTTTCTTAATAAGTCCAAAACCCATAATGCTTGTTCCTGGGTCAATTCCTAATATGATTTTTTCTTTACTCAATGGGGGCTTTTTTGAACCGTATTGATTTATGTGTTGTTAAATATACTCTTTGTAGGACTAGATACCTAATCGGTTTGTAATTCTTGCGGGTCAATTTTCAGCTCCTCAGATGCGTACACCATACTTATATATTTTGTAGTTTTAAGGCAGTTCGCTCTCAATGAAACAACAAAAAATTCACATCCCCGGCCTTGTAGGAACTGCCATCATTGCAGTCAGCTTGTTGGTTGCTGTATTTGTATATTTTATTGCTCCTGATAAGAGCCCTTATGCCAATGAAATGCATTTGGAGTTGAGTACCTTGCCGCCTGGATCTGAGGTTACATTTATGAAGTTAAATGAGCACACAAAGCAGCCAACACCATTTCTAGACCAACTTATCTATGGTAAAAAGAAAAGTTATGCTTCGGTTCCTATAAGTTCTTACGAAATAAAAGATGGTCAATTATACTACACCCCATTTGGCTCTTTTTATCAAAAAGAAATGCCTAACTCTCATTGGTTTGCTGAAGACATCAATACTGTTTTTTATGGTAGAAAGTTCTATTTAGGTACTGATAAATATGGAAGAGATCTTCTGAGTAGATTGATGGTAGGCACGCGTATTTCTTTGGCTGTAGGTTTTATTTCGGTCTTTATCTCTTTAGTTATTGGGATTTCTTTAGGGCTTATTTCCGGCTTTTATGGAGCTTGGGTTGATAAAGTAGTCATGTGGTTTGTTCATGTAGTTTGGTCAGTACCCACCTTACTGATGGTTATTGCCATTAGTCTGGCTTTAGGTAAAGGATTTTGGCAGGTTTTTATAGCAGTAGGATTAAGTATGTGGGTCGAAGTAGCTCGTGTGGTCAGAGGTCAGGTGATGAGTGTAAAACAAAAAGAATACATCCAAGCCGCCAAAGTTTTAGGCTTTGGAGATTTAAGAATCATGTTTCGCCACATTCTACCGAATGTAATGGGTCCTATTATCGTTATTTCTGCAGCTAATTTTGCCTCTGCAATTTTGATTGAGGCAGGGTTAAGTTTTTTGGGAATCGGAGCACAAGCGCCAATGCCATCATGGGGAACAATGATAAAAAATCACTATGCTTATATTATTTTAGATAAAGCCTATTTGGCTTTAGCTCCAGGTTTGGCCATCATGTTTCTGGTTTTTGCACTCATGTTGGTGGGAAACATGCTCAGAGAAAAGTTAGACGTAAGAGAATAGTAATTTAAAGAAAATCATGCGTCGTTTGAGCGTATAATTTGGGAAATCGTTAACTTTTTGCCCCTTAATTTAGCTACATTTGTTTTTATGAATGAAAATTTAGACGCTTCTTCAGAAGATCATGGTGCCGAAGAAAATGAGTTTGAAATCAAGTTACGCCCGATAGCTTTTGATGACTTTTCTGGGCAGCAGAAGGTGGTTGATAATTTGGAGATTTTTGTTTCTGCCTCAAATCAGAGAGGAGATGCCTTGGATCACGTTCTTTTACATGGTCCCCCCGGCTTAGGAAAAACAACCCTGGCAGGTATCATAGCCAATGAACTAGGGGTTGGGATGAAAGTTACGTCAGGTCCTGTTTTAGATAAGCCTGGCGACCTAGCGGGGCTTCTGACAAATCTTGAAGAACGTGATGTTTTGTTTATTGACGAGATACATCGTTTATCACCTGTTGTAGAAGAGTACTTATATTCAGCAATGGAAGATTTCAAAATTGATATTTTGATCGAGTCTGGGCCCAACGCCCGATCCGTTCAAATTCATTTGAATCCATTTACCCTTATCGGAGCAACCACTCGTTCGGGTCTACTTACAGCCCCCCTAAGGGCTCGTTTTGGTATCAATTCTCGATTGGAATATTACAATCCTGATTTGTTATCTAAAATTGTTGATCGGTCGGCGGGAATATTAGACGTCTCCATAGACTTTGAAGCTGCTTCAGAAATTGCAGGCAGAAGTCGAGGGACCCCTCGGATAGCAAATGCCTTGTTGCGAAGAGTTCGAGATTTTGCCCAGATAAAGGGTACTGGGCATATCGACATGTCGATTACTAATATTGCCTTAGATGCACTTAAAGTAGACAAGAAGGGACTTGATGAGATGGATATTATGATTCTTGAAACCATCATTGATAAATTTAAGGGCGGCCCGGTAGGTGTGGGAACGATTGCCACAGCTGTAAGTGAGAAAGCAGCGACCTTAGAAGAAGTTTATGAACCGTACTTAATTCAAGAGGGTTATATTATGAGAACTCAAAGAGGTAGGATGGCCACTGAGGCGGCATATAAACACCTTGGAAGGGTCTACCACGACCACGGAATGAATTTGTTTTAGACAAAAAAAAGAGAAGAATTTAAGGTTAAAAATCTCCTCTTTAGCTAATACTTTCAAAAGCTTGCTGAATGATGTCGGCATATTTATTACCGTACATTTCCAAACACCATGTTCTTAAACTTTCGGCATCGGCTTGGTTAACCCACTGCAATGACTTTGTTAGTTCTTTTTTGAACAAGAGGTCATCAAAACTGACCTTCTGAAGTACGTTTTTGCAAAATTCTAGCATAGATCATTTTTAAAGTCATCCAAATATAAAGGATTTTTTAATTTTTGTTTACGCTTGTGGGGGGTAAAGTTTTTTAAAAAATATCAACAATTATGACTGCCATCTGTAGCTTTCTTGTGAAATGCCAGACATGTCGATGGCTCTATCGATTACTGTGGCTGCAAGTTCTTCAAAGGATTCGGGTTTACTATAAAATGAAGGTGTTGCCGGCATGATGACGCCACCTGCTTCCGTGATCGTTTTCATATTGTTGATGTGAATCAAATTTAAGGGCGTGTCCCGACTGATAAGAATTAGTTTTCTGCGCTCTTTCAGTATGACGTCTGCAGCACGACAGACCAGATCATCAGAAATCCCAGTTGCTATTCGAGCCATTGAGCCCATTGAACATGGAGCGATAATCATGGTGTTGTATTGAGCAGATCCCGAAGCAAAAGGAGCCATGAAATCGTCTTTTTCATAGTAATCAAAGGGGTAGTTTTTATAGGAATCATTTCCCAATTCAAATTCCCATACATCCTTAGCATTTTTAGACATGACAATTCCTACGGAATCAATTTGACTTTTTAGCGCTTCCAGCTTATCTAAAAGAACTTTGGCGTAGATAGAGCCACTGGCTCCTGTAATGGCGACTATGATTTTGTGTTTCATTGGCGATTCATTTGATGTTGCAAAGTTAATGAAAGTACCGTAGAATATTGCCCTTTCCCGAAAACCTCTTTACCCCATGTAGCGCCTCCTCGAAAAGGGATGATAGAATTGCCCATACGAAGTAATATTTTTGTTTTTTCGTTAAAGAGGTATTGAGCTCCAAAAATAAAATCAATGGCGAGACGATTTGGCTTATGACTGCCGATGTCTCCATATTCATCTTCTTCCTTAAAGGCAAATAAATAACCTGTACCAATTCCTGATTCAAGGTAGATTTCCTCCTTCACCTTATAGTTTAATGTGATGGGGATTTCTAGGTAGTGAAGCGTCAAGGAATAAGTTTGTGGACTGTTTTTAACGAATGGTTTCTTGCTTCCTTTTTGGATGTACTGCATTTCTACTTGCAGATTCATCTTTTTTTGTAAGGGATAGCTCACAAAAGCTCCTAGTCGGGCCCCAAGCTTATTGTATCCTGTGAGCTGATCACCGGAGATCTGGCTTGTGGTGAAGCCAAAGAGAAGTCCAGCGTCAAAATTTTGGGCGTGACAAATTAAAGAAACTAAGCTAAAAATTAGGGGGAGTATTTTTTTCATTTAATAGGAGTTTCTTGAGCTTGAATAAGCTCAAAGTTATTTGTTTTTGAGATAAATGCGACAACTGACATGTTTTCAGGAATCCATTCGAGGTCAAGAATTACATGAAACGATTTTTTAATGAGATCGTCCTTGTCATAATACTTTTGACCAAGATCAGTGCCCCAAGTACCCGTCAGACTTTTTCGCATCATGTGATTGTGTTCGTAGTCTGGGATTTTCTCCGGATCTGCACCATAATTTTTTTGGTAGGCAATAACACTATTTTCAGTCAAGATCATGTTTAGGCTCAGCGCATCGGAAGTGGATTGAAGTATTTCAGTTGTAGAAAAAATTTCAAGACTTCGTGTTGTTGAATGGTAGTTCACATCCAGATCAATATAAGCTTCGGGTTTATTTTGTAAATGCTTATCTACCTCTTGTGTCCATTGTTCAAAATCTAAAATGTGATTTGACTCGGGGTATCCACTTCTATTGATCATACCCTTTGGATTTCCTGCAGCACTAATTCCAAAATGTCGATCCCATTCATTTCCTGTATTTGTTCTAAAATCGTTTGTAAAATAAGAGCCCGAGGGTTCGGCGAATGACCCAGCATGAATGGCGATGGTGATCAATTGCTCGCCATAAATATTTTTTAATTCCTCCACTTTTTCTGAGGCTCTAGGGCAATTTCCACATTTGTGCCCTGTATAGTCTTCTAAGAGGATTTTTTTACATTTCTCTAGACATTCCCCCACAACGGCCTCCTCTGTGAAAGGACCTTCAATGACATCACATGAAGTGAGAATCACGGATAATGTTCCAATAAAAGCGAATAGATATTTTAAGTTTCTCATGGTTTAAAAGCTTGAACTGATATTCAAAGAAATTCCATTTGATTTGGGCACCGTACGACAAACACCACCTACACAAAATATTCCCTGCCTTTGTTTGCCGTATCCTAAGGCAAATCGCATAGTCCTTTTGGTGTATCCTACGGAAACATTCGGGTAGTAATTTTTTTTGGTTTGGTTTCCGTAATTATATAAGTTTTGAAAGGCAAAGAAATAATTTGGAGATACGGTGTGCTCAATCAATCCCATCGCCCAATTCCCTTCGTGCTGTTTTGTGCTCAAATGTTGAATTTCGGTTCGTATGGAATGTTTGGGCTTTAATTTGTATTGCGCTTCCAACACAATAATATTCGCTTTGATCATTCCATAATAGTCGTAACCCACAATAATTTTGCTATTGTAATGTGTGTTGATATAGCTCCCTGTGATTTTCAGATTTCCATTCACTTTTCGTGACAATTCGATGTTGAATTCCTGAAAATATTTTTCATCCCCTACCTTATAGAAGTCAGAGTTATAGCCCATCGTTCCGGATGCTCCGATAGCTGTGTCTTTGTCAATTTGTGTTTTGTTGATGCTGTATGCATTCGAGAAATTTACAAGAATTCCCATTCCGTATTTGCCACCTATAAATCCTCCTTTTTTGATTTTGTAGTTGAGTTCTGTTTGTATCCCCATTTCTCCATTGGTGATTGTCCCATAAGGATAGATCGTTGCTAAAGTATAGGCATGTTGTTTTGTTAGAGCGGGTAAATAGTTGATACTTACTTCTTGTCCTTTTAGGTTTCGATCCGCGTTAAAGCTCATATTGTCGATGCGTTTCCCCGCCAATGAGAAACCAAATCCTTTTTTAGAATAGCTCACATTTGCCAAAAGAGCCTGACCTTCTTTGTAAATAAAATTATTGCTTGCCGAAGGGTCGATATATTTATGCACATACTCAGCGCCTACAATCCATTTCCCGTGATGAATATGAAAGCGACCAGCCCAGGAAGCTACATTTTCTGGTAAAATGAAAATGGGGTCTAAATCTTTTTGGAACTTACTTACGACACTACCTCCGATAAGCATCTGTGTTTTAACTTCTTTCAGTGCTATAAAAAATTCATTTAGTGAGATTTCACCATCTACACCTCTAACGATTCCCTTTCCCTTATCAAAAAACAATCGTTGTTTTCCAATTAATGCTTTTAAATAGAGCCCTTTAAATGGACTGTATTTCAAACGGATTCCATCAAATGCATTGTCGTGTCCCAGGCTTCTTTCTTCGTAGGCGCGAAGGATCATCCCACAGCCAAATTGTTCGTAAAAATTACCTGCGGTAATATCCAAGCCTTGATTATTAAATTGTGCGTAACGGTAGGTAATGCCCTCACCATTCTGGCGTTTGTCAAATCCCAACAGCGAATTTTGGTTTGCTTCATAGCGCATACCGCTACTAAAGTTACTCGTTGTGTAAGTGAAGTTGGCAAAGCTGTTCATCAAGAATCTTTCATCCGGCAGGTCTTCGGAGTCAATACCTATGTCGGCATCCATGAAATAGATCTGAGAATTACTTTCAAAATTCCCGCTGAGCTGTCCCTTTTGAGTGCCCTGTGCAAGGAGGAGCTCTGTGCAAAAAAGTAGTCCGAAGAGTAGTTTTTTCATAAGACGGACCCCTATAGTTTTATGATCTCTTCATAGAGTTCTTCTTCATCTCCATCTAAATAAGAAGCGTGTTGCCAAACGATTTCTTTTTTTGCATTTAAGAGGAAAGTGTGTGGAATGGAATTGACATTTAACGCTCTTTTTAGATCGCTGTTATCGTCTAGGTAAATTTCAAAGGGCCAATCTTTCCCATTTGCATAAGGCGCCACTTTGCTTGAATTTCTGGCATCATCAATAGAAATTGCAATCACTTTTACTTTTGTTTCTTTTTGCCACTGTTCATAAACATCAGAGATTGCATTTAACTCTTTGGTACAGGGTTTGCACCATGTTGCCCAAAATGCAATGACCATAGGCTTGCCCTTGTTATCAAATTCTTTGGTATTCAATGTTTTTCCTTCCAGAGATTTGATGTTTATCGATGGAAGTAGAATTGTCGAATTTTGAGATACACAACAGACATCAGTAAATAACATTATTGAAAGGATTAAAAGCTTTTTCATTGGTGAATGGTTTCATTGTATGATTTTCATATCACATAAATTATACCAAAATACGGCTGTAGTATCTTGACGATTGTATTTGAATATTCCATGAGGAGGATATTTGATAATGTTGAATAGAATCAAGAGGTTTTTAGTATTTTTGAAAAAAAATAAATAGATGAATATACCTGCTGACTTAAAGTATACAAAAGACCATGAATGGGTTCGCATTGAGGGGAATCATATTGTAATCGGCATCACAGATTTTGCTCAAAAGGAGTTGGGCGATATTGTATATGTAGATGTAGACACAGAAGGTGAGGTTGTAGAAAAAGAGGCTGTTTTCGGTTCTGTGGAAGCTGTGAAAACCGTTTCGGATCTTTTCATGCCCATCTCTGGAGAAGTGGTTGCTTTTAATGAAGCGTTAGAGGATGCTCCTGAGCTGGTCAATACAGATCCATACCTAAACGGATGGATGATTAAAGTAGAGGTTTCAAACCCATCGGAATTAAATGACTTACTCAGTCCCGAGGATTACAAAGATTTAGTGAGTGCTTAAAAGACCGATTTGGTATACGCCGTACCCATCAATAATTTGGTCCTTGCTTATTTTATTTGGGAGTATAATGCCTTCTGCTTCTGTGCCAGAATTTAATTTGTATGATAAGGCGGTGCATTTGTTCTGTTATGCCCTTTTATCGTTATTACTATTTGTAGCTTCTCTTTCTTATTCTTTCACACAAGGTTCTGTTTTGAACAGATGGCTTACAGTTCTTTTTCTTGGAAATTTTCTGGGTATAGGTATTGAAATGATTCAACACATTTTGATTCCTTCTAGATATGGAGACTTGATGGATGTCATAGCAAACAATGGAGGCATTTTACTGGCTCTTTTAATCGCCGAATTTTTTAAAGGTCATGAGGCTTTGTAATCTTTGCTAAATGTTTAATTTTACGCTTTAAGCCATTACTGATGGAAATCAAAAAGAATCCAAAATCGAATTTAGAAACCAAACGAGGCATGTTTGTCCAGATTGGTTTAATCATCGCTATAACGGCCTCTCTGATTGCTTTTGAATGGAAAAGTTATGAAAAGTCAGCAACTGACTTAGGGACCATGGAGTTAGCTTTTGATGATGAGGAGATGATTCCTGCAACACAAAGAGAGCTAAAGCCACCACCGCCCCCACCGCCCCCCCCAGCGGTGATTAAAATTGTAGAAGACGATGTAGAGATTGAGGTTGAACTTGAGATTGAAGAGACGGATACGGATGAAGACGAAATCATCGAAATTGAGGAGGAGGAAGAAGAAGATGAAGTTTTTAACTTTGCTGTCGTAGAAGATAAACCTATTTTCCCTGGATGTGAAGATGTCTCTAGGCAAGAGCGATACATGTGCTTTCAACAAGGAATTATGAGGCATATACGGAACAACTTTAAGTACCCTTCTATCCCCAAGGAAATGGGAATTTCAGAAAAAATATTTGTTCAGTTTGTCATTGATAAAACCGGAATGATCACAAAGTCAGTCGTTGTCAGAGGCCAAGACAAACACCTAAGAAAAGAAGCTTTACGTTTGGTAAACTCCATACCCAAGCTCATCGCAGCAAAGCAAAGAGGTAAGTCGGTGCCTTGTAGCTTTACCGTTCCAATTAACTTTAGATTACAATAAGAAAAAACCTCTCAAATTGAGAGGTTTTTTTATATGTGAGTTGTCCGATAAAAAGTGATTTTCTCCTTAAGCTCGGGTTATTTATTAGCTAAGTTTTTTTCCCAACGCCAGGCATCCTTCATTGCATCGTCTATAGAATATTCGGTTCTCCATTTTAGTGTTTTTTCGGCCAGTTCCGTTGCAGCATAGATTTGTTCTATATCCCCACTTCTTTTTGGACCTATTCTATAATTTAATTTTAGCTGATTTACTTTTTCGAAAGATTGAACGGCCTCTAGCACAGAACTCCCTTTTCCCGTCCCAACGTTTAAGGTGATAGATTTACCGGTTTCACTCATGGTATTTAGCGCTTTTACATGTGCGTTGGCTAAATCCATCACATGAATATAATCTCGAATACAGGTACCGTCGTCAGTCTTGTAATCATTCCCGAATACGGTTAGATATTTTCTGATACCCGCTGCAGTTTGAGTGATGAAAGGGACTAAGTTGTTTGGCGTTCCAATAGGTAGCTCACCAATCAGACCTGATGTATGCGCTCCAACAGGGTTGAAATAACGTAGTGTAATTGCTCGAGTTAGTTGGTTAGAATTAAGGCAGTCTGAGATTAGGGTCTCACACACTTGTTTTGAGTAACCGTAAGGAGATTCCGCCTTTTTTATGGGGTGTTTTTCATCTACGGGCAAATAGTCAGCCTCGCCGTATACCGTACACGAAGAAGAGAAAACTAAATTTTCGACACCGTACTCATTCATGAGTTCAATAACACAATTTAGCGAGCCGATATTGTTTTGGTAGTATTTCAAGGGATTTTCAACCGATTCACCTACTGCTTTATATGCCGCAAAGTGAATGACTCCATAGATTTGTTCTTCCTTAAAAACTTTTTTCAGCCCATCTTTATCTGTACAATCTACGGTGTAGTTTTTTATTTTCTTTTTCGTGATTTTTGTGAGTTGATCAAGAATCCAAGGCTCCGAGTTAGAGTAATTGTCAGCGATTATCGGTTCAAAGCCTGCTTCACATAGTGCAATAACTGTGTGGCTTCCAATATACCCAGCACCACCTGTAACGAGTATTTTTTTCTTCATTTTAGATTATTCCGCATTATGTGGATTGCATACTATTTGAACGTAAAAATAGTGTTATTTTTACGAAACGGCTTTTAAAGGATTTATAATTGACTTGGAATGTTTTATATACAAAGCCCAGAAACGAGAAGAAAGTTCGTGATAGACTTTTGAAACAGGGGGTTGATTGTTATTGTCCTCTTCAGAAAACACTGAAGCAGTGGTCTGATCGGAAAAAATGGGTAGAGGAGCCCATTTTCAAATCGTATCTATTTGTTAAGGCTCCAGAGACAGATTCACAAAAAATCGCGATTCTTCAAACTTTAGGCGTGGTTCGTTTTTTGTTTTGGCTAGGAAGTGTAGCGCAAGTCAAGGAGGAGGAAATCATCGCGATCAAAAGCTTTTTAGGGAATTACGATTCTGTTGATGTAAGGTCATATGATCCAGGAACGGAGCTTAAAGTCAAAGAAGGGGCTCTTAAAGGAGCTACTGGAGTTGTTCTTTATCAGGCCAAAAACAAAATCGTGTTGAACGTTCGACAATTGGGAATGTCTCTGATTGCTCGTTTACCCGTTTCAGATGTGGAGCGAAGTGATTAAAGAACTTCTCTGATCGCGACCAATTCAGCTCGAATGTCTTTGAGTTGATTGACCAGCTCAACATTTTTGATGGTATCTTCTTTATTTTCTCGAAGCTTTTTTTTCGCACCTTGAAGCGTGTACCCTCTTTCCTTTACGAGGTGAAAGATGATTTTAAAATTTTCAATGTCTTTCTCGGTAAAGAAACGATTGCCTTTTCGATTTTTTTTTGGTTTGATGATGCTAAATTCCTTCTCCCAAAATCGGATCAAGGACTTGTTAACGTCAAACATGGTGGCAACTTCACCTATGGAATAATATATTTTTTGGATGGTTTTTTCTCCTGAAGGCATGGTTCCCATTTAGTCAAAAGATTGATTTTCTTGTGAGGCAAGCTCGAGCATGATGTCATACTCTTCAGCGGTCAAATCATTAAAGTAATAATTTACAGGATTTACCTTTTTGTCATTTCTAATCACTTCATAGTGAAGGTGAGGTGCCGTTGAGGTACCGGAGTTTCCAACATATCCAATGATATCTCCCCGTTTAACTTTTTGTTTTCTTTTGACGATGTATTTTTCCAAGTGTGCATAAAAAGTTTTGTAGCCATAACCGTGATCGATGCGCAAGTGGTTTCCATACCCTCTTTTGGAGCGTTTTGTTTTATCGACAACACCATCACCTGTGGCATAAATAGGAGTCCCTTTTGGAGCGGAAAAATCCATGCCCCAGTGCATTTTTCGAGTCTTGTAAATCGGGTGTATGCGGTATCCATAACCCGATGCCATTCGCTTTAAGTCTTTATTTGCAACAGGTTGAATGGCGGGAATGTGCGCCAACATATCTTCTTTATTTTGCGCCATTGAGAGTACATCATCAAAGGATTTAGATTGTACGTAGATGGCTTTGGATAGTTGGTCAATTTTCCGATTTAAATCACTAATGAGATCTGAGTGCTTAAATCCTTCGTACTTTTTATATCGATTAACACCACCAAAACCGGCTTTTCGAATACTGGCGTCAATAGGTTCTGCTTCAAAAATTACTCGGTAAATATTGTCATCTCGCTCCTGAAGTTCATCAAGTATTAATGATGATGTTGTGATTTGATCTTCGAGAAGTTTGTACTGAACTAAAAGGTTGTCTATTTCTCTTTTTAATTCTTTTTCTTTGGGTGAGTCAAAAAAAGTAAAAAACAGCATGACAATAAAAAGGGCAATCGCAGATGCACTAGACATAAAAATCAGTAAACGCCCGAAAGTCTGTGACTTGGTTCGCTTAATTTTTTTGTAAGAAAGCGTTTTCTTGTCGTAATAATATTTGACCTTGGTCATAAGCTGCAAAATTTGGCTAAATTTGTCCCTTCTCATTTAGCTCATTACGGGCGCAATTTAAGAAAATCTTAATTAAGGGTTTTTATTGTAGGGAGAGACCACATAATGAATTGTACAAGATTTAAGTTATCAAGCATATGAATTCCCAAGAAATACGTCAAAAGTTTTTAGACTTTTTTACTGAGAAAGGTCATTCAGTTGTAAGCTCTGCTCCAATTGTGATAAAAAATGATCCTACATTGATGTTCACCAATGCGGGGATGAATCAGTTTAAAGATTTGTTTTTAGGGATTAGCGAAGTCAAGAATTCAAGAGTGGTAAACAGTCAAAAGTGTTTGAGAGTTTCCGGAAAACATAATGATCTTGATGAGGTAGGTCACGACACTTATCATCACACGATGTTTGAGATGTTAGGCAATTGGTCTTTTGGAGATTACTTCAAAAAGGAAGCTATTGATTGGGCTTGGGAATTATTGACCGATGTTTATGGTATAGATAAGGATCGTTTGTACGTAACAGTTTTTGAGGGTGCAAAAGAAGAGCAGCTAGAGATGGATCAAGAGGCTTTCAATTGTTGGAAATCACATGTGCCTGAAGATCGCATACTAAACGGGAACAAGAAGGATAACTTCTGGGAAATGGGAGATGTTGGCCCGTGCGGTCCTTGCTCCGAAATACATATTGACCTTCGCCCAGAGGAAGAACGTTCTAAAGTAGACGCTCGAAGCTTGGTGAATTACGACCACCCTCAAGTGGTTGAAGTGTGGAATTTGGTTTTCATGCAATACAATAGACGTTCAAATGGAAGTTTAGAAAACCTTCCGAATACACATGTAGATACCGGAATGGGATTTGAACGTCTTGCAATGGCTCTTCAGGGAAAACAATCCAATTACGATACAGATGTGTTTACCCCTATTATACAAAAATTAACGAGCATTACTGGTTTTGAATACGGTAAGGATGAGAAAGTAGACATAGCACTTCGTGTGGTATCTGATCACGTTAGAGCCATCGCTTTTGCAATTGCCGATGGACAGCTACCCTCCAACAATGGAGCCGGGTACGTCATCCGTAGGATTTTACGAAGAGCTGTTCGTTACGGATTTACCTTCTTAGATGTTAAAGGTCCTTTTATGTTCCAATTGGTGTCTGTGTTGGTTGATCAAATGGGCGAATTCTTTCCAGAAATACAAAAACAACAAACACTCGTTGAGAAAGTGATTCATGAAGAAGAAAATTCATTCATGCGCACCTTGGAAAAGGGCTTAAAACGTATTGATGAGATGATAGGCTCTTCGGGACATTCTGTTATTGAAGGAGTAAAAGCTTTTGAGTTATATGACACCTTTGGTTTCCCCATCGATTTGACCGCGCTAATTCTTTCCGAAAATGGGAAAGAAGTTGATATGGATGGTTTTCATGCTGAAATGCAAAAACAAAAAGATCGAGCCAGAGCTGCCTCAGCTATTGAAACCGATGATTGGGTTACCTTATTTGATGCAGAAACTACATTTTTAGGTTACGATCAGTTGGTGGCTGATGTCAAGATTAGTCAGTACAGGAAAGTGAAGCAAAAAGGGAAAACATTTTATCAGTTGGTGTTTGATCAAACCCCCTTTTATGCAGAGGGTGGTGGTCAAGTAGGTGATAAGGGAGTCATAAGTTCTAATGGAAAACAGATTTCAATTTTCAACACGAAAAAAGAGAATAATCTCATCGTTCATTTTACGAATGAGTTGCCTGTAAATCCTTCCGATGTATTTGTTGCAGATGTCGATAAGCAGAAAAGAACCTCTACAGAAAAAAATCACTCTGCAACTCACTTGCTTCACGAAGCTTTAAGAAGCGTTTTAGGTGTGCATGTTGAGCAAAAAGGATCATTGGTGAATGATCAATATTTACGGTTTGATTTTTCTCATTTTTCCAAAATGACCTCAGATGAAATTCAGCAAGTGGAGGATCATGTTAACTTGAAGATACGCGAGAACATAGCTTTGACTGAAAAACGCTCTATACCAATGACTGAAGCCGAGCAGTTGGGGGCTATGATGCTTTTTGGTGAAAAGTATGGAGATGCGGTTCGGGTCATTCAATTTGGAAGTTCAATTGAGCTTTGCGGTGGATGTCATGTTGGTTCTACCGGACAAATAGGCTTGATAAAAATCACATCTGAAGGAGGGGTTGCAGCCGGAGTAAGACGAATTGAAGCCATTAGCTCAGAGAAAGCTTTTCAATATTTCAAACAGCAAGAGGAAACGCTTAATAAAGTCTGCTTGTTGTTGAAGAATGCAAATGATCCGATCAAAGGTATTGAGAGCCTATTGAAAGAAAATGCCCATCTAGAAAAGAAGTTAAATTCACTTCTCGCTCAAAAAGTAACAGGATTGAAATCTGATTTAATTCAATCTGCTCAGGAAATTAATGGAGTTAATTTCATTAGTGCTATTGTTGATCTTGAGCCCGAAGCAATGAAAGATCTTTCTTTTGCTTGTAAAAGTGAAGTTGATAACTTGTTAATGGTTTTAGGCGCTGAGAATAATGGTAAGGCTAGTTTAAGTGTTGCTGTCTCAGAGGGTTTAACTCAGCAAAAAGGATTAAATGCTGCGCAAATCATTCGAGAAATAGCAAAAGAGATTAATGGTGGGGGAGGAGGTCAAGCATTCTTTGCTACAGCCGGCGGTAAAAGCCCTGAAGGTTTGCAGAATGCATTGACGAAAACTAGAGACTTGTTGAAGTAATAGGATCCAAATTCAATTTCGGTCCTTTTGTTAATCTTCTGAAAACGCTCAGTAAAACTTACTCTAAGTTGCTTTTAGTGTCATGGATGACCTTTAAAGCATTAGCTAAGTCTTCTTTAGCGACCAAAACCCGTACGGAATTTTCTGAACCGGGAGTTACCCATCCTGCAACGATGCTATTGTGAAAGTCGTCTCTAATGACACATTTGATATTGTTGTCTTCTAAGGTGGTAGCCACGAATTGTGCATTAATATAAGAACCTGAGTATATGATTTTCAAATAATTGGTAGCCATATAGATGATTTGATTATTAATTATTGGGCATTGAGTTTATACTTTATGTACTATTATATCAATATAAATTTACTTAAAATTTATCATATAAAAAATCAGTTTCTAATGTCACCATATCATTTTATGATGAATTAGCTGTTTTTTATTTTAGCTCTTTTTGTGTTTTCCTTAGAGGAATCATAAGGGCAGTGTTTACAGCAGTTTTCACAACAATAACCTCTTTTGAGATGGTATTTCTCTGTGTAAACGATGTATCCTTCTCCGGAATGATAATAATCTTCCGGATCTAAATTTTGAAATTGAGAAAAACCTTCGATCTTCATAGTTGCAAATTTACGATTTTCCCGAGTATCTTTAACGAATGAATTTACCTGTTAATATTCCTATCCAAGAAATTGATGATGTCTTATTTCGAGAAAAGTCAGTGCGTGTTTTCTTGAAGCGCGAGGATTTACTCCATGACGATATATCGGGGAATAAATGGCGTAAGTTGAAATATAATTTACAGTCTGCAAAATCAAAAAACCTTAAGACTTTAGTGACTTTTGGTGGGGCTTTTTCAAATCATATTTCTGCAACTGCTGCGGCTGGAAAAGAGTTTGGTTTTAAAACGGTTGGAGTCATTCGAGGGGAGGAACATTTTCCTTTAAACCCTACTCTTGATTATGCCCAATCTTGTGGAATGGAGTTGCGTTATGTAGACCGCAGCGCATATCGTGTAAAGACGACAAAAGATTTCGAAGCTAAATATTTGTCTGATCTAGAGCCTTATTATTTAATCCCAGAGGGGGGCACGAATGCATTAGCAATAAAAGGCTGCGAAGAAATTCTTTCAGATGTTAACTTTGATTTTGATGTTGTTTGCTGCTCTTGTGGAACGGGAGGAACCGTTTCAGGTCTTATCAATAGTCTAGAACCTCATCAATCTGCACTTGCTTTTTCATCCCTGAAGGGGGCTGAATTCCTAATCGAAGAGATTCAAAAATTTGCACAAAACTCACAGTGGTCTTTGAACGTTGATTATCATTTTGGAGGCTATGCTAAAGTGGATCGAATTTTAGTTGACTTTATGAATAGGTTTAAATCAAAACACCATATTTCTTTGGACCCAATTTATACTGGAAAGATGATGTATGGTTTATGCGACTTGATAGAAAATGATTATTTTCGAAGAGATTCTAACATCATTGCCATTCATACAGGTGGTCTTCAGGGGGTTTTAGGAATGAATGAACGAATTAAAGATAAAGGCTTACAGATTCTATGAAAACATGTTTTTATGTACTTGTTGTCTCGATTTCAACAATGGTTTTTGGGCAACAGTCCGAATCAGAGCAATACATTCGTAAATACCATAAAATTGCGATCGATGAGATGCATTCTTATGGCATTCCTGCCAGCATAACACTTGCTCAAGGAATCTTAGAGTCTGGAAATGGAAATTCTACCTTGTCAAGAAAATCAAAAAATCATTTTGGAATAAAATGTCATAAGGGTTGGAAGGGAAGAAAGGTGTATCACGATGATGATGCTAAGAATGAGTGTTTTAGAAAGTATAAGAAGGTTTCGGATTCCTATAGAGATCATTCTGAATTTCTAAAAACCCGAGACCGTTATTCTTTTTTGTTCGACTATAAAATGACTGATTATAAGTCTTGGGCAAAAGGGTTAAAAAAGGCTGGCTATGCTACCCATCCTGAGTATGCGGAAAAACTGATTAATCTGATTCACCGATACGATCTGGATCAGTATGATAAGTCATCAAAGTCAGGTAAAAGAAAAGTTAAAAAGCCAAAACGTAAATACAGGAAAGAAATTTTCAAGACCGATAATGGATTGAAGTATGTTTTGGCGCTCAAAGGAGAAAATTATGACCTTATAGCCAAACAACAAAGCTTATGGCTTTGGGAATTATTGACCTACAATGACAGAGAAAGTGACGTGAACTTATTGCCCAATGAAAGGGTTTATTTAGAGGCTAAAAAGAAGAAATCAAAAACAGAATTCCATCATGTAAAAGCAGGAGAGACGCTTCATGCGATTTCTCAATCGTATGGAATACAACTGGAGAAACTATGTCATAAAAACAGAATAAAAATAGATGCAAAGCTTCTAGAGGGACAGAAATTGTTTCTAAGAAAAAGAATACCCAAAAATTATTCTACTAGATAGTTGTATATCATGCCTGAATCACCTCCAATCAGGTAGTTAAGTTTTCCATCAAGGTCTATATCCTCAAGGACTCCGTTTGTTGTTCCATAAACGGGGAAGCCCTCGGTCATGTCGTCAGGAGCTCTAAAAAGATAAGCCTCAGAAGACTGGATGTCTGTGATGCTTAAATACTGTTGTTCCCCAATTTTATTAAGTTGAACATCCGTCAGATTTTCACTTTTGAAATTATGAATTAGATTTATTTTGGGGCCATTTACTTTTAAATCTTTTCCTTCTACAACGATGTGGTGTTTGTTTGTGTAGCTATACTTGACGGTTTTGTCAAATGAAAATTGAATACTCTTGTCAATACTTCCATCAAAAAGGATGTTTTGTTGCACACCATTTTTGTCAATTGTGACCATCCTAGTTTCTGCAAGATTCTTTCCTTTTAGTATTTGAAGTTTATTTTCAGAGAATTCGATCTTTTGTTTCACTTTGATGCGTCTCCCACCTTTGCGATTTAAGATGTTTAGTGTTCCATTTTCTTCTGGCAAAAGAATATAGTCTTTCCCACCTACGACAAAGTGCTCCGCTGAATGCATGGCATTACTTTTCGTTTCTTTTAGTCCCCATCCTTTGACTATAGTTCCCTGCTTATTGTACATGTAGTGATGTTTTCCACTAGAAATAAGGATTCGATAATTTCTGTTTTTTTCGTAATCAAAAAGAGACAGAGGTAGATTGGTTTTTCGTTTTAGATGAATTGGATAGGACGCTACATCTCTTCCTTTTCTGTCAATCAAGAAAATTTTGCTTGAGCTGTTAAAAAGAAGTTGAAGTTTTTTGTTTTTGAACAGGTCGATTTGTTGAATCTTTCCGAGGATTGCTTCTGGCAGTTTCCTCTTCCATAGAATTTTCCCTTCTGTTGAGATTAGATATAGATTTAGAAGTTCATCCTGAACAACAATTTCCTTTTTTTGATTGTAGTGATTCTTAACAATATTAATTTCAGAGAGAATAGGGGCTTCCAGTTGTGATGTCCATAGCGATCTTGTGTCTTCAGATTCGGATGAATCGAAGTGTAAATAAGCATTCGTATAGCAATCATTGCCCTCTGCACTGAATTGGATTGCAAGGGATTTAAATCCGGTTAGAGTCTCTGCGTTCAGATTGAGGAATCCTGATAATTCATCTTCGAGATAATGTTGAGAAAGATTTATCACAGAGGGATTTTGGATGTAAGTGGTGTAGTTTGATCTAGAGCCCAGCTTATCTAAACAGTTTTGATAGCTTGAAGTGTTTTTTAGTGTTCGTTTGGCTTTGTAGTCATTGATCAGACTTTTCAACGAGCCCTTATCATCGCTCAAGATGAGTTGATCTTTGATGATACATGCATAAACCAGCTCTTTTACCTCTGTAAAGTTGCTTAGACTCACCATGTATTTGAGTTGATCCCATTTGAATATTTTTTTCTCACGATAGTCAAAAGTAGAATCAGATTGTTCAGAGATGTAATCTTCTACTTGCTCGCTGTCAGTGATGTGGATCACCAATCCAGAGTTGAGTTGATGACTATTTTCTACCAGAAACCAAGTTATTTCGCTATCAATCCAATTTTCAAATGCTTCTTTGTGCTCTGGACTTAAGGGCTTGATTCTCGATTCGTAATTATTTTTTTGGTGCTTGTATTCTATCGCATGAATAAGCTTTCGTTGATATTGTTTGAAATTTTCGAAAGATTTACGGATAAATATACCTGTATTGATGGGTAGAACTGATGGAGCTATTGGTTCGGATCCAGGGTTGCCTCTATAAAAGCTAAGCTCTTGCGACAGTGAATCATGGCTTAGACTGATTCCACTCATCAATATACCTTCGTCAAGTAAATCTATATCCCATTGAAACCATTCAGCGATTTTTTTAGCCTCAGAGCTCTTTTTAAGGATCCCAAGACTGAGCTTATCAAAATTTTTAGCATTAATAAATAGGTTGAAATCTTCTTTTTTATTTGAGGAGTCATAAATGCGCCGGAAAGATTTATCGGCAGTCAGGTTGTTGGGTGTTTTTAATTGTCGAATGGCATCTTCAACTAATATTTTTTTGGGACTCAGAAACAAGAGATCTTTATGAATGGTATAGAAAATCTTCTTTTCATCTGTATTTATTTCTACGATGGTTGCGTTGCTGTAAGGATGCTCTATCGTTGAAGAAAAACGATCTAAACTTAGCTCGAGCAATTGTAATTTCTGTTCTTGATTTTCTGTAGCTGTTATTGCTAGCCAGTCAAAGGACTGAGCACCTGTAAGGTGAAGTGATAAGAAGACAGGATTAACACTCTTTAGGTCAACTCCATATGTAGAAAGTATAGAATCTATAAACAATAATTCCTCCACATGATTTTTCAAAGAAGTCTCATGGCTTAAAATTTTCCAAGGCTTGTTTTGAGCAAGCTCCTCGATACTTACTTTTACATCATTTGATTGAAGAATCAATGCTGCATCGATTGGGACGGCTTGTATGGGCAGCGTTTTCTGTGTTTGTCTATGACAAGCAGAAAATATAATTACAATAAGAAGTGTACTTAGAAGCCTATTCATCGTTTTATTTTAAGCATTTCAAAAATATAAATTTTATTAAAAATTTAGGCTTAATTGTTCTGGAAGTAACTTAAAGCTTTTGCGATGACTTATTGTGATCCCATACTCCTTGATGGCCGCTCGATGTGCTTTGGTTGGATAGCCCTTATTTTTTCTCCAAAGATATTGAGGGAATTCTTTATCTAGTTGGCTCATTAGATCATCTCGGTAGGTCTTTGCTAAAATAGAAGCTGCCGCAATATTTAAGTATTTTGCATCTCCTTTGATGATACAGTGATGCTCTATCTCATGATATTCTTTAAAACGATTTCCATCCACTAAAATACTATCAAAATATTTTGGAATCTGATCTAAAGCTTTATGCATTGCCAAGAAGGATGCATTTAAGATGTTGATTTCATCAATTTTTTTGGGTTCCACAATTCCGATGGCATATGCCAAAGCTTTTTCATGTATGATTTCTCTTAGCTGAACTCTTTTTTTTTCGCTGAGTTGTTTTGAGTCGTTCAATAGTGGGTGCTGAAAATTCTTGGGCAAAATTACTGCAGCCGCAACGACTGGTCCAGCAAGACATCCTCTACCCGCCTCATCACAACCTACTTCGATTTTATTTTTATCAAGATAGGAGGCTAGCATTTTGTGAGAACTTTTTCTATGCTTTCCCACAGGGTTTGAGCGGTAGTATTCCAGTTGAAATATTGCGCATGCATTTGCCCTCTGGCAGAAAGCTCCGATCGAAGTTCATTATTTCCATTTAACTTAATCATGGCTTGGGTGATTTCATTTGTATCAAAGGGGTCAACAAGCAGAGCAGCATCTCCTGCAATCTCGGGCATGGCTGTAATGTTAGACGTAATAACCGGGCAGGCACATTTCATAGCTTCGACAATCGGGATTCCAAAACCTTCAAAATAGGGGACAAAACAAAAAGCAAGTGCGGAAGCGTAAAGTTGATTGAGTTCTTCAGGGCTTTTACGTCCGGTGAAAATAACATCATTCTTGTGTTTCATTTCTTCAAAGCTGGTTTGAAGGGTCTTATTCCACCACATTTTTGCACCTACAATCAAGAGCTTATTACTTGATTTTGTATTTTTTTTGAATTCGTCAAACGCTTGTAACAGTCTCGAAATATTTTTTCTTGGATGAAGAGCTCCTACAAACAGAAAGTAATCTTTTCCCTCACTGTACTTTTTTCGGACAACAATTTGTTGATCTAAGCCTATGGGGTGGAAATTGTTGTTGACGCCATTTAAAGTAACATCTATTTTTGATGGGTCAATTTGATAACTGTTACAAATATCTGTTTTAGAGAAGTCAGATACGGTGACAATTCGATCTGCCTTTTGGGCATATTTTTTAAAAAAGTAATTGTAAAAAATACGATGTAAATATTTTAAGTCTTTGGGGTGGTGTTTAAAGTTTATATCGTGTATAACAGCGATTGAAGGTGTGTTGTTACTTAGAGATAAAAACCCGTCAGGAGAAAGAAATAAGTCAACTTCGAGCTTCTTGAGAACTCTTGGAATGCGGTGCTCAAACCATAAATACCATAAGATTGGATGTCTTGTAGGAGGATTGATGACTATGGGGTGTACATTTTCTGCAAAGATAAATTCTTGAGAATAGGGTCTGTCGAACAAAAAGTAAAACTCATGTTCAGGATGAGATTTCACTATTCTTGATAGTGTTTCTAGGGTATACCAGCCTATACCTTCAAGCTTATTTTTCAATAATAGACGTGTGTTAACCGCAATTCTCATAGAGACAAAAATAGAGTTTTTTGTTGCGCATTAAGTACGAATGTTCTTTTTTTGGCGTTGGATTAGTTAAGTGTTATCTTTTTAAATGCGTAAAAAGTTTATTACAAACTTGTTGTTCTTATTGGTCCTCAATTTTTTAATTAAGCCTTTCTATATTCTTGGGATTGATGCTGAAATTATTAATCGAGTTGGGGCTGAGACCTATGGCCTCTATTTTAGCTTATTCAATTTTTCTTTTCTATTCAACATCTTTCTTGATTTTGGGATTAATAATTTTAACACCAAAAATATAGCCCAAAACGAGCACCTTTTATCTAAGTATTTTTCAAAAATATTTAGTCTGAAACTGCTGTTGGTAGTAGGTTATGTCTTGTTGATCCTGTGCGCAGGGTTTCTCTGGGGATACTCTGAATACGATTTGGGGCTGTTATTTATCTTGGCATTGAATCAAGGCCTGGTGGCTATAATTTTATATTTACGATCCAACCTTGGAGGAAGTCAGATGTTCTTTAAGGATAGCATCATATCAGTCTTAGATCGTTTTTTGATGATTGTAATATGTTCCATACTCCTATGGGGTAATATAACAAACAAGCCTTTTGAGATAGAGTGGTTTGTGTATGCGCAAACGATATCTTATGGGATTACTTTATTGATGGCATTGTTTTGGGTTTGGAAGAAGTCTACTTACGTAAAGATTAAGTTCAATCAACTTTTTTCGATGGCCATTATTAGGCAGAGTATGCCTTATGCATTACTTATTTTATTGATGACCTTTTACTACAGAAGTGATTCTGTAATGTTAGAAAAAATGCTTGATGATGGAAGGGTGCAGGCTGGGTACTACGCTCAGGCATATCGATTTTTTGAAGCGGGGAATATGGTCGCTTATTTATTTTCAGTTTTATTATTGCCTATTTTTTCAAAGATGATTAAAGCCAGAGAGTCAATCGTTGATTTGGTGGACATTTCATTTAAGATCATGTTCTCTGGAGCTTTAATATTAAGTGTTTTGTGTTTTCAGTTTGGAGATGAGATTATGAGTTGGAGGTACCACGATATAAGCAGTCAATCCTCAGCACTATTTTCTGTATTAATGTTTTGTTTTGTTTGTATTTCGTCTACTTATATTTTTGGAACCCTATTAACTGCTAACGGAGATTTAAAATTGTTAAATGTGTTGGCTGGTGTTGCAGTAATGGTTAATATCGGATTGAACTTAATCTTAATACCAAAGTGGCAGGCTTTGGGCTCTGCAGTTGCTAGCTTAATCACCCAGATCATTGTATCAATTACACAAATTATGGTCTCAAAAAAGAGGTTTGATTTGCGCATTACGTTTAAGTGGGTGATTCAATTCATGGTTTTTACTCTCGGTGTTTTTCTGATTGCTTATTTTTCACATTTACACATTTCAAATTGGGTTGCCGCTATGCTTGTTTTTGCCTTCATGTCATCTATTCTTGCCCTAATCATACGTATGATCCCAATGAGGCGTATGATACAAGTTATAAAATATGAATAGCAAATAGGTGGTGAATACAGATCGTCGCATGAAATGAATCTCGAGGAAAACTATGGATTAATTGTATATTTGATCAAAACAGAAAAAATATGAGTAAAGCTTCCTTGTCGGATTCCGGAAATCTAATTTTAGACTTGTTCAAGTGGCGCAAACCCTTGCTGATTTTCACTTTAATAGCTTCTTTTTTGGGAGCTTTAGTTTCCTCTCCTTTAGTAATGACTCCGAAATTTAAGTCTACGGCTGTTATTTATCCGACGACAACAAATTCTATTTCACAGGCACTTCTCGTGGAACACAATCCCTATCGTAAAGACGTTTTGGAGTTTGGGGAAGAACTAGAGGCAGAGCGTCTTCTTCAGATCTTAAATTCAGACGAAATGCAAAACCGCATCGTTCGAGAATACAATCTATTCGAACACTATGAAATTGATTCGCTTTCGGAACATGCTCGTACCTGGATGAATTTGACATTTGATGAACATTTTAGCTTTAAGCGTACGGAGCTTATGTCCATTAATGTAGAAGTTTTGGATAAGGATCCTGAGCTTGCTGCTGAGATGTCTAATCGAATTGTAGATTTAATCGATTTGGTTGTTAAGCGCGTCAAAAAGGAGCGTGCAGAACAGGCAGTGGTTATTTTAGAGCGTCGAGATGATGAGTTGTCGTCACGCTTATTTTCAATTCATGACTCTTTAGAAGTTTTGCGTTCACTCGGAGTCTTAGATGTGTCTTTACAAGCTGAAAGGTTAACCGAATATTACGCAAGAGCTTTGTCAGCAGGTAATGTAAAGGGTGCACGAGCACTAAAGAAAGAGTTCAATCACTTGGCTCAGTACGGAGGAACTTATTACAGATTATTTGAAGACCTAGAACTGGTCCAAGAACAACTGGAAACCATTCGCTTGGAAAAAGAAAATATTCGCGTGGAATTGGATGCTGACTTAACGAATAGGTTTGTCATCAATCGAGCGGTACCAGCCGATAAGAAAGCTTATCCGATACGATGGCTTATCGTTGTGCTTTCGGGAATGGGGACCTTTGTAATGACATTAGTAATGCTATATATTCGCCAGTCGCTTTCAACGGAACATCTTGCCTAAAAAGTACAGCCTATATATTGTCTCCCTCATCGTGGTTTGCTTTGTCATAGCAAACACTTATTTGCTTTCAGAACAAAAGTATTGGGGGCTAGTCATTCCCTTTTTAATTGCCACGATTGCTGGTGGTCTATTAAGAGTGGAGTTGCTATTAACTGCGGTGGCTTTTTTAACGCCGCTATCCACAAGCTTACAAGAATTGGGTTTTTACAATCCAATGGGAGTAGAGATGGCTTTACCTACTGAGCCTCTACTTTTTGGACTGATGTTGATAGCCGTGATTAGGATGTTGAGTGACAAAGAACTCTTCAAAGATTTATATAAGCATCCTTTTACGATAGCTGTCGCGCTGTATTTGTTTTGGCTCGTGGTTACTACCCTAACAAGCTCGATGCCTATGGTATCTTTTAAGTTATTGATTACGCGCTTGTGGTTCATCAGTAGTTTTTATGTGCTAGGATTTGCCTGGTTTCAGAATAAAGATAGTGTACATCGCTTTGTGAAAGCTTATTTGGCAGGCTTATGCCTGGTCGCTTTGTACACAATTTTCCAGCATTCTACAAAAGGCTTTGAGCATGAAGCCGCCCACTGGGTAATGTCTCCATTTTTTAAAGATCACACTTCTTACGGTATGGCTTTGGCCCTTTTATTACCGTTTTCTCTTTATCTGGCAAAGTGGAATACTCCAAAGGGTTGGAGTGTATTATTTTTTGTTGTCACACTCATACTGATTATAGCCTTGATACTTTCTTATACTCGAGCTGCATGGTTGAGTGTTTTGGTGGCCATTTGCGTTTATGTTGTGATAAAACTCCGAATACGATTTTCAGTATTATTTTCATTGATGAGTTTTTTTATCGCTTTTGTTCTGATGTTTCAAACAGACATCCTAATGGTCTTAGAAAAGAACAGTCAAGACTCTTCAGACAGTTTTATAGAACACGTACAATCCATGTCCAATGTAAGTACAGATGCGTCAAATTTAGAGCGAATTAACCGGTGGAAGTCTGCCATACGACTTTTTGAGGAACGACCCCATTTAGGATGGGGTGCAGGGACCTATCAGTTCAACTATGCGCCTTATCAAAATTATTATGAGAAGACCATAATAAGTACGAATGCGGGAAATATGGGTAATGCTCACAGTGAGTATTTGAGTGCTCTAGCAGAAACAGGTTGGCCCGGACTACTTACCTTTTTGGTTCTTATTGTTAGTATTTTTACAAGAGCGATTGTCTTGTATCATCAACTAGAAGATGAAAAAGAACAAGGGATAATCATGGCATGTGTTTTAGGCTTGGCTACCTATTTTACACATGCAGTTTTAAATAATTTCCTCGACATGGATAAGGCTTCTGTTCCTATATGGGCATTTTTTGCCATCATAGTTGTCTTAGATGTAAGGCATTCAAAAAGAAAAAAAGAGAATAAAAAAAGGAGGCTATAGAGGGCCTCCTTTTTTTGGATAGAAATCAATTTACGATTTTACGCGTTCTTGATAAGCTCCTTTTACGGTGTCAATTTTAATCTTATCTCCTTCATTGATAAAAAGAGGAACGTTAATATTTGCCCCAGTCTCTACAGTTGCTGGTTTTGTTGCATTTGTAGCGGTATTTCCTTTTTCTCCGGGTTCGGTGTAAGTAACCTCCAATACTACCGAAGAGGGGACATCACAGGTGAGTGGGTTTTCTTCATCTGCATCAAACACCACTTCAACGATTTCACCTTCTTTCATAAATTCATACCCCCCCACCATTGTTTTTTCAAGATATATTTGTTCAAACGTATCGGTGTTCATGAAATGAAATCCAGTGTCTTCAGCATATAAATACTGGTACTTTCTGGTTTCTACTCTCACAGCTTCAATCTTTGCTCCTGAGGGGAATGTGTTGTCAAGAACTTTACCACTCGTTAAACTCTTTAGCTTCGTTCTTACAAAAGCCGGTCCTTTTCCAGGTTTTACATGAAGAAACTCAATGATTTTAAAAAGGTCATGATTGTGCTTGATGCATAAACCGTTTTTGATGTCTGATGTACTTGCCATAATCTTACGTTAGGGGTATTAATATTTTTTTACTAGCTCTCGTTACGACTCACAATTTCATTTACATTGAGGGTGTTTTCGCAAAAGAAAAATTCCTCGTCGATGTTATTGGAGCATACGATAACCAATTTGTCTTTACTGTGTTTAGTTGCCATTTCTTTGTACCATTCTATCCCTCTCTGATCTAAATTAGAGCAAGGTTCGTCTAAAAGTACAACGTATACATCGCTTAGCCAAGCAAGAGCTAATTTTAATCTTTGTTTCATTCCTGAAGAAAAGTTTTTGATTTGCTTGTTTCTCGATGATTCCAAGTAAGCGCTTGTGATGAGCTTATCGATTGTGATGTCTTTTTTGAGCGGTTTGAATTGTGTGTAAAATTTAAGAAACTCCTCTAAATCCATGTTTTCAATTAGCTGAAAATAGGGTGCAGCATAAGCAATGTGTTCAGGCCAACGTTCGAGCGGGATTTCTGATGAGTCAATAATGAGTTTTTGCTCACCTTCGCTTGCACTCAAATGGCCAGAGAGTATTTTTAATAGGGTTGATTTACCTGAGCCATTAGATCCTTTGATTACATATGAGCCCGGAGTGCTAAACTGAAAATCTACGTTTCTAAAAACCCAGTTTTTATGGTACTTCTTTCCAATATTTGTGAGATGTAAGGGCACTTATTTAGATGAATACCCTTTCATGACCCCCCTTTGAGAAGAGCGAACAAAGCTTGTGATTTCATCTCTTTCTTTACTGGCTGGGAAATCCGTGTCAATAATTTCAAGAGCTTGACTTATGTTATTATCTGCCTGGAACAACTGTCTGTAAATATTTTGGATTTCAGATATTTTTTCAGAAGAAAAACCTCTTCGTCTGAGTCCAATGGAGTTAATCCCAATAAAGGACACAGGATCTTTAGCCGCTTTAACGTAGGGTGGGATATCTTTTCTGACCAATGCCCCACCAGAGATCATAGCATGAGCTCCAATGGTCACAAACTGGTGAACGGCTGAAAGGCCCCCTAGTATTGCGAAGTCTCCCAGAGTAACATGTCCTCCGATGGCAACATTATTCACGATAATGCAATTATTCCCAATGAAACAATCGTGGGCTACGTGTGAATAAGCCATAAGAAGACAATTGTTTCCTACGACTGTTTTGCCTGAAGCACTGGTTCCTCGATTGATGGTCACACATTCTCTGATGGTGGTGTTATCGCCTATAATAACCAGACTGTCCTCACCTCCAAATTTTAAATCTTGAGGGATGGCTGAAATGACTGCCCCAGGAAATATTTTACAATTTTTGCCAATTCGAGCACCTTCCATGATGGTGACGCTGGAACCGATCCATGTTCCTTCTCCAATCTCAACATTTTTGTTGATGGTGGCAAAGGGTTCAATAACTACATTTTGAGCAATTTTTGCTCCCGGGTGTATGTATGCGAGTGGTTGATTCATCTTAGTGTTTTTTAGCAATTTGAGCCATCATTTCTCCTTCCATAACAATTTTATCACCTACAAAGGCACGGCCAAACATATGGCATATACCTCTTCTTATTGGGCTGATTAACTCGAGATCAAAGATTAGGGTATCCCCAGGCAGTACTTTGTTTTTGAATTTCACTTTATCGATCTTCATGAAGTAGGTTAAATAATTTTCAGGATCAGGAACAGTATTTAAAACGAGTATTCCTCCTACTTGTGCCATAGCTTCTATTTGAAGGACCCCTGGCATTACTGGTTTTCCAGGAAAATGACCTTTGAAAAAAGGTTCATTCATGGTCACGTTCTTTAAGCCTACAACTTTACAGTCACTCAGCTCAAGTACTTTGTCTACCAATAGGAAAGGAGGCCTGTGTGGAAGCGTATCCATGATTTGATGAATATCCATCACAGGAGTGGCGTTCGGGTCGTAAGCTGGCGGCTGGTTTTTTTGTTTTTTTATGACTTCTTTCATAATTTTTGCAAATGTTGTATTGGGTCCATGACCAGGTTTATGTGCAATAATTTTTCCTTTAATTGGGAGGCCTACAAGCATTAAATCTCCAATGACATCTAACAATTTATGCCTTGCAGCCTCATTGGTATATCGCAGGTCTAGATTGTTGAGATGCCCATCTTTACAAACACCAATTCGTTCTTTTTTGAAGAGGCTAGCGAGTCTTTCAAGTTCTTTTTCTGCAACGACTTTTTCTACATAAACGATAGCGTTACTTAGATCGCCCCCTTTGATCAGACCATGGTCTAAAAGTAATTCCAGTTCGTGTAAAAAACAAAAGGTACGGGCATCTGCAAATTCATTTTCAAACTCATCAATAGAATTGAGCTCTGCGGTTTGTTTGCCTAATACTTTTGAGTTGTAATCGATGCTGACTGAAACGCTAAATTCTTCAGCAGGCAGGGCTTGAATTCGAATACCTGTTTCAGGGTCTTCGTAATTAATTTCTTTTTCAATGACAAAATACTTTCTTACGGCATTTTGGGCTTGGATTTTCGCCTTTTTAAGACATTTTATGAATTCTATGGAACTTCCATCTAGAATAGGCGGCTCTTCACCATTCAATTCAATGAGAAGGTTGTCAATTTTTAATCCAGCACATGCTGCTAGTATGTGCTCAATGGTTTGAAGTTTAGCTCCTTTTTTATTCAAGGTAGTCCCCCGATCTGTTTCAGTTACATATCGGGCGTCAGCTTCAATGATAGGTTTCCCAGGTAAGTCTACTCGTTGAAAACGTATCCCGTGATTTACACAAGCAGGATTGAAAGTCAGTGTGACCTCATTACCTGTGTGTAACCCAATACCACTGATGCTTACTGTGTTTTTTATGCTGTGCTGTTGCTCCATTGATTATACGGTCATCTTTTTCTCTAATTCATCAATTCTTTTGGCCCATTGTGGAAGTTGTCGAAAGTAAATATAGGATCTCTGGAAGTCCTTAAGATCGAAGGCCAAAGGACCCTGCAGTACTTTACCATCTTCCTTGATGTCTTTTGCAATACCTGTTTTCCCAGCAACTTTTACATTATTAGCTACGGTAAGGTGGCCTGCGATAGCTACTTGACCACCAATCATACAATTCTCTCCTACTTTACTTGAACCCGCGATGGCGGTATGGGAGGCGATGACGGTATGCTCTCCAATTTCTACATTGTGAGCTACTTGAATCATGTTGTCAAGTTTTACCCCTTTGTGGATAATGGTAGATCCCATTGTGGCTCGGTCTATACAGGTATTGGCGCCAATTTCAACCCCTTCTTTGATGATCACATTTCCTATTTGAGGGATTTTATCGTAGGTATTTCCGGTGTTGGGAGCAAAACCAAATCCATCTCCACCAATTACCGCTCCGGCGTGAATTGAAGTGTTTTGTTCAACTTCACAGTTGTGGTATATTTTCACTCCGGAAAACAGAGAACAATTGTCATCAATGCGAACATTGTCTCCAATATAGCAATGTGGATATATTTTGACATTACGACCAATTTTCACATTTTCCCCTATGTAGGCAAATGCTCCAATATATGCCCCTTCTCCTACTTCTGCTGTTTCATGTATAAATGAGAGCTTTTCAATGCCAGTTTTCTTCTTCTGTAAGTCTTCCATGATGCGAAGCAACTGAGCAAAAGAGGCGTAAGCGTCTTCTACCTTTATTAAGGTTGCATCTACTTTTTTTTCAGGGACAAAGCTATTGTTAACAATGACTGCTGAGGATTTGGTCTCGTACAAGTACTCATTGTATTTGGGGTTTGATAAAAATGAGAGAGAATGCGTACATCCCTCTTCTATTTTCGTGAGTTGATTAAGGGTGATGGTTGGATCACCTTCAACAACCCCATTTAGCATTTCTGCTATTTGATTTGCAGTAAACTTCATAGGCCGCTAAATTACAAATTTTCTAGACTACGCAGCTTTTTGGGTAGCATAGAAAATGTTTGGTGACAGTTTGTGCCAAAACAGAAATGTTTAATTGGTCTGCAGCTTCAGCGATGTCTGTAATCATTCCGTTTTTGTAGAGTAAATTAATTTTATCTTTTTTGGGATTGTAAGCCTTGTTGTCAATTTTATTGGTGAACACCAAATGAGAGGCATGTTCTAATGAAATACCGTACAAATTTGAGGCCTTAGCTTTTATTCTTGCAATGTAAGAAGGGTCAAATTCTGAGTTTTGAAGCTCAATTTTAAGCAGTTTTCTTTGAATGATTTTCTGACTCAAGGCAGCTAATGTAGCATCTGAATGTTTTGTCCATTCCTTGATTGAGGTCATGATATCAAAATCATCCAACTGGCAGAAGAGGTCTAAAAGGTTCTCTTTTGTATTGAAATCGTCTAGATTGTGGTTGTTTTCCAAAAACGCCCCCAATGCTGAGGTGTAAAATAAGGTCTCCCCCTCTTGAACTAAAGTTTTGGCTCTTTTTAAAATTTCTACCAATGTAAATTCAGCAGAAATAACCGCTTTATGTAGGTATACTTGCCAATACATAAGTCTGCGAGCGATGATGAATTTCTCAATAGAGTAGATGGCCTTGGCATCGACGACCAATTCACCTCCACTCACATTGAGCATGCTAATGATTCGGTCGGAGTTAATGATGCCCTCAGAGACACCCGAATAAAAACTATCTCTTTTTAAATAGTCAAGGCGGTCTACATCAAGTTGACTAGAAATTAGTTGATGTAAAAAGGGTTTGGAATACTTGTTTTGGAAGATTTGTATGGCCAATGACAATTTCCCTTCAAATTCATCGTTAAGTTTATTCATGATCATCACAGAAATATGTTCATGATTTATCCCGTGAACGATACTGTGCTCGAGCGCATGCGAAAAAGGACCATGTCCAATGTCGTGAAGAAGAATGGCAATCAGTACAGCTTCTTCTTCCGCTTGAGAAATTTCGTGGCCTTTGTCTCGTAGTGTTTTTACTGCGTTTTGCATCAAATGCATGGCGCCAAGCGCATGGTGAAATCGGGTATGGTAGGCGCCCGGATAAACCAAGTATGTCAGACCTAGTTGAGTAATGCGTCGAAGTCTTTGAAAATATGGATGCTCAATGATGTCAAAAAACAATTCACTGGGAATGTTGGTAAACCCGTAAATTGGGTCGTTAAGAATTTTTCTTTTATTGGCAATTTTAGCCTTCAATTGTCTTAAATTTATTCGGATTACAATAAAAAACTAAAGTAGTAAATATCTATGGAACAAATGAGCATCCTTTGGGTAGATGATGAGATTGAATTATTAAAGCCCCACATTTTATTTTTAGAGGGCAAAGGGTATGCTATGAAAACCGCTAATAATGGTGAAGATGCTTTAGAAATGATTGAGTCTGAGGGTTTCGATATTGTCTTTTTGGACGAGAATATGCCGGGAATATCCGGTCTAGAGACCTTGTCTCGTATGACAGAAAATCATAAAGGGCCTGTTGTTATGATTACCAAGAGTGAAGAAGAATACATTATGGAAGAGGCTTTAGGTTCAAAGATTTCGGACTACCTTATTAAGCCTGTTAATCCAAATCAGATTCTGTTATCTATAAAAAAGAATCTAGATTCAAAACGGCTGGTGAATGATAAGGTAACCTCTAATTACCAGAAAGAGTTTCGAGAAATAAGCATGTCTTTAATGGATGTAAGGAGCCTTAAAGAATGGACGGAGATCTATCAAAAGTTGGTCTATTGGGAGCTTGAGTTAGATAAGATAGATGCTTCGGGAATGGTGGAGATTTTAGAAATGCAAAAGAGCGAAGCCAATTCTTTATTTTTTAAGTACGTGAAAAGCAATTATAAATCCTGGCTGGGCGTATCTGACGACAAGCCTGTTTTGTCACATACCCTGTTAAGAGAGAAAGTATTTCCCCATCTGTCTGCAGCAAAGCCTAGCTTTTTCATTCTCATCGACAATTTAAGATACGATCAATGGAAAGTGTTAGAGCCTATTTTATCCGAGTGGTTTAAAGTTGAGGAGGAAAGTACTTTTTGTAGTATCCTTCCCACGGCGACACAGTACTCCAGGAATTCTATTTTTTCTGGTTTAACCCCTTTAGAGCTTTCAAAACGATTTCCACATTTGTGGAAAAATGATCATGAAGAGGGTGGGAAAAATCTTCATGAAAAAGAATTCCTCAAAGACCAAATGCAGCGATTAGGTCTTGGCGCTAAAAAGGTTTCATATCACAAAGTCGTTCAACAACAATACGGAGTAAAGTTGGTAGAACAATTTAATCAGTTGCTCCAAAATGATTTCAATGTAATCGTTTACAATTTTGTGGACATGCTGTCTCATGCCAAAACTGAGATGGACATGATTCGAGAGTTGGCGGGAACGGATAAGTCATATCGAGACTTAACCCGTACCTGGTTTGAGAATTCCTCTTTGTTAGAGATGTTTAAAAAAATTGCCGACCATGATGCCGACCTCATCATTTCTACTGATCACGGCACCATCAATGTGGGTGTGCCTTCTAAAGTAGTAGGAGATCGTGAAACTTCTTCGAATTTAAGATACAAAACGGGTAAGCGGTTACAATATCAAGCTAAGGATGTCATGGCGATTGAAAATCCTGAAGAATATTTTTTACCTGCTGCGAATTTGTCATCAAGTTTTATCTTTGCTCGAGAAAATATATTTTTAACGTACCCGAACAACTACAATCATTTCGTGAAGTATTTCAAAAACACCTATCAGCACGGTGGGCTTTCTCTTGAGGAGATGATTTGCCCAGTGGTTCGACTATCTGCAAAATAAATGAGGATTTCAATTGATTCTATTGATGAATTGCCCGCTTTAGCTGCTAAAATCAGAGGCGACTACTCCAATAAAATAATTGCTTTTTATGGTGCCATGGGAGTGGGTAAAACCACTTTTATAAAAAGTTTATGTGTAGAGCTTGGTGTAGAAGTATCGGAGATTTGTAGTCCTACTTATGGATTGGTTAATGAGTACGAGACAAATGATGGTCAAGTGGTTTACCATTTTGACTTTTATAGGTTAAAAGATGAAAATGAAGCTTTTGACATGGGGTACGAGAATTATTTCTATTCTAATCAGTACTGTTTTATTGAGTGGCCAGAAAAAATTGCTAACTTATTGCCTGAAAAGCTTTTAAAGATTCATATTGAGTCCCAGAATCATAGTCGTATATTCACGATTGAAGAAATTTAGTTTTAAAGATGAGCAAGCCTGATATTTTAAGTTTTCTACATGAGGAATTTTTGATGCCTCAACCCGAGGTGTTGGAGCTTTCAACAAAAAAACAATCGCTCTTTATTGGGATTCCCAAAGAATGCGCTTTTCAGGAAAATCGAGTGCCTTTAGTCCCAGAAGCAGTCGGTTTGTTGGTAACGAATGGGCATAAAGTGTACATTGAGAGCCAAGCAGGAAAGTCAAGTTTTTTTACAGATCAAGAATACAGTGAGGCCGGGGCCAAGATTTGTTATGATCTCAAAGAAGTTTATGAAGCCGACATCATTCTTAAGGTAGAGCCACCCACACTTAAAGAGTTAGATAATTTCAAACATAACCAATGTTTGATCTCTGCTCTTCAGCTTAAGACCCAGACAGCAGACTACTTTAAAAAATTGATGGATAAGAAGGTGACAGCGGTTGCTTTTGATTACATAAAAGATGAGACGAATGTATTCCCTATCGTCAGATCCATGAGTGAGATTGCTGGGACCTCATCCATATTAATTGCTGCAGAGATGCTGAGTACCTCTGCCGGCGGAAGAGGGATGCTTATGGGAGGGATTCCTGGAGTTCGCCCTACTCGAGTTGTGATTATTGGTGCCGGAACTGTTGCAGAATACGCTGCTCGATCGGCAATGGCACTCGGAGCTTCTGTAAGTGTGTTTGACAACTCAATTTCACGTTTAAGAAGGATTCAAAATGATCTGAATTCTCCGATTGCAACGTCTATTCTTCAGCCCAAAGTCCTAGAAAAAGCTTTAAAAAGAGCTGATGTAGCTATAGGTGCATTAAGAGCTCAAGGTGGAAGGACTCCTTGTGTCATTTCTGATGATATGGTGCAAAAGATGAAGTCCAATTCGGTTATTGTAGATGTGAGTATAGATCAGGGCGGATGTTTTGAAACCTCTGAAGTGACTACACATGAAAACCCCACTTTCACAAAGCATGGCGTCATCCATTATTGCGTGCCTAACGTTCCTTCGAGAGTCGCAAAAACAGCTTCTTTTTCCCTGAGTAATATTATTGCACCCACTCTTTTGAAGGTCGGAACTGGGGGTGGTGTTCAGGGAATGTTATTGCGTTCACCAAACATTCGTGCAGGAGTTTATGTTTACAATGGGATTCTTACCAATAAGGGAATTGGCGTTTGGTTTGATTTGCCTTACAAGGAAATAAGGTTACTTTTGGGGCTTTAAAACTGTAGAATGACGCGACGTATTTTTCTTTATCTGTTTGGGGTTGGTCTGGGCATCATAGTTTCCTTTTTGTTTTTTGGTGATCGAGATATAGATTTCTCATACCTTCCTAATGCTCGAACTTTGAAACACCTTCGATCTCAAGAGCTAAGAATTTCTGAACAAGCTATGTGTCAATTGGATTGTATTGGAGTAAGCCAGCTTTTTTTTGAAAATCTTTTCAACGAAAGTGATCTGGAGGTAGATTTCAGCTCAAGTAAGGTTGACGGCACTTGCAAAAATTACCATATTAAGATTGATGAAGCAAGGTTTTCAGAATTTCAAATTGATGATTGTGATAGCCTATCCTACCTAACTTATCTGGAAGTGCCTAATTGTGATTGTCGTTAAATAGTTTTTGCTCCGTTAGGTCACAGAATTTCTTCTGTTTAATTCTTTTTTCACAAAATTTAATTCTCTCCCGCTCTGCCCTGAAATGGATTTGTTTTCTTCCGCTCTACGAATTAGATAGGGTAACATGTCTTTGATTGGACCGTAGGGCATGTATTTCAATACGTTATAGCCCTCGTTGGCCAAATTGTGACTGATGTGATTACTCATTCCCATCAGCTGGGCAAAGTAGACTTTGGGATTGTTTTTTTCAACCTTATAAGTCCTCATCAATTGCATCAAATACCTTGAGCTCTCCTCGTTATGAGTTCCAGCACAAATAGAGATGCCGTGAATATTTTCACATGCGTACTCTAAGGCTTTGTCATAATCGTTATCACAGTCGTATTTGTTTTTTTGGATAGGACTGTTGTATCCTATTTTTTTTGCACGTTTACTTTCTTTTTCAAGGTACGCTCCTCTGACCACTTTAAAACCTAAAAAGTATCCATTTTGCATTGAGTTTTGGTGAACTCTTTTTAAGTAATCAAGTCGATCATTCCTATACATTTGAAGTGTATTGAAGACAATAGCTTGTTCTTTGTTGTAGGTCTTCATCATGTCCTCCGCAATTTGGTCAATTACGTCTTGAAACCAACTTTCTTCGGCATCTATCATCACCGGGATTCCGCTTTGGGATGCTTTTTTACAGATGGTATTGATTCGATGAAGGATGCGATTGAATTCTTGTTGTTCCTCTTGGCTTAAATGTATTTTTCGATCTACTTTCTCCAGTAATTCTATTCGCCCAATGCTAGAAACTTTAAACACGCTAAAGGGGATGTTTGGGTTTTTTTTAGCGAGAATGATGGTTTGTAGTATTTGGTTTGTGGTCTCTTTAAAGTCTTTTTCTGTGGTTTTTCCTTCTGCGGAATAATCAAGTACTGTTTTGATGTTGAAGGAGGCAAGTTCATTGATTTTGGTCGAACAATCTTTAATGGTTTCCCCTCCACAAAACACATCTACGATGGTGTGCTTTAGAATGGGAGTTACCGGTAAGCGTAGGTGAAGTGCTAATTTGATAAAGTAGCCTCCGATTCGAGTAAGTGTAGAATGACGCATGAGCTTGAACAAAAGATGTTTTTTTTGTAGTTTTTTATCCGATAGGGACTGAAAAGCAATCTCTGTATTTTTAAAGGAAACCATTTGCAAGTGAATAAAGAAATAATATCAATTTGAAACATGATTATATTGACTCACTCAATTGCAAAATTCAGTCCATATGTGTTAGGCAAATATATATTTAATATGGATAGTGTTTTTTGTCGGAGGATTCAAATCTTTAATTACAGCACAATTACATTAAAATTTGCGGCTGATTTATGGTCGTGTTGTTTGCTTTCCTATCTTTGTTTTTTCAAAATTAATAAGGAATTCTGTGGAGATTCAATCGGATAATTATTCTATTCATATAGGGAATGAGGTGTTGCAAGATTTTAACCGCATTCTTGAGGATTGCCAGGCGCAATATTCAAAGGTGTTCATCTTCTGTGATGAAAACTCTTCCCGTCATTGTTTGCCCTACTTAATTGAGCAGGTTCCGATGCTTATCGGAGCAGAGTTGATTGAGATCGAGTCAGGTGAACAAAACAAAACACTTTCTATTTGTCATGATGTTTGGAAAACAATAAGTGAATCGAATGCCGATAGAAATGCCTTTGTGGTAAATTTAGGCGGTGGAGTAGTTTGTGATATGGGCGGAATGATTGCCTCATTATACAAAAGAGGGGTTCGATTTTTCCACATTCCAACCACTCTTTTGTCTCAGGTTGATGCCTCTGTAGGGGGGAAGTTAGCGGTTGATTTAGATGGACACAAAAATCAGATAGGCTTATTTAGAAATCCTGATTTAGTCCTCATTGTTCCTGAGTTCTTAAAGACCCTACCCGAAAGGCACTGGGTGAGTGGTATGGCTGAGGTATACAAACACGCATTGATATCGGATGCTGAATATTGGCTATTCTTAGGCGAGTTAAACTTGAAAGATGACAACTACATGTCTGCCATGCTTCATAAATCAATTTCGATTAAAAATGAGATTGTTCTTGAAGATTGGGAAGAAAAAGGATTGCGTAAGACCTTAAATTTCGGACATACCATTGGTCATGCTATCGAAAGTCAGGCCTTAGGAAAAGGTAGAGACTTATTGCACGGTGAAGCGATCGCTATAGGAATGTTGGTAGAGATTATTTTGTCGCAAATGGTGAATGGATTCAAGGAGGAAGACTTTGATGCCATCAAGTCGGTTTTCGAAAATATCTTTCCGCTTCAGAAAATTGATGAAAATGAATTGCCTGATTTAATAGAATGGATGCGTCACGATAAAAAGAACGATGATGCCCAAATTAATTTCACTTTACTTAAGAAAATTGGTGAGGCTGAATTCAATAAAATCTGTTCGGTAGATCAAATTGAAGAAGCTATCAAAACTTATAACACGCGTTTAAATTGAAAGCTAAAATTCAAACAGAAATCAAAAAACTGAAGGGTAACCTAAAGTTGACTGGCTCCAAAAGTATTTCTAATCGATTGTTAATACTTCAAGCCTTATCTGGACAAATGAGTCCACTAAACAATCTTTCAAATTCAGACGATACAACGGTGTTACTAAAAGCACTTACCTCTAAAGAATCGACTGTCGATGTGGGTATTGCCGGTACAGCAATGCGGTTTTTAACCGCTTATCTTGCGATTCAAGATTCAGAGTTTGTTCTTACGGGTGCTTCAAGAATGAAAGAACGCCCTATTAAAGATTTAGTGGATGCGCTTTCTAAATTGGGGGCTGAGATAGATTATATTGAAAAAGAAGGTTATCCTCCGTTGAACATCAAAGGCAAGAAATTACAGGGGGGAGATTTGAGCATCAAAGCTGATGTTTCTAGCCAATTTATTTCAGCGATATTAATGATTTCTCCTTCTTTTGAAAAAGGAATACGACTCCGTTTGGAGGGAGAGGTTTTGTCTCGTCCGTATATTGAAATGACGCTAAACTTGATGCAACAACAAGGTGTTGGCCATACTTGGGAGGGAGACACCATTACCATTGCTCCCGGAGCATATTCGGATCAGGTAAGAGATGTAGAGTCAGACTGGTCATCCATATCTTATATATTTGAACTCGTAGCGCTAAGTGAGTCTGCAGAGATAAGCCTGAAGCAAGTAGATCAGATGTCAGTCCAAGGAGACCAAGAGGGAATGAATTATTTCAAGCACCTTGGGGTAGACTCAACCATAGAGAATGGAGAGCTGACCTTAAAAAAACAAGCCAATTTCAAGCGTCCAGAACTTTTGGAGTTTGATTGTACGAAAACTCCAGATTTAGCGCAGACCTTGGCTGCCACAACCTGTGCCCTGGGAATACCGATGAATATTAAAGGGCTTAAGAGTTTGCCTATCAAAGAAACAGATCGATTGATGGCCTTGAAGGTGGAGCTGGAAAAGTGTGGTGCTAAAGTTCATATTGTAAATAATGAGGCTTTAGAAATCAAACCAGGCCCAGAATTTTCAGGTAAAGATTTCAATTTTGAAACGTATGGTGATCATCGTATGGCTCTGTGTCTAGCGCCTTTAGCGCTTAAGGCAAACTCGGTGACGCTCAATAATCCTAAAGTAGTAAACAAGTCTTACAAATCTTATTGGGACGATCTGAAACAGCTGAAATTTAATGTAGAGGTATCTTAAGTAGAAGCCCACTTCAAATAAAAGCTTAGTTCCGTTTTCGAATGACCCTGAATCTTTTCATTTCCAGATCCAATAACCGCTCTGTCTACATAGCTTCGTTGGATAAGCTGTATGCCGTACTTTATTGATTTCGACCACTTATACCGGTAAGTGAAACTGTAAATAACCCCTTTGCCCGAATTGAATTTAGAGTTGTAATTACCAAAAAAATAGGGGCTGTCCCAGAAGAGCGCCTGATTCCGAGTATTAAACATTCCGAAGGATAGATTGAACTTAGTTTTTTGATTGGGATTTGTAAAACCCAATCGAGTATCAATACTGCTGTTTGTCAACTTGTTATGATTTGCATAACACCCTTTCAGGCGGAATATGATTTTAGAACTTAGTTTTTCTTGGTAAAAAAGTTTTAATTTTTTCTTTGACTTTTCGCCAGACCACTGTTGATGTTTGAAAGTAACTTTTCGATTGGATGTAACTTTCGAAACGGCAATGGCCATTTTTATTCCGGGTAAAATTTCATCAGTCTGATTTTCCCCATAATTAGGTGAATAGTGATCAAAAGTGCAGTTTAACGTCCATTTTTCATTAAAAAGATGCTGAAAAGAATATAAAACTCCTTTTTCATACCCGTGATTAAAATGAGAATAATCGGAATTATAGCGATTAAAGGTTCCGTAGTCTCTGTTGCGATATTGAATTGATATTAGACTATTGTTGGAAATGCTGATGTTGAATTTTTGAAGTATTCCCCAAAATTCAAAGTCTTGTGTTGCTATTTCTCCTGAGTAGTTGATGTTAAAATAACTCCACGAGAAGTATAAACTTTGAAGCCATTGTTTTGGGCTGTTTTCTTTTTGATAAAAAATACCACTCCATGACATTTTACTTTTCATTAATGTTCTGCCGATCCATATTCCGAGTATGGCTTCTCTGATGTTCTTCCTTTTTTGAATTTCTTTTGAGGATCTAAAGAGTCCTGATTTGTCTGGAGTTCTGTTTCCGTGTAACTTTCTGCTCGACACGAATACTCCAAATTTGAGTGTGTTTTTTCTCCATTGGCTAGACAAACCCTGTAAGAATCCGTATTCCTTGGCGCTTAAAGTAGCTTTAATAGTATTGGTTGGTGAATAACTTAGAAAGTAAGGGCTATTAATTCGATAACTGGTTCCGAACAATAAGCCCTCTCCGAGGTTGAGGTCGTATTTCCCCAAAATAATTTTTCTGTTTTTTTTTGGGTCTTCGTGACATATGTAGCCTGTAAAGTTGTTGGCCCCTTCATGATGATACCATATGGGTTCTCCGGGATCTTTTTCCCAGTTGGCACCAAAATCCCATGTATTGTTTATAGGGATTCGAATTCTAAAATGGGTTTTAAATCTACTTCCCTGATATATGTTTTCGGTGTGGCCAAGCTTTTCCTGGCTTTGGAATTTAGTTGCGGCAAAAATTGATTTTGTGTGTGTGTACGGCTGTTTTATTTCCCCCTTACTTACTCGAATAAAGCGCTTGATTCTTCTCAGCGTCTCAGTTTTAATGTTTAGACTCTGAAGTTCATATATGGAGATTAATTCTCTATGCTGACAATAGTCTTGAATTTGTTTGCATTCTATTTCAGTCATGAGATGCATTAAAGGCAGTTGTCTTATTTCATTCGGGTTGTTTAAGTCAATAGGTTTGTTTTGGAGGTCGCCCCATAAGACAATCAAATCATCAAAGGATTCTTTTTCAAATTGTGAAGTTACATACGCCAATTGCGGTGAAAAGTCCTGTCCCAAAATGGTGTAGCTAAGGCACAGACATATGTAAAGTTCTCTAACCATCGAAGACTTGATAAATTAGGGAGAAGCCGAGCTTGTTTGCCCAAGGGTGTGAATTGTAGGTAGTCAGTATTTGAAAAGGTTCTTTTTTATAGCCCAAGCTAAAACCGTATTGAGTGTTAGCGAAGTTATGGATGAGGCTAACAATGAATGCGTTCTCGTAAACGTATTTTAGTTCATGTTGCCTGGAAGAATTTGTAAGGTAAGATTCTTCAATTTTCAGGATGGATTGAAGATGAGCAGTCCACCTATAAAGTCCTGAAATAATTACTCGACTTTCAATGTCATTTTTTACATAGGCACTATTCAGTGGGTTTTCTATGAATAGATCAATTTCATAGCGTTTGTTTTGATAGTTCCAACCCATGTCAAAACTTATCGAATGGTGTTTTTTAAAACCAAGGCTAACTGCCCGATGTAGATTTATGTTGAGCCCTAAATATACATTTGTACTTATTTTTTGAAAGCTTGATACAGTGATCTTTTGTTCTTTATACTGCTTGTATCCGTATTGTTCATAGCTGGTATGAAATGTTCTATCCCAAAGTCTATATACGGAGCCTATTTTATTCGATTTGATGTCAAATTGAGGGTTTATGATGGAGTGATCAGTGTATAAAGTAGTTGCAGAAATGTTACTCAGTAGTGCAGGATTGCTGTAGTCTTTTAGATGGAATTCAGTGTTTTGTCCCAGACAACAAAAATTCGCGAGCACGATGGCGATCTGTGCTGTTTTGATCATACTAATTTATAGTCTAATATTAATTATATAATTATTAACCCTAAGAACTCGGGGAATTTAGGAGTGGAAGTCTCTAGAATCTGAATCTAATATAACAAATATTAGTATATAATTTACATGATATGTTTGGTGGTAGAAATAAAATTGAGAAAAGCTATTAAATACTAATGATCATATCAATAGCCTCAGTAATTTGTCGATGCTTTAAGGAGTAAAAAGTTTTTTTACCTATACGCTCTGAATGAAGAATGTCTTTGTTTCTAAGGATGTTAAGCTGATGTGATGCGATCGCTTGTTTGATATTTAGCTTCTTATAAATCTCAGTAACATTCATTTTTTCTGATGTAGCAAGGAGTTTTACCATATTTAACCGGAGTGGGTTAGATAAAGCTTTGAAGATTTCTGCTGAATTTATAATTTTTTCGCTATTCATCACCATTATTGTTATGCATGACAACTAATTCATTGCCAATATAGGCATAAATTAAATACAACTGACATTTCTTAGTCTAAAAATGAGTACCTTTGATTATATGCATGTATTTATAGTGATGTAAATATTTATTGGATTAAACAGTAAATTTAATGGTTTTTTACATGTGTTTTTAGCGAAAAAAATCGACTTTACGCTCAAATAAATGAATGTATTAGAGTCCTTAAAGATCTAAACCTTTGATATTCAGTCAATAAATAATTTAATAAGACAACTATATGCTTGACGTATTATTTGTAATTATTTATGATATTTATCTATCGAAAAAATAACCTTTGTGTTGAAGAAAGAAGACCTAAATATCAAAATTGCTGAGCGGATAATTCATTATCGCAAGGGGCTTAATTTGTCTCAAGAAGACCTAGGAGATCTTTTGGATGTTAGTAAACAAAACATTCAAATGATTGAAAGTGGAAAAAGAAACCCTGGGACCTTCCTATTGAAAAAAATCGCAAAGGCACTCGGCGTATCACTCTCTAAGTTACTCGAGGGGATATAGTTCTGTCTTCAAAAGTTCCACTGAAGTCTCGTGAAAATCGTTTGTTGAGTTTCTTTAGTTTCATTACTGATCCTACTCCAATTATTTTGGCTACTTACCATAAAGTCAATGGATTCATAGATTGAAAAAGTAATTTGTGGATTTATAAAGACAAAATCTAAATTCTTATCGTGAATCAATGCACCACCTACCTGTACAAGTGGAAAGACGTTATATTGTGCTTGGTACATGAAGTTGTATTCAAAGGGAATAGGATTTTTTGCACTGGTCTCCATCTGATATAATTCCAATGGATTAAATGGCAGTGTATTGTTTTTATAAAGGTAGGTCCAGGACAAGTAAACTCCATTTCTGAAATTGTAATCTAAGCTGATGCTTCCGATAAATTCATTGATTTCTCTTTTTTTGTCATCTTGAAAATAAGAAAACTCGCCTTTAAAGCCCATGTTTTTCAATTGACCGGCCCAGCCAAATCCCAAGCAGAACTCTCTAAAGTATTTTGCTGTGAGAAACTGAAAGTCATAATCGAACCTATTAATTTTATACAGGCTGGCTATAATGTTTTTGTCAATCGCCACTTCCACTGATTGGTTAGCTTGAGGGTAATACGTGATTCGAATGGCGTCTGTTCCCGGATTTTCTATATAGTCAAAGTCGAAAAAGTTAGTTTGGTTAAATAAATCATGAGGATTCCAATAATTTTGAATGCCCCAGTTGATCCGTTGTCTACCTAATCTAACATTCCAATCTTTCTTTTCCCATTGAATATACAATCGGTCAATTTGATGGTTTACGCCCACTCCATCTTTCGAAACTGAATTAAATGCCAAGCCATCATTTGTAAGAAGTTCCCTAAATCCATTTGGATTTTCTTTCCATTGATGCCCGGTAAACAATCGGCTTCTTACGCTCACTTGGCTGCTGATGTCATCTCCGAAGTACAAATATCCATTCCACCGAAAATGAAGCTGTTGGTCTTGCCATTCAGTTGGGCTTTGTGTCAGTTTTGCAAGGTCTGGGTTGAAAAAGCTAAAGCTATTTAAGTTGCTGGCATAATAATCGTGGTCAAAGAGAGTTTGAGCAGACAGTGATGATACAGCCAGAACAAAAACGAATGTAATTTTCTTAACGTACTTCATCGCTTATGATTTTACCATCTTCAATCGTAACGATTCGTCGGGCCTTGTCAATGACTCTTTGGTCGTGTGTTGAAAATAAAAAGGTAATGTTCTCTTTTTTATTCATTTCAGCCATGATGTCTAGAAGTTTTGAGGTCGACTGACTGTCTAGATTTGCTGTGGGTTCATCCGCTAAAATAAATCGAGGTCTTGATGCAAGGGCTCTTGCCACTGCAACGCGCTGTTGCTGACCTCCTGAGAGCTGATTCGGACGTACATTAAATTTATCTTCTAGGCCTACTTGTGTCAAGAGTTCTTCACTTCGCTTTTTTCTTTCTTCTGGTGAGATGCCCTGCAGAAGCATAATAAATTCAACATTTTCTTTGGCGGTAAGCACGGGGATTAAGTTATAGGCTTGAAAGACGAATCCGATATTTTTCAAACGGAAATCAATCAATTCATTTTCATTCATGGAATTGATGTTGGTGCCTGCTATTTCTACGGACCCATCACTGATAGCGTCTAAACCGCCAATCATGTTCAATAGCGTCGTTTTCCCCGATCCTGATGGTCCCACGATAGCGGTAAATTCTCCTTGACGAATTGATAAACTTACCCCGTCGACGGCCAGAACTTCAAGTTCGTTGTTTTTGTAGAGTTTGCTAAGATTTTTTGTTTTTATGATTTCCATATCACAGGGTTCTAATGGCTTCTGTAGGTTTGAGTTTAAGGGCTTTTTTGGATGGGTATATCGCAGAGATAAGCGTAAATACAAAGACCAAGATGCTTATAAATGCATAAAACCAGGGGTCGATTACAGGATAGATGATGTTCCCCAGTCCTACAGATTGAAGCCCATCACCTACAACAGAAAGGTCAATACCAGTTTGCGAGGTAATTTTTATGGTAAGTGCTCCCAAGAGCATCCCGCTGGGCGCTCCAACTAGGGAAAGGAGAAGTGTTTCGGTAAGAATCAGCATAAATACTTTCGACTTATTCATTCCGATTGCCATGAGCATACCCAGTTCTTTTCTTCGCTCAAATACGGCCATAAGCATGGTGTTTATGATGCCAAAAATAAGAGCCAACATGATAATAATCATGATGAGGAAAAGCCATGTTTCCATAACCTCATCAGCATATGCAAGTTCAGGTGAAATTCTTTTCCAATCTTTTACATCGTAGTTTTTCAACTTGGATTCTAATGAATGTGTTGTTTCATCAACGTCCTCCAATGAATGACTTAATAGTGCCGCTTGGTGGTAGGATTCCGTCTTCAGAAGACGGTGAAGATCCTTGTTTTGGATGAATACGTGATTTTCATCGTATTTGGTGTATTGAGTTTTGAAAATACCGCAAACCCGAAAGGCTCCGGAGATGATGTTATTTTCTTGATCTTGAAATGTCAAAACGACCTTAGATCGGAGTCTTACTTTTAATTTCTCAGCAAGAGCCTCACCAATGAGGATCGCGTTTTTACGTTTGGTCTCGAAGTAGGTTCCTGCAGTGATTTTGGAATGTAGGTTTGTGACCTTTTTTTCTTCGTCTTTATGAACTCCAATGATTTGAACACCATTACTTTTTATGGGTGAATTGATCATTCCGAATAAAAGAGAACGAAAGGCATATGCTTTTACCCCTTCCTCATTTTCTAGGGTCTCTTTTAATGCTTTTGGTTCTTCAAGTACAAATTTACCTTCAAAATTTTGTCGAAACTCGGGATGATGAATTTGAATGTGAGAGATGGCGCTTTCAATACTGCTTGTCGTTCTTTGCTTGTTCAGCCCATAGCAAAAAGCGACAACGAAAATACCCGCCCAAATCCCGAGGACAATTGAACCTATGACTATGAGAGACCGTAAGGGGGTTCGCCAGATATTTCTCCAAGCTATTTTTAGCGTCGTTTTCATCAGGATCGCATGGCTTTAATGGGTTTTAGTTTTAAGATCACAGCAATCGGATATAAGGTACAGAGAAGGACAATCAGCAGAACAATCGCTGCGTGATTGATGGCAATTTGTGGATCGAGCGATGCGGGAATTACGGGTTCAAAGCCAAAGGCTTCGATGGAATCTGCTGCTTTTGCTTGCAGTCGTATAGGGTTTAGGTAAAAATAGTAGCGAACGGGAGTGATTCCAATAACGCCAAAGATTACGCCTAAAACTCCCATCATTAAGCTTTCAAGCACTACGGTAAGGATTAATTTTCCCTTTCGCATTCCTATGGAAACAAGAATCCCAAATTCATACATACGCTCTGCCGTCATCATCAATAGCGTTCCCAATATTCCGAAGGTAACAATCATGTAAAGGATACCCAGAATAATGATCCCTCCGGCGCTATCCGCTTGAATGGTTTGAACCAATTCGGGGAGTAATTGTTTCCAATCTAGAAGGTCATAGGTATCTCTGTTCAATTTTCCTCCAAGATCAGTTTTGATTTTGTTGAGTTTTGAGGGTTCATCAATTTGAAGAACCATGGAAGTTATTCTCTCTGGAGCCGCGAAGAGTTCTTGTGCGGCAAGAATAGGCATGAACACAAGTCGGTCGTTAAGATTGGGCATTGGCAGCTTTACGATACCCTGAATCGGAAAAATACCATTTGCACTTGCTCCGTGAAAACCTTGTCCCAAAAGAATCAGACTGTCTCCTATATTAAGCTCATAGTAATCTGCTAAGCCCTCACTAATAAGAAGTGAGGAGCTAATTTCGTTTGGAAATTCCCCCGCTCTTATCTTTGGAGATAAATCCATTAGGAGATCTTCTTTCTCAAAATTCACTCCCATTACGATGGCTCCTTTTGTGAGATTTTCAGAGGCCGTTAGCGCAAAGCTCTCAAGGCGCGTATTGTATTCATCGATGTTATTGTGGTTGTCAAGTAAGTCTCGGACGCTTTGGTCAGGGACAAAGCTGTTGTCGATACTTTGCTCTTGCCAAAAGCCTTCTTGTTGAATTTGAAGGTAGCCGGTATACATTCCGACCATATTGGAGACCATTTTATCGTATACGCCTATTTGAAATGATCGAGCAAATACCGCAAAAAATACCGCACAAAAAATAGAAGAAATCGTGATGATACTTCTGCGTTTGTTTCGCCAGATATTTCGCCAAGCCATTTTTAAGATCATCATTAGCGCAGTCTTTTCATGTTCTGTTGCGTAAAAAAGCTCTCGTTGATGTCGATGTTATATTCCATAGATTTATATTGAAGAATGGTTCTTTGACCTTCTTCTTCAAAAGGAGTCATTTTTAGGGTAGCTGGAAGAATTTTGTCTCCAAAGTATTTAATGTCGGATGCATCCATTTTATTGATTAAGTAACCGTCTTCATCATAAAATTCAGAGGCCATTTGTAGGAAGTCTTTTTTGTCTATGTATAGATTTATTTTTCCCCAAACGACGGCAGCATCTTCTTTTGCGGTAAGTTCGATGATGTGGCAGGGCCTCTCCAGTAATGTGGTGTCTCCGATGATTTCATGTGTGTAGTCGGTAAGTATGGAAGATTCTTTAATCAGGTCATCATTTGTGAAGTCTGAGCCCATCCAAGATTGCATCATCATAGATGGAGGAAGCTTAATGACTTTTTCAATTTTGGGCTGCCAGTTCCAAATTTCATTCTCTCGTTTTAAAAAAACGGTACCCTTATCTCTGGCTGGTGCCTGAACCAGTATAAATGAATATTCACTGCCCAAAGCCCAGGCTTTCACCTCCATAGTTCTCGACCATTTAGGCCTTTGTATCTCTATACTCATCTCGGCTTTGTTGCTTGCACCACGCAGGTGATCATCAGAGCGCTTGATGATGTCATAAGCATCTTGCGCCTGGATTGCATAGCTTGATAGTAGGAAGAGGAGTAAGAGTTTTTTCATGCCAATAGGTATTAAGCGAATACAAAAAAACCCTTTTAGCAAAGGGTTTTTTTGTATTCAATTCAATGTGTTATGTGATTGTCAGTAGGCATCGCTGTTTAGGATACTCTGTAGTCAAATTTAAACTCACTCAAATCTTCGTTGGCTTTGATGATTTTTTTCTTGAGAGATTCTTTGTAGGCAACGAGCTTTTCCATGACCTCAGTATCTCCAGTAGCAATCATTTGAACGGCAAGAATAGCTGCATTTTGAGCTGCATCAAGACCAACGGTTGCTACAGGGATGCCTGGAGGCATTTGAAGAATAGATAGGATAGAATCCCATCCGTCAATAGAGATAGAAGATCGACAAGGTACGCCAATAATTGGAAGAGGTGTAAACGCTGCCATAACTCCGGGAAGGTGAGCGGCACCACCGGCACCAGCGATGATAACTTTCACGCCTTCTTGATAAGCTTTTGACGCATAGGCCTCTACTTGCTCGGGAGTTCTATGTGCTGAAAGTGCATTTACTTCAAATGGAATTTCTAAGTCGTTTAAGAATTTTGCTGCTTTTTGCATTACGGGCCAGTCTGATGTGCTCCCCATAATGATGCTAACTACTGCTTTCATGGTCAAATATTTTTTTACAAAAATAATGATTCATTATGATGTACAAAAGCATTTTTCACAAAAGAAGAATGAAAGGATTTACTTTACAATTATGGGATGTAAAGAGGTTTGTTATTTATCTTTTTGACGCAAAAAAAATTGATGTTTTTGGTTTGTATAATGTCAATTTATTTTAATGTATTTTTGTTCGGTATGAAAAAGCTTAAGGTTCACGATTTGGACTTTGAAATTTACCTTGAAGATCGATTGATAAAGGAGCGGGTAGTTGACCTTGCTGTTGAAATCCATCAAAGTTTAAAAGGTCAAGTTCCTCATTTTGTTGCCATATTGAATGGCTCTTTTGTTTTTGCATCCGATTTGCTTCGTGCCTTCCCGGGTGATTGTGAAATATCATTTGTGAAATTGAGCTCTTATGATGGGCTCGAAAGTTCAGGAAAGGTTAATAAACTCATCGGGCTGAAAGAGGTTTTAAGTGAAAATCCCATCATCGTCTTGGAGGACATCGTGGATACCGGGAAAACCCTTTCAAAAATTGATGATATTTTCAAGCAGAAAGGTAGGGCCTGTGAAATTGCTACTCTATTTTACAAGCCTGAAGTTTATCAAGGAAATAGGCATATAAATTTTGTAGGTTTTGAAATACCTAACAACTTTATTGTAGGTTACGGCCTAGATTATAACGGCTTAGGCCGAAATTTAAATCACGTTTATCAATTGGCGAAAGCTTAAATATAAAATATGTTAAATATTGTTTTATTTGGACCTCCAGGTGCAGGGAAAGGAACCCAGTCAGCCTGTTTAATTGAAGCTTATAATTTGGTACACCTTTCTACTGGAGACATCTTTAGATTCAATATGAAAGAAGGAACCGAACTGGGAACTCTCGCCAAATCCTATATTGATAAGGGTGCATTGGTTCCAGATGAGGTAACGATTTCCATGTTGGAAGCTGAAGTCAACAACAACCCTGATGCCAAGGGTTTTATCTTCGATGGTTTTCCAAGAACAACTGCTCAGGCAGAGGCTTTGGATCTTTTTTTAGATTCAAAAGGGATTGAAATTACGGCCATGTTGGCTTTAGAAGTTGAAGAGCAAGAATTGATTTCAAGACTTTTAGAGAGAGGTAAGTCAAGCGGACGAGCGGATGATCAAAATCGCGATGTCATTAAAAATAGAATCCAGGTTTATGAGACGGAAACAGCCATATTAAAGGATTATTACACTGCACAAAATAAATTTGTTGGGGTAGAAGGTGTCGGATCTATTGAGTCAATTACTCATAGACTTTGTAAAGAAATAGACGCTTTAGTATAGTGGCTGTAAACGGATCTAACTTTGTTGACTATGTCAAGATACACTGCGCTGCCGGTCATGGTGGAGCAGGTTCTGTTCACCTACATCGCTCTCGTTTAACCGCAAAAGGTGGTCCTGACGGCGGTGATGGCGGTAGAGGAGGAAACGTCTATTTGAGAGGTAATGACCAAATGTGGACTTTGCTACATTTAAAATACAAACGACACATCAAAGCGGGTAGAGGAGGTAATGGATCTTCCAACAACAGCTTTGGTGATGACGGCGAAGACCAATATGTAGAAGTTCCTCTGGGAACGGTAGCCAAAGATGCAGAGACGGGCGAAGTTCTTTTTGAAATTACTGCACATGGCGAAGAAGTAATCCTCAGACAAGGGGGTTTGGGTGGAAGAGGGAACTCGTGGTTTAAAAATTCAGTTCGACAAACGCCAAGATATGCTCAGCCTGGCACTGATGGAGATGAAGGATGGAATGTTTTGGAGCTTAAGGTACTGGCCGACGTAGGTTTGGTAGGGTTCCCAAATGCTGGGAAGTCCACGTTGCTGTCTGTAATTTCTGCAGCTAAGCCAAAAGTGGCCAACTATCCCTTTACCACTTTAGTTCCCAATTTGGGAATAGTCTCTTACAGAGACGATCGTTCTTTTGTAATGGCAGATATACCTGGTATCATTGAAGGAGCAAGCGAAGGCAAGGGCTTGGGTCTCCGTTTTTTACGACATATTGAGCGGAATTCTACTTTGATGTTTTTAGTGCCGGCAGATGCTGATGACATCGAATCGGAATACAAGATTCTACTTAAGGAATTGGAAACCTACAATCCAGAATTGTTAGATAAGGATCGCTTATTGGGGATTTCCAAATCAGACATGTTGGATGAGGAGTTGAGAATAGAGGTAGAGAAGACCTTGCCAAAAGGAGTGAAAACCATTTTCTTCTCTTCTGTCTCACAACAGGGTCTGACGGAGTTGAAAGATTTAATCTGGAACCAATTAAATGCTTAGTAAATTATTACAAGTAGATCAAGACTTGTTCTTGATGTTGAATGGTGCCGGTACGGAAACCTGGGATGCCTTTTGGGTTTTCGTCTCTAGTACACGATCTGCCATTCCGCTTTTCCTTCTGATTGTATTTTTATTAGTCAAAGAGTATCGAAAGCATTTTTGGGTGGGCTTAATCATTATTTCCGTTGCGGTAGGTTTGGCAGATTTCATATCTGTTCATGGTTTTAAGAATGTATTTATGCGCCTTAGGCCAAGTCATGCGCCTGAATTAGTGGATCAAATTAGATTGCTGGTTTCCAAGGGGGGCTTGTATGGGTTTGTATCCTCCCATGCAGCGAACTTCTTTGCCCTAGCAGCGATCGTATCTTCTGTTTTCTCTGAGCGAAAACACATACCTTATCTGTTTTACTCATGGGCGATTATAGTTGGTTATAGTAGGATATACGTAGGAAAGCATTACCCGCTTGATATCCTTGGCGGAGCCATTTTAGGTGTGTTCATTGCCAAGGTGATATGGACAGTTGCTAAGAAGATTAAGAAAAAATACCCTTCGGTGCTATGAATTTAGTTGCAGTATTTATTGGAGGTGGATTGGGCAGTTTGTGTCGTTATGCATTAAGCAGATACATCTCAATGTATTTTAGTTCGTATTTTGCCTATGCTACTTTGTTTTCAAATGTAATAAGCACCCTTATTTTGGCCTCTTTTGTGTATTTCTTCCAGGAGAAGATGGGCTTAAACAACACGTGGAAGTTTTTTGTGGTTACCGGTTTTTGTGGTGGCTTTAGTACTTTTTCGACCTTTAGCTTTGAGACTTTCGAAATGCTCAAAAACGGTCAAAGTCTACTTGCGTTTCTCAATGTATTGCTGAGTGTACTTTGTTGTTTGTTTGTTCTGTATGTGCTCTACAAAACGGGATCAACATCGTCATCATAAGTCGACATCCATTGGTGAATGGTTTTTCTTGCTAGCTCTTTTTACGACAGATCATCAGACCGTCTCTTAGTGGAAGTAACAGGTTTTCGACGTCCGGATGCTCTTGAACTTTTTCGTTGTATTCCAAGAGTGCTTGGGTTGCTTTGTCTGAAGGATCTAATTTTTCAAGGACCTTACCTGACCACAATACATTATCAGCGATGACCCATCCTCCCGGATTTATTTTATCGATCAAAAGATCAAAATAGAGCGGGTAATTTTTTTTGTCAGCATCGATAAATGCCAAGTCTATGTCTAGATCTAGTTGAGGAATAATTTCGCTTGCCTCTCCAATATGTTGAACAATTTGGTGTTCAAATCCCGCTTTTTTAAAATATCGAGTGGTCATATCTTCCAGTTCCTCGTTGACATCAATGGTATGAATTACGCCCTCCGGGGGAAGTCCTTTTGCGAGGCATATGGCAGAGTAACCCGTGTAAGTACCTATTTCGAGAATGCATTTTGCTTTGAGCATACGACTGATCATCGTTAGGAACTGTCCCTGAAGGTTACCAGAAATCATTCGTGGGTTGAGTACCGAGGTATGCGTTTCGTGATTTAATGAGCGAAGGGTTTCGCATTCGGGGCTCGTATGTTCGTTGCAATATTGGTCGAGTTCCTTAGAAATAAATTCCATGCTAAGCTTCTTTGGGTTCGTATATGATACTGCTCAATTGGTCCTCCTTGAAGATTTCACGAGCCACCTCTTGAATCTCTTCAGCTGAAATGGCAAGAATCTTTTGATTCATTTCTTCAATGCTTTCCACCTTATTAAAAGCTTGGTAACTTTTCGCAATGGTCTGCATGAGATTGCAGTTGTTTTCTTGGGCAATTGCCAGTTGACCGATCAGCTGTTGTTTGGCCTTTTTTAATTGTTGTGGGCCCAGTTTCACCTCCCGCAATTTTTTGAGTTCTTTATAGATGAGTTTGATGGTTTTTTTAACACTTTGAGGTTCCGTGCCAAAATAGATGCTCCAGACGCCAGTGTCTTGGTAGGTGGTATAGTTCGATTCAATGGTATAGGTGAAGCCGTATTTTTCTCTAATCCCCAGGTTCAGTCTAGAATTCATTCCCGGACCTCCCAATAAATTATTCAGTAAAATAAGTGTTTGTGCTTTTTTATTGTTGGCGCTGTAGGCTCTGTTCCCTATGATGCAATGGGCTTGAAGAATGTCTTTTTTAACGACCAACTCTCGCGTCTCATAGCCGTTAATGCTCAATCGTTTGTGTTTTCGGTTGTTTCTTGGGACGTGATTTAGGTGTTTCTCGGCATAGCGAACGAGTTTGTTGAAATCGATATTGCCCACCGAACTCAAAATCATCTGGTCGGTGTTGTAATGCTGTTGCATATAGGATTTAACCGATTTTGAGTTCAACCTCCGAAGGGTTTTTTTCATCCCAAGGATGTTTCTTCCTATGGGGTGGCCATGGAAGATAAGTTCTTCATAATCGTCGAAAATGGCTTCGGAAGGACTGTCGAGGTAGGAGTAGATTTCATCCATGATGACATCCTTCTCTTTCTCAAGCTCCTTTTCGGGAAGAGAGGCATTAAAGATGAGGTCACTCAAAAGTTCAATCGATCTTTCGTAATAGTTGTTTACAAAAGAAGCATAGTACCATGTTTCTTCTTTTGTCGTGTAGGCGTTTAATTCGCCACCCACATCTTCCAATCGACTTAGGATGTGGAAGGGCTTGCGTTTTTTAGTCCCCTTAAATAACGCATGCTCTATAAAGTGGGCCATTCCTTGTTCAGGAGCTGCTTCATCTCTAGAGCCTGTGTTGATCATAATTCCACAATGGGCTACAGCGCTTTTCACGGGGTGGTGAATGATGCGGATCCCATTGTCCAACTGATGCGTTTGAATCTTCATCTGGTAAAGATAGGTATTAAGTATAAGTTTTTTCCTGACATTGCGCATTGATCTAGAATGGGGTATTCCATTTTTAGCTCATGGATGATAACTAAAAGCCTTTTGAATTTGATTATTGATGCGATGGTTTATCTTTGAGTCAAACAAAATCTTTCACTATGAGAAAATGGATGTATTTTATGAGTATTTTGTGCTTGTTCACAGGCACATCTCAAGATGCAAAAGCGCAGTTGTTCGGAAAGAAAAATGTAAAGGCGGAAAGTGGGGTCAAAAAAGAGTCTAAAAGCAAATACGAGCAAAAAATTGAAGATGCAGAAAAGTTGGAAGGTCTTTTCACCCTGTACAGAGATTCTAATGAAGGGAAGCTGTATCTCGAAATTACCTCGGATCAAATAGACAAAGAGTACATTCACTTTAGTTACATTGAAAATGGCGTCGCAGATGCGGGGTTTTTTAGAGGAAAATTCAGGGGTTCTAAAGTATTTAAAATACAGAAATACTATGACCGCATCGAATTTATACAGCAGAACACTCGTTATTATTTTGATGCAGAAAGTCCTCTGTCAAAGTCTTCTGATGCGAACATTAATAACCCAGTTTTATTGAGTGAGTCTATTATTGCAGTGACTAAGGACAGTACCAAATACTTGTTGGATGCGGATAAGATCTTTTTGAGTGAAAAATTACAACAATTAAAAAGAGCGGGCATCCCAGGCTTTAGAGGTTTTCAAATTGGAAAGCTCAGTAAGACGAAGACCAAGTATCAAAAATTAAAAAACTACCCTCAAAACACAGATGTTGTAGTTCAATATGCCTATGACAATGTATTGCCAAAGTTCCCGGGGAGTTCTGCAGTAGGGGATTCTCGGTATGTGAATGTGCTGGTCCAACATTCTTTGATTGAAATCCCTAAAAACAACTTTGAGCCTCGTTATGATGACCCTAGAGTAGGTTACTTTACCACGAAGGGTAATGACATGACTTCTGCTGAGGCTCTGAATTATCGCGATCTGGTACATCGTTGGAATTTGGTAAAGAAAGAGCCCGACAGTACCATCTCTGAACCTGTAGAGCCCCTAGTTTTTTGGATAGAAAACACAACGCCCTTAAAGCTGAGGCCTTGGATTAAAGATGCGGTAGAGTCTTGGAGTTATGCTTTTGAGAGTGCTGGATTTAAAGATGCTGTACAGGTGAAGATACAGCCCGATACAGCCCTTTGGGATGCGGGGGACCTTCGCTATAATGTACTTCGCTGGGTCTCTTCGCCAAGACCCATGTTTGGAGGTTATGGCCCAAGCTTTGTAAATCCGCGTACGGGTCAAATTATGGGAGCTGATATCATGTTGGAATGGACTTACATCACCAAACGCATCAAGCAAGGCCAGCTTTTTGAATCTGTGGGGCTTCCTTCAGAAGAGGCGCATTCACCAACCGATCATTATTGTTCCGCATCCTCCCTGATGCAATCTAATAATTTGTTTGCACAGAGTGCTATTGACGCCTTAGAGCTTCCCTCCGAACATAAAGAGGATTTGCTCAGAGAGTCTATCAAGCGACTGGTTCTTCACGAGGTAGGACATACCCTCGGCTTAAATCATAATTTTAAAGGTTCAAATTGGCTCACATACGATGAGATTTTGAACAAAGAAACCACCTATGAAAAAGGTCTTTGTTCCTCGGTTATGGAGTATCCTGCGATAAATTTCAGTCTGCATTCCGAAAATCAAGGTTTGTATTACGATACCATTCCAGGAGTTTATGATCACTGGGCCATTGAGTTTGCATATGCAGACTTGGATGAAGAAGGCTTGAGGGACTTATTGTCTGAGAGCACAAAACATGGACTTGATTTTGCTAATGATGCGGACGATATGCGTTCTACAGGGAAGGGTATGGACCCCCATGCCATGATCTATGATTTGACCTCAGATCCGGTTGCCTATGCAATCGATCGTATTGAATTGGTCAATAAGGTTTTGCCCAACATCCTTGATAAATATCGTAAAGAGGGACAGTCTCATCAAGAGGTGTTGAATTCCTACATGACGCTGACTTCTCAATATTATACTTCTTTGAAAATCATCAGTCGACAGATCGCTGGAGTTCATGTAAGTCGGGCAATGGTAGGACAAGAGAATGAGGAAAAACCTTTTTCGCCGGTAGCTTATGAGGCACAGAAGAAAGCAATGAATGCGCTTGCAAAATACGCATTCGCACCTGATGCTTTTGAGAAAGCTGCAGATTTGTATCCGTACTTACAGCAACAACGTAGAGGCTTTAACACTCCCTATGGAGGTGAGGACCCAAAAATACATGAGCGTATTTTGAGCATTCAGAAAGCTGTTTTGGCTCAATTACTCAATAAGAATGTACTTAACCGAATGGTAAACACATCTCTTTATGGAAACGAATATGAGTTGGCAGCTTATTTTACAGATTTAAACGAGGCCATTTTTGAAGCAGATCAAAAAGCGCAGGTGAATAGTTTCAGACAAAACTTACAACTGGCTTATGTGAATCGTTTGATTCGAATTGCAGGGTATAAGAGCTTGCATGGAATGATTCGATCTCAGCTCCATCATCAATTGAACCTGATAAGTGATGAGGTAAGTAAGGTAAGTGACTTCGGCGCTAGTACGAATGCACATCGAGATTACTTGGCCTATTTGATAGAGAAGTACTTCGATAACTGATAAAAACCCTCACAGTGATGTGAGGGTTTTCCGCATCCGTAAATAAACTTTACAGTTGGGGGGGGTCAAAACAATATTGTTTTTCTTCAATCAGTTTTTTAGCAATACTTCTTCTATGCTCTTTTAAGTTGGTTGCTTTAGTTTTCGTAAACCGTTTGAGTCCCATCAGAAGCATTCTTTGCTCATCTCCTTCGGAGATGGCGTATAAAGCTTCCTTCCCATTTTTTCGAACTTCTTCCACGGCATGGTGCAGGTAATTAATGCACATGGATATTTTTTCTTGGTGTTTTTTTTCACCCTCTTTATGCACGAGTTTTTCCGTTTTTAATAGGGCAGATTCAAGCATGTATATTTCAATGATAATATTGGCGACATTCATCATCACTTCTTGTTCTTCAGCCATCCTTTGGCCTAGTTTTTTTGTCGCCGTACCCGCCACCATCAATACCGTTTTCTTTAGATGATTTAGCACCTTTTTTTCTTCGTCAAAAAAGTTCTCGGAGGCATCACCAAAAGATGGGATGCTCATCAACTCTTTGGCTACTGCTTTCGCTGGACCCATAAGGTCTATTTCACCCGTCAGGGCTTTTTTCATCATCATTTTCACCAACAAAAGTCGATTGATTTCATTTGTCCCCTCATAAATACGAGAGATGCGAGCATCTCTGTAACTGGCTTCTACCTCTGAGTCTGCTGAAAAACCCATACCTCCGTATACTTGAACGGCCTCATCAGCCACATATTGAATCATCTCAGAGCCAAATACTTTGAGAATGGCACATTCTATAGCGTACTCCTCAACACCTTTTAATTTTGAATCTTGAGGACTAAGGCCTTCTTTTTCCAAACGCTTTATGTGGTCTTCAATATTTTGCCCAGCTCTGTAATTTCCTGCGTCTGCAACATATGTTTTGGTGGCCATTTCAGCCAATTTGAATTGAATGGCGCCAAAAGCGGCAATAGGAGTTTTGAATTGTTTGCGCTCTGTAGCATAGTCGATGGCATAATTCAATACTTTTTTTGCCGCGCCGGTTACTGCTACACTCAGTTTAATCCGCCCTACGTTTAAGGCATTCATAGCAATTTTAAACCCTTCTCCACGATTTCCTAACATCGCCGATTTGGGTACTTTTACCTGATTGAAAAATACCTGACGTGTTGAGGAAGATCGAATGCCTAATTTTGCCTCTTCCGGATTGAGGGTTAATCCCTCTACTTTGTCTTTTTCGAAAATGAATCCCGTGATATTTTTATCGTCTTCAATCCGAGCGAACACGATGAACACTTGTGCAAAGCCGGCATTAGAGATCCATATTTTTTGGCCAGAGATTTCGTAGTGTTCTCCATCCTCCGAAAGAACGGCTTTTGTTTTACCTGCATTGGCATCAGACCCAGCATCGGGTTCGGTAAGATTGTAACAGGCAATCCATTCACCGGAAGCGAGTTTGGGTAGGTAATGTTGTTTCTGTTCTTCAGTTCCGTAAAGTAAAACCGGTAGGGTGCCAATTCCCGTATGTGCACCGAAAGCAGTAGCTACAGAGCCCGTTAGACTGGAGATTTCTTCACAAATTAGCATCCCTGTATTAAAGCCCATACCCAGTCCGCTATATTTCTCGGGAACACTAATGGCCAAGAGACCTAGCTCACCTGCTTTTCGAATAATATCTTCTACCAATGCATAATCTTTTTCTTCAAAACGCATCAGGTGTGGACGGATTTCACGTTCGGTAAAATCTTGAGTGGCACCAAGCATCATTTGTTGATCCTCACCAAACTCTTCACGGATGAAAACATCATCGGCATGGGTTTCTTTTACTAAAAATTGTCCGCCTTTTAAGTAGCTCATTTGTATTATTTTAAAAGTTCATAGATGCCTGCTGCACCCTGTCCGGTTCCCACACACATGGTCACCATTCCATATCGTTGTTTTCTTCTTCGCATTTCGTTAAACAATTGAACAGAGAGTTTCGCTCCTGTGCATCCCAAGGGGTGACCCAAGGCAATGGCACCGCCATTGACATTTACGATTCCCGGATCAATCCCAAGTTCTTTGATGACGGCGAGGGACTGAGAGGCAAAGGCTTCGTTCAGCTCAATTTGCTCAATGTCTTGTATTTTTAAGCCTGAGTCTTGTAATGCTTTGGGAACAGCATACACAGGTCCCATACCCATAACTTTGGGTTCTAGCCCAGCAACTTGATAGCTCAATAATTGGGCAACAGGCTCTAGGTTCAGCTCTTTGACCATCTTTTCAGACATCACCATCACAAATGCTGCCCCATCAGAGGTTTGTGATGCATTCCCTGCCGTCACAGAACCTTTGGCTGCAAAAACGGGCCGTAATCGAGCGAGTGCGTCTATGTTTGTCCCTCTTCGAGGGCCTTCATCAGTGTCAACAAGATAGGATCGGCTTTGTTTTTTTTCCTGTTCATCCAAGAAGATTTCTTCCACCTCAATGGGTACGATTTCATCTTTAAACAATTTAGCGTCGATGGCTTTCAAAGCTTTTTGATGAGAGTTGAAGGCAAATTCATCTTGCTCTGCTCTAGAAATAGAAAAGCGATTTGCAACCTCTTCTGCCGTATTCCCCATGCCCCAGTACCAGCTTGGATGATTTGCGGCCACCTTAGCATTAGGCACGACCCTCCATCCTCCAAAGGGAATCGGAGACATGGTTTCTACACCACCTGCAATGATACAATGTGCCATTCCTGCATTAATTTTCGCTGAGGCAATGGCTATGGATTCTAGTCCCGAGGAGCAGTATCTGTTGACGGTCATGCCTGGGACGAGATCTGTATGTAAACCTATCAATGAAACCATACGTCCAATGTTCAGTCCTTGTTCTGCTTCGGGCGTTGCATTTCCAACAATCACATCATCAATTCGGTTGACGTCTAACTCTGGAATCGTCTTTACCAAATGGCTGACTGTAGCGGCAGCCAAGTCGTCAGGTCGCATAAATCGGAACATGCCTCGTGGGGCTTTTCCTACAGCGGTTCGATATCCTTTTATGATGTATGCTTTCATTTTATCCGTCTTAATTTCTTAGTGGTTTTCCTGTTTTGAGCATGTGCTCAATGCGTTCCAGCGTTTTACGTTCTCCTGTAAGTGATAAAAATGCCTCTCTTTCTATGTCGAGGAGGTATTGCTCGCTAACCATCGTAGGCTGTGATAAATCTCCTCCAGACATCACGTATCCGAGTTTTTCTGACATCAACTTTTCGTGTTCCGTAATGAAACCTGCGTGTAACATAGAATCTGCCCCCACGAGAAAAGAGCCTAAAATCTGATTCCCTAAAACTTTCACCTTCTTTTCCTTAGATGGAGGTCTGTATCCCTTTTCTGCCAGAGCAATTGCGGCCGCCTTGGCATCGCTAATTCGTCTTTTTTTATTGACAGAAATGCCGTCAACACCTTTTCTTAAAAGCCCTAAGTCCATAGCTTCGTGTGCTGAGCTAGATACTTTAGCCATACCAATGTTTAGAAATAGTTCTCGAATCAGAGGGTTTTCAATATCTCCCGTATTAAATCGCTCTGAGGCGCGTAAAGCCATTTCTTTTGAGCCTCCACCCCCCGGAATCAGTCCAACACCCATTTCTACCAATCCCATGTAGGTTTCTGCCGCTGCCTGAGTTACGTCGGCATGTAGAGATATTTCACATCCACCACCGAGTGTCATGGCATGAGGTGCAACGACCACCGGAGTATTCGAATAACGAATTTTTTGGGTGGTTTGTTGGAAGGCGCGGACGGCAAAATCGAGTTCTTCATAATCTTGTTCAATGGCCAGCATAAAGATCATGGCCAAGTTGGCGCCTACAGAAAAGTTAGCACCTTGATTGGCTATAATCAGACCTCGATATTGTTCCTCTGAAGTTTCAATGGCTTGATGGATGGTCTGAAGTGTATCGCCTCCAACGGAATTCATTTTAGAATGAAACTCGAGGTTGATGATTCCATCGCCCAGGTCAATCAATGAAGCGACGTCTTTTTGCCAGATCAAATTATTTTTTTTGAGCACATGTAAATCGGTGATGGCATCCTGACTCGGTATTTTTAAATAGTTTTGCTCGATCTGATTGAAATACTGCTGGGATGAATCTTCAATACGATAGAAAGAAGCATTTCCATCCTTTGGCATTTTCTTCACCCATGGAGCGATGTCCATATCTAGAGCTGATGCTTGATCTAATGCGGATGAAACCCCAATGGCGTCCCAGATTTCGAAGGGGCCTAATTCCCATCCAAAACCCGCTTTAATCGCCTGGTCTATGCGATAAGTTTCATCCGATATTTCGGGGATGCGATGAGATACATAGGCAAACATGTCGGTGAACATTTCTCTGTAGAAATCCCCTATTTCACATTTGCTGTTGAACAAAAATTTAAGTCGTTTTCTGAGGCTGTCAATCTCTTTAGCTTTTGCTAATGTGGGAGATTTTATTCGATCTTGTGCGCTATACTCAAAAGAGTTAAAGTCAAGAGATAGTATGGCTTTTTTGCCATTTTCATCTTTGGTCTTTTTGTAAAACCCTTGTCGGGTTTTGTCACCTAGCCATTTGTTCTCGTATAGCTTTTGAACGTATTTGGGAAGTTTAAAAGCTTCTCGAGATAGATCATTCGGACAATTCTCATAAAGTCCATGAGCAACGTGAACGAGTGTATCTAAACCCACCACATCACAAGTTCGGAACGTAGCCGATTTGGGGCGACCAATGATCGGCCCTGTGAGTTGGTCAATAGCTTCTACACTGAGTCCTTTTTTTTCTACCAGATGAAAAAGGGACAGGATTCCAGCAACTCCAACGCGATTGGCTATAAAGGCGGGAGTGTCTTTGCATAGCACAGTGGTTTTCCCGAGGTGACGATCTCCAAAATTCATTAGGAAGTCAACAATACTGTTGTCTGTAAATTTTGTGGGGATTATTTCCAATAGCTCCAGGTATCTTGGTGGATTGAAGAAATGTGTTCCTAAGAAATGCTTTTTGAAATCTTCACTGCGACCTTTGGTCATCATATGAATTGGAATGCCTGATGTATTGCTCGAAACAATACTCCCTTCTTTTCTATGTTTTTCTACCGTTTCATAAACTTGCTGTTTGATGTCAAGACGTTCTACCACAACTTCGATAATCCAATCCGCATCTGATATTTTTTCTATACCATCGCTTAGATTTCCAGTTTCAATTCTATTTACGAACTCTTTAATGTAAAGTGGAGCCGGTTTAGATTTGAGGGTAGACTTCAGCGCTTCATTCACGATTCGGTCTTTTACTTTGGGGTCGTTCAAAGATAAACCGGCTTTTTTCTCCACTTCACTTAATTCACTGGGGGCGATGTCTAATAAGATGACATCTAAACCAATGTTTGCCATGTGGCAGGCTATTCGAGATCCCATAATTCCCGAGCCAATAATAGCTACTTTTTTTAGGCTTCTTTTAGATTTCATTTTTCAGTTCTTCAACAGATACGTCTATCGAATCCATCACCTTATAAAAAGTGTTTAGATCTTCTTGGGTGATTTTTTCGAAAACACGTTCATTAAATATTTTTACATTTTCCGAGGCGATTTTCCGATAACTCAAACCTTTTTTGGTTAGGAAAATGTGTACTTTTCTTTTGTCTGCAGGATCTATTTTTTTTCGAATATATCCCTGGTCATGCATCCCTTTAAGTGTGCGCGTCAAGCTTCGAGATTCCATTCCCATTTTAGGACCCAGCTGGGTTGATAGTATTCCGTCCTTTTCGATGTTTAGCAAGGCAAATCCTGTAGAGGCAGTTGCATCGTGATCTTTGGCTTGCTCATTGTAAAATCTTGAGATGCCGTGCCATGAAGATCTGATTCTAAAATCGATGATGTGTTTCTTTTCGTTCATTTTTAATGTGCTTTACTCAAAGCTAAGAAAAAAAAGTATGCAAGCATAATTAATTGGCAATTATTTGGCATGCATACCTTTTTTACATGAAAATAAATCTTATTAAATCCCCTACAGTATTGGCTTGTAGGGTTTTTAAAAAAGATAAAAAAAAGCTCTAACTAGATTTGTTAGAGCTTTAATACACTATATTTTAGTGTTTAATAAACGTTTCGATTGGTGGTTCATCAAGGGTAAATTTCACGATATTCATTGTCGTATTTGGCGCGTATCGGCTTTCTTTTTAGTTTCAGTGTAGCGGTTAGTTCACCACCGTCAACCGACCAGACATCTTTCATGAGTACGAATTTTTTGACTTGTTCGTAGGGGGCGAACTGTTGGTTGTAACGGTTGATTTCGCTTTCATATTTTTTGAGCACTTCAGGATGTTCGGTCATTTCCGAATTTGTAGTGTAGCTGATTTCATGAAGCTGGCACCATACCTTGAGGGATTCAAATTCAGGAACGATGAATGCACCTGGCATTTTCTCTCCATCTCCCAACACCATCACTTGTTCAATGATTCTGGATTCTTTAAATTTATTTTCCATGACTTGGGGTGCGATGTATTTTCCGCCCGAAGTTTTGAATATTTCTTTTTTACGGTCTGTGATTTGTAGATACACACCGTCAACCATCTTTCCGATGTCTCCGGTAGCAAACCATCCGTCTTCGTCAATGACCTCTGCGGTTAGATCGGGTCTTTTGTAATAACCCATCATTACGTTTTGTCCTTTGCATAGGATTTCTCCATCAGGGCCAAACTTGACTTGTACACCCTTCATGACTTTTCCTACGGTACCGTAGCATCTACCGCCTTTTTCAGGTGTGTTAACCGCAATCACAGGAGAGGTTTCGGAGAGACCGTAACCTTCAAAAATCGGTATTTGAGCTGCCGTAAATACTCGTGCCAGTCGAGGTTGAAGTGCAGCTGCACCTGAAAATATGAATTTGATATTACCCCCAACCGCTTCTCGCCATTTGCTAAAGATGAGTTTGTTGGCAATTTTTAATTGAAACTCGTAAAAGGCTCCATTTTTTCCATCGAGTTCGTGACGAAGACCTAAGTTTAAGGCCCAAAAGAAAAGGTTCTTTTTGAGCCCAGTAAGGTCAGAGCCTTTGGCAACAATTTTGTCGTATATTTTTTCCAACAACCGAGGAACTGTTGGCATGATGCTCGGTTTAATTTCTTTTAAATTATCGCCGATTTGTTCGATGCTTTCTGCGTAGTATATCGAGGTTCCCTTGTAGAGGTAATAATATTCTACCACCCTTTCAAATACATGACATAGGGGCAAAAAACTTATCGCCCTGTCAGTTTCATCTAGAGGAAGTGAGTCTTTGAGACCGATGAATTGCGAATATAAATTGTCGTGAGACAACATCACTCCTTTTGGGTTTCCGGTGGTCCCCGATGTGTAAATAATGGTATACAGGTCTGATGATTTGACCTCCAGTTGATGCGCTTTCATTTTTGAGGCTTTTGGATGCTCCATACCGTCCTCAATAATTTCATGCCAATCTTTCGCATGTTCAATTTCGTCGAAGGCATAAATAGCCTCAAGCGTGTCCACTTTATCAATGAGGGAATGTACTTTCTCAAAAATTTCTTCAGAGCCCACAAATAAAATTCGGGCACCGGAATCTTTAAGGATGTATTCGTAATCATCGGAAGTGACGTTGGGATAAATAGGAACATTGATGGCTCCAATTTTACTGATGCCCATATCAGCCAATGCCCATTCCGGACGATTGGCGGAAACGACGGCAATCTTGTCTCCAGGATTCATCCCCAGATTTAATAAGCCATATCCTATGGCGTCAGTAATCTTAACGAATTCCTCCGAGGAATAGGTTCTCCATACACCGTCTTCTTTTCCTGCCAGTACATCAGGTTTGTTGAATTTTTGATGTGTATATTCTGCGAGTTCAAATATTCTCGTGGGTTTCAAATTCATGCCGTTTGTTTTAAATACTACTCGTACTTTCAAAACTACTAAATTTTCATCAAAATCAATTTGAGTTTTTGAACTACGATTTTGATAACTTACATTTGATAAAATTTGATCATGCCTCAGAATCCTCACCTGCTAGACACCCCTATTGAATTCCTAAAAGGAGTTGGGCCTCAGCGTGCGGATCTTTTGCAGAAGGAGTTGCATATATTTCGATATCGTGACCTTTTGGAACTCTACCCATTTCGGTATATTGATAGAACCCAATTTCACAAGATCTCTGAACTCCTTTCCGATTTGGCAGATGTCCAAATTGTAGGAAAGATCACTCAGATCAAAGAGGAGGGTGCAGGCCGTAAAAAACGTCTGAAAGCCATTTTCGAAGACGGTAATTCCTCCATGGAGTTGGTATGGTTCAAAGGCGTTTCATGGGTTAAGAAATCGCTTAAGTTACAAGAGCAAATTGTGGTTTTTGGCAAGCCCACGATGTACAGAAATACTTACAGCATCTCGCACCCAGAAATTGAAACCCTCGAAAATTATAAGAAGAGTTTGTTGACTGCCTTGCAAGGTGTGTATCCATCTACTGAGAAGCTCACCAATAGATTTTTACATTCCAAAGGCATTGCCAAATTAATGCACGAATTGCTCGGTCAGATCGCAGAATATATCCCCGAAACATTATCGCTGAACATCCGAAAAGAATACAAGCTCATTTCCAAGCGAGATGCTTTGTTGAATGTACACTTTCCCAAATCTGAGGAGCTTTTACGTCAAGCCCATCGACGATTGAAATTCGAAGAATTCTTTTTCATACAATTGGCTTTGCTGAAGATGAAACGACATAAGAAGCAGGTGTACAAATCTTATCCTTTTACAGATATAGGCACTCATTTTAATGAGTTTTATAAAGAACAACTGTCCTTCGAACTTACCGGTGCTCAAAAACGTGTTTTAAAGGAAATTCGTATGGATGTTGCATCCGGAAAACAAATGAATCGTCTGGTGCAAGGCGATGTGGGTTCTGGGAAAACCATTGTAGCCTTGATGGTCATGCTCATGGCCAAAGACAATGGGTTTCAATCTTGTTTGATGGCTCCTACAGAGATTTTAGCTACGCAGCATTATCAAGGATTAAAAGATATGGTGGAGGCCCTTGGAATGAAGATGGAATTACTCACGGGCTCTACCAAAGTAGCGCGTAGAAGAGAAATTCATGGAGCCCTGGAATCCGGGGAATTGGATATCCTTGTGGGAACGCATGCACTTTTGGAGGACAAAGTGAAATACAAAAACCTGGGGATGGCGATCATCGATGAGCAGCATCGGTTTGGTGTTTCTCAACGCTCCAAAATGTGGAAGAAAAACCAAAAACCCCCACACATCCTCGTGATGACGGCAACACCCATTCCCCGCACATTGGCCATGACGGTGTACGGCGATCTAGACATTTCCATCATTGATGAGCTGCCGCCGGGAAGAAAACCCATTACGACTTTACATCGCACCGACAAACACCGATTGTCCATGTTTCACTTCTTGAAGCAAGAAATAGAAAAAGGACGACAGATTTACATTGTATACCCCTTGATTGATGAAAGTCAGACCCTCGATTATAAAGATTTGATGGACGGTTACGAAAGTATTTGTAGGCATTTTCCGAAACCTACTTATCAAGTATCTGTGGTGCACGGCCGCATGAAATCTGAGGATAAGGAGATGGAAATGGCCCGTTTTGTAAAAGGGGAAACCCAAATCATGGTCGCAACTACGGTTATTGAAGTGGGCGTAAATGTACCTAATGCTTCGGTGATGGTCATTGAGAGCTCGGAGCGATTTGGGCTTTCTCAATTGCATCAGCTGAGAGGTCGGGTAGGTAGAGGTGCCGAGCAGTCCTATTGCATACTCATGAGCGGTCAGAAATTGAGTTCCGATGCCAAGTTTCGTTTGAAAACCATGGTGCAGACCCAAAACGGATTTGAAATTGCCGATGCCGATCTGAAGTTAAGAGGTCCTGGAGATATTATGGGAACCCGCCAAAGTGGGCTTCTGGATTTGAAACTGGCCGACTTGTCCAAAGACGCTAAAATATTGCAATATGCACGTCAAGTGGCACAAGAAATCCTAGCAAATGATCCCGAGTTAACTCATGACGAAAATCTAGCTATTTGTAAAGAGTACATGCGAGCTCACCACAAAAGCATTCGTTGGAGTGATATTAGTTAATTGATTTACAGTATTTTACACTTTATTGTGTTGTCTTTATTTATTCCTATATTTATAAAAAACCACACACTCCCAGACAATGAAAAAATTTACTCAGAAATCACTAGGAATTGCAGCACTGTTCTGTGCCCTCAGTTTAAGTTCTAATGCCCAAGAAATAGGTGATCAGACCGAAGGGGGGACTGTGTTTCATATTGATGAAGCATCCGGTTTAGGTTACGTAGTTGCTTCTCAGGATTTATCTTCTGGAGCTTATGATACTTCCCAACCGGGGGATTTAGGCTATGAGTGGGGTTGTTATGGTGTAAATGTTTCGACTGACTTGACCATTGGTTCAGGTGAAAGCAATACAGAATCTATTGCCAGTAATTGTTCTTCTCCAAATGGCATAACAGCTGCTCAAGCTGCCTTAAATCATTCCTCTGGAGGATATGATGATTGGTTTCTGCCATCCAGAGATGAGTTCTTGGCAATGACATCTTTCGAAGATTTTAATGATGGCTGGTATTTTAGTTCATCTCAATATTCTTCTACCACTCAAGCTTGGTTTGTTGCTCCTAATAATGATGATCAGAATGCTTCGTCTAAAAAGATATTTACATTACAAGTAAGGCCGATTAGAACTTTTGATTGGTCTCCATTGGTAGTCGCTGAATGTGGGAATCAAATGGATGGTACGTCTAGATCTTCGGGTGAATCTTGTATGCCATGTGTGTCCGGTACTTTCAGCCCTGACGATCTTTCTGATTGTCTGTCAGTTTCCGAATGTTACCTGGACGAATACGAGACCATGGCACCCACGCCAACTTCGGATCGAGAATGTTCTGTTCTAAGTACATGTTTATCTGATGAATTCGTGTCGATGGCTGCTACAACAACCTCTGACAGACTGTGTTCGCCTATAAGAACTATTTGTGCATCCGAAGAATACGTGTCGGTGGCAGCTTCACCTGGCCTGTTTGACATACAATGTTCGCCTATAAGAACTAGTTGTTCATCTGACGAATACGTGTCGGTGGCAGCTTCACCTGGCATGTTTGACATACAATGTTTGCCTGTAAGAACTAGTTGTTCATCCGGCGAATTCGTATCGGTGGCAGCCTTACCCGGATTGTCTGACATAGAATGTTCAGAATTAAGTGATTGTACAGCCGGCGAATACGAAAGTATGGCGCCAACTTCAACCTCGGATCGAGCTTGTTCGGCATTATCTGTATGTTCATTTGATCAATACGAGTCTATAGCGCCCACAGCAAATTCCGACAGAATCTGTGAAATCATCGTTGAGGGTTGTATAGATGCGACAGCCTATAATTATGATGCCAATGCGAATACGGATGACAATTCTTGTGTTGCGGTTGTGAACGGTTGTACCGATTCTAGTGCGTTTAATTACCATGCCAACGCGAATACGGATAACGGTTCGTGTAATGCTTTGTCCTTGCCAAAAGGTTGGAGTATGTTTGGTTATACCTGTTTGGAGGCAAAAGATGTGATGGCTGCTTTTGAAGGTCACAAAGATCAAATTGAAATTGTTAAAGACGAGTGGGGATTGGCTTATCTCCCATCATATGAATTTAATGCTTTAGGAGACTTGATCTATATGGAGGGATACCAAATCAAGGTGGATGAAGCCCTTGTTGGATTGAAATTTTGTGACATGATTACTCCAGAAGATGGAGTTACCCAAGCCGATGTGGATGCCGCCGTGGCTGCAGTTCATGCGACTTATGAGGGCTGGTGTGCATCCGACCTCGACAATGATGGGATATGTGATGTGGATGAGGTTTCAGGGTGCATGGATGAAACAGCTTGTAATTACAATTCAGAAGCAGAGTTTGGTGATGATTCTTGTGAGAACACTTCTTGCATAGATGCTTGTGGTGTGATGAATGGAGATGGCTCTTCTTGCCTAGATTGTGCTGGAGTTCCTAATGGAAGTGCAGAAGATTTAGGATGTGGTTGTGGTGAGCCAGCTGCACAAGAGGGTTATGACTGTGCAGGTAATTCACTAACCCCTTTACAAATAGGAGATATTCATGCTGGAGGTTACGTATTTAAAATTAATGGGGATGGAACCGGTTTGGTAGCTGATTTACAAGATTTAGGGAAAATGACATGGCAGCCAGCCAAGTCTGCAGCATTAAATGCAACATCACAGGGTTATGATGATTGGTATTTACCAAGCAAACAAGAATTATTACTCATGTATGCGACAATAGGTAAAGGTTCGGGTAGTAATCCGGGTGGATTTATCAACGAATGGTACTGGTCTATTGATCAAGCAGGTCATAACAGTCTTGCATGGGTAGTGGGATTCTTCAACGGTAGTTCGACATATGCAGATATGAATATTGCAACATATCCAGTTCGCGCCATTCGCGCCTTTTAAACTACTCGCCTTTGATGCTAGAGCTTAGCGTCGAATAAAATAAAAAAAGCCACTTTAAGAAGTGGCTTTTTATTTTGTTTTCACCCTGTGAATGTTTAGACGTAATACTTTCCTTAGGGTCTGTATTTGATGATTTGCAATGATCTCCTTATAAGTTCATTTTTCGCGCATTAACTTTCCTTCTGCAACTTTCGTTTTGTATGTTTGTGTTGCATTAAACTTGCACAACCGATAGGGTTCAGCCCACTTGTTCAAGTTGCATGTAGTTCACAAAAAAATGACACAGCTTCTCTATTAAGCGAGGTTTACAGAAATAAATAGCATTGAAATGATTACCCACGTTCAAGGAAAATTAGTAGAGTTAAACCCGGCTTATGCAGTGATCGATTGCAATGGTGTGGGTTACTTGCTTCACATATCGCTCAACACCTATTCCAAATTAGGGGATTCCGAATTTTGCAAACTATTTTCGCATCTGGCCATCAAAGAGGATTCACATACGCTGTTCGGATTCCATGAGGAACTGGAACGAAAAGTATTCCGATTGTTGATATCAGTTTCTGGAGTGGGAGCTTCTACGGCCCGTGTGATTTTATCTTCTATGTTGCCTGAAGAAATAAGAGATGCCATTGTTAATGAAGATGTAGCCCTTATCAAGAGTGTTAAAGGGATTGGAGCTAAAACTGCCCAACGCATTATCCTCGACCTCAAAGACAAAATGCTGAAGGCTTTCGACGATATTGAAATGAGTGTTAAAACAGGCAATAGAAACCGCGAAGAAGCGTTATCTGCATTAGAAGTTCTTGGCTTCCCGATGAAGGCGGTACACAAGTTGATTGATAAATTGCTGGAGAAAGATCCGCAAATCGGTGTTGAAGAACTGGTAAAACAAGCCCTAAAGCAGTTGTAAGTGAAGTTTCGTCAGGTCGCGATAAAAGTATTTTTCACCCTTATTGTCTTTTTCTTGTCCCAAGCTACGGTTCAAGCACAGGATGATACCAACCCTTTGCCCTACCCAAAAATGGGCTTCAAACTGCCCGATAATTTTGGCGAAACGGTCAATTACCGGATCGATAAAGGTGATTTCACCTTTCAGAAAACCATAGGAAGCCTCACGCAAGATCGCCCTCGATTTATGAGTGAGGGTGAATTTAGACAGTGGATGTTCAATCAGCAGATTCAATCTTACTGGAAGGAGAAGGCGCAATCCAGTTTTGTTGATGAAGGCGTGGCAGGCACCAAGCCAAAGTTTCAAATGGGTGAATCTTTAGGTCGTGTTTTTGGTGGGAATACCATTGACATCAGGCCGCAGGGATCAGCACAACTGACCTTTGCAGGGAATTTTGATAAGACCAAGAACCCAAATCTCACGAAAAGTCAACAGAGTCAGGGGAGTTTTAATTTTGATCAAAGCATTCAAATGAATGTGATTGGAAAAATTGGAACCAAGTTGGCCCTTCGCACCAATTACGATACCAAGAGTCAGTTTGATTTTGAAAACCAAATGAAGCTAGAGTACACGGGGGATGAAGATCAGATCATCAAGAAGATAGAACTGGGGAACGTGAGTTTACCCTTGAGTGGCTCCTTAATTTCGGGAACTCAGAGTTTGTTTGGTGTTAAAGCCCAATTCCAGTTTGGGAAAGCGACCTTTACCACGGTATTTTCTGAGCAAAAATCCGAAACCAGTACCATTCGCGTAGATGGGGGTGCACAAACCACCAACTTCGAAATCTATGCCGACGATTACGAAGCCAACAAGCACTTTTTCTTGGGGCAGTATTTTTATGAAAATTACGACGGTGCACTCAGAAACATGCCCATTGTTAGCTCCAGCGTATCCATCACCAACGTTGAGGTATGGGTGACCAACCGTTCTGGGGTCACACAAAATGTACGTAACGTTTTGGCCTTTCAGGATTTGGGTGAGCAACTTGATAACGTACACAACAAATCTAATGTCTATGCGGGGTCCATCAATGTGCCCACGCCCGACAACAAAAACAACAGCTTAGATCCTCAAGTTTTGGTTACTGATTTTCAAGACATCCGAAAGGTCAGTAGAATCACATCTTCTTTGAATGGAACTGGTTACGAACAGTCCGTAGATTACGAGAAAATAGAAAATGCTAAAAAATTAACGCGATCTGAATACAGTTTTGATCCACAATTGGGTTTCATCTCCTTGAACCAAGCATTAAATTCAGATGAAATTTTAGCCGTAGCCTTCCAATACACTTACAATGGGATTCCCTATCAGGTCGGAGAATTGTCTACGGACGTAGCCTCTCCCGATGCCTTGGTCTTAAAATTATTAAAAAGTACCTCGGTGGATGTGAAATTGCCTCTTTGGAATTTATCCATGAAAAACGTTTACGCACTTGGCGCTTATCAAGTCAATAGAGAAGACTTCAATTTGCAAATAAACTATCTAGATGACGAATCTGGAACACCCCTGCCTTTTCTTCCTGAGGAAGGCTTGAGTAGCTCTCTTTTGATACAGCTGATGAATCTGGATAACTTAAACCAAAATAACGATCCAGGGCCCGATGGTGTTTTTGATTTCATTCCAAACCTTACGATTAAAACATCTAACGGTCGGGTGTATTTACCTTCCACAGAGCCTTTTGGAGACCATTTACGTGGCAAGTTCACCGAATTGGGCCTGAGTGCAGAATTGGCGAACCGATACGTTTTTGATGCCCTGTACGATTCCACCAAAACGGCTGCTTCACAGGTCGCAGAGCTGAATAAGTTCATCATCAAGGGACAGTACAAATCCTCTTCTGGTTCTGACATACCTCTGAATGCCATGGATGTCCCTCAGGGGTCAGTCACGGTCAGCATGGGAGGAACACCCTTGGAAGAAAACATACATTATACCGTAGATTACAATTTGGGTCGCGTGAAAATCATTGACGAGGGAATCCTAAGTTCGGGGCAACAAATCGATGTAAAGCTAGAGAGCAATTCGGCGTATTCCTGGATGACCAAACGTTATTTAGGCTTGCATGCAGATTATAAATTTAATGATGATTTTATACTGGGCGCAACGCTATTAAATCTTTCGGAAAACAGTCAAACGCCAAAAATCAATATGGGCGAAGAGCCGATCTCGAATACCATCTGGGGGATAAATGGATCCTACAAAACAGAAGCACCTTTATTGACTAGATTGGTAGACAAGTTGCCGCTGATTGAGACCAAAGAGAAGTCAACTCTATTGTTGACAGGGGAGTTTGCTCAATTCATACCCGGACATCCCAAGTCCATCAATATTGACGAAACCGGAACGGCTTACATAGATGACTTTGAAAACAGTCAGTCGCCTATTGATTTGCGAACTGCACATGCTTGGAGCCTGGCAAGTACGCCCCAGGATAAAGAATTATTTCCAGAATCAACAAGGACTAACGATCTCAGTTATGGATACAACCGCGCCCTGTTGTCGTGGTATACGATTAACTCCGATTTACAGCGAAAAACTTCCTATTCTCCCAGACATATCAGTGATGAAGATCGCGAAGCCCCTTACGTAAGAGAAATTTCCATCAACGAGATTTTTCCGGATAAAGACATTCCCTCTGGACAGCCTTTGCGCCTTCGAACTTTTGACCTGGCTTTTTACCCAGGCGAAAGAGGGCCTTATAATTTTGATGTTTCTGGCGAGCCAGGGATTTCTGAGGGTATTGATGCTTCTGGAGCTTTAAATTTTCCTGAAACCAGATGGGGTGGTGTGGTTCGAGAGTTGCAGACGAACGATTTTGAATCCGCAAATGTGGAGTTTCTGGAGTTTTGGATGATGGATCCCTTTATTGAAAACCCCAACACCTCCGGGGGTGACTTTTACATCAACTTGGGGAATGTTTCAGAAGACATCTTAAAAGATTCGCGAAAAAGTTATGAGAATGGATTGCCCATAGATGGTGATGAAGGAGATGTGGATACCACCGCATGGGGTCGTGTGCCTTCTGTTCAGGCATTGGTGAATGCTTTTAACAGTGGGCAAACGGCTCGAGATCTTCAGGATGTCGGACTTGACGGTCTGAGTGATGAACAGGAAAGAGCTTTTATTTCTTTTGAGGGAGGGCAAACGGAAACGTATTTGGAGAAAATACAGACATATCTTGGACTTAATTCCGAGGCCTACATCAAAGCCAATCGGGATCCTGCTGCCGACAACTACCATTATTACTACGGTGAGGATTACAATACGGAGGAGAAAAGCATTTTAGAACGCTACAAACGCTACAATGGTTTGGATGGGAACTCACTCATTCCAAATGACAATGATTTGAAGCAACCCTATTCTCAGCTTCCGGATGTGGAAGACATCAACAGTGACTACACACTGAGTGAGTCTGAGTCCTACTTTCAATATAAGGTAAGCATGCGACCTGAGGCACTAGACGAAGTGGGAGAAAACTACATTACCTCCATCATTGACAATGCGGGGCCTAATAACAATACCCGTTGGATTCAGTTTAAAATCCCCGTTCGTTCTTATGACAAGAAGATAGGAAGTATCCCCGACTTTAAATCCATTCGTTTTATGCGAATGTTTATGAGAGGTTTTGAGTCGACCACAGTACTTCGTTTCGCGAGTTTAGATCTTGTTCGTGGCGAATGGAGAAAGTATCTGTACAGCCTTGAAGAGGGAGAAGAAAATACTCAGGTTGACGGCTCTTCAACCACCTTTGACATATCGGTAGTAAATCTGGAAGAAAATGGAAGAAGAGATCCCGTGCGCTATGTCTTACCTCCCGGGATCGAAAGAGAACGGATTTTAGGTTCTACTTCCACGCAGCAGCAAAACGAACAATCCATCAGCTTTAAAATTAAAGATCTTGAGGATGGAGATGCTCGGGGTGCCTACAAGAATGTAACGATGGACATGAGGTCCTACAACAAGATGAAGCTCTTTGTTCATGCAGAGCGAATGGAAGAGGAGTTAAATGACGATGATTTGAATATGTTTATTCGCGTGGGTTCCGATTACAATTCCAATTATTACGAGTATGAAATCCCACTGAAAGTTACCCCATGGGGAGCTTCTTCTAGAAACGAGATTTGGCCGGAAGAGAATGAGATTGAAATAGACTTCGATCTTTTGCGAAAGGCAAAGCTCGACCGCAATGCAGAGATCAGAGCGGGTAATGTGAATGTGAGTTTTTCAAAACCGTATTCTTATTCCGTTGATGGCGGCAAAAGACAAATTCAGATTATGGGGAATCCAAACCTAGGTAACGTCAGAACAATTATGTTAGGGGTTAGAAATCCAGAATCGGGATCTCAGTCTTCTGATGATTTCCCTAGGTCTGTTGAAGTATG
>JAKMFX010000036.1 GCA_022425195.1 Flavobacteriales bacterium | reverse complement strand
GTCTATATCTATGTATTCACAAGCAGGTAATGTTGTCGTTCAGAACGAAAACAATCAGTTTAAACTTGTTGTCGATGGAAAAGACTTCATGGTCAATGGAATGAACTGGGACTACTTTCCAAGAGGAACAAACTACTCTTTCGATTTTTGGAATCAATCCGACGATTTTATCATCGCGGCGCTTGATTCAGAGATGGGACTCCTCAAAAATATGGGTGTAAACACCATTCGATCATACACTGGTATTCAACCCAAATGGGTACAATACATTTATGAAAACTATGGCATTCATACCATCCTCAATCACCCTTTTGGACGATATGGCTTGACGCTTGATGGCGCATGGGTTCCAGTTACAGACTACAGTAACCCTGCTGTCAGACAACTTTTGATGTCTGAAATAACTGCCCTTGCAGAACAGTTTAAGAATACTCCTGGTCTTTTGATGTTTTTGTTAGGAAACGAAAATAACTACGGTTTGTTCTGGGCAGGAGCTGAAACAGAAGATTTTCCAGATGAAGAAGACCAAATCAAAGCTGTTGGTGAAAACCGCGGAAGACCCATGTACAAACTCATGAATGACGCAGCAATAGCAATCAAAGGAATTGACGGATCACACCCAGTTGCTATTTGTAATGGAGACTTATTGTTCATGGACATTATCGCACAAGAATGTCAAGATGTAGATATCTACGGGACTAATATGTATCGTGGGATTTCTTTTGGCGATACCTTCGAGCGTGTTAAAAATGAATATGGAAAGCCTATTTTATTTACTGAGTTTGGTTCAGATGCTTTCAATGCACTTTCCAACAAAGAAGACCAACAAGCTCAAGCCACTATTATGGTTGGTCAGTGGAAAGAAATTTATGCCAACGCTGCAGGACTTGGCAAAACAGGAAACTCAATAGGTGGATGTACATTCCAGTTTAGTGATGGTTGGTGGAAATTCGGACAAACCGATAATCTAGATATTCATGATAACAATGCTTCTTGGTCAAACGGGGGCTACCCATTTGATTATATACCAGGTCAAAATAACATGAATGAAGAGTGGTTTGGGATTTGTGCAAAAGGTCCAAATGACGCTCGTGGATTATATGAACTATACCCAAGAGCAGCATATTATGCATTGAAAGAAGCACACGCGCTCAACCCTTATGCCAGTGGAGTTGATGCTGCTTTTATAGAAAATCATTTTAACAATATCCAAATTATGGATGCGATGCTTCGTGCTCGTGGAGACAAAGCAGCCATGGGTGGTGGTGAAAAACTTCGTGTGAGTAGGCTCAGGGCTGAGTTTACCAGCTTTAACACTGGAGGAGATTTAACAACAACTCCAGAGACAGCGAGTTCTGAAGAAACAGTTTATCCTGATCAGTTGGGTTTTGACCATATGCAATCCTATTTTGTAGGTGTCGAAGGAAAACCTGCTCCAGGCATGCGTGCTGAGGTCAATGTCAGTGTCTTGGGCAATGTGACTGACAATGCGATTGATGAAATTTTCTACGAAAACCGTGGAAGACCTATGAAAGTTTTGTCTCAAACAGGTGAAGTGATTACTGTCAATGACCCATATAGAGTACAGATATACAATGCTGATTTTGAGTGGAATGCAAAGAATTTTGACCTAAGAGGTTTTTACAGAACAGGGCATTACCACTGGGCATATGAAGGAGACGTATTCAATCTCTATTCTGAATCAAACTATGGTCCAAATTTGGATATCTACAATGGCGAAATTTTAGGTGCAGAAATAGATGGCAAAGGAGCATTAAGTGGTCTAAAAGCTGCCTTTGGTCCTCAGTTGTGGTGGGGTGCCAATCCATCAGTATTACTAAAGTATACTAAGGATTTACTCAAATGGAAACTAACTGGGGTATACCACAGAGACCTTGTGACCAATTTGGAATATGACGAAAGTGGTAGACGTGTATTAAACGAAAATCAGCTTACCAGTGGGGTTATCCCAGCATGGCCAACAGAGCGAGCGACAATTGCTCTTGAGCGCAAGATTGGTGATTTCGGCTTTACTTTCGGCGGAATTTGGGGCGGTAGTCCTCTCAACGGAAGCTCATTTCAGGTTTATGACGAAGAGCTTGACAAGGTATTTGTCGATAAAATTATTGCTGATGACAACTGGGGTGCGAAAGCAAAAATCACCTATCAAAAAGGTAGAATCAATTGGTATGCACAAGGATCATACATGGGCTTGGTTGCCAATGGTGGTGCTGACCAAACCAAAACCTTTACAGGTTGGAAACTAAAAGACTCAGGTAGTGGAAACATGACCAATGTACTGTCTGGGTTCACCTATCTATTAGGAAATCTACAGATTGCACCAAACTTTTTATACCAAAAACCCCTGATTGATCCAATCCCAAGTGCGTTTACTGGACCAGGAAGATTACGCAATGTAATTGATGATCCTTTTGCAGTACGTGGAGGGAATAGAGAAATGTCATCTGGAGAAATATTATTCACATTTGACCCAACGCCAGGAACTTGGATGTATGAGTGGAACAACGATGTTGTTGAAGATGCAAAATTTGCGATGAGTGCTGGATTTGTATTTAAACATCTCCCCACCACCCAGGACGCTCACATTGGATTTTTGGCAAATCGACAGTTTTTTGCCTTTGGGCAAAGTGCACCCGCAGAGGATCTTTGGGAAGCGCACACGCGAGTTGTTTCAAAACTCAGTCCTGAACTCGGGATGATTGGTAATTTCTATTATGGAAATGGTCAAGCAAATGGTGATTCTGATCGCACCATTACTCGATTTGGGGGTGATGTCAGAATGATTTATAAAAACATGAAAATGATATCACATGTAAAAGTGAATGATTGGGGACCATACGATTACCATCGTGACTTTAACCTCACATTCCCAATCCAATTGATGGTTGATTTTTCAACTTCGCTTGGAAAACAAGACTGGTTTGGACTTCCCAATACACAAATAGGTATTAGAGGAACATGGAGATCTTTGGATCAATACTCTCCAAGATATGCTCCAGCTGCCACTAGTATAGGAGTTTTAAACCCACCAACACTCGATTTTAGTGGATTCTCTGAAGGATCAGAATGGGAGATTCGAACATATGTTCACATAAACATTGGTAAATAATAAATGAATGACGATGAAAAAATTTAAGTATACATCAAAAATCAACTCAATTGCTGCAGCTCTATTGGTTGCGTTTATGCTTGGTTGTGAAAGAGAATTGTCTGATGATATTTCATTGGCAAATTATCCAAACACACCAGAAGTTTTTACAGACTTTCCAGTGAGTCTTACAGATCAGTTTTTTATATCCTATGATCCTGCAGATGGCGCCAATGTCAATGGTTTCGACGTTGATAATAACGCCTACAAAGGATCGAGTGCAATTCGCATAGACGTTCCTGGATCTGAAGATCCTGAAGGAAGCTTTATCGGCGGAATTTTTAAAGATCGCTTTCGTGGGAGAGACCTTACTAAATATGATGCCTTAACCTTCTGGGCGAAGGGTACAACCACAGCAAGCATTGGCTTATTTGGGTTTGGAACTGATTTTGATGGGGACAAATTCAATGTTGGTATGGAAGAAATCAATCTCACAACAACATGGACGCAATACGTTATTCCATTTCCAGACCCTGCTAAACTGGTGCAAGAAAAAGGGATGTTTGCTTTTTCTGCTGGAACAGATTCAACTGACGGGCTTGGGTATACCTTTTGGATGGATGAAATTCGGTTTCAAAAACTGGGATATTTCACCCAACCAAGACCAACAATATATGATGGTATGGAAAAAGAAGTTATTGGTTATACTGGTTCAGAGATTGATATAAATGAAACGGAACTAACACTTAGTTTGGGGAATGGATCAGATGTAACTGTCTCAGCAGCAGCAGCCTATTTTGATTATACTTCTTCAGACACAGCAGTTGCAACTGTTGATGAAGATGGTGTAGTGACTGTTCTTGACATAGGGACATCTACAATCACGGCGAGTTTAAATGGGGTTGATGCCACAGGCTCACTGATCATTGAGTCCAAAGGATTTTTTGAATTGGCTCCTATTCCAACTCATGCTGCTGAAAACGTGATTTCCATATTTAGCGATGCCTATGAAAATGTCAAAATTGATTTTTACAATGGGTATTGGAAACCATATCAAACAACAACATCTGCAGATTTTGTCTATAAAAGGGATAATATTTTAGCTTACGAAAACTTCAATTTTGTAGGGCAACAATTCACAGATCCACTCGTAGATGCTTCTGAAATGACGCATTTTCACCTTAATGTGTTTATTCCAAACGATATTAAACCAAATGATGAGTTAAAAATCACGATTAAAGATTATGGCCCCAACAAAGCTGATAATGGTGGCCGTGGCGATGATATGACACAAGTGGTGCTGATCAATAGCTCTCAGTTAACGTCTAATGGATGGGCTAGTGTTAGCGTTCCTTTGACGTTTACGACTGGAACAGGCATAGGACAAATAATCTATGAAAATAGTAGTGGTGCATCCAAAATAAGTACTGTTTTCTTAGACAATATCTACTTCTTCAAGGAATGATTTTGAGGCATTGAAACTGAAATAAGGTTTTATTTATGTATTACTTTAAGTTGATCTTTTGTCAGCTGGTACTAGCTGTATTGTTTGTTAGCTGTAAGAAAGAAGGGGTGTACAACCCTCTAGATGACCTTACATATGGGAAGACCTTGGTTTGGTCTGATGAGTTTGATGAAGATGGCACTACCTATAAGTCAGGAGTTGACAATGCTGTTGATGATTCAAAATGGTTTCATCAAACCAAATTACCTAATGGATGGGGTTGGTATAATGATGAGCTTCAACATTATACAAATCGAATTGACAATTCATATGTATCAGATGGCACATTGAAGATTGTTGCAAAAAAGGAGGTTTTTTCTGACCAAGGTCACACAAAAGACTACACTTCAGCAAGGTTAAACGCAAAGTATGCTTTCACCTATGGGGTAGTGGAGATCAGAGCAAAGCTACCTTCAGGTATTGGTACTTGGCCTGCCATTTGGACTTTGGGTAAAAACATCAATGAGAATGGGGCTTACTGGCAACAGCAAGGGTTTGGCTCTGTTTCGTGGCCAGCTTGTGGAGAGATTGATATTATGGAGCATTGGGGGAGTAATCAAAACTTTATCCAAAGTGCTATGCATACTCCATCTTCCCATGGGAATACTGTGAATAAGGATGGTAGATCCATATCAACAGTTTCCTCAGAATTTCATGTGTATAAGCTCGAATGGACAGCAGAGAAAATGACCTTTTCGGTAGATAATGTTGCACACTATATCTACAACCCACCAGTGAAAGATGCAAGCACATGGCCATTCAATTCTGATCAGTATTTATTGCTGAATGTTGCCATACAACCATCCATCGCATCGAGCTTTACGTCCTCAGCTATGGAAATAGATTATATCAGAATTTATCAATAATCATAACTCAACTGAACCTAAGATAAACCAAAACGAATGACTAGAAAAACAATCTTTATCGCCTTTGTTGTATCCCTTGGAGGTTTTCTTTTTGGGTTTGATGCAGGAATCATTTCTGGTGTAATCTCATATGCAGGCCCTCAGTTTGACCTCAATGATGCCCAAACGGGTTGGGTGGTGAGTTCCCCATCTTTTGCAGCGATGATTGCGATGTTGATCGCAGGTCGTTTGAGTGATCGAATTGGACGAAAGAAGATACTCATCCTTGTAGCCTTTTTATATGCATTCTCTGCCATTGCCTCTGCTTTTGCAGTGTCTTATGAGACCTTGTATATTGCTCGTATGCTGGGAGGTTT
>JAKMFX010000032.1 GCA_022425195.1 Flavobacteriales bacterium | reverse complement strand
GGGATTAATTTAATAAGATTATTAAAGAACTTCTGCAACCACAAAGGTACTTCCACCCACAAAAATCAAATCGTCCTCATTAGCAAGCTTTTGTGCTTCTGACAAAGCATCAACAGGTTGCTGTACTTTAATTCCCGATAGAGAATATTCAGCCGCTTTCTCAGACAAAACAGCTACCGATAGGGCTCTTGGGATGTTTGGCTGACAAAAAATATAATGGGCATGTTTTGGCAAAAGTCCCAATACTGCATCTACATCCTTATCCCCCACCAATCCGATGACCATCCAAAGCTTATTATATGATTCTTCCCCCAACTGCTTTACAATAGACTTTATCGCATGGGTGTTGTGTCCGGTATCGCAAATCACCTTAGGATGTTCTGAAAGCTGCTCCCAGCGCCCTCGCAACTGGGTGTTTTTTATTACATTTTTCAAACCGTACTCAAGGGCTTCATCACTAATCCCCCAGCCCAGACCTCTCATTTGAGACACAACTTCACAAACCGTAGCTGTATTCTCATCCTGGCATCGCCCTCCTAAAGCACTGTTGTATGAATGATTCAATTGAGCAAGAAAATAACTTGATGCTTTACTTTGTGCTGCCGCCTTCAAGACAGAAAGAACTTCCTTAGAGGTAGGCCCAAAGACTGCGGGAACACGCGTTTTGATGATTCCAGCTTTTTCTTTAGCAATCAACTCAACAGTATTGCCCAAGATGTTTTGATGATCTAGAGCTACATTGGTAATTACTGAAAGTTCCGGTATGACGATGTTGGTGGCATCTAAGCGCCCCCCTAAACCGGTTTCTATAACCGCTACATCTACTTTGTGCGCAGCAAAATGACCAAAAGCCAATGCCGTGGTCATCTCAAAAAAAGAAGGGCTAATGTCTAAAAAGTCTGCCTCATGAATCTTGACAAAATCCACAACCTCAGCTTCAGAGATCATCGCTCCGTTGATCTTAATGCGTTCTCTAAAATCTTTCAGATGCGGAGAGGTATACAAACCCACCTTATACCCCTGTTCCTGGAGCACTGAGGCCAAAAGATGACAGGTAGACCCCTTGCCATTGGTCCCCGCTATATGAATACATTTGATATTTTTTTGCGGGTGTTGAAGTCGTTCACAAAGAGCGGTGATGTTACTCAGGTCTTCCTTGTAGGCGGATTGTCCCACACGCTGAAAGGATGCCAATTGCTGAAACAACCAATCCAAGGTTTCCTGATAATTCATCTATTGCTTTCTAAAGTTGTATGTGATGTAACCAATCTGGGTAGACATAGCGTTCGAATCGGCCAACCAGGTGGTTTTCAATGCCGCTGATTTGGCTTCCTTAACCAAACATGGAGAAGTGTCAGTGGTGTTCTTTAAATCAAGCTCAGACTTGTAGGTTTGTCCCTCAGCATTTACCCACACGCGAATAACGACTCGACCTGTTTCATTACAAGAATAATTAGGCTTGGGTTTAACGATTGCTTGTCGATCGCCAAGCTCGTAGCCATCTGAAGAATTCCCTTCTCCTCCGACAGCCTCTTGATCACCCTGTACACTTCCACTCTGGTCCCCTTGTGCAGATTCTACGTCAGTAGTCCCCGAGGAAGCGGTTTCATTACTTTGAAATAAACTGGACAAGGCTTGCTGGAGCTCATTACTGGCCTGAGGTTTTTTCACTTCTTCTTGAACCGCCTCGGGTTCTTGAATTTGCTCCGTTTCTTCCTCTGCTGAAATGATAGGTGCATCTTCGAGATCTTGGGTAACTACATCCTCGGAAACCTCGAGCTGTTCTTCGGGAGCTGAAACTTCAGCTTCCAGAACAATCTCTTCGGGTATTTCGGTCAGAATTTCCTCGGTCTGGATGATTTCTTCACCTATTCCCTCATCTGCATATCCGAATTCAATCGCAATCCCCTCTTCTATTTTAGGATCCATGTATTTCAAGCCGAAAGAGTAGAAAACAAACACAGCCATCAGATGAACTAAAAGTGTTACTAATAATGCTCTGCGTTTGTATGTATTTCTGATCAGGCTCATCTTTTCTGCTGTGTGGCCAGAACAATTTTGAATTTATTTCTGTAGGCGATGTCCATAACTTCAACGGCATGCTCCATAGGAACGGTTTTATCAACTCTCAAAACAACTACTTGCTCGTCTTGTCCAACCATCTTTTCCATCAGTAGGGCTTCCAAGTATTTGAGCTCAACACTTTCTTTATCGATGAAGTACTCAAAACGATCATTGATGGATACCGATATGCGTTGCTTTTTAACCGTTTGGGCATTGCTCTTCGGTAAAACCAAATCCAAGGCATTGGTAGTGACGAGTGTGGAGGTAAGCATGAAAAAAATCAGCAAAAGAAAAACGATATCCGTCATGGAAGACATGCTGAACGATGCACTGACTTTATTTTTCCTTTTCAGGGCCATACTTATTTGTTATCTGAAATAACTTCTAAAAATTCTGCGGTTCCTTGATCCATCTTAAAGGTAGCTTTAGTTACTTTGGCCACCAACTGATTGTAGGCCAGATAAGCCACAATACCTACAATCAACCCTGCTACGGTCGTGGTCATCGCTGTATAAATCCCCTTAGAGAGCATTTCCACATCAATTTGTCCGCCGGCACTTGCCATTTCATGGAAGGCCAGGATCATTCCGATTACTGTCCCTAAAAAACCGATCATCGGTGCTGCTCCTGCAATCGTAGCTAAGGAAGAAAGGTTGTGTTCTAGCTTGTAGACTTCTAAATTCCCCTGACGCTCCATAGCATCTTTTACATCGTTTGCATTTCCTTTTGCAACAACCCCTTTAGCGACCATATTTGCCACTGCAGACGAGGATCTGTTACAAAGAGATACAACCGACTCTATCTTGCGATCAGAAAGGTAGTCTTTTACCTTACTCATGAATTGTGGATCGTCTTTCACTGCCCGCTGAATGACTTGCAGACGTTCCATAAAAAAATATACGGTAAGAATAGAAAGTGTACCTAGAGTGATCATAATGATTTGCCCCCCTAAGCCGCCACTGGTAATCAAATCTATAATAGAAAGTGTCTTTTCAACGGGCTCCGAAGTCTGAGCCAAATCAACACCTAAAGAATCTACAACAGCTGGTACTTGCAATAAAATAGTTTTCATGGCTTGGTTATTAAACTTCTATGTAACGCAATTTATCTAAATAGATTGTAGTAAAATGTAGGTTCCTGCTCCAGAAAAATACCCAATCAAAGCTAAGATAGAAATCTTTTTCAAATACCATACGAAATCAATCTTTTCTAAACCCATTACAGCTACACCAGAGGCAGAACCAATGATTAAGGCGCTACCTCCCGTACCGGCACAAAATGCCAAGAACTGCCAAAAGGTACCGTCTTGGGCAAAATCTCCTACACTTGCGACTTCATACATCCCCATGGCACCCGCAACCAAAGGAACGTTATCTACAATAGCAGATAACAATCCGATAACAACATTGATTGCGTAAATGTCTCCTCCAAACCATACATTTAAGCTTTCGGCAACTACAGCCAAATGCCCTGCAGTTTGAAGTCCCGCAACAGCCAACAGAATACCTAGAAAGAATAAAACACTTGCAGTATCTACTTTTCGAAGAACTCCAATCACGGATAATTGTGATTTTCCCTCGGTATTTTTTTTCCTGTGGATGATTTCGGTAACAATCCATAGCACTCCCAAACTAAACATCATCCCCATGAAAGGAGGTAAATGCGTCCAAGTTTTAAAAATAGGCACAAACAACAATCCTGCTAGACCTAAGAAGAAAACTAAATTTCTCTCAAATGGAGTTGTTGGATTCATATAATGCTCCAGTACTTTTGTTTTTTCTGGACGGTTCACTTCACCTTTTAGAGTAAAGGTCAATATGAGCAAAGGGACCAACATAGCAACTAAACTCGGAATGATGAGTGTTTTGATGATGGTCATGGTCGTGAGTTGTTCTCCAATCCACAACATGGTAGTCGTTACGTCTCCAATTGGAGACCAGGCACCACCTGCGTTTGCCGCTATAATCACGAATCCGGCAAAAAACCAACGATCATGCTTGTCATCAATCAACTTTCTCAATAACGATATCATCACGATTGAGGTGGTTAAGTTGTCTAAGGCTGCTGAGAAAAAGAAAGTGAGAATACTTACAATCCACAATAAAGGGACTCTTTTTTTGGTCTTAATTTTATCGGTGATGATGGAAAAACCTTCGTGGGCATCTATCAACTCGACAATGGTCATGGCCCCCATTAAAAAGAAAAGGATACTAGAGATTTCACTCAAATGATGAAAGAGTTCCTTTTCAATAAAGGCATGGTCTACGCCTGTCATAACGTAAAAGGTCCAAACCAATACTCCTGTAATTAATGCTGATCCTGCCTTATCAATTTTTAATGGATGTTCTAAAGCTATGGCAAGGTAACCCAGTACAAAAATGACAATCATCAATGTCAACATAATCTCAATTTTTGATATTAGTCTGCTTATCTTTGAGAAACACGAAATCAGGTGCTCCAAAATTTGGGCACAAAGGTATAAAACTATGTAGGACTTATTAAAAATTCCTACATTTTATTCAGTAAAAACATGAACCTCTGAGTTCTTAACGCTCTTTATGGGGCAGAATAAATCTTACCTGCACTGTGATTGAGGGAGCTACCTGTGACAGATGCCCACACGTTAACTTGTCCCCGATACCTCAACAAGCCCAAAAAGGCAAAAGCCATCGCTTCTTTCCCTTCAATCAGAGTTTTGTCTGCTTTCACCCACAAATTAGGGGCCCATTTGCCCAGCCGTGTTAACAAAAAATCATTGTAGACACCTCCTCCAGAAAGTAAAACCGACTGCAAATGATAAGATTCAACGACTGAGCTGATTTGTACCGCCACATGCTCAACAAAAGTTCTCATTTGAGAAGACTCGGACAAACCCGATTTTTTCAATATCGGAAGAACCTCGTCAACAATCCATTCCCAAGCTAGCGATTTAGGAAAAGATGCCCCATAATAGGCCAAACGATTCAGTTGATGAAATACGTTTTCATTGAATTGCCCTTGAGAAGCCAAACCACCTTTATCGTCGTATTCAAGCCCCAAAGGAGTGCAAAGATGATTCAAAACAATATTTACTGGACAAACATCAAATGCCCTTCGAATTCCACCTAGATCAAAAGATATATTTGAAAATCCACCCAAGTTTAAACAAGCATCGTAATCTGGAAATAACATTTTATCTACCAAGGGGACCAAAGGCGCTCCCTGCCCCCCCATCGCAACATCTTGCGATCTGAAATCGTAAACGACAGGCGTTTTAGAAAACTCAAACAAAGGTTTTGGATTCCCTATTTGCCGAGTGATTCCTTTCTTGGGCTCATGGAAAACGGTGTGCCCATGAGAGGCAATCAAATGTAATTTTGACAGATTGTTTTCCGCCAAGAATTCCCTTACCTCCTGCGCCATCAGCAACCCAAAATCTAAGGACAATACTTCGAGTAAGTCAGAAGACAAACTACAGGCATTTTTTAAACGATCCCTGAACTGAGCATCGTAAGGAACTGTTTTGAAATTTAAAATTTCATAAGACCAGCGTTCCTGTTTCGTGAATTTACAATAGGCAATATCCAAACCATCCAAAGAGGTTCCCGACATCAATCCTATAACATAATAAGCTTTCAAAAGTCGTTTTTTATTAGATCACTAATTTGACCAAAAAAGTGTAAATTAGTAGGAGAATAATGAAAAATAATTTAAAAGGTAATAGAATGAATTTTGAATTGAGTGAAGAGCATAAGATGATTCGCGATGCCGCAAGAGATTTTGCAGAAACAGAACTTTTGCCCGGCGTTATTGAAAGAGATGAAAATCAAACTTTCCCCCACGAACAAATCAAAAAAATGGGAGACCTCGGATTCTTAGGTATGATGGTTTCCCCTGAGTATGGAGGCGGCGGCATGGATACCCTATCGTACATCATAGCCATGGAAGAGCTTTCTAAAGTAGACGCATCTGCCTCCGTAGTTATGTCGGTAAACAACTCCTTAGTCTGTTGGGGTATTGAAAAATATGGAACCGAAATTCAAAAACAAAAATACCTTCCCAAGTTGAGCTGTGGCGAAATTATTGGAGCCTTTTGCCTATCCGAACCCGAGGCCGGCTCAGATGCTACCTCACAAAAAACAACCGCCATTGATAAAGGGGACCACTATTTATTAAACGGCACCAAAAACTGGATCACGAACGGTAGTACTGCCTCTGTGTACCTGGTTATTGCACAAACAGATATTGACAAAGGGCACAGAGGCATCAATGCACTTATCATTGAAAAAGAAATGGATGGATTTGTCATTGGTGCAAAAGAAAATAAAATGGGAATTCGCGGTTCTGACACACACTCTTTAATGTTTACCGATGTGAAAGTCCCAAAAGAAAATCGAATAGGTAGCGATGGTTTTGGATTTAAATTTGCCATGCAAACCCTTGCAGGAGGAAGAATTGGTATTGCTGCACAAGCTCTAGGAGTCGCATCTGGCGCTCTAGAACTGGCACTGCAATATGCCAAGGAAAGAAAGTCTTTTGGGAAGGCCATTTGTGAACATCAGGCAATCGCTTTTAAATTGGCAGATATGGCTACAGAGATTGAAGCAGCTCGTTTACTATGTTTCAGAGCGGCATGGCAAAAAGACCAAGGCTTGGATTACACCGAATCTGGAGCTATGGCCAAATTATTTTGTGCAGAAAAAGCCATGAGAATCACAACCGAAGCAGTTCAAATTCATGGAGGTTATGGGTTTGTGAAGGAGTACCACGTAGAACGCCTAATGCGCGATGCGAAAATCACTCAAATCTATGAAGGGACTTCTGAGATCCAAAAAATCGTGATTTCTAGATCGATCCTAAAGTGAAAACTCGAACCCTTATTCACATGTGTTGATAAAGTAATGAACAAGGCTTGATGATGTTGATAAAGTCATTAACACCCTGTTTATAAACCCCTCAACCTACTGTAAATCAACACCTCCCTCTTTTATAAAATTGTTGATTATTGCGAACATGTGCTCTACTAGGGGAACTAAAGTTTGAATCCATCAAAAGAAACCCCAAAAGAAGACTCTAATGGCTTGTTTTTAAACAATAAAGCGTACATTTGCGGCTCTCTTCGAGAAAGAGAATATTAATTAACCGGGTTTCGGACCCTCAAACAATTAACTATGGCAACTAAAATTAGATTGCAACGCTTTGGTAAAAAAGGAAAACCTGTTTACCATATTGTAGCTGCGGACTCACGCTCTAAACGCGATGGTCGCTCCATCGAAAGATTAGGTCTTTACAACCCTAACACCAACCCTGCATCCATCGACCTTAACCACGACAGAGCTCTTTACTGGGTTCAAGTAGGTGCGGTTCCAACGGATACGGCAAGAACAATATTATCGTACACAGGCGTGCTTACCAAAAAACACCTTTTAGATGGTGTTAAAAAAGGAGCGCATACTGAAGAAGAAGCTCTAGCGAAATACGAAGCTTGGTTGGAAGGAAAAGCCAAACAAATTAGTACAGTAACCAGCGCTATCGAAAAAACAAAAGCAGATGCTGCTGCAAAAGCACTGGCTGCTGAAAAGGAATCTCGTGCCGCAAAAGAAGCAGAGATTCTTGCAAAAAACACTCCTGAAGTAGAAGAAACAGTAGAAGAACCAGCTGCTGAAGAAGCTCCTATTGCTGAAGCTGCTACGGAAGAGGCTTCTGCTGCTGAAGAAGCACCTGTTGCTGAAGCTGCTACGGAAGAAGCGCCTGCTGCTGAAGAAGCTGCAGAGTAATGAAACTGAAGGATTGCTACTTTATTGGTCACATCAGCCGTAAACATGGCTTCAAAGGCGACCTACTTGTAAAGTTAGACGTTGATGATCCTTCTAAATACAAAAAATTGGAATCCGTCTTCATTGATCGCAAAGGAAGACTGGTTCCTTTTTTTTTGAGTTCCTGTAAACTTACCCAAAAAGGGTTTCTTCACATTCATATCGAAGGCATCGACACAGAGGTTGAAGCCGATAAATTTCAAAAATGTGGTCTTTACCTACCGCTATCCTTCCTTCCGCCTATGAAAGGGAATCAATTCTACTACCATGAAGTGGAAGGCTACAAAGTCGTCGACAAAACATACGGAGAGGTTGGGGAAATCACTGAAGTAATCAACCAGGCTGTTCAACCCCTTTTCGCTATTAAAAACGGTGAAAAAGAAGTACTGATCCCTATTGACGATTCAATCATCGAGCAATTAGACCGAAAAAATAAAGTACTTTACCTAACTTGCCCTGAAGGTTTGATTGAAATATACCTCGACTGAAATCCATAAATCTACTTAGATATACTTTCATACGGATTCATTGCCTCCACATAAAAATGCACCATGGGGAAAAATAAAAAAAAGAAAGACATCAAAGGCGTAGTCTATTCTACGAATCAAAGTTACAATTACGCCTACGAAGATGAACTGGAAGAAGAAACACTTGCACCAAAAGAGCAAGATTTAAGGATTGTCCTGGACCGTAAAAAAGGTGGCAAAGTAGTTACAGCCATCATCGACTTTATTGGCACTACTGAGGACCTTAAAGCTTTGGGGAAAGAGCTGAAAACTTCTTGTGGTGTTGGAGGCACTGTAAAAGAGGGGGAAATCCTCATTCAAGGCAACTTTAGAGATAAAATTCTAAAACTACTGGTCGACAAAGGCTACAAAGCCAAAAAGAAAGGGGGCTAAACTCAGCCACACACAACCAACCAAGTAAGAGAAATGAAACAGATTCGGGAAGCGGTAGATTTTATAAAGACGCACAAATACACCTCACCAAAAACAGGCATCATATTAGGCACTGGATTAGGTGGATTACTTGAAAATTGTCAAGTAGAACTGAGCATTCCCTACAAAGAAATCCCACATTTCCCGGAAGCCACTGTGGAATCTCATCAAGGTCAGTTGATCTTTGCTCAAATTGAAAACAAACCCGTAATCATTATGCAGGGTCGTTTTCACTATTACGAAGGATATGACGCCAAACAAATCACCTTTCCTGTTCGTGTTTTGAAAGAACTGGGCATTGAAAACCTTCTGATCTCAAATGCCTCTGGAGCCCTAAACCCAAGCTATAAAAAAGGTGATTTAGTCATTGTTGATGACCACATCAACCTCTTGTTTGACAACCCTCTTCGCGGCAAGAATATTGATGAACATGGCCCTAGGTTCACGGACATGTCAGAGCCTTATGATGCGAAACTTAGAAAACTATTGTGGGAGTGTTCTATGAAAATCAACACCACGGTTCACTCCGGGGTATACGCCGCTTGGCAAGGACCTTCACTTGAAACAAAAGCTGAATACAGACTTTTGAAAATTATAGGAGCCGACTTAGTGGGAATGTCTACGGTACCTGAAGTCATTGTGGCCAATCACATGAGTTTACCTTGCGCAGTGGTCTCTGTGCTTACCGATGAGTGTGATCCAGACCACCTGAAACCCGTATCTATTGAAGAGATCATTAGCACTGCCAAAAATGCTGAACCACAACTTACTCAGCTATTCACCCTACTTATTGGGAAGTTATAATCCCTCTAAAAACGCCATAGTGTCTACTCCATCGGCATAATCATCAACACCAGGACACTGCGACTGACCCAAGTCAAATGAATTGGGAAGATCTAACTTAGAGACAATACACTGAATTGAATCTGATATGGAAGTCAATTGTAAACTCAGAGCATCTAAAGATTTATAAGTCTCATAGTGAAGCATTGATATAGGTGAAGAAAGTGCATCATCTTCCTTGAGTAACAAAAATCCATTTTCTAACATCTCATGTCCACCCATTAAAAAAAGTGCGCGATGGTAATCAAAGTTATTCGCGTATTTTTTGTTGTCAATCACATACTTGTAATCGAATAAAGCCTCAAAAAGAAGGCCAAAATTATACCCTTCTGGAACGTATATTTTGGATACGTTTCTGCAACCCAAACCGTAATAAGCAAAAATATCGTCGCCAAGAGCTACCAGATCTTCCTTAGACTCATCTCCCACTATCACAGCAACAGAATTTCTATTTTTCCTGATTAAATGGGGGTGTTTTGCAAAATAACGATCAAAATACCGTGCAGAATTATCAGAACCAGTGGCAATCACCGCATCAAAACCTTTCAAGGGCCCCTGAGCAAATTCTATGCGATCCTCAAAACCCGAATCTAGATACTGCAAAATCTTTGTGATCAAAGGCAACAATCGATTGTCCTCTGAAGAGAGTTTTACCAACAGTTGATTCCCACTCATCAAACTGCATACGAAGTCATGAAAACCTACCAAAGGGATGTTTCCAGCCATAATCACAGCAATTTTCTTAGGCTCGGAACGCCAAGTATAATTGGAAGCCCAAGCGATCAAAGACGCATCATCAAGCCAAGAAGATAAAGCATGAATAGACCTTCGAACTTGGAACTCTTCAAACCAACCGTTGTAAATTTTTGCGGTGGTAATTTGAGTTGTAAACGCATCGTAGAACAAGTTATTTAAATCCAAATTTTCCTTTGGAGTATCTGAAAACTGAAACTGTTTCAAAAACTTTCCTAAACAACTTAAAGCTTGTAGGGTATTTTGGCGATTCATACGCAATGTTTTTTCTATCTTTGTTTCGCAAACATACAAATCTTTAAAACACAAAAGACTATGGCTATTATAATCACCGACGAATGCATCAACTGTGGAGCATGTGAAGCTGAATGCCCAAATACGGCAATCTATGAAGGTGGAGTAGAGTGGACATTTGCTGAAGGGACTGAGCTTACCGGTCAAGTCAATTCCAAAACAGGTATCTCTGCAGATGCAGATGATGAATTAGAACCTGTTTCTTACGACTTTTACTACATAGCTACAGACAAGTGTACTGAATGCAAAGGATTCCATGAAGAGCCTCAGTGTGCTGCTGTATGTCCTGTAGAGTGTTGTGTTCCAGATGAAGATCATGTGGAAACTGAAGAAGAACTTCTCGCTAAAAAAGCAATACTCCATTGTGAATAGACGCTTCAAATATCTATTATTTGTTGTTCTTTCTATTTCACTCACTAGTCAGGCTCAAAACGGAAATGATTTTATCTTTTTCGAGGCCCGACTACAAACCCTTGCTAACAAAGTTTTAACGGCAACTACCGACTCCCTCAAAGAGGAAGCAAACCGCCTACTCGTTGAAGACCTCGAGGAAGTCCTTTTAATTAAAGGCAGCTTTCATTACTCTTTTGAAAACATCGAGAACCTAAGTATCATAGACGCACCCGATGAGTCTTTTAAAATTTTTAATTGGGTCATGCCAAAAGAAAATGGTTCTTTTGAGTATTTCGCTTATTTACAGTTCTACAACAAAAGATCTAAGAACTTACACTTTATTAAGCTGCACGACGCCTCTCATGACATGGAAAATGAGCAATTCAAAATCCTCGAAGGCGGAGACTGGTATGGGGCCCTTTATTCTGAAGTCCTACACAACTCTTTTAACAAGAAAGATTACTACACGCTTGTAGGTTGGGATGGTAATAATGAATTCACCACCAAACGAATCATTGATATTTTGCATTTCAACGAAGAGCTACAACCCATATTTGGAGCCCCTATCCTCAAAATGAATGACGGTACACGAAGTCGAATGGTCATGGAGTATTCCAAGAAAACAAGTACAAACATGGCCTACAACGAAGACACTGAATACATTGTTTTTGATCAACTTGAACCGATCGATGGAGCTGAAAAAGGCATGTACGAATTCTACGTTCCCAATCTGAGCTATGATGGCCTTACCTTTAAAAATGGCAAATGGAGATTGGTAGAAAACATCCCTGCATACAACGATAAAAAACGTAATCGTAAGCAATTGAAAAATATCGAAAGAGGTCTTCAAGCTCCCTAGCTCCTCTGAATCTTATCTTAAGGCTCATAAAGGGCTCATGACACTTACTTTGCAAATCTTGCCTACATCAAATTTCTGATTGTTTTCAGCACATCACAGTGCAAAGTCAAGATGATGAACATCCGTTAAAAAAATGTTAATAATAACCTCTTAAAACCTTTTTCATATCCTTGAAATAGTCGAATTTTGCTTTTTTATTCACTAAGTCAAACTGACTCATTTTAAAAATGAAAAAACACAACTTCAGTGCCGGTCCTTGCGTACTTCCGCAAGAGGTTCTTGAACAAGCTTCGCAAGCTGTCTTAAACTTCAACAACCTAGACCTTTCCCTAATTGAAATTTCCCATCGAAGTAAAGACTTCATCGCGGTCATGGACAAAGCGCAAGCTTTAGCCAAAGAACTTTTGAATGTGCCCGAAGGGTATTCGGTTTTGTTCCTTCAAGGAGGTGCAAGTACTCAGTTTTTGATGACTGTTATGAATCTTTTGAAAAAAGATGGAAAAGGAGCTTACATCAGCACAGGAAGCTGGTCAAAAAAAGCGATTACGGAAGGTAAGAAATTTGGAGCCATTGATGTAATTGCAAGCTCTGAAGATAAAAACTTCAATTACATTCCTAAAGATTATACCTGCCCTGAAG
>JAKMFX010000024.1 GCA_022425195.1 Flavobacteriales bacterium | reverse complement strand
GAACCTTTGCAGAATTTCAGAAACATATTCCACATTTAAAATCCCTAGGAGTTGACATCATTTGGTTGATGCCAATACACCCAATCGGGGAGCTCAAGAGGAAAGGTGGATTGGGAAGCTATTATTCCATTAAAGATTATCGAGGTATTAACCCCGAGTTTGGAGATCGTAACGACTTTAAAAGACTAGTTGACACCATTCATGAAGCTGGTATGTTGGTTATTCTCGATTGGGTAGCGGGTCATACTGCTTGGGATCATCCATGGGTTACTGATCATCCAGATTGGTATTTGAAAGACTCTGATGGAGACATTATTCCACCTAATCCAGATTGGACAGATGTAGCAGGTTTGGATTTTTCCAATGCTGAAATGCTTCAAGCACTTGAAGACGATATGAGCTATTGGATTGAAGATATTGGTGTTGATGGTTTTAGGTGCGATGCAGCATACAATATATCAATTGACTTTTGGAAGAAAACCATCAATAGACTCAATGAGACCAAGCCAGTTTATATGTTAGCAGAGTCTGATGCAAATCACAAAGGCGGTTATCCATTGATCGATTTATTTGACTCATCTTACGGATGGCACACACATCATCTTCTCAATGAAATTGCAAGAGGAAACGAAACTGCAAAGTCACTAACAGAGCATCTTATTGGGATGAGTGAGGTTTATTCACCTACTCATGCTGTAATGAATTTTACATCCAATCACGACGAAAATTCATGGCAAGGAGATGTGTTTGAACGACTGGGGCCAGCGGCTGAGGTGCTATCTGTATTGACTTATGTGATGCCAGGTATGCAATTAATTTATGGGGGTCAGGAATTTGGACTGGATAAAAGACTCGCCTTTTTTGAAAAAGATTTGATTGAAAAAAAGGATTCCCCTTTTTTGAACCTTTTCACAAAGCTTAATAAGTTGAAAGAGACCAATAGGGCATTAGATGTCGGAGATAAACCAGGGAATTTTAATGTTTTACAAATAGCGGATGACCAAGTAATCGGAATTCTTAGGTCAAAAAAAAATGATAGCATTGTCTTTTACGCAAACCTATCACCCAACATTAAAGTCATAAATCCAGAAAACTTTTTTGGTTTTTCGAATGTCTTTACAGGCAATCAAACTTCATCATCTGATCAAATCACATTACCTCCATGGGTTTATGTCCTTCTTGAAAACAAATGAAATTAATAAATATGAATATTATCCGATTTATACTCTTTTTTCTTGCAATTTTTGGCGTTGATCAATTGTATACTCAGACTTGTCTTTCACCAGATGGACAGAAAAGTATCTCCTTTTCCCTTTCATCTGATGGTCAGCCTCAATACGAGATGAAACTTGGAGAAACAACAGTAATACGCACAAGTCGATTAGGATTGGAATTAAAAAATGACACTGACCTGATGAGTGACTTTGCCATTGAAGATGTTCAATATGAAAGCTTTGACAATACGTGGACACCTGTTTGGGGGGAGGAAAGCCAGATCAGAAATCACTACAATGAAATGTTTATTTCCCTCAATCAAAAAACAACTGACCGAACAATGAACATTCGATTTCGTGTTTACAATGAGGGTATGGGTTTTCGATATGAGTTTCCACAGCAACCAAACTTAGGTCACTTTATTGTGAGTCAGGAAAAAACACAATTCAGCTTAACTGGTGACCACACTGCTTTTTGGATCCCTGGTGATTATGATACCCAAGAATATGATTACACCACATCGAAACTCTCAGAAATTGAAAAGCTTTTCGATACAGCTGTGACAGGCAATGCATCTCAGGAGCAATTTTCAAAAACCGGAGTGCAAACAGCTCTTCAATTAAAGTCTGAAACGGGACTCTATATCAATTTGCATGAGGCAGCCCTGATTAATTATCCTGCAATGCATTTAAACCTTAATCCAAGCACCTATACTTTTGAGTCATGGCTCACACCAGATGATGTTGGAAATATGGCCTATATGATAGCCCCTCAAAACACCCCATGGAGAACAGTCATAGCGAGTTTTGATGCAAAAGATATACTCGCTAGCCGAATCACATATAATTTAAACGAACCGTGCGCAATCGAAGATACCAGTTGGATACGACCCACAAAGTACATGGGAGTTTGGTGGGAGATGATCACTGGAAAGAGCTCATGGGATTACACAAATGACTTTGCATCGATTCAGTTGGGGGTTACCGATTTAAAAAATGCGACTCCTAATAAAACACATGCGGCAAATAATGATAATGTTAAGGCATATATCGATTTTGCCTCTGAGCATGGTTTTGATGCCTTACTTGTAGAGGGCTGGAATATAGGGTGGGAAGACTGGTTTGGTCACTCCAAAGATTATGTCTTTGATTTTGTAACGCCATATCCCGATTTTGATGTCGATGAGCTAACAACTTATGCTTCAACTAAGGGAATTGAGCTTATGATGCATCATGAAACCTCTGGTTCGACACGTAATTATGAACGCCATATGGATAAGGCATATGCCTTTATGAAAAAACATGGATATCACTCTGTAAAAAGTGGTTATGTTGGAAATATCATTCCAAGAGGAGAGCACCACTATAGTCAATATATAAACAACCATTACCTGTATGCAGTCAAAAAAGCAGCAGATTATAAGATAATGGTTAATGCCCACGAAGCTGTGCGTCCAACGGGAGTGGCAAGAACTTATCCGAACTTAATTGCCAACGAGTCGGCAAGAGGAACGGAGTTTCAGGCATTTGGGGGGTCGAATCAAAACCATACCACAATTCTTCCTTTCACACGTCAAATTGGCGGTCCAATGGATTATACTCCTGGGATTTTCGAAATGGACATCAGTAAACTCAATCCGGATAATGATTCTCATGTCAATACAACACTAGCGAATCAGTTGGGATTGTATGTTATAATGTATTCTCCGCTTCAGATGGCGGCAGATTTACCAGAACACTATTTGAAATTTTATGATGCATTTCAATTCATCAAAGATGTTGCGATTGATTGGGACGCATCGGAGTACTTAGAAGCTGAGCCAGGCCAGTATATTACAATTGCTAGAAAAGAAAAAAATAGTGAACGTTGGTTTATTGGGAATAGTAATGGGGAATTAGCGCGAACTTCTGAAATCGACTTATCTTTTTTGGATGGATCAAAAACATATCTTGCAACAATTTACCGAGATGGTGAGCATGCAGATTACAAAACGAATCCACAGTCCTACACAATCGAATCAAAAGAAGTAACAAAGCAAACAACTTTACAAATCAAAACAGTAGCAGCTGGGGGATATG
>JAKMFX010000023.1 GCA_022425195.1 Flavobacteriales bacterium | reverse complement strand
CCACCGATGACGATATCTTTTTCGGTGAGTTTGGCCAATTCAGAGGTCAACACTTCAATGCTTTTGGAGGTTGTACAAGCAAGAGCCCCCAAACCAGTTGCGGTTAGGGTGTACGTTCCTGCTTTATCAATATTTATCGACGGGGTAGTTCCCACAACAGTTACCATATTATTGTCGTCAATATGTTCCCACACAAAGGAATAGTCATCGGCAGGGTTACGGATTCCAATATCAACCGACCCTTCATTTAAGCAAAGAACAGCTTGCTGATCCAAATCAAAAGAAGGGTTTTTAATCACTTCAAAGTCGATATATCCATCACTGATACAGCTGTTGTTGATGGTATTGATTAGCTCGACACGTATGGAAGTGGAACCAGTTGTAAAAAGAGTTGGCAACGGCCTTGGCAAGGCGGTCCCGTTTGAGTCATAATAGGCAAACATAATATCTGTTTGCCCATCCAAAATAGCTGTTTCAATAGATTGTGTATCAAAAGTTGCCTTATCATCTATGACACCATCAGAATCGTCACACAGCATAAGCGTAGGGATTGGATTAAAGTTGGGCATGTCATCAACGATAAACTCAATTTCTGTTTCTTCATAGCATGAAGGTGTATTACTTGATGGGTTGTTCTCAACACGAGCAATTATTGTTTTGTCACTAGTGCGATAAGGGTTTGGGAGTACACCGGTAAACAATGGGTTGTAATTTGTGTCAAAATAGGAAACACTGATATTGGGTTGTCCTTGAGTGAGTTCTTGATAGACCCTAGAAGTATCAAATGGATAGACCCCGTCATCGTCGTCATCACATTCTCGAAAAGGAGAGACTGGGTGAGCGGTGGGGAGTCGTTCGATAAATAAATTAGCGACTTTTTTTAAACCAATACAGGTAATGGTATTTAGCCCTATGACTTCGACATTGGCCCAAATTTCATCAACCCAATCACCTCCACTTGCTTTGGGATTTGGATTCTCATAAGCTGAAGTCTGATCGATTGGATTCGTTTTAAGAGCAGCATCATTTAGTGTCGGGTAGTATTGAATGACAACTCCAGAACCTTGAAACAAAGTGTGCTCACGAAGAAGCTCGCTTGTAAGGGTATCAAATATAGTTGGAGGGAACAGAGTTTTACCGTCCTGTGTGACTGAAGGAGGAAGCTCACACGCATCAAAATCGAGCATAAAGGATTTTTTGATTTGACTCACAGCTACGCTGATATTTATTTCAGCATTACGAACACAACTACCATTGGGGGCATAAACAGCATTTGGCAATATACTATTGACCTGAACATAAATGGTTTGGTTTGGAATGGCGTTTCCACCAATGTCAGTGTTGTAATATGCGGTCGGGTCACTAATTTTACTATCGTTTGATCGTGTTGCGTCTGTGAAATAAGAAAATTCTTCATTGGCGAAGTTTGCAGAGATTGTGCCCTCAAAGCTGCGAAGGTTGGTCAAAACAACCCCATCCGAATTACCGTCTGTTTCATCACATTGCTCAAAGGTAATGACGGCTTGTTCGATCACTGGTAAAGGGCTTAGCACCAAATCAAAACGATTATTGGGATGCAAACAGGACAGAGAGTTGTAGTTGTCGATTACGCGCACATATATGGTTTTTTGGCCATTGTCTGTTGTGGGCATCGTGTATGAGTCAATGCCATTTGTTGTGGGGTCTTCAGCTGCAGATCGACTGGTATGATAGCTGATTGTGTATTGTCCAGCGGCGGCACCAAGGAGAGCTTCAATTCGGGCATCGTTGAGTCGCAAATCGAAAGTGGTGATGTTGTCTGTATCACTGCCACTTGCAAGATCGTCACACTCATAGTGAGGAGGAATGTCGATAAGAGGAGGAATTGGCAACACTTGCACAGAAAAGGAGCCAGTTTGATCCGACACACACCCAGTTGTTTTATTCCGGATACGGTAATAAATCGGTTCAGAATTGGCGAGATTGCTAAACGGTTGTGTTTTATCAATCGGATTATCATCTGTATCGCTTTCATTTAAAAAGAATAAAACTTCGAGACTTGTATCTCCATTCAATATGGCTACCTCTTGGGCTTGTAAGTCAAACCCATTCACCCGACCATTATATGCATCGCCATCGAAGGCGTTATCACAGAGTTCTAAATCATTAGCAAGAAGCATTTCAGGTAAAGGATGAACAACAATCGTGGTTTCAACTCGACACATCACTCCATTTGTGGTCACCTCACAAAAATAGGTCGTGGTTTCTGCCGGCGATCGAACAATGGAGCTGGTTTCAACACCATCAAAGATGACATCTAGGCCAGTTACGGGGTCAATTTTTCCCCAAACAGCCTCGGTGGTGGCATTAACACGCAAGGTGACCTCTTCGCCAAGACAGATTTGAGATTTAGAAGAAAGCAGTTCAGGATTGCTGATAAACACCTCTGTCTCAACTCGTGTTAAACTTACACAACCAGCTGAAGTAAAGGACTCTACATAATAGCTTTGATTGTGAACCAAGAGCGTTTCATTGGGGAGTGAGACCCCCCCAGAATCAGTTAGAAACACCTCAACAGACCCTCCGACATCACCTTTTAAATCTTCAACCGTTGCAGAGTCTTCAAAACAGTACGTATACATCGGCTCAAGATCAGGAGCTTCTGGAATTTGATTAATGGCAAGAGAAACCCCAGTGACTGATTCTACAGGGCATGCATAGTTTGGTCTGGACACCAAGACCTGTATTTCAGCCCCATCTAGCCATGTGTCTAGGGCCGCGGACTCTGTATTAATGGTAAGGGTTTTTGTATTCACACCAATGAAGGTTTCGCTCTCATTCTCGGCGACTCCATTGACTGTCCACTGAAAAACAGCATCGGTTGTGGGGGTATCCACAGAGAAAGTAGCCATCTCCCCTTCACACACTTCAACAGAAATCGGATCTCCATTTGGAGAAATCTCAGCAGGGCTTTGCGCTTCTTGGAAATCAAAAACGGTATTATTGTCAATGTCGTTCGGCATAGAATTGTAATCGTGTCCGATTACGAAACCACGATCAGAGACTGTAATATCATCGATGGTCAATGGTGCTTGATAAAGTCTTCCATCATTGTCAGGGTCTAAAAAACCAGCTTTAACCACATCAAAACAACCATCATCATCACTATCAAGATCAAATGCATCAGCGAGATTATCCACGTCTGAAAACGAATCGAGATTAAGAACGTTTATATGCCCTTCAAAAACAGAATTAACAGTTGATTCATTGTGATGAGTAAACACCAAACCCGACGATTGGGAGGCAAAAAACCGAAAGCTTGTCGTTGCACCAACAGCGGCATTGTTAAACCGAAATGTAATTTTGGAACTATTGTACTGCGCAAAACCCCCGACAAAGTCTCCATCAACAAGGATTTCAATTTCACCATCAGGGTCAAGTAATGTGATGCTCTCAGAGGGATCTATACTTTCAAAATTATAATAGGTATTTTCTTCTAGGGGCACGGTTTGACTGTTGTCAAACCCAAATGAAAAGTGAAGAG
>JAKMFX010000020.1 GCA_022425195.1 Flavobacteriales bacterium | reverse complement strand
ATAGTAACTTTATAATATCATAATTTGTATTTAATTAATGATGTTTTCTCTGTCATTTTCGTTGTCATCAATGAGTTTAACCATAAGCAAAAGTTTTGTGTTAAAATAAATTTCGCACAAAACTAATGTATTGGCTAAAAAGACCTGATTGAAGCCTATTGAAAAAAATTGGTAAGCAATATCTGATGAATTTGAAGAAATTTTGAAAAAAAACATTTTCTTTTTCCTTCTTAATATTACAATAGAAAGTATGGTAGTTTGTATGTTAGGCAGTTTTTAAGAGAAGCTTTAAAAACTATTTATAACTCACTATATCAAGTTATTATGAGTTATTTATTTTTTGCTCGGATATACTTTTTATACATTGTTACCTGCTGGCTTTTATTCCGTAAACTTGCTAGCGTTGGCGTGAAAGCTCTTTTAAATTTGTGAGGTACGAGCAAACTTTAAATGTGCTTGAACTTGCGTTGGCTATTTATGCTGACTTATATAAATACTGTTGAAATTCAATAAACATATTTCTAATTTTCATTACATCTCCACCTAGTTCTGCAATTCCATCTTGTTGTGATTGGAACATACTAGACAGTAAAACAGGAAGCTTGGATTGGTCTAATTCTCCAACACCAATTTCAATGTATTTGCTTAATACAAATTCAATAAACTCTTTCTGTTTGTCATTCATTAAAGTGAAAATAGTAGCTTCTGCTGCTGCAACACGTTCGGCTCTGGTAATTGGTTTGATTTCACTATTAAACACATATTCTAACACATCAAACAAATCACTTTTTTCTGCATTTACCAGTTTGCGTAGTGCATTTAATTCTTCTGTACCGTAGCCTGCTGCTTCTAGTTTTTCGAGTAACGTTTTTCGAGTAGTTGGATTGCTCCACAATTCTCTTAATTCCGCTTCACTTTTAAACAAGTTTGGAATTTCTCCAAATAGATTATTTAAAAACTGTTCAGAAGACATAGGTGTACCATTAGCATCCCAAAACATTGTTTGTGTTGTATGCTGTATTTCTAACTCTTTGCCACCTTTAAGCTTAATCTTAACTTTATTATTACGCCCTTTTGTAGATTCCTCTTCATCATTACTAGGACTATCCTCTTCATCTGTATTTGGCTTTGGTTCTCTTGGTTCAGGGATTACAGGGTCTTCAGGTTCTCCGTCCCATTCAGGGTCAAGGAAACGTTGGTGTGCATCTACAAAGTCGTAAATAGTGAAGTAATCTTTACCATCAAAGGTTCTTGTACCTCTACCTACAATTTGTTTAAATTCTATAATATCATTTACAGGACGCATTAGCACAATGTTTCTCACATTACGTGCATCAACTCCTGTAGACAGTTTTCTAGAAGTCGTTAAAATGGTTGGAATGCTCTTTTCGTTGTCTTGAAATTGCTTTAATGCATTATCTCCAATACTTCCATCATTAGCAGTTACACGAACACAATACTCTGTGTTTTTGCTAATCTTTTTATTCTGATTTACCATATCACGCACCATTGCTGCGTGTTGCTGAGTAGCACAGAAAATTATTGTTTTCTCATTTTCGTTGGCATCCTTCATAAAGGTGTGCACACGATAACGCTCTCTTGCAGGAATTACAATTTTTCGGTTAAAATCCTTTTCCTCATAGAGCTTACCTTCTTCAATTTCTCCTTCTACAACTGTATCATCAGGAGTGTAGATATAATCATCAATGGTTGTGTTGATTCGTTTTACCTTAAAAGGCGTTAAGAAACCATCATTTATACCTTCTTTCAATGAATAAATATATACAGGATCACCAAAGTATTTGTAGGTATCTACATTGTCTTTTCGTTTTGGTGTTGCTGTTAATCCTAATTGAACAGCTGGAGAGAAGTAATCTAAAATACCTCTCCAAGTGCTTTCATCATTTGCTCCACCAATGTGACACTCATCAATAATTATTAAATCAAAATAGTCCTTTGGGTATTGATTGTAGTAAGCAGCTTCTGTGTCGTAATCAGTAATATCTTCTTCATTTTCTTCTGAATCAGCAGTATTGTCATTTGCCATTAACGACTGAAAAATGGTAAAGAATATACTGCCATTGGTAGGCACCTTTCCTCTTTTCTTAATCTCTTTAGGTTTGATGCGAACCAATGCATCTTCTGGAAATGCTGAGAAGGAATTGAATGCTTGATTGGCTAGTATATTTCTATGCGCTAAGAATAAAATTCTTGGTCTTCTTTTTTGATATTGGTTGTTGGCAGTTAAATTCCAACGGGTTTGAAATAACTTCCAAGCAATTTGGAATGAAATAGCTGTTTTTCCTGTTCCTGTAGCAAGTGTTAATAGAATACGGTCTTTGCCTTGGGCAATTGCTTCTAAGGTTCTTTTAATAGCAATTTCTTGATAATAACGAGGTTGCCAAGTACCCGATTTGTCTTCAAAAGGAACGCTAGAAAAGTTATCTCTCCATAGTTCTGTAATTTCTGAACTTGCTCGTAGAGGATAGGATTTTATCCATAATTCTTGTGGAGATAAATAACGGTCTACCAAACCTTCTTCACCTGTTTGCATACAGATTTGGTAAATCTCATCTCCGTTAGAAGAATAGGTAGTATCCAAGGTTAATTTATCTGCATATAATTTGGCTTGTGCTACACCTTCACCAACTTCTAAATTTCTTGCTTTTGCTTCTACTACCGCTAGTTTAATGCCTTTGTATACCAAAATATAATCTGCAATAAGTGGTTTACCTCTTCTACCACCACTTTGAATACGACCAGCGGTAATTTGGCAATTGCGTTCTCTTAATATTTTAGAACCTTCAACCACACCCCAACCTGCTTCTTTTAGCTTTGGGTCTATTAATTCTGCTCTAGTTTCCGCTTCATTCATAGGATTAGTTTACGGTATTGAGTTGACCAGAAAATGCTTTTTGCAACACGCTCTTCTTCATTTCCTCCAAATCCTCTACTTTTTGAGTATAAATGGCTTCAAGTTTTTCAATTTTATCAATCAGATTTACAAGTTTAGGAACAAGTTTATTCTGAACTTCTAAAGGAGGGATAATGTGAGTAAAAGTCCTTTGCTTAGTTATAGGGACTTGGTTTCTAGTTGATTGCGTCATTATTGACTCATATTGAGATTTAAATTCTTTTGACCTCAGATATTGAAGTAAATATTTGGGATTAATATATTTTTCGTTACACCTGTAATAAGTGAGTGAAGTTCCTAAAATAACCTTTGCTTCATTTGTTTTTAACAGAGCAGTTGGGCCGACAGTAGCGTTATGTGCAAAAAGAACATCATTATCTTGGGCTATTCCCTTTCTTAATTTACTTGCTCTAGTTTCAGTAAGATATTTTGCTTTTTCAAAATTCACATACCCATCTTTTAGGCAATTTGCTGATATATATGGAACTCCTGATTCAACAAATTCATTCTTCCTTGGGTAATCTCCTCCGTGGTTACCATCAAGATGGCTAGTTATCCAATTATCATTAAGCAATTCCTCTAAAGTCTTTTCTTCCCAATCATCACCTTTATTTTCAAAGATATTCTGCAGGTAACTTTCAAAAAGTTCTTTAGCGTTTTGTAGGTTTTGTTCCGCATTGGCTTTTGCAGTAGCTATGGTCGCAAAGGCTTTGTCTAAAATGGTTACTATTTGCTTTTGTTGGGGTAATGGTGGCAGAGGGATTGGGATTGCTCCAATTTGACTTTTATTAATAGAATTGAATACTGCGCCTTCGTTTCCTTCAATTTCATTTTCAAATTTTACTAGAAAGTTGTACAAGTATTCTTTATCTATTTTCTCACTTGCTCTAATAGCTGCTAGTCCTCTTCCAATGCAACATTTTTGAATTGAAAAATTTACAGGTCCAACAGGTGCACGAACAGACATTAAGATATCGTTCTTAATTGCTTCTTTTGTGATTTTGGTTGTCCATTTTGTTGGCTGCCCTATGTATTTATCAGTAAATTCTTTTTTACCTTGATAAAAAGCTAAACCTTTTTCATTCGTATTATAAAACTTACTTTCAGGAGATTGCCCAGCTATTACTTCACAAACTTTTCCTAGTGCAGTTAATTTCCACCCAGCTGGCAAACTTGTCTTCTCTATTGTTAATTTTTTAATCATTTCCAATCAACAATTTTAAATCATTCATCACATCAGTACTTTCCGCGTCTAAAATGGCCATTGCTTCCAAAATCTCGTTGGGTTGGCGCAAGGGTGCTTCTTCAGGTGTGTTGGGGTTTTTCACAGACAAGTCAAAAGTGGTTTGGTCTACATCGCTTAATCGTACATTCCAAGAATTTTCACTTTCAGATTTTGTTTTTTGTAAGGCTACAAAGTCTGCTAGATCTTTTTCGTTTAGAGGGTTTGTTTTTCCCAAATTACGGTCAAGGTTCAATTGATAAAACCATACTTTTTTAGTCGGCTCTCCTTTGGTAAAAAACAAGACTACGGTTTTTACACCTGCACCTGTAAAGGTTCCTCCTGGTAAATCTAAAACGGTATGTAAGTTGCAATTTTCTAATAACTCTTTACGTATACTTGCTTCTGCACTACCAGCTCCACCGTTACTTAAAAAGGTGTTTTTAATAACTACACCTGCTTTACCACCTGCTTTTAATATTTTAATAAAATGTTGTAAAAACAAAGAAGCGGTTTCTCCTGTTTTAATAGGGAAGTTCTCTTGTACTTCTGCACGTTCCTTACCTCCAAAAGGTGGGTTTGCTAAAACTACATTGTAACGGTCTTTTTCTTGTATGTCTGCAATGTTTTCTGCCAAGGTATTGGTGTGTACAATATTAGGAGCTTCCACTCCGTGCAATATCATATTCATAATACCAATAATGTATGCAAGCGATTTTTTCTCTTTACCGTAAAAGGTTTTCTTTTGGAGTGTTTCTATGTCTTGAGTAGATAGTTTTTTGATGTTTCGCATATAATCAAAAGCCTCTACCAAGAAACCTGCTGAACCTACCGCACCATCATAAACCGTTTCTCCAATTTTTGGATCAACCACTTTTACAATGGTTTTAATTAAAGGACGGGGTGTGTAGTATTCTCCACCATTACGCCCTGCGTTACCCATATTCTTAATTTTCCCTTCATACAGGTGGCTCATTTCAAGCTGTTCTGCGTGGGTTCTAAAACGGAGTTCATCAACTAGGGCAACAACTTCTCGTAAATTATAGCCCGATTGAATTCGGTTTTTGAGCTCGCTAAAGATTTCACCAATCTTGTATTCAATAGTATCTGCTCCGCTTGCGTTGGCTTTAAACTTTTTGAGATAAGGAAAAAGTTCGTTGTTTACAAAATCCAATAAATCATCACCTGTTTGAGCGTTATGATCAATCTTTCCGTCTGCCAATTTGGGAGCAGCCCAAGTTGTCCATTGGTAAGTTGGTTCAATTAGTCTTGTGTATTCTTCTCCAGAAAGTAAAGCCGCATTTTCTTTGTCCTTTTCTAAATCGTCCAAATATTTTAAAAACAACACCCAAGAGGTCTGTTCTACATAATCTAATTCACTTCCGCATCCTGCATCTTTATGTAGTATGTCGTCTATATTTTTAAAGCTTTGTTCAAACATTTATTCAGAGTCTTTTTTATTCGAGATTATTAGTTCTTTCACGTCTATGTCCAAGATTTCAGCAATACTCATTAGTATTTCTAGTCTAGGTTGTTGTCTGTTCTGCACATAGGCATTCACCATATTGTAGCTTTTTCCCAATTTCTCGGCTAGCCAAATTTGTTTAATGCCTTTTTCCTCCAACACTTCCTTAATTCTGTTCATTTTCAGACGTTGTTTATTCAGCCACCAAGATAGCAATTATTTCATTTTATATCTCAAAAAACTGTGAGTTTTATTCTCACTTTACTGTGTGGGTGGTGGTGGGGAAGGGCAAGCTCTTTTGTGGCGGAGGCACGGAGCTACAAATGTGCTTGACCGTGCGGTTGGCTTTTTTTTCAGCTTGCAGGTAACTTGTTGTTAAATAAAAGTATTGTTAAAATTATATATTTAACTTTAATTCGTTTAGTTAAACCACATACTTTAATGATAAATATATAATTTTATTTTATGGAAGTTGTTACAGATTTTGTTAAAATACTTGAGTTAAAACGTTACAGCCGGCAAACGATAATTAGTTACAAAAGTCACCTGATCCATGTTCAGAGGCATTTAAAAAAAGGTTCCCGCCGCTTCTTCTTAGCCTGGTCTTTTTCATTTTTATGCCTTTACAAGTACACTTGATTTGTTGATAGGAATTATCCGCTTCGCGGATGATCCCCAATGGGGAGAGGGTCAAAACAATCCCGATGTCTACGACATCCGTATTTCACCTTTAAAGACCAATTGTGTAGGTTCAGGATTATCCGCTCCGCGGATGATCCCTTGTAGGGAGCTGCTCAAAAGATTATCCCGCCGCTGCTTCGCAGCCTGGTCTTTTTTATTTTTAAGCCTTTACAAGTACACTTGAAAGGCTTAAAAACAAAAAATCCCGCATATCGCGGGATTCTTTTGCAGAGAGGAAGGGATTCGAACCCCCGATACATTGCTGTATACACGCTTTCCAAGCGTGCGCCTTAAGCCACTCGGCCACCTCTCTAAAATGGGAGGCTAAAATAGTCTTTTTTTTTGATAAAGAATAGCCTTTTGCCCATGTTCCGCATGAGGCAAAAAGTGTACATTTGAATCATGATTTTAACCGATACACACAGCCATCTGTACGATGCGAAATTTGCCGAGGATCGACAAGAGATGATTGCACGCGCCTTTGAGGAAGGGGTGGAGCGCATCTTCATTCCCAACGTAGATCAGCATACCGTAAAAGGGATGATGGACGAGGTGGCTGCCCACCCTGGAAAGTGCTTTCCGATGATGGGCCTGCACCCCTGCCATGTGAAGGCGGATTTCCTAGAGGAACTTCAAGTGCTGAAAGCGCATTTGGACTCCGGTGACTTCTCTGCCGTAGGTGAGATTGGGATGGATTTGTATTGGGACAAGACTTTTGTGGAGGAGCAAAAACAAGCTTTCCGGACCCAAATTCATTGGGCCAAAGAGAAAGGTTTGCCCATTGCCATTCATTGTCGGGATGCCTTTGCTGAGGTTTTTGAAGTCTTAGAATCCGAGAAGGATGAAAAATTACGAGGTATTTTTCATTGTTTTACCGGAAGCCTCGAACAGGCCCAGAGAGCCATAGACCTGAATTTTTATTTGGGGATAGGTGGTGTCGTAACTTTTAAAAAAGCAGGTTTGGATAAAGTGGTCGAACAGATTGATTTAAAACACTTGGTACTGGAAACCGACAGCCCCTATCTAGCACCCAGCCCCAACAGAGGGAAGCGAAACGAAAGTGCGTACCTCATTCATATTGCACAAAAAGTGGCCGACCTGCATCAGGTATCTCTTCATGAGGTGGCAGAAGTTACCACCGAAAACTCGAAGAAAATATTTGGCCTCTGATGCGAATTTTACTCATATATACAGGAGGAACCATCGGTATGGTTCACGATTCGGACAGCGGGACCTTCATCCCTTTTGATTTTGAAAACCTACAGGCGCAAATTCCGGAATTGAAGCAGTTGGATTGTGAACTGGAGGTGCATTCGTACGAGCCGAGTATCGATTCGTCCAATATGCATCCAAAGGTCTGGATACAGTTGGCCGAGACCATTGAGTCTGCCTATGACGACTACGATGGTTTTGTGATTCTGCACGGATCGGATACCATGGCATACACGGCTTCGGCCTTGAGTTTTCTTCTCGAAAATCTCAACAAGCCGGTCGTCCTTACCGGATCTCAACTCCCTTCGGGCGTACCACGTACCGATGCCAAGGAGAACCTGATTACGGCCATTGAAATTGCTTCTTCCTACCGCGGGGGTAAACCCGTCGTTCCGGAAGTATGTGTGTATTTTGAATACCAACTGTATCGTGGAAATCGAACACACAAGGTGAATGCTGAAAATTTTGAGGCTTTTGCTTCGGTCAATTACCCACCGCTGGCAGAAGCGGGGGTGCACCTGAAGTTCAATCGGACGGCTGTAAAGTCTTGGAGGGAAGGAAGCCTTATCGCTCATAAGAACTACAATCCGAACATTGGCGTGCTGAAGTTGTACCCAGGGATCTCGGAATCCATCGTAAAAAACACCTTGAACCACCCCGAAACGGAAGCGGTGATCTTGGAGACTTTTGGCTCCGGAAATGCCCCTACCAGCCCTTGGTTTTTAAAAGCCATCGCAGAGGCCACTGCTCGTGGGCTGCTGGTTCTTAACATCACCCAATGTGTGGGGGGTGCCGTAGAGTTGGGGCGTTATGAAACCAGTAAATCTTTGAAAGATTTTGGCGTTCTCTCGGGGCAAGACATGACCTTTGAAGCGGCCGTCACCAAACTGATGTTTGTCTTGGCACAAACCGAGGATGCCTCGGAACGAATGGCACTAATCACCACGAACCTTCGCGGTGAAATGACGCTTTAGTCGCTCCCAAGTCCAATCTTTTTTACATTCTTCTTTTTGCTCTCGGTGCTTTGTTTATTTTTGTTTCAAATCCACTTCCGTGAAGAAAATACTCATCATACGTTTCAGCTCTATTGGCGATATTGTTTTAACAACGCCTGTGATTCGCTGTGTGAAACAACAGTTGGATGTGGAATTACATTACCTCACCAAAGCGTCCTTTGCAGGCCTCTTGGAAAACAACCCTTACGTTGACCGCGTTCACTCCATATCCAAAGACATTGACAAAGCCTTGGTTGAAAAATTAAAGGCGGAGCAGTTTGATCAGGTCATCGACTTGCACAATAACTTGCGAACCCTTCGACTCAAAAGGGCCTTAAAAGTTCCCTCAAAGTCCTTTCCAAAATTGAACATTCAAAAGTGGCTGTTGGTGACTTTTAAAGTCCGAAAGATGCCCGACGTTCACATAGTGGATCGGTATTTGGAAACCGTGAAACATCTGGGTGTACTCAACGATGGAGCAGGCTTGGATTATTTCATCCCAGAAGGCTCCGTGGTTGATTTGAAGCACCTGCCGGAAACCCATGCCCAAGGTTATGTGGCGGTGGTAATTGGCGGACAACACGCCACGAAGATGATGCCACTGGCAAAGCTTATCGAAGTTTGCAGGGCCTTAAAATCTCCAGTTGTTCTTTTGGGGGGTCCTGAGGATGCCGAAAAGGGGGCGGCCATTTCTGATGGGATAGGACCACAGGTGTTCAATGCCTGCGGTAAGTTTAAGCTGGATGAGTCGGCAAGCTTGGTTCAGCAGGCGCTGTGGGTGATCAGTCATGACACTGGCTTGATGCACGTTGCCGCAGCCTTCAAAAAGCGGATTGTTTCGGTTTGGGGAAATACTGTTCCCGAACTGGGGATGTATCCTTACCTGTCCGATGCAAGCTCCAAAATGGTAGAGGTCAAAAATCTATCCTGTCGCCCTTGTTCCAAAATCGGATTTTCCAAATGCCCAAAAAAGCATTTCAAATGCATGGATCACGATGTTGATGACATCGTAAACGAATCGTAAAGCTTATAGATGTGTGAAGCGGATGGTTTGGACTACTGTTTCAGCAGCCAAGTGGATTGACCCACAGACTTTATTTTGTCCATTTCTACCAGGGCAAGCTCTCTTGTAGAGAAGGAGTTAAAGCTCACTCTGAAAAGGCCTTTTGCATTTTGTCCAATCACGGAAGACTTGTAGCCTTCAGCGTTCAGCTTTTGTACCAAATTGTCTGCGTTTTCTTTTGAAGAGAAACATCCCGCGACCAAGTGGAAATTCATTTTTTCAGCGCTTAGGGCAGGTTTTACCTCGACCGCCTTAGGAGCTGGACTTGCGAGCGACGCCGTCTCTTCGAGAACCACTACTTTTTCAGCGGGTTTCTCTACATGACGAGGTACGTATACCGCAGCAGGCTTTTTCTTAAAAGGATTCAGATAGGCATAGCTGGCTAAGTTCTCACTCACCGAACTGTTTTGCAAGGATACAAATGCGCTCAATCCAATCAAAGGAACGATGACGGCTGCCACCCTCCAGTTGATGGAAGATTGCTTCGACTTGATGTTTTTACTTCCTCTAGCGACCTGCTCTTGCAAGCGAATGGTTTTGGCTTTTCTAAGTATGGCTGGAGACTGAATGTCTTCCAAACCAAAAGAATCCAAAAGGTAGTTTGCCGTGAACTTAGGCTCAAAGGAAATTTTCTCGTTTCTATCTTTGGATAAGATACCCACATTAGAAATCTTAGCCTCTTTTTTGTGCTCCAGATCGTTTTGAATTTTTTGTGCAAATCGATCGATTTTGGCTTGCGCCTTTGCATAAGGTATGGACTCAGATTCGGCAATGTAGTTGGCCAACAATCCGTCGTTGTTTTGCAGCTGAACGTTAAAGCTGATGCTTTTACTCGGGGGACGAAGCGTATGGCTTACCGGATGAATTTGCGCTGGACGATAGTTGGTGATAAAACCCCCTATGCCCGGAACGATAACACAATCGTGTCGGTACAACAATTCACTGATGTAAGCTTCTACTTTCATACGAGGCTAATTTAGGAAATTACGGGGATTATGAAAAGAATTTATCGTCGATTCTTTTTAAATCTTCGGGGCTGTCTACGGCAACACCATCGGCTTGGGTCTCTGCCGTTTGGATGGCATATCCATTTTCAACCCATCTCAACTGCTCTAGCCCTTCACTTTGTTCCAATGCCGAGCTTTTTAGGGTCGTAATTTTTTGCAGGACATCGTATCGAAATCCATAGATGCCAATGTGCTGAAAATAGCTTCCCTGGCTCAGCCAAAGTTCTTTTTTAATCCCTTTTAAGTGGGGGATGGCTTCTCTGGAGAAATAGAGCGCTTGACCCTTGGCTCCCAGAACCACTTTTGGGCTGTTGGGGTTGAAAAGTGTTTCTGTATCGTCTATTTTCTTCACCAGGGTGGCAATTTGTGTAGCTTCATTGTCGAAGCATTTTCCAAGCTTTCGGATGTCATCGGGATCGATAAAGGGCTCGTCACCCTGAATGTTGATGACGATGCTGTCAGGAGCTAAATCTAGATTTTTAGCGGCTTCCGCAATGCGGTCGGTTCCGCTGATGTGCGTCGATGCCGTGCGAACCACCTCTCCGCCAAAGGCTTGAACGTGATCGATGATTCTCTGGTCGTCGGTGGCGACCACAACACGGTCGAGTTGTGATTTTACGCACTGCTCGTAAACGCGTTGAATCATGCTTTTCCCATGTATGTCTACCAGGGGCTTCCCCGGAAATCGAGTGGAAGCATAACGTGCAGGGATGATGCCTATGTGCATGACAGGGTTTTTCATTAAGTTTAGAGGTGTTTATTCCTCAGGGGTAAATATAAGCATCTTAACGAATACGTATAAATCTTTTTTCATCTATGTTTTCTCGGGTCGGTGTACTTTCTTTTTTAGCTTTGTCATGAATGCCTTGGAATGATGTTTGAGATACGTATCTTGGTATAGATTTCGTTGCCCTTGCGGCGAATTACAAAGGTCATCTTTTCCCGTATAGCCATTGCAAAGAAGTTGGTGACATGAACAAAGAAAGGATATATCAAATTGCATTAACTCTGGTCCCCAAGGTGGGGGATGTGATTGCGAAAAAATTGATTGCCTACTGTGGCTCTGCGGAGGCGGTTTTTAAAGAACCCAAAAAAAACTTAATGAGGATTCCCGGTATTGGCTCCGTTCTGGCCAACACCATTGTATCCAAAGATTTGCTTTCAGCGGCTGAGTTTGAGTTGCGATTTATGGAACAAAATGGGGTGCAGCCCTTGTATTATAAGGATGATGATTATCCCTTTCGCCTGAAGCAATGTGTAGGTTCCCCAATTGTGATGTACCAAAAGGGTCATCAGCATCGTCGGAACACGAAAAGCTACGGACTACGGTCTTCGGATGACAGAGGAAATCGTTAAAGACTTGAGTCAACTCGAGGATGTGCTCGTCGTAAGTGGCTTGGCTTATGGGGTTGACATTGCCGCCCATAAGGCTTGTTTGAAATACAAGGTTCCTACTGCAGGGGTTTTGGCACATGGTTTGGATCGTATCTATCCGTCCGTTCACCAGAAGATATCGGAAGAAATGCAAAGACAAGGTGCTTTATTGACTGATTACACCAGCGGAACTCGCCCTGAGCGAGAGAATTTCCCCAAGCGAAATCGCATCATCGCGGGTTTGGCTGATGCTACCTTGGTGGTGGAAGCCCGAAAAAAAGGAGGCGCCCTAATCACGGCGGACATTGCCAATTCCTACAGTAGGGACGTTTTTGCCGTGCCCGGACGCGTGGGGGACGAAAATTCAGAGGGCTGTAACCAGCTGATTCGAAGAAATAAGGCTGCCCTAATACAATCTGCTGCCGACATAGGCTATCTCATGGGTTGGGATGCTGATTCTGAACATAAGAACACAAAGCAAGTGGAACTGTTTGTTGATTTAACGAAAGATGAAGAGGCTTTGTTGGGCGTTTTGTCCAGCAAAGAAAAGCTTTCGATAGATCTCATCGCCTTGCAAGCAAATCTGAGCATCCCCAAGATTCTGCAAGTCCTGCTCCAGCTTGAGCTGAAAGGATTGGTAAGGTCTTTGCCAGGGAATGAATACGCAAAAGCTTGAGCAGACAGGTCTTTGATGAATTAAAAGTGATAAATTTATATTTGGTAATCGATTAATGACACAATGATGGGCAAAGAAATAGAGGAGTTTATCAATATTGTAAAAGTTAGAAATGGGAGTGAGTTGGAATTTATTCAAGCCGTAACGGAAGTTGCCGAAGCGGTGATACCCTTCATCATAAACAATCCCAAATATAGACATGCCAAGTTGTTAGAGCGCATGGTAGAGCCCGAACGGGTGATGATTTTTCGCGTACCATGGGTGGATGATCGGGGCGAAATACAGGTAAATAGAGGGTTTAGAATTGAGATGAACAGCGCCATAGGTCCCTACAAAGGGGGCTTGCGATTCCATCCTACGGTGAACTTGGGTGTTCTTAAGTTTTTGGCTTTTGAGCAGGTTTTTAAGAACAGTCTAACCACGCTCCCCATGGGAGGGGGTAAGGGCGGTGCTGATTTTGACCCAAAAGGGAAATCCGATAACGAAGTCATGCGATTTTGTCAGAGTTTTATGTCGGAGTTGTTTCGTCACATCGGCCCGAATACCGATGTGCCTGCGGGAGACATTGGCGTAGGCGGTCGAGAAATCGGATACATGTTTGGACAATATAAACGATTGAGAAATGAGTTTACGGGCGTTCTAACCGGAAAAGGTGCCGGCTGGGGAGGTTCCCTCATTCGCCCGGAAGCTACCGGCTACGGGACGGTGTATTTTGCAGAACAAATGTTAAAGATGCGTGGGGATGACCTTAAGGGAAAGGTCGTAGCCATTTCGGGGTCTGGAAATGTGGCGCAGTATGCTTGTGAGAAAGTAACTCAACTCGGAGGAAAGGTGATTACCTTATCCGATTCGTCAGGGTACATTTATGACCCTGAGGGCATTGATGAAGAAAAATTGGCCTTCATCATGGAATTAAAGAACGTTAAGAGAGGAAGGATTAAGGCCTACGCGGATGCGTTTGGATGTGATTTCCATGAGGGCAAAAGACCTTGGTCGGTTCCTTGTGACATTGCCCTTCCCTGTGCTACGCAGAACGAGCTGAGTGAAGTAGATGCCCATCTGCTGGTCGCGAACGGATGTATTTGCGTTAGTGAGGGTGCCAACATGCCCTGCACACCCAAAGCAATTGCTGTTTTTGATGCGCAAAAGCTGTTGTTTGCTCCCGGAAAGGCATCCAATGCAGGTGGGGTTGCCGTTTCGGGTCTAGAGATGTCTCAGAACTCACTTCGTTTCACTTGGTCTCGCGAAGAGGTCGACAAGCGTTTGCATGCCATTATGGTTGATATACATGAGGTTTGTGTGCAGTTCGGTAAGGATGAGGAAGGTCATGTGAATTATGTGAAGGGCGCCAATATTGCCGGATTTGTAAAGGTGGCAGACGCCATGTTGGATCAAGGGGTGGTGTAGTGCACGCACTTTTGTTATTATAATAATGATTGAATAAAATAGATGAACCTTTAATAATGTTCCATTGTATTACAAGTATAAATCACATTTACAGGCGCAGCTCAATGAGATGAAATCATTGGGTTTGTACAAAAAAGAGCGAACGCTGAGCTCTCCACAAGGGGCGTCCATCAAAGTGAGTGATGGCTCCGAGGTCATTAACTTTTGTGCAAATAATTACCTGGGGCTGTCCTCCCATCCCGAGGTGGTGCAAGCAGCAAAAAAGGCTCTAGACACCCACGGCTATGGGATGTCTTCGGTGCGGTTTATTTGCGGCACTCAAGACGTTCACAAAACCTTAGAAGAGAAAATCTCTGCCTTTTTGGGGATGGAGGACACCATCTTATACGCTGCTGCTTTCGATGCCAATGCAGGGCTTTTTGAACCCCTATTTTCGAAAGAGGATGCCATCTTATCCGATGCCTTAAATCATGCTTCCATCATAGACGGCATTCGCCTTTGCAAGGCGCAACGCTTTCGCTACAAGAACAACGATATGGTAGACTTGGAAGCTAAATTGCAAGAAGCCCAATCGGCTCGTTATCGGGTGATTGTTACCGATGGTGTTTTTTCCATGGACGGTTCCCTTGCCAAGCTTGATTCCATCTGTGACCTGGCGCAGAAGTACAAGGCCCTTGTGATGGTTGACGATTCACATGCTACGGGGTTCGTTGGAAAAACCGGTAGAGGATCTCATGAACATTGGGGGGTGATGGACCGAGTGGATATCATTACCGGGACCTTAGGAAAAGCTTTGGGTGGAGCCATGGGTGGTTTTACCTCGGCAAAAAAAGAGATCATCGATGTGTTGCGACAAACTTCTCGTCCGTATTTGTTTTCTAACTCTTTAGCGCCCTCTATGGTGGGTGCAGCGATTCAAGTTTTAGATTTGTTGTCTTCTTCGACCGAGCTTAGAGATAAGTTGGCGCGGAATGCAAAGCAGTTTCGGCAGGGTATGGAGCTCGCCGGCTTTGACCTTCGCCCAGGAGAACACGCCATTGTGCCCGTGATGTTGTTCGATGCCGAGTTGGCACAGCGATTTGCCGATCAGTTACTTGAGGAAGGCATTTATGTGATAGGTTTTTTTTACCCGGTTGTCCCTAGGGGTTTGGCTCGAATTCGAGTGCAGTTGTCTGCCGCTCATGAAGCCCATCAAATCCAAAAAGCCATCGCCGCTTTCGTCAAAGTAGGTTTGGCTTTGGGGGTGATCCCCAAGTCATTAGATTCCAAGGGTATCGAGTAATTTGTGCGTCTTATTTAGACTTTCAAATCACACGAAATAAACCCCTAATACAACGTCCGAAAACCAATTGCCAAAATCGGAGAAAAAGATAATGGGGGTAAGGTGGTAATTTCTCAAAAAAAACTTTAACTTTGCCGTCCGTTTTACGGGCATGGTATGTCCGTTTGTAAGGGAATAATTAATTAACCTAAATCAGTAAAAGGTGAATACATTAAGCTACAAAACTGTTTCAGCTAACGCACAGACCGTTCAAAAAGAATGGTTGTTGGTGGATGCTGAAGGACAGACGTTGGGGCGTATGGCTTCTAAGGTTGCATTTCTGATTCGTGGTAAACACAAGCCAAGTTACACGCCGCACGTAGATTGTGGAGATAACGTGATTGTGATTAACGCTGAGAAAGTCGTGTTAACTGGAAACAAATGGGAAGCTAAAGAATACATTAGCCATACAGGTTATCCTGGTGGTCAACGTAACGCAACAGCAAGAGAAGTTTTTGAGAAGGATCCAACGCGTCTTGTGACCAAGGCCGTTTACGGAATGCTTCCGAAAAACAAATTAGGGGCTGCATTGAACAAAAATTTACGTGTCTTCGTTGGTGATGCACACGGAATGGAAGCTCAGAAGCCAAAACAAATCAACTTAAAAGATATCAAGTAAGATGGAAGTTGTTCACACAATCGGTAGAAGAAAAAAAGCAATAGCACGTGTTTACCTTTCTGAAGGTAAAGGAACGGTTACGGTTAACGGTAGAGATGTAAAAGATTACTTCACTACTGCTACGCTACAATACAAACTTGAGCAAGCTCAAGCTTTGGCCGGTGTTGAGGGTCAATACGATATCACAGTTAACGTAGACGGCGGTGGTATCACCGGTCAAGCAGAAGCAATTCGCTTGGGGATCTCACGTGCTTTGGTAAAAGTAAATCCTGATCACCGTGCAGCCTTGAAACCAGAAGGATTGCTAACTCGTGACCCTAGAATGGTCGAGCGTAAGAAACCAGGACAGAAGAAAGCTCGTAAGAAATTCCAGTTCTCGAAACGTTAATATTGGTTTAGTATCTAAATTGTTAAGACTGCTATGGCATTACTTAGCAATTGCGAAAAAAACGTAAAAAGAAAGTAAACAGACAATTAAAATGGCTGAAATTAAAGAACTATTAGACGCAGGTGTACACTTTGGTCACCTAACGCGCAAATGGAATCCAAACATGGCTCCTTACATTTTTATGGAGCGTAATGGGATCCACATTATCGATCTTAACAAAACTGCAGTAAAGCTAGATGAAGCTACTGAAGCCATGAAAAAGATCGCCCGTTCGGGAAGAAAAATCATGTATGTTGCCACTAAGAAGCAAGCAAAAGAAATTGTTTCTGAAGCGGCAAAAGAAGTAAACATGCCTTACATTACTGAGCGTTGGCCAGGTGGGATGTTGACCAACTTTGTTACCATCCGTAAGGCGGTAAAAAAGATGTCTTCTATTGACAAAATGAAAGCTGACGGTACCTTTATGGTTCTTTCCAAAAGAGAGCGTTTGCAAATCGATCGTCAACGTGCTAAACTCGAAAAAAACTTAGGTTCAATTTCGGACATGACTCGTCTTCCGGCGGCATTGTTCGTAGTTGACTTGAAGCGTGAAGCGATTGCCATTGCAGAAGCAAAAAAGTTAGGGATTCCTACTTTTGCCATCGTGGATACCAATGCGGATCCTGAGTTGGTAGATTTCGCTATCCCAGCCAATGATGATGCTTCTAAAGCTATTACCATCATCATCGATTCTATTAACGAAGGTGTTAAGGAAGGTTTGGCTGAGCGCAAGAAAGAGAAAGAGGTTCAAGCTGCTGCAAAGAAAGATGAAGCGGCTAAAGAAGAAGCTCCAAAAGAGAAAAAAGAAAAACCAGCTGAGAAAGCTGAATAAACTTTAAAGAGTAGCCTTATCATGAAAATTACTGCCGCAGAAGTAAATAAATTAAGAAAGCAAACGGGTGCCGGAATGATGGACTGCAAGAAAGCTCTTGTAGAAGCTGAAGGCGACTTTGATGCTGCTGTAGACGTACTTCGTAAGAAAGGTCAGAAAATCGCTGCTAAGCGTGCTGACCGTGATGCCTCTGAAGGTGTTGCTTTGACAAAAATCAATGCAGACAACACTGTAGGAGTAGCGATCGTTTTGGCTTGTGAAACGGATTTTGTTGCCATCAACGACTCCTTCAAATCTCTAGCCTCTGACTTTGCTGACATCGCTCTAAACAGCGCTGATAAAGATGCCTTTTTAGCGGCTGATTTCGGTGGAATGAGTGTTGCCGATAAATTGACAGAGCAATCTGGTGTGATCGGTGAGAAAATTGAGATCAAAGGATTCGAAAGAGTTGAGGCCAGCTATGTAGGTTCATACACACACGGATCTAAGATTGCCGTTTTGGTGGGCTTGGATAAAGTGGTTGACAACGCAGATGTGCTTGCGAAAGATTTATCTATGCAGGTAGCTTCTATGGGAGCAACTACCTTGTCATTTAAAGATTTTGATGCTGCTTTCGTAGCTTCAGAAACCGAAGCTCGTATTGCCGTTATCGAAAAAGATAATATTGAACTGGCACGTTTAGGGAAAACCCTAAAGAATGTACCTCAGTACATTTCTAGAGCTCAGCTTACCGACGAGGTTGTTGCTGAAGCTAAAGCAGCCATTGAAGCGCAATTACAGGCTGAAGGTAAACCGGAAAAGATTTGGGATAAAATTGTTCCTGGAAAGCTGACGAGATTTATCGCTGACAATACCACTCTAGATCAAGAAATGTGTCTTTTAGATCAAGACTTCATTAAAGATGAGAAGCAAAGTGTTGCTGATTACCTCGCTACTTATGGTGATGTTTCAGTCGCAGGCTTTAAAAGAGTAGCATTAGGATAATCCCTTTTGACCCCTATAAAAAACCACTCAAATTGAGTGGTTTTTTTGTGCTCAAAAATTCTGAGCTTCTTTATTTTTACTTTAGCTGATTTATCTATCTTTGAGAAACGATTAAGGTCTATGAAATACAAAAGAATACTACTAAAGCTGAGTGGAGAGGCTTTGATGGGGTCCGGCGAATACGGAATTTCTCCAGAGAAAATATCAGAATATGCTCAAGACATTCAAACGATAGTTAATCAGGGTTGTCAGGTTGCCATTGTTATTGGTGGTGGGAACATTTTCCGAGGTATCCAGGCAGCAAACAGTGGCATGGATCGTGTACAAGGCGATTATATGGGGATGTTGGCCACGGTGATCAATGGTTTGGCCCTTCAGTCTGCCCTAGAAGACATCGATGTAAAAACTCGTGTGATGACTGCCATTAAAATGGATGAGGTGGCGGAGCCCTTTATTCGTCGTAGGGCAGTAAGACACCTAGAGAAAGGTAGGGTCGTTATTTTTTCTGCCGGAACCGGTAACCCTTACTTTACGACCGATACAGCTGCAACGCTAAGAGCGATTGAAGTTGAGGCCGATGTAATATTGAAGGGTACACGTGTAGATGGGATTTATACGGCCGACCCTGAGAAGGATCCTACGGCAACAAAATATGAATCCATTACGTTTGATGAAGTCTATCAGAAAGGCCTCCGAGTGATGGACATGACCGCTTTCACCCTGTGTAATGAAAACAAACTACCGATCATTGTCTTTAACATGAACATAGCAGGTAATTTGCTCAATGCTGTTAAAGGGGAAGAAGTGGGAACTTTAGTGAACTTTTAAGGACAATTAAATAAGATGAGATGAACGAAGAGGTACAATTTTGTTTAGACAGTGCAACGGAAAGCATGGACAAGTCAATTTCTCACTACGAATCTGAGTTGTTGAAGATACGTGCAGGAAGAGCCAATCCTCAAATGTTGTCCGGAGTGATGGTGGATTACTATGGATCTATGACTGCGTTGCCTCAAGTGGCCAATGTGGGAACACCAGATGCCCGCACATTGACAGTGCAGCCCTGGGAAAAAGCCATGCTCGTGGAGTTGAACAAAGCCATCATAAACGCCAATCTAGGCTTCAGCCCTATGGATAACGGAGAGATGTTGATCATCAATATTCCTCCGCTGACTGAAGAGCGAAGAATTGACTTGGCCAAGCGTTCAAAATCGGAAGCTGAAAATTGTAAAGTTTCAATTCGTAGCGCTCGTAAAGATGCGAACGATGAAATTAAAAAGTTAGGAAAGGATGGTTTGCCGGAAGATGTGGTCAAAGATGCCGAGGCTTCTGTGCAAAAACTGACGGACCAATACATCTCAAAGGTAGATCTTATCCTCAAGGATAAAGAAGCAGACATTATGAAAGTGTAATTTAAAAACACACTTACTAGATCACTTAGTTTTATATAACATATGTGGGCACTTACCTCCCGGTTCATTCTACGTTACAAATTATTTTTACTCGTTTCCATTGGGCTTGCAACTTTTTTTATGGCCCAAAAAGCCGAGAAAGTTTTGTACTCCTACGAGTTCATGTCTTTGCTTCCCGAGGATGATCCCATTTCGATAGAGTATCAAGAGTTTTTAAGCCATTTTGAACAAGAGGGCAATGTTATGGTTGTCGGCTTTCAATCCGATTCATTGTTCCAAGTGGATCATTTCAACTCATTTTATGACGTATGTGATCAACTGGAAAATGTGGTAGGTGTTGAGCAGGTGACCTCACTCCTTCAGGTCTATGACCTAGAGAAAAATACAGACTTGAAATCTTTTGAGTTCAAGTCGTTGATTCCAGATCGAGTCGAAACTCAGGAGGAAGTAAGTCGCATTGAGCAAAAGCTTTCTCAACTCCCCTTTTACCATAACCTATTCTACAATGATGAGGAGAAGGCCTACCTGATGGCTTTAACCCTAGATAAGCGCTTTTTAAATTCGGAAGCTCGTGTCGATCTGATTCATTTGATTGAAGACATCATCACTCCTTTTGCCGAACAAATTAATGTAGACGTACATTATTCAGGATTGCCTTACATCCGAACGAAGGGCGCTGTGAAGACCAAAGCCGAGGTTCAGATGTTTATATTTTTGGCTATGGGCGTTACTGCCTTAATCATGCTTTTGTTCTTTCGATCTTTCTCAGCCATGTTCTATTCCATGCTTGTGGTAGGAGTAGGGGTGATTTGGGCAGTTGCCACCATATCAATTTTGGGTTTTAAGATTACGATTCTGACCGCATTAATTCCGCCCTTAATCATTGTGATTGGAATCCCCAACTGCATCTTTTTACTGAACAAATATCACAACGAGTTTAAGTTGCATGGAAATAAGGTAAAGGCACTAACGCGGGTGATTCAGAAGGTGGGTAACGCAACTTTTATGACCAATGCCACTACGGCAGCTGGATTTGCGACTTTCTTGATTACACAAACTCAGATGTTGGTGGAGTTTGGTATTGTAGCCTCGATTAATATTTTGCTGGTTTTTTTCATCTCACTGATCATTATCCCTTCGATCTATAGTTTCTTACCTGCCCCCAGAGAGCGTCATCTTTGGCACCTCAAAAGAACCTGGGTGAATCGATTTATTGCTTGGATGGAGAAGGTGGTTTTGTATCACAGATCATCCGTATACATTGCGTCGGGAGTTTTGCTGTTGTTTGCCATCTACGGGGTGTCAAAAATTCAAACGACTGGTAATATCGTAGATGACATCAAAGAAGATGATCCTATCGCGGTAAGCTTGAACTTTTTTGAGGAAAATTTCTCGGGTGTGATGCCTTTTGAAATCGTGGTAGACACGCAAAAGAAAAATGGAGTGAACAAATCCTCCACACTGAAACGCATCGAAAAGTTAGAGAATGTTTTGGCGGATTATCCCGAAATCTCTGATCCTACTTCAGTGGTAGACTTTGCTAAGTTTTCTAAACAAGCTTATTACAATGGCAATCCAAACTATTACAGCCTTCCTTCTTCTCAGGAGAAGAATACCATTTTAAAATACGCAAGCAACACCAAAGGTGCTGCTGGAAACAGTGTTTTCGCGGGTTTTGTTGATACGACCCATCAAGTCGCTCGTATATCGGCCCGATTGAAAAATATTGGGACCAAAGAAATGCGCACACTAAGAGATTCAATTCAGCCGAGGATAGACAAGATTTTCAATCCCAACAAATACAAGGTTTCCATCACGGGTACCAGTGTTTTGTTTTTAGAGGGAACCACCTACCTGGTTAAAAATCTTTTTAGCAGTCTACTTTTGGCCGTTGGCTTGATTGCTGTGTTGATGGCTTGGATGTTCTCTTCTTCAAGAATGGTTGTGGTCTCTTTGTTGCCCAACCTAATTCCTTTGGTGCTCACGGGAGCTTTGATGGGATATTTTGGAATCTCGATTAAGCCGTCTACCATTTTGGTTTTTAGCATTGCCTTTGGGATTTCTATTGATGACACCATCCATTTTTTAGCCAAGTACAGGCAGGAGTTAAAAGCAAATCAGTGGAACATTCGTCCGGCGGTGATTAGTGCCTTAAAAGAAACGGGAGTGAGTATGTTTTATACCTCAATTGTCTTATTCTTTGGTTTTTCTATCTTTATAGCATCCGACTTTGGTGGAACCGTAGCTTTGGGCTTATTGGTTTCTGTAACTTTATTATTTGCGATGTTGGCAAATTTATTGTTGTTACCCTCGTTATTATTATCTCTAGAACGTGTGATTACCACTCGTTCGTTCCGAGAGCCATTGATAGATATTCTCGATGAAGAAGAGGATATTGAGTTGGACGCATTAAGGATAAAAAAGGATTTATAATATGAAAGGAATCATTTTGGCCGGTGGCTCAGGGACGCGTCTTCATCCTCTCACTCTTTCGGTGAGTAAGCAGTTGATGCCTGTTTTCGATAAGCCAATGATTTATTATCCTTTATCGACTTTATTGCAGGCGGGAATTTCTGAAGTCCTTATTATTTCGACGCCTCACGATATGCCTTTGTTCAAAAAGTTGTTGGGTGATGGCTCATCACTTGGCTGTAGATTTGAATATGCCATACAAGAAAAGCCCAACGGCTTGGCCCAGGCTTTTGTGATTGGTGAGGATTTTATAGGTACCGATGATGTGGCTTTGATACTTGGTGATAATATATTTTATGGGGCTAAAGTTCCTCAAATACTGAGGGACTGTAAAAAGCCAGATGGTGGCGTTATTTTTGCTTATCATGTCTCTGACCCTAACCGCTATGGAGTGGTTGAGTTTGATGCAGATTCGAAAGCCCTTTCCATTGAGGAAAAGCCCGAAAATCCGAAGTCGAATTATGCAGTTCCAGGCTTGTATTTTTACGACAATAGCGTCATAGATATTGCCAAATCGATACAGCCTTCTTCGCGAGGAGAATACGAAATTACCGATGTCAACAACGCTTATTTAAGTCGCGGTAAATTGCAGGTGGGTGTTTTGGATCGAGGGACCGCATGGCTAGATACGGGAACCTTTAACTCTTTGATGCAGGCAAGTCAGTTTGTGCAGGTGATCGAGGAGCGGCAGGGTCTCAAAGTTGGTTGTATTGAGGAGCAAGCTTACCGTTCCGGATTTATTAGTAAAGAACAGTTACATCACATTGCAGCTCCTTTGCTGAAAAGTGGTTACGGAAAATATTTGATGCACTTAGATGAGTAATTTAAAATCAATTGCAGACCTCCAAGACGCTCTATGTCTTGCCCTAGAAAATAAAAACTTTCCTTCCGAGCCCAAAAATCTATACGAGCCCATTTCGTACATTTTAAGTTTGGGAGGCAAGCGATTGCGCCCCGTGATGGTTTTGATGGTTGCCGATATGTACGGTTGCGATATTACTCAAGTAATGCCTCAGGCCATTGGTGTAGAGTATTTTCATAATTTCACCCTGCTCCATGATGACATCATGGACGATGCACCTCTACGAAGAGGGATGACCACGGTTCATGAAAAGTGGAATGCCAACGTTGGGATTCTCTCAGGAGATGCCCTTTTTGTGAAAGCCTATCAGTCTCTCGTTAAAACAGATACTATTCATTTGCCTGACCTGATTGATTTGTTCAATCAGACGGCTCTAGAAGTCTGTGAAGGTCAGCAATACGATATGGATTTTGAGACCCAAGACCTTGTAAGTATGGACGCTTACTTGAGGATGATTAAATACAAGACGGCCGTGTTGTTGGCTTGTTCCCTGAAAATGGGTGCCATCGTTTCCCGAGCATCTATTGAGGATCAGAATCACTTGTACGATTTTGGAATTCACACTGGAATAGCTTTTCAATTAATGGATGATTTGCTTGATGTATATGGCAATCAAAAAGATTTTGGAAAGCAGATTGCCGGAGATATTTTGTGCAACAAAAAGACCTGTTTGTACATTCGTGCTTATGAGGTTGCTGATGCGTCGCAAAGAAAAGTTTTGGATCATTACTTTGCCCACCAAGATTTTGATCCCGAAGAGAAGATCGCTGAGGTGAAGAAGGTCTACGAACTCCTCAATGTAAAGGCATATTGCCTCCAAAGTATGGAAGAGCACTACAAGCTGGCCATGAGTCATATGGCGCAGATCTCCATCCCTCAAGACAGGAAGTCTACCATGACGGAATTTGTGGATATGTTGATGGTCCGTATTCAATAATGAATTTGGGTCTAGAAAATATTGAAGACTATACCAAAGATTTACCATGGATGCTCAAAGCCCTGATCCAGTTGGAAAAAGAGTTTGTCCATGAGCAATGGTTTTTTAGAAAGCCCATACATCCAGAAACCGCTTTTCGAGAAATTGTGGACGAATTACACCCTAAGTTAGATGCTTTAATTCATCAAAGGGGGTCTTCTTACACCCGTCAATTGCTCTACAAAATCGATTTGTCAGAACATCAGGTCGCCAAAGCAAATTCTTTGGCTCCCCATTCCGATTTTTCTGAAGTTTTGTCAAAACTCGTCTTAAAAAGGTGTTTGCAAAAAGTTTTGATAAGGAACTATTACAAAACCTGTGAAAAAGGCAGCTTAGACGAGGGTATGGGAAAATAATTTATGTTATTTTTGAAGTAAATTTATTGCGTTTAAAGAAACGATGGATAATTATTCATTTTTAGGAGCCGCGAATACCGCTTTTTTTGAAGAGATTTATGAACAATATCTCAAAAAACCGGATTCCGTAGAGCCAAGTTGGAGAAGCTTCTTTCAGGGCTATGATTTTGCCAATGAAGCTTATACCGAAGATCAGTTTGAAGCTTTATTACCGGACTCTTTCAAAAAAGAATTTAAGGTCATCAACCTCATTGATGCTTATCGTCAGCGCGGTCATCTTTTTACAGACACAAACCCTGTAAGAGAACGTAGAGATTACAATCCTAAAATAGATCTTGAACAGTTTGATTTATCAGATGATGATTTAGATACTATTTTTCAGGCGGGTACGCAATGTGGCATCGGCGCTGTTTCATTGAAAGACATCATTATTCACTTGAAAAAAGTGTATTGTCAGTCCATCGGTGTTGAATACATGTACATCCGTAATCCTAGAGAGCGAAATTGGATTGGGAATTACATTCATCAAAATGACAATCAACCCAACTTTAATCTCAATCAGAAAAAGCAAATTCTAAAAAAACTTAACGAGGCCGTTGCTTTTGAGAGTTTTTTACACACTAAGTATGTGGGTCAAAAGCGTTTTTCACTGGAAGGTGGTGAAGCTTTGATTCCAGCTCTCGACGCTGTTGTAGAATACGGAGCCTCATTAAACGTTAAAGAATTTGTGATTGGAATGGCCCATAGAGGTCGCTTGAGTGTACTGGCGAACATCTTCAAAAAACCTTACAAACAGGTTTTTAAGGAGTTTGAGGGAAAGGGCTATGAAGACGAAGAGTTTGATGGCGATGTTAAATATCACTTGGGATATTCGTACGATGTAACCACAGATACCGGTAAGGAGGTGAGCATGTGTTTGGTGCCCAACCCATCCCACCTAGAAACAGTTGGCTCTGTGATGCAGGGAATCTCTCGCGCAAAGATCAACCACAAGTACGATGGTGACAACTCTAAGTTATTGCCCATTATTATTCATGGTGATGCCGCCGTTGCAGGTCAAGGATTGGTCTATGAAATCGTGCAAATGGCCCAACTTCCCGCCTACAAGACAGGAGGTAGCGTACATGTGGTGATTAACAATCAGGTTGGGTTCACCACTAACTATCTTGACGGTCGCTCAAGTACTTACTGTACCGATGTGGCTAAAACGACATTGTGCCCCGTTTTGCATGTTAATGGAGATGATGTTGAGGCTGTAGTGCACGCTATGGATTTTGCTGTAGCTTACCGACAAGAATTTAAAAAAGATGTGTTTATCGATTTACTCTGCTACCGTCGTTATGGACATAACGAAGGTGATGAGCCCCGATTTACACAGCCAAAATTATATCAAGCGATTTCCAAACATCCTAACCCTAGAGAGATTTACAATCAAAAGTTGATGGCTCAAGGTGTGGTTGCGTCGAATATTGTGAAGGAGATGGCAAAGCAATTCAAAGATTTGCTGGAAGTTGATTTAAATGAAGCCCGAAAAGAAGATACGACGAGTATTACTCGATTCATGGAGAAAGAATGGGCACACATTAAAAAGGCACAAGCTAAAGATTTCCTTTCCTCTCCTGAAACTGGCGTTGCTCGCGAAGAGTTGTCGCGTATCGCAGAAGCTCTTTATACAGCTCCTAAGGAACATCAATTTTATAAAAAAGCATTACGTCTGTTAAAAGACAGACAAAAAATGTTCAATGAAACTGATCGTTTGGATTGGGGAATGGCGGAGTTGCTGGCTTACGGTTCCATCTTAATGGAGGGAAATGAGGTTCGAATGACCGGGCAAGATGTGGAGCGTGGAACTTTTTCTCATCGCCATGCGATATTGAGAAATGTAGAGACTGAAGAACGGGTCAATTTACTGAACCACCTTGCTGATGGACAAGCTAAGTTTGAGATTTACAATTCACTCCTGTCTGAATATGGTGTTTTAGGTTTTGACTATGGTTACGCCTTGGCATCTCCTGATGTTTTAACCCTTTGGGAAGCCCAGTTTGGAGATTTTTCTAATGGTGCTCAAATTCTTATCGATCAGTATTTATCTGCTGCAGAGGATAAGTGGGAAATATACAATGGTCTGGTCATGCTCTTACCTCACGGTTACGAGGGGCAGGGCGCTGAACACTCCAGCGCAAGGTTAGAGCGTTATCTTCAGCTTTGTGGACAATACAACATGCAAGTGGCTAATGTTACGACACCTGCCAACTTCTTTCATCTATTGCGACGACAACTTCACAGAGATTTCCGGAAACCTCTGGTCGTGATGAGCCCAAAAAGTTTATTGCGTCACCCTAAATGTGTATCCTCTGTGGATGAATTGGTGAAGGGAAGATTTCAAGAAGTCATTGATGATCAAAATGTGACCCCCGATCAAGTCAAAAAGATTGTGTTTAGTTCAGGTAAAATCTACTACGAGTTACAAGAAGAAAAGGACAAGCGAGAAGCGCATGACGTGGCTTTGGTTCGCCTAGAGCAATTGTATCCGTTCCCGAAAGCTCAGCTGGAAGCGATTGTGAAAAAATATGCCAATGCTGACACTTTTGTTTGGGCCCAAGAAGAGCCTGAAAATATGGGAGGCTGGGGCTTTGTCTTAAGGCATTGGCGTGAATTGCCATTGCAAGTAATAGCCCGATCGGCAAGTGCGACTCCTGCCTCGGGATCCTCCAAGAGATCTGCCCGACGTCAACGAAAAGTTGTGGTGGGCGCGTTTGAATTGTAAAAAGAAATTAAGAAGGCAAAAATATACCGTTATGATTGTTGAAATGAAAGTTCCATCCCCTGGGGAATCGATTTCTGAAGTAGAAATAGCCACTTGGCTGGTTGCTGATGGTGACTATGTTGAAAAAGATCAAGAGATTTGTGAAATCGACTCTGATAAGGCTACTCTAACCCTTGCTGCTGAAGAAAGTGGCGCCGTGACCATTAAGGTTGAAGAGGGAGAAACCGTGGCTGTTGGTGATGTGGCATGTACCATAGATACTTCGGTAGAAGGAACGGCTTCCTCAAAGCCAACTGAAGATAAGTCCAATGCGCCAAAAAGCGCGCCAAGTGTCAATCCTTCAAAAACATCTTATGCAACAGGAACTGCCTCTCCTGCCGCAAAAAAGATGATGGCGGAGAATGGTATAGAAGTGGCTCAAGGTTCAGGTAAAGACGGTCGTATTACGAAAGAAGATGTAGTAAAAGCCAAAGCGGCCATGGGAAGTGGTCCTGGGCCGAGAGGTTCAGAGCGCAAGAAAATGTCTGTTTTGAGAAGGAAAGTTGCTGAGCGATTGGTTTCTGTTAAGAATGAAACTGCAATGCTGACGACTTTTAATGAGGTTGATATGAAACCCATCATGGACCTCAGAAAGATATACAAGGATGATTTTAAAGAAAAGCACGGTGTTGGTTTAGGATTTATGTCTTTCTTCACCAAAGCGGTTACTAGAGCCCTTAAATTATTCCCTGACGTCAATGCGATGATCGACGGAAAGGAAGTAATTCACTACGACTATGCAGATATATCTATAGCGGTGAGTTCTCCTAAGGGGCTTATGGTTCCCGTTGTAAGAAATGCAGAACTGTTGAGTTTTGAAGGCATAGAGTCTGAAATCAGACGCTTGGCCATCAAAGCGCGCGACGGCAAGATGGCCATGGACGACATGCTTGGAGGAACCTTTACCATCACCAATGGAGGTGTGTTCGGTTCGATGTTATCCACTCCAATCATCAACCCGCCACAATCTGCCATATTGGGAATGCACAATATTGTAGAGCGACCTGTAGTTGTTGATGGTGAAGTTGTTGTTAGACCTATCATGTACGTGGCGCTTTCTTATGATCATCGAATCATCGACGGTCGTGAGTCTGTTGGATTCTTATGCGCTGTTAAAGAGGCTCTTGAAAATCCAGTAGAGTTTTTGATGGATGGTGAAGCTAAGATCAAAGAAAGCTTAGCGCTTTAATACGCTCATACTTATAGAAGCCCTTTCACAATGTGGAAGGGCTTTTTTGTTTTATAGGACCCCATGCATCGATGATGAAAGTCATTTGGAACCTTGATAAAAGTTAATTAATCGTGAAAAAAAAGCTTGTTCTTCATTGAATAGCCGTAAATTTGCACTTTAATTTTAGTCTATGATACCAAGGATAAGATTTCAAAACAAAGATCAGGCAACTTTTGTGAGAGAGTTGAGGAAACGTGTAAACGGTTATTTCAAAGAGAATAATATCTCTAGAAATGCCAACAGCCATATGGTGATTAAGTCCATAGCTATGTTTTTGATTTATTTAGTGCCTTATGCACTGGTTTATCTGAACATCCTTTCTGGAGGTTGGGCTATACTTTTGGCTGTAGTCATGGGTCTAGGGATGGCAGGAATCGGTATGTCTGTGATGCATGATGCGAATCATGGAGCGTATTCATCCAATCCAAAAGTCAACAACTTATTAGGTATTTGTATTCATCTCATTGGCGGCGATGTATACAACTGGAAGGTACAACACAACATTCTTCATCATACATACACCAATATTGATGGCTTGGATGGCGATATTGATCAAGATCCCTTATTGAGGTTGTCAACCGAGCAGAAATGGGAAAAAGGACATAAATACCAACATATTTACGCATTCTTTTTATACACCTTGGGTACGCTATTGTGGGCCATATTAGACTTTGTTCAGTACCGAAGGTTCACCAGGTTGGGCTTGAGCCCCGACGGTAAATTAGACAAGTCGAAACAATTCAGGAAATTGGTGGTTTACAAGATTGCTTACTGGTCATTCATTTTTGTCTTACCGATGGTCTTTTCACCTTTCTCATGGTGGCAAGTTGTGTTGGGTTGGTTGGTGATGAACTTGGTTGCAGGATTTATCTTAACCGTAACTTTTCAGTTGGCTCATGTTGTTGAAGGCGTTTCTTTCCCTATTCCTTCTGACGAAGGTAAAGTGGAGAACGAATGGATGATTCATCAGTTGAAGACCACCGCTAACTTTGCAAAAAACTCAAAGTTTGTCACTTGGTTCGTTGGAGGATTGAATTTTCAAATTGAACATCATTTATTCCCTAACATTTGTCATGTACACTACAAGAAAATATCAGACATTGTGAAGGCTACAGCGGATGAATATGGCATCATTTACAATGACAACAAAACGTATATGAGTGCCGTATATTCTCATTATAAAATGCTCAAGGAATTGGGTATGCAACCCATTTTAGCCAAATAATTCAGACGGTAGCGCTAAGCTGTTCTAGTTGCTTTAAAGCTTTTTCAACCCCATCAATTTTTTCGAACACCAAACTCAGTTTGTTGTTTCGTTCTTTCATTTGACAGGCTTTTGGGTTCTGTTTGATGAAATTCAAAATATGGCCAAAAGAGGGTGATTCAAAAAAGTTAGACTGAGGGTTTGCAACAAAGTAAGCAATCATCTTATCGGCTTTTAGAATGACCTTTTCAAAGCCCAAATCTTTGGCAATCCACCTCAAACGTATAGAATCAAACAACTTTTCAACAGGAGGAGGTACCGCGCCAAATCGGTCTGTCACCTGTGCCTCAAACACTTTTAATTCCTCTTCATTTTCCATTGAATTTAGGTCTTTGTAGAGCTGAAGTCTTTCAGAAATAGAGTTTACATAATCATCAGGAATTAAAATCTCCATGTCTGTATCTATTTGGCATTCTTCTACAAATAATGAATCAGAAGATTCCTTTGTGTACAAGCCTTTAAATTCAGTTTCCTTCAGCTCTTGTACCGCTTCATTTAATATTTTTTGATACATCTCAAATCCGATGTCTGAGATGAAACCTGATTGTTCGGCTCCTAAAATATCTCCTGCCCCACGAATTTCAAGATCCCGCATGGCAATGTTGAATCCAGCCCCCAGGTCAGCATGTTGTTCTAGTGCTTGTATTCGCTTTCGCCCTTCTTCACTTAGACTAATTCTAGGTGGAGTTACCAAATAACAAAAGGCTTTTTTGTTCGATCGGCCCACCCTTCCTCGCATTTGATGCAAATCACTCAAGCCAAAGTTTTGAGCGTCATTGATGATGATTGTATTGGCATTGGTGATGTCCAAACCACTTTCAATAATTGTGGTTGAGACCAATAAATCAAACTCTCCTTCGATAAAGTCCAGCATCAATCGCTCTAATTTCGGGCCGTCCATTTGTCCATGTCCTATACCCACTTTTACATCTGGGCAAAGGCGTTGAATCATTCCAGCGACCTCTTTTATGTTTTCAATCCTGTTGTGTATGAAGAAAACTTGACCACCTCTCGATACTTCATATTGTATGGCATCCCTGAGCGTTTCCTCGTTAAATCCAATATTTTGAGTTTGTACAGGCAACCTGTTGGGTGGGGCTGTTTTTATGGTTGACAAGTCTCGGGCGGCCATTAGCGAGAATTGCAATGTCCTTGGAATTGGCGTAGCCGTTAAGGTTAATGTATCAACATTTGCCTTGATGGTTTTGAGCTTGTCTTTCACCCCCACACCAAACTTTTGCTCTTCATCAATCACCAATAATCCCAAATCAAGGAATTTTACATCTTTACCCACAAGGCGATGGGTGCCAATAATGATGTCTACCTTTCCATCGGCTAAGTTTTGTAAGGTTTCTTTCTGTTGCTTCGCCGTCTTGAAACGATTGATGTAGTCCACCTCACAAGGGAAATCTTTCAATCGCTTTCGGAAGGTCTTGTAGTGTTGTAGCGCCAAAATAGTTGTGGGCACCAAGATGGCAACTTGTTTGTTGTCGCACACGGCTTTAAATGCGGCTCGAATTGCAATTTCGGTCTTTCCAAAACCTACATCACCACACACCAAACGATCCATAGGCGTGTTCGACTCCATGTCCTTTTTGACCGCCTGGGTGGTTTTGAGTTGGTCGGGGGTGTCTTCATAAAGAAAGCTGGCCTCCAACTCGTATTGTAAATAATTATCGGGGTTAAAAGCAAAACCTTTTACTGCTTTACGTTTGGCATAAAGTTGTATTAAGTCGTAGGCAATGGTTTTGATTTTTGTCTTGGTCTTGCTTTTTGTTTTTGCCCATTGTGGAGAGCCCAATTGGTGAATCTTGGGTGCTTTTCCCTCTTTGCCATTAAACTTGCTGATTTTATGAAGTGCATGTATGCTTACGTAAAGCAGATCATTATTTCGATAAATGAGCTTTATCGCCTCCTGTTTTTTCCCTTGTACATCTATTTTTTGAAGTCCGCCAAATTTTCCAATTCCGTGATCGATATGGGTGACAAAATCTCCAATTTCTAGATTCGTGATTTCATCAAGCGTTATGGTTTTTTTGTATTGTTGGCCTGACTTAAGGTTGAATTTATGGTACCGCTCAAATAATTGATGGTCGGTGTAGCAGAGTATTTTGTTCTCATGATCAACGAATCCCTCATGAAGGGGGAGGAGGATGGTACTGTATTCGAAATTCTCGTCAATTTTATCAAAAATATGATGAAATCGCTCTTCTTGTTTTTGTGAAGAACACAAGATGAGATTGGTATATCCTTCGCTTGACATTTCATTAAAGTGCTCAATAATCAGATCAAACTGTTTGTTGAAGCTGGGTTGAAATGAAGTTTGAAATTCAATGTTCTGTTTTGAGTTTTCCTTTTGGGTTCCAAAAGAAATTTTCTGAAAGTTTTGGGTGGCTTTTGAAAATATCTTTGAGTTGATAAAAAGTGCTTCGGGTTTGAGGTGTTTGATGCTGCCGTCCAATTCTTCATATGCATCGTAGGCTTTTAGATAGAGTTTGTCCAGGTGGGCTTTGCAGAGTTCCTCATCTTTAATCCACAGCACCGCTTTTTCGTTCAGGTAATTCATGAAAGAAACCCGCGCTTCGATCATTTCTTTGTTTTCTACATTTGGAATAATATTCAATTTCTTAACCTCACTGATAGATAGTTGGGTGTTGATGTTAAAGCTTCGAATGCTTTCAACTTCATCACCAAAAAACTCGATCCGATAGGGGTCTTCGCTAGAGAAGGAGAATACATCGACGATTCCTCCGCGGATAGAAAATTGCCCCGGTTCCACCACAAAGTCGGAATATTCAAATCCATATTCGAATAGGGTTTCATTTAAAAAGTCGATTCCTATTTCTTCGCCTACAATAAGTTTTAGCGTGTTTTTGTGAAGCTCCTTTTGAGTAATGACTTTCTCAAATAAGGCGTCCGGGTAGGTGACGATGCAGCAGGGTTTTCTTCGGGAACTTAATCTGTTTAAGACTTCGGCTCTCATTAGTACATTGGCATTGTCCGTCTCTTCAATTTGATAAGGTCGGCGGTAGGATCCGGGATAAAATAGAAGGTCTTTTTCTGGTATAAACTGCTCCAAGTCATTGTGGAAATAAGCGGCTTCTTCCTTATCGGATAAAATGAATATGTAGGTCTGCTCTGAGGATTTGAAACATTGACTGGCGATGATCGGTGTCATGGAACCTGTCAAGCCACTTAAGTGGATGGTGTGATCACGATCTAAAGTATCTTGAATGCATCGGTCTTGAATGCTTTTTAGATACCCGTTAATTAACTCGCTCTTTTTCATATTTTAATGGCTTAACCCCGATCAGTTTACTGACCGGGGTGCATCTATTTACCTTGTATTTATTCTCAATCTCTTAAAAGAAAAGATTGAGTTATTCGTCTAAATAACGAAGTGCTGTTTCCATCATCACTTTGGAGCCTGTGAAAAAAGGGGATCTCTCGTGAATTTCTTTTGCCTTCCTGTTGAGTAAGCGTTCTTTTCCTTGGGTAGCCATTCCTCCTGCTTGTTCAGCAATCATGGCTATGGGGTTGCATTCGTAAAGCAGTCTCAGTCTTCCCTCGGGAGCGTCTGCTGTTGCGGGGTAGATGAAGATGCCACCTTTGAGTAGGTTTCTGTGAAAGTCTGCAACCAATGAGCCCATAAATCGTGCGGTATGCGTTCTTTTGCCTTTTTCGTTTAGCTTTTTACAGAAGCCTATGTAGTTCTGAATGCCTTTTTCTAAGGTGTGATAGTTCCCCTCATTGATGGAGAATATATTTCCATCTACAGGTGTTTTTAGGGCCTCATTGGTGAGGGTAAATTCTCCAGTACTCGGTTCTAGGGTAAAGGCATGCACGCCATGTCCACAGGTGTATATCAATACTGTGGACGTGCCATAAAGTACATATCCGGCCATCACTTGCTCATGACCTTCGCGAAGAAATTCTTCCTTTTCAGGTGTTCCTTTTTTCTTGCGTTTGAAAACGGAAAATATGGTGCCCACTGAAATGTTGACGTCAATATTTGATGATCCATCCAGAGGATCTGTGGCAAATAAATAATCTCCAGAAGGGTTTAGCGTGATGATCTCTTCATTCTCTTCACTTAAAATAGCAGCTACTGAAGCGCAAGATGTAAGCGCATCGATAAATTGATCATTGGCAAAAAGGTCCAGTTTTTGAACTTGCTCCCCTTGAACATTTTCACTTCCTACAGCACCCAATACGTTTGCTAAGCCAGCTCTACTGATGACTTCGTAGACTTTCGTTGAAGCCTTTTCAACGGCTTTCAAAATGTCGGATGCTGCTTGTGGATCGGGCGTGTGAAGTTCCTTCCTAGTTTCGATAAATTGACCTAAGAGAGTTTCATGACTGTTATTCATAAATCGGTTCTGTTTTTGATTTTGAAATAGATCTATTTTCTCTGGTAGGGAGTTTTGTTGGCCACAAAGATAGGTTTTATGAGTTTACCATTTGACATTATTCCCATTCATCACACCATTAGTTATTTGAATTTAGAGTTGATGGGTAATAATTAAAACATTGTTATTCTGCTGTTTAAAAAATACGTATATTTGCGCCCAATTTTGTGGGATTTAGATTTTAAAATCCTCATTTACAAGGTTTAACCATCAAAATAATTAATTGATGAACATTTCTAAAGAAAACATTGATTCTTTAAACGCAGTATTGAAAATAGAACTTTCTGCTGCCGACTATCAAGAGCGTGTCGCTACCGTATTGGCGGATTACAGAAAAACTGCTGATATGCCGGGCTTCCGTAAGGGGAAAGTACCCATGGGAGTGGTTAAGAAGCGCTATGGTATCCCTGTAAAAGTAGAAGAGATTAATAAGATACTTTCGGATTCTGTTTCAAAATTCATTGTGGATGAGAAATTAGATATTCTAGGAAATCCCCTTCCTAAAGAATCAGCTCAAATTGATTGGGAACGACAAGAGGAGTTTGTTTTTGAATATGAGTTGGGTTTGGCTCCAATATTTGAGGTGAAGTTATCGAAAAAGAACAAACTGGATTTATACAAAATTAAAGCTGATAAGGCCATGATTGACCGTTACGCTGAAGATATTGCGAAGCGTTATGGTAAAATGTCGAGTCCAGAAAAAGTGGAGGAGAAAGATTTGGTTTACGGAACCTTTCAAGAGTTAGATGCTGATGGTTCTGCCGTTGAAGAAGGAATTACCAACCAAGCTTCTGTATCGCTTGATGCTGTGAAGACGAAGAAGTTGAAGAACGAATTCATCGGTTCTGAAAAAGGTGCTGTGATCGTTCTAGATCCTAAGAAATCTTTTGAAAATGATACGGATGCTGCAGCGATGCTAAACATCGATAAAGAAGCTTATGCCGCTTTGAATGCAAAGTTTTCTTTTACGATTGACAACATCAGTCGCATGGAGCCTGCCGAATTGAACGTAGAATTGTACGACAAAATATACGGCGAAGGTGTTGTGAAGAATGAGAAAGAATTCCGCGAGAAGATTACCGCAGAGTCTGAAAATATGTTTGTCGGCGAAGCTGATCGAAAATTCCAGAACGATGCTGTAGATTATTTGTTGGAAAAGACCTCATTTGATCTACCTGAAGAG
>JAKMFX010000007.1 GCA_022425195.1 Flavobacteriales bacterium | reverse complement strand
ATCACCTCTTCCCATTCCGAACAGAGAAGTTAAGCCTATCCGCGCAGATGGTACTGAGTAACATCGGGAGAGTATGTCGCCGCCCTTTTAAAGCCTTTTTACAGAAATGTAAAAAGGCTTTTTTTTGCTCTATACTTTTCTTATTGAGGATTCAATATTTCATTCATTTAGATCTATACTTTGTAGTTACTCTCGCAATGAAACTTCTGAGCATTGCTTATAAAATGAGTGATATCACCTATTGTCAGTTTTCTCATTTAGATTTACTTTAGCTGCTAATAGACTTATTAATAATGATTTATAAATATTAAATAATCTTCAAATGAAAAATACGATTATAGTTATGTGTCTCTTAGGTTGTTCACTCATGTTATTATCATCCTGTTACACTTATACCAGCGTGGTAGGGCAAGGAGCACAAGGAAATCAAAAAATCACTGAATTAAATCATTACGTAGTCTATGGTTTGGCTCCGATTCATATTTCTGATTCACAAGAAATGGCCAATGGTGCTAAAAACTACACGGTAAAAACCAGTCAAACTTTTGTGAACGGATTAGTTAGTGCTTTAACTGGGGGCTTTTATTCTCCAACCACTACTACGGTGACTAAATAATTAGGGTCACTCTCATCTAAATACCAGGCACAGCTTTATGAAAAAAATCATCTTCTACCTTTCGGTAGTTATGACCTTGTTTTATTTGATTAAAACGATTTCTGTTTTATCGTCTGGGTTTAATAGATTATCGGATTTTGGCTTCGGCTATTTGTCAGGCAATATTATTCTTTTCATCATTTTCGCTGGGCTCTGTTATTTTACTTTTCGTAGCTCGAAAATAAAGCGCTAGGCTTTGTTGTTATTTAAAACTTTGAATTTCTTAATAGACTCTAGATTTTTCAATTTCAATGGTTACTGACGATATCAATCCTAAATATACCCTGAGACTCTTTTTAAGTTTTTTCAAAATTCACAATCATAGTTTTATAGAATTGATGACTTCATAAACTTCAAAATGAGTGATGTCACCTATTAAAATGTTGGTTTAATCCCGGCTTTCTAAAATTTATCCACGGCATCTATGATATTAGTACTGCCGATATATTTTCTTGTTTGACCAAAGACACTGATACTTTTGAGAAACTGATTTCTAAATTAAAAACAAAAACCATAAACGATGAACAAGTTGATCATGCCTTTAATCGCTACACTGATTGGCCTTAATTTATCCAGTTGTGATCCTGAAGTTACGATTATTGAACCTGTTTATACGCAGGCCATTAAAAATGACTCTGATCAGGAAATAAAGTGGCTATTCCACAGTTTGGCCTACAGGCCAGAAGAGCTTGTATTAGTGGTAGATACAATGATTATAGCTCCGCTCACTAAAAGTCTTGGAATTTATCAAGGTCATTTTTATTCACCACTAGGTGATGGTCAGGAAGAATTTGATTTTATAGAAAATACAATTTCTGTTTACAATGATTCAGTTATTTTTAAGCAATGTAAATTTCAGCTGTATGTAGGAGAAGAATTCATAAAAGAATGGAATCGTCCATCAGGCTACTTTGGTGATACCATCAACAGTCCTTTCAATTACGATTCTTGGGAAGTTATTGCTTATGATAAAGTATTAGACGTAGAAGGTGTAGAAGGTGTAGAAGTTGTTCATGGAGAACTTGTTTTCACCATTACCAATGATGATCTGAACTGAATGAATTTTACTTGCGAATAAAAAAACCTGAAAACAGTATGTTTTCAGGTTTTTGGTTTGATTCAAGCAGCAACAAAAAGCGCTTTTTGATTTACGCACTCAATAGATCTTGATCTCCTTTAGAGGGTAAGCTACTGCTACCCATTAAGAACGTATCTACACATTTGGCAGCTTCTCTACCTTCAGAAATGGCCCAAACGATGAGGGATTGTCCTCTGCGCATATCACCAGCAGTGAAAATCTTTGGATTGTTGGTTTGATAGCTTTCGTTAGCTACGTAGTTCGTTCTTTGGTCCATTTCTAGCCCCATCTGATTGCTGATTGTTTTGTCAGCTCCAGTGAATCCCAAAGCCAAAAGAACCAAGTCACAGTCCCAAATTTTTTCAGAACCTGGTTTCTCAACCAATTGCGGTCTCTCTCCGGTTTTTAAAACCCATTCTACTTCAACCGTTTTTAATGCCGTCAACTCACCTTTGTCGTTGGTGATGAATTCTTTGGTGTTGATCAACCAGTTACGATCACAGCCTTCTTCGTGAGAGCTACTACTCTTCAACTGAAGTGGCCAATAAGGCCATGGTGTGCTTTCGCTTCTATCTATTGGAGGCTTTGGCATGATTTCAAAGTTGGTAACCGACTTTGCGCCGTGACGATTTGAAGTACCAATACAGTCAGATCCCGTATCACCACCACCAATCACAATGACATGCTTGTCTTTTGCGCTGATGCGCTCACCATCAATTTCTTTATTGAATATTTCTTTTGTCTGTTGTGTCAAGAAGTCCATGGCTTGAACCACACCTTTACTATCGATACCTTTTACAGGAAGGCTTCTTGCAATGGTTGCACCACCACAAAGTACGACGGCATCAAATTCATCCAATTTAGAAACCTCGTAATTAACACCTACATTGGCATTGGTTTCAAAGATGATTCCTTCCGCTTCAAGGATGTCAATTCTACGATCGATGATTTCTTTCTCCATTTTGAAGTTTGGGATACCATATCGGAGCAACCCACCAATTTCATCGTCTCTTTCGAGAACAGTAACCAAATGTCCTGCTCTGTTTAATTGTTGAGCGGCAGCCAGACCTGCAGGGCCTGATCCTACCACAGCAATGGTTTTACCAGTTCTATTTTTTGGAGGCTGGGGTACTATCCAACCTTCTTCAAAGCCTCTTTCAACGATCGACTTTTCAATCTCTTCAATGGAAACGGGGTCATCAATAATTCCGAGAACACAAGCTTTCTCACAAGGAGCAGGACACAGTCTTCCTGTAAATTCAGGGAAATTATTGGTCGCATGTAAAATGTCCAATGCCTTTTTCCATTCTCCTTGATGCACCATGTCATTGAAGTCAGGAATCAGGTTGCCAAGTGGACATCCACTATGGCAAAATGGGATACCACAATCCATACATCGAGAGCCTTGCTCTTGCTGCTTCTCTTTGTCTAGTGCAATGGTAAACTCCTTGTAATTCTTCAGTCGCTTACCTACAGCTTCATTACTTTCGTTCTGTCTGTCGTATTTTTTAAATCCTCCTAACTCTCCCATGATTTATGCTGTTTTCGGTGCTTGTTCTTTTTCTCTTTCTATTCTCTCCAGAGCTATTTTATAGTCTGTAGGGAAGACTTTAACGAAATTTTTGATTTCGTTTTCCCAGTTGCCCAGAAGTCTTGTAGCCAGAGCACTGTCTGTATATTCTTGATGCTTCTCAACCAAAGCTTTCAATTCTGCTCTGTCTTCTTTTGTTAAGTCCACAAGGTCAACCATTTCTGGGTTGCAAGAAATTTCCTCAAATGTTTTGTCTTTATCGTAGATGAAGGCAATACCTCCACTCATACCTGCTGCAAAGTTTCTTCCTGTTTTACCTAGAACAACAACTTTACCTCCTGTCATGTATTCACATCCGTGATCACCAACACCTTCAACGACCGTAGTAACTCCTGAGTTACGAACGGCAAAGCGCTCACCTGCAATTCCGTTGATATAGGCTTCGCCAGAAACAGCTCCGTAGAAACTTACGTTACCGGTAATAATATTTTCTTCGGCAATAAAGTCTGCAACAGCTGGTTTTTTAACGATTATTTTGGCACCGGACAAGCCTTTACCTAGGTAATCGTTTGTTTCACCTTCAACAGTCATGGTAACTCCTTTGGTAGCAAAGCCCCCAAAACTTTGTCCGGCAGAACCGGAGAAGTTTAGTTTAAGAGTGTCTTCAGGTAAACCTTCTTTTCCATGAATTTTAGATATTTCATTCGAAATGATAGCACCTACCGTTCGATCTGTATTTTGAATTTTATAGTTTAATTCGGTCGCAACCTTGAGTTCGATGGCCGCTTTAGCATCTCTGTTAATCGTCATGTCCAACACATTCTCTAGACCGTGATCTTGCTTTTCTGTATTTGACAAGATGTGGCTACCTTCCCCTTCAGGGCGATGTAGAATTGCAGACAAGTCAATGCCTCTTGTTTTGTAACTATCTGTGGCTTTAGACGCATCTATTTTTTGCACCTGACCTACCATCTCTTTTACGGTTCTGAATCCAAGCTCCGCCATGATTGAGCGTAATTCTTCAGCTACGAAATACATGTAGTTAACTACATGTTCTGGCGTTCCTTTGAAGTTTTTACGTAAAACAGGGTCTTGAGTGGCAATACCTACCGGACAAGTGTTCAAGTGACAAGCACGCATCATGATGCATCCTGAGGCTACTAATGGTGCCGTTGCAAATCCAAATTCTTCAGCACCTAACAATGCTGCAATGGCAACATCTCTACCCGTTTTTAACTGACCGTCACATTCAAGAACAACGCGTCCTCTTAAGTTGTTGATCACAAGTGTTTGCTGTGCTTCAGCAAGACCTAGCTCCCATGGTAAACCTGCATGTTTCAGAGAGGTTAGGGGAGAGGCTCCTGTACCTCCGTCAAATCCGGAGATGAGAATGACATCTGCTTTGGCTTTGGTCACCCCCGCAGCAATGGTTCCTACACCAACTTTAGACACGAGCTTTACATTCACTCGGGCTTCTCTGTTGGCATTTTTCAAGTCAAAGATAAGCTGGGCTAAATCTTCAATAGAATAGATGTCGTGGTGAGGAGGCGGAGAAATTAATCCAACATATGGGGTTGAGTTACGTACTTCCGCAATCCATGGGAACACTTTTTCGCCAGGTAACTGACCACCTTCTCCAGGTTTTGCGCCTTGAGCCATTTTAATTTGAATCTCTTTGGCACTCGTCAGGTAGTGACTGGTCACACCAAATCGACCGGAAGCAACTTGTTTTATGGCGCTATTTTTCCAATCGCCATTCGCTTCTTTATTGAATCGTAGTGGATTTTCACCCCCTTCACCAGAGTTACTTTTACCGCCAATTCTGTTCATGGCTATGGCTAAGTTCTCATGGGCTTCGGAACTGATAGATCCGTAAGACATCGCTCCCGTTTTGAATCGCTTTACAATTTCTGTCCACGGTTCTACTTCATCAATAGATATAGGGTTTAAGTCGTTGAACTCAAACAAGCCTCTCAAGGTCATTAAATTCTTGCTTTGCTTGTTGATTTCGTCAGAGTATATCTTATAGCTTTCCCAACTCTTTGTACGAACAGCTTGTTGAAGCTTTGAGACTGTGGTAGGGTTGAACATATGCCTTTCACCATTTCTTCTCCAACGGTAATCACCGCCCATAGAAAGGTCTAAATTATTACTAACCTCTGTTTTAGGGAAAGCATTTTCATATCTCTGTACGATATCCTTTTCGATTTCATACAGTCCGATTCCACCAATTCGTGTAGGTGTGAATGGGAAATATTTTGATGAGAAGGCGTGGTTTAGTCCCAAGATTTCAAAAATCTGAGATGAACGATAGGAATGAAGTGTGGAGATTCCAATCTTATTCATAATTTTCAATAGACCCTTACCAATGGCCTTGTTGAAATTCTGTACCGCTTGATCTTCATCGATTTCTTTGATGCTCCCTTTCTTTACTTGATTACGAATGATTTCATTCACTAAGTAAGGGTTGATAGCACTTGCTCCGTATCCGAAGAGTGTTGCGAAATGATGTGGTTCTCTTGCTTCAGCAGTTTCGAGAACGATACCAAATTTAGATCGACGACCAATTTTGTTTAGTGAATGGTGCACATAAGAACATGCAAGTAGTGCTGGTATAGGTGCGTTTTTGTCATCGGCACCGCGGTCAGATAAAATTACGATATTTACGTCTTCGTTTACCGCATCTTCCACCTTTTTGAGTATTTCATCCAGAGCGTTTTCTAATCCGTTCAGCCCTTTGTCAATGTCATATAACATGGGTACAGATATGGATTTGAAATTCGGATGCTCAATATTTTTGATTTTATCAAGATCAGCATTCGAAATTACAGGGTTTTGGATGCGTAATTTCACAGCCTGCTCAGGTATGATGTCGAATATATTTCGATCACTACCAATGGCCAAACTAATGTCTGTTATAATTTCTTCACGTATACCATCCAAAGGAGGGTTGGTTACCTGAGCAAACAGTTGTTTGAAGTAATTGTACAACAATTGAGTTTTGTTAGACAATACCGCCAATGGAATGTCAATACCCATAGATCCAATAGCTTCTTTTGCATTCGCAGCCATTGGGTTGATGATGGTAGACAAGTCTTCTCGGGTGTATCCAAATAAACGCAACCTGGTGTTGAAGTCGGTAACTTCAACTGGGCAGATGTTGTTGGTGTAAGGAACTTCAGCGAGAGGAAGTGAGTGTTCTTTAACCCATTTTTGGTATGGGTTCTTAGAAATGATATCACTTTTTATTTCTTGATCTTCAATGATTCTACCTGCGTTCATGTCCACCAAGAACATTTTACCAGGCTCCAGTCGTCCGTGTTTTACTACGTTTTCTGGGGCTACTTGAATCACACCAATTTCTGAGGACATGATTACGTAACCATCTTTTGTCACGGTGTATCTTGATGGGCGTAGACCATTTCTGTCCAACAATGCACCAATGTAATTACCATCAGTGAAAGGTACGGAAGCAGGTCCATCCCAAGGCTCCATGATGCACGAGTTGTATTCGTAGAATGCCTTCTTTTCAGCCGACATGGTTTCGTCCTTTTCCCAAGCTTCAGGAACCATCATCATCATCACTTCTGGAAGTGATCTTCCGGTCATGACCATCAGTTCAACCACCATATCCATAGAGGATGAATCTGATTTCCCATCATATACAATCGGGAATAGTTTTTTAATGTCGTCACCAAATAGGTTGCTTTCCATCAACTCTTCTCTGGCTCTCATTCGACTCACGTTTCCACGTAGTGTGTTGATCTCACCATTGTGACACATGTACCTGAAAGGTTGTGCCAAGTCCCATGAAGGGAAAGTATTTGTAGAAAAACGTTGGTGAACCAAAGCCAAACGAGTTACAACATCCGGTTCTTTTAAATCTTTGTAGTATCTACCAATGTCTTCAGGAATTAGAAGTCCTTTGTAAATAATGGTCGTGGTAGAGAAACTTGGAAGGTAGAAATAGTTGCGTTCCCCAAGTTTGGAGTCTGCGATGCGGTTTTCTGCGATTTTCCTTGCAGCAAACAATTTCGCATTGAATTCGAATTCGGTTAGTTCTTTTCCGTTTTTACCAACGAACAATTGAGAGATTCTAGGTTCTGTTTTCGCGGCAATTCTACCCAGGCTTGAGGTATCTATAGGAACTTTCCTCCATCCTAATATCTCCAGTCCTTGTTTTGTTAACTCTTCTTCAAAAATTTCAGTACAGATCTTAAACTGGTTTGAGCTTTTCGGTAGGAAAACCATACCTACTGCATACTCTTTTGGAGCGGGCAAATCGAATTCACATACTCGGTGAAAGTATTCATGAGGGATGTCGATAAGAATACCGGCACCATCACCCGTTTTTCCATCAGAACTTACCGCTCCTCTGTGCTCAAGTTTTACAAGAATTTCGAGCGCATTATGGATGATGTCGTTGGACTTCTTTCCATGTAGGTTACATATAAATCCTGCTCCACAATTATCTCTCTCAAATTCGCTAAGATACAATCCCTGATCTCTCATCCATTGTCTTTGAAGTTCGTACTAAAATTAACTTTTGCAAAAATAACAATTTATGTTCATTCATCCTAAAATCTTTAGAAGCATTCAACTCATGAATTTAGAGGTCCATTTTTTTATTATTTCTACATATAAAGTTTTTAAAAGTGTGGGTTTTACATGTAAACAGACTGATTAGTGTCATTGCCATAGCTTATGAAAATTCTAGCCATCTATTTTTAATTGTCTTATGACCCAGTTCTACACCTTTTATGTCTTTAAAACAATGCGCAAAAAAAAGCCCCCGCATCTGCGAGGGCAATTTTTGTATTAACTAAATGACTTAGAACGTCTGAATCTTAGTGTTCATTCATTCTGAAATCTGCATAAGCATTCATTTCGTGCTCGTGAAGATCTAAACCTTCTAGTTCTTCTTTTTCACTTACACGTATACCTGAGGTTTTCTTCAATGTGAAGAAGATTAGGTAAGAAGATACCACACAAATGGCAGCGTAAGATGCGACACCGATTACTTGCGTTGTGAATTGCTCCCAACCTGCAAGCTCACCGAAGATACCTACGGCGATTGTACCCCAAATACCACAAGCAAGGTGTACTGCAATTGCGCCTACAGGATCGTCTAATTTCAAGCTATCGATGAATGCAACGGCAAGAACAATAAGAACACCCGCAATGGCACCAATTAGAATGGCATCTGTTGGGCTCATTTGGTCTGCACCTGCAGTAATACCTACTAAACCACCTAGGATTCCGTTCAAGAACATCGTTAAGTCGAAGTTTTTGTACATGATGTTAGACAAAATGAATGAAGCAACACCACCAGCAGCAGCAGCCAAACATGTAGTAACAAGTACAAGAGAAGTTAATGCAGGGTCTGCAGAAAGTACAGAACCTCCGTTAAATCCGAACCATCCTAACCATAGGATTAAAACACCAGCGGTAGCTAATGGGATGTTGTGACCAAGGATCACCAAAGATTTTCCATTCTTGTCAAATTTACCTTTACGAGCACCTAGTAAGCTTACACCTACTAATGCAGCCCATCCACCCACAGAGTGAACCAAAGTAGATCCGGCGAAGTCGTAGAATCCTAATTCAGATAAGAAACCACCACCCCAGTGCCATGAACCAGCAATTGGGTAAATGAATGCAACGTAAATCACGGTAAAGATCATGAATGCTCCCAGTTTCATACGCTCTGCAACAGCACCAGATACAATAGTAGCAGCAGTAGCAGCAAACATACCTTGGAAAATGAAGTCTGTCCAGTACGTGTAGCCTTCACTGTAGGTAAGGTCTAGTGCAGCTTCAGCATCAAGTCCAAATCCTGCGAAACCTATGAACCCGTTAAAATCACCAGGGTACATGAGGTTGAATCCAACCAAACAGTACAATAATAAACCTACTGTGATGATAAAGATGTTCTTAAATAAAATGTTGATTGTGTTTTTTTGACGTGTTAAACCTACTTCAAGAAAGGCAAAACCCGTGTGCATGAAGAATACCAATGCGGTACAAATCATCATCCAAACATTGTTTGTAGTTAAAAGTTCCATAATTAATAGTTTTTAAGATGATTAGTTAATGGTTTCGCTTCCTTTTTCACCCGTTCTGATTCTGTAACTTTCATTTACATCAGAAACAAAGATCTTCCCATCTCCAACTTCACCTGTAGAAGCTGATTTTATAATGGTTTGAATGGTGATGTCTTCAAAATCATCATTCACTACGATCGATAGGTATCTTCTTTGGATGTCACTTGTACTATAAGAAACACCTCTGTATACCAATCCTGTTTTTTCATTCCCAAGGCCGGTAACGTCCCAGTAGGAAAAGAAATTTACGCCAACTTCGTGTAAAGCTTCTTGAACCGCTTTAAACTGTGACTTTCTAATAATCGTTTCAATTTTCTTCATAATGTTTGGTTTAGATTTTATAGTGAGAATCCAAATGTAAGGAATACATTACCAGCATCTGGGTTAAGAACCAAAGATGAGTTTACAGGTAAGCTGTAAGAACTGCTCAAAGCAATTTCTTTTTCTAAGCTGATCCCTACGTTGATCAAGCCTTCACCTTCAGTACCGTAGTATCCATTGTCATCACCGATAACACCACCTACGAATAATGAGAATTGATCAGCAGCATAACTTGCTTCAAGATAGGTTGAACCTTCTTCATCACCACCAATGTTAGCAGCGGCCAATAATGATATTGCATCAGTTGCTGCAACACTTAATGTAGCTTCATAAACGTGTCCATCACCTTCAAGGTAGTCATGTCCGCTAGCTCCTGTTGGGAAATAATAGTCCGTAACAGCAACTGAGATTGCATCCGTTAAGGCATAAGAAACGTAAAGGTCGAATTCTTGTGCATCATTTGTTCCACCTAAAGAGTAAGCTGCCCAAGCACCTACTGCAAAGTTTCCGGCTGCATATTCAACACCTGGTTGTAGACTCATGTCTTCTCCTCCGAACTGAATACCTCTCCATACGTAACGAGATTGTACATCTGCTCCAAAGCTAAAGTCTTGTGCATTTACGCCTAAAGTACAAAGCGAAACTAATAGTAAAATCGTTTTTTTCATGTGGATTTTTTTTTAATTAATTGGTTAGTGTTTGTTTTTTGTTGGGCCAAATATAGAAATTATAACAGCAAATAGAAGTTCTGATATACCGGTCAAACCTACTTTTAGAGGTTTTAGATTCCTTTATTTGAGGAATTCAGTTATTATGACGGCTTCGAGAGTAGTTAAAATGGATGAATTGATCATAAACCTATCTTTTTTTAAATATTTCGTAAAAATTACCTCTTTTT
>JAKMFX010000029.1 GCA_022425195.1 Flavobacteriales bacterium | reverse complement strand
GTGTAAATATATAAATTATTAATTATTATTGATAGTTTTGTTTGTGAATTTTAAAAAATAAAAAAATCGATCATATATAAATCCCTGTCATCGGCATCATATGATTGGTTTAAAAAACCTTACGAATATGAATAAGAAACCCCATATGGAAGGCGACCTACGTTTGAGTAAGAGCCATGAGAAAAGAGTATTAGAGTTAGAGACGTCACTGCTATACTTTAGTAAATCTCATGCGGATATCGTTCATAATCTAAACAGTTCTACACATAAGCTGCTTAGTCATACATTCATTCTAGCTAGAAATTTTGATTATTTAGAAGATTTAATAGCTACCTACCAAGAGTTGGGTTCTAAGGAGGTGGCTTCAAAAATCAAAGAAGTGAGGAAGTTTAGAGATGGGGTGGATATAAAATCCATTAAATCGATGTCTATGGATACGGTTAAATCCATTGAGACGACCGTTCATCAAATACATAAAGATTCCAATAAGTTGCATGTTTTGGCAAGAGAGATTAATCGGGTTTTAAAAAACTAAGCACGTATGATTGCTTCGTAATGACAAATGATTTGACAAGCTATCAAGCCCTGCTGAGCCTGAAAATCATCTATTGATAAGCCTTTCTTAATTCTTATCAACAATGTTTATTTTTTTGTCTTGAATAGGCTACATTTACTTAGTTGATTTAAACGTCTTTTTCGCCCATATGTACCTGATTTACGACACCGAGACTACTGGACTTCCCAAGAACTTTTCTGCGCCTGTTAGCGATTCGGAAAACTGGCCTCGACTGGTTCAAGTTGCATGGCAGCTTCACAATGACATGGGGGAACTTATTGAGGTGAAGAATTTCATCGTTCGTCCGCAGGATTTCACCATTCCTTTTAATGCTGAAAAAATCCATGGAATATCAACCCAGCGAGCTTTAGAACAGGGTGTTGATCTTTCTTTTGTTTTAGAGGAGTTTAACAAGGCTGTAGCACAGTCCACTTTTATTGTGGGGCACAACATTGTCTTTGACATCAACATCATGGGGGCTGAGTTTTTCAGAGCTCAAATACCCACCTCGCTCATGGACGAAAAGACCATTGACACCAAAGAGGAGGGGACAGATTTCTGTGCCATCCCGGGGGGTAGAGGCGGTAAATTCAAATGGCCTACACTAACCGAGCTCCATACCAAGCTTTTCAACGAAGGTTTTAATGAAGCTCATAATGCTTCTGCAGATGTTGAGGCAACTACTCGTTGTTTTCTCGAGTTGGTTCGATTGCGCGTGATTAACCATCAACGCCTCGAACTAGAAGATGGTTACAACCAAAGGTTTTTAGTCCTGAACCCCAAGCCCTTTGAGCTTCTGGGTTTAAACATAGCTCCCTATTCACCCCTGGGTTCTGAGGTTCAAGAAAAAGAGTCGGCACCGGTTGCCACTCCTGTTGAAACCGATGATTCTGACCTACAGGATTTATCTTTCTCTCACCTCCATTGTCACTCTTCCTACTCCGTGCTACAGGCTTCCTGTGATGTCCCTGATCTTATAGCGATGGCGAAAGAATACGATATGCCAGCTGTGGCTCTTACGGACACGGGCAATATGTATGCAGCCTATAAGTTTGTTCGTGAGGCCATAAAAAATGACATAAAACCCATATTGGGTTGTGAGCTCTACCTTACGGCTGATCACAAAATTAGAAAGTTTACTAAAGAGAATCCCGACCGTCGGTCTACCCTTGTTTTTTTGGCCAAGCACCGTCAGGGTTATCACAATCTCTCCAAATTGAGTTCGCAGGCTTTTATCGACGGCTTGTATGCCGGTTGCCCTCGGGTTGATAAGGAGTTGATTTTGCAATATAAAGAGGGCTTGATAGCTACGACGGGAGGTCTGACGGCGGAAATCCCGAATCTTATTTTAAATGTCGGTGAGCGCCAGGCTGAAGAAGCTTTTGTTTGGTGGCATGAGACCTTTGGTGATGACTTTTACGTGGAGCTGATGCGTCATGGCTTGGATGAAGAAACACATGTAAATAAGGTATTGCTCGGTTTTGCTGAGAAGTATAATGTGAAATACTTTGCGTCTAACAATGTGTATTACATGGGTAAAGACGACGCCTTATCTCATGATGTATTGCTATGTGTTAAAGACGGTGTGCTCAAAGAAACGCCAATAGGGCGCGGTAGAGGATTCCGCTTTGGCTTTCCTAATGATGAATTTTATTTTAAGTCTCAGGCTGAAATGAAAGACCTGTTCAAGGATTTACCTGATTCGATAGCTACGACTCAGGAGATTGTTGATAAGGTGGAAGTCTACGATTTAAAAAGAGATGTTTTACTTCCTGCCTTCGACATTCCTGAAGAATTTATTGATGCTCAAGACGAGAAAGATGGGGGGAAGCGTGGAGAAAACAGTTACCTGAGGCATCTTACCTACGAGGGTGCAAAGAAGCGCTATCCGGAAATTACAGATGAAATTAGGGAGCGACTTGACTTTGAGCTCTTAACGATAGAGAAAACGGGTTATCCTGGCTATTTCTTAATTGTTCAGGATTTTACAACAGAGGCGCATAACCTTGGGGTGTCTGTAGGTCCAGGGAGAGGATCTGCGGCAGGTTCAGCAGTAGCTTATTGTATTGGTATCACCAATGTGGATCCGATCGCTTATGACTTGCTTTTTGAGCGTTTTCTGAATCCCGACCGTGTGTCTTTGCCCGATATTGATATTGATTTTGATGACGAAGGACGTGGGAAAATTATCGATTTTGTTCTCGAAAAATATGGCGAGAGTCAGGTAGCTCAAATCATTACTTATGGAACGATGGCAGCCAAGTCTTCTATACGAGATGCGGCTCGTGTGCTCAACCTTCCCCTTCATGAAGCGGATCGGATTGCAAAGTTGGTTCCAGATATATCCTTGCATAAGCTTTTCAATCTTCCTGAAGATAAACTAAAGGAGAAGTTGAATGCGGATCAGATGCAAATGGCTGCTCAATTGAAAAGTATAGCCAAAGGTTCAGATTTGTCAGCAGAGACTTTAAACCGAGCGATCTCCATTGAGGGCTCGGTGCGAAATACAGGAATTCATGCCTGTGGTGTCATCATTACGCCAAGTGATATCCGTGAGCATGTTCCCATGGCCACCGCGAAAGACTCGTCTTTATTGGTGACTCAGTTTGACAACTCCGTGGTGGAGGACGCGGGACTGCTTAAAATGGATTTCTTGGGCTTAAAGACCTTGAGTATCATCAAAGATGCCATTGCGCTGATTAAGGAAAAGCATGATGTGGTCATTGATACTGACACCATTCCTTTGGATGATGAGTTGACCTATGAGCTTTATCAGAAAGGAGCAACGAATGGAACTTTCCAGTTTGAGTCACCGGGAATGCAGAAGCACCTTCGTGCTTTAAAACCCGATAAGTTTGCGGACCTCATTGCCATGAATGCCTTATATCGACCCGGTCCTTTAGAGTACATTCCGAACTTTATTTCTAGGAAACACGGTAGGGAAGAGATTACTTATGATTTGGAGGGCATGGAAGATTATCTGGCCGAAACCTACGGAATTACTGTATATCAGGAGCAGGTGATGCTCCTCTCTCAGAAGTTGGCCGGTTTTTCCAAGGGGGATGCCGACATGCTTCGTAAAGCTATGGGTAAGAAGATTTTCTCTTTGCTAGAGAAGATGAAACCGCAGTTTATTGACGGTTGTGCTGAGCGGAATCACGACCCTGAAGTGGCGGAAAAAGTATGGAAAGATTGGGAAGCTTTTGCTGCCTATGCATTCAATAAGTCTCACTCCACTTGTTACTCTGTCGTTGCTTTCCATACCGCTTACCTCAAAGCTCATTATCCTGCAGAGTACATGGCTTCTGTGCTTACACACAACATGAATGATATTAAGAAGGTAACTTTTTTCATGGAGGAATGTAAGCGAATGCGGCTTACGGTCTTAGGGCCCGACATTAATGAATCGGCGTATAAATTTAATGTCAATGACAAGGGGGAGATTCGTTTTGGTTTGGGGGCGATTAAAGGTGTGGGAGAAGCAGCGGTGGAGAATATTGTAAATGAGCGCAAAGAAAACGGCTACTTTGATCATATTTATGCGCTCACAAAACGCGTAGAATTACGCTCTGTAAATAAGAGGACGCTTGAAAATCTTGCTCTAGCAGGTGCTTTTGATTCTTTTGAAGACGAACATCGAGCCATGTATTTTTATGAGCTAAAAGAGGGATATACCTTTTTGAATAAGGCCATACGTTATGGGAATGCATACCAGGAGAGCTTGGATGCACCACCCGACCTTTTTGGTAGTGTTGAAGGGGTAGAGCTTCCTGCGCCTCCTTTGCCGATATGTGAGGAATGGGAGCGTTTGGATTTGTTGGCACGCGAAAAAGAAGTCGTGGGGATCTATATTTCGGGGCATCCCTTGGATGATTATGCTTTTGAGATCAAGCACAATTGCAATCACAGTATAGAGAACTTTAAGGATTTGGAGGCGATTAAGAACCGTGATTTGTCTTTTGCAGGCATCATTACGGATGTTCAGCATCGAATTGATAAAAATGGAAACCCCTACGGTGTTTTTGTGATTGAAGATTTTACTGACTCCAAAGAATTTATGATTTTTAGGGACGACTATTTGAAGTTTAAAATGATGTTGGTGCAAGGGGCTTTCGTCTATGTGAAATCACGTGTTCAGAAGCGTGCTTGGAACGACCAATTAGAGATAAAAATGCTGTCTATTAACCTGCTTTCAAGTGTTTTAGAGAAGCTTACCAAAAGCATTACTTTACGGTTAAATCTATATGATATTGATGAGGAGTTTACCGATCAATTTCAAAATATTTTGGAGGAACACAAGGGCAGTCATCAGTTGAAATTGCACGTTCACGATCCCGATGAATCTGTTGTATTGGAGCTATTATCACGTACTTACAAGGTGAAGATTTCAAAGCAATTGGTGCAGGATATTAGCACTTTAGTTGATGTGCAATACAAATTAAATTAAAAGGCTTGTTTTGTTGTATAAATTATTAATTTTGTACCCGTAAAATTGTACGTAACACTAGAAAATAATCAAATGGCTTTAGAAATTACCACGGCAAACTTTGAAGAGACAGTAATAAATTCAGACAAACCTGTATTGGTTGACTTTTGGGCAGAATGGTGTGGGCCTTGCCGTATGGTTGGACCTATTGTAGATGAGCTTCAAGCAGATTACGAAGGTAAGGCTGTTGTTGGGAAAGTAAACGTTGATGACGAGCAAGAAATTGCTGCAAAATATGGGATTCGTAACATTCCTACCATCTTATTTTTTAAAGGTGGAGAGATCGTTGACAAAAATGTAGGTGTTGCTCCCAAGGCAGACTTAGCGAAAAAAATGGATACCTTATTGTAGGGATATCTCATAAAATCTTAAATTGAAGGGCTGTTACAGCCCTTTTTTTATGCAAGAATATATTTCACAAAATGAGTTAAAGACCATTGAAAACCTCGAGTTTTTTGCGGCTCAGGTGGTAGAAGGTTTCATCACCGGTCTGCACAAAAGCCCTTACCATGGTTTCTCTGTGGAATTTGCCGAACACCGCTTGTACAACAGAGGGGAGAGTACTCGTCACATAGACTGGAAGCTGTTTGCGCGCACCGATAAATTGTTTGTAAAGCGTTATGAGGAAGAAACCAACCTGCGTTGTCAATTGGTGATTGATCAATCTTCTTCCATGCATTTTCCAGTTCAAAAAAACTTGTCTGCTGAACTTCCCAATAAGATTGGTTTTTCCGTCTTGGCCTCAGCGGCTTTGATGAATCTATTTAAGCGACAGCGCGATGCTGTAGGTTTGTCTATTTTCTCCGAAGAACTTCAAGTTCATACCGCAGCCAAAACCAGCAGTTCACATCACAAACGACTTTTGTGGGAACTGGAGTCCATCGCAAAACCTTTTGATGTAAATGCTAAGAAGACCACCCATGTGGTGAAAGCTCTACACGAAGTAGCGGAAAGGGTTCATCAGCGCTCTTTGGTCATTTTATTCAGTGATTTCTTAGACAATCCCGAGACCTCTGAAGATATTTTTTCTGCGCTACAACACTTAAAATACAACAAGCACGAAGTCATCATTTTTCATGTGGTTGACCGTTCCCAAGAGTTGGATCTTGACTTTGAGTCGCGCTTGCACCAATTTATAGATCTTGAGACTGGAGAGGAACTTAAGGTGAATCCTGCAGAGCTACAAGATGCATACCGCGAAAGGATGCATGCTTACGAGAAGGACTTAAAGTTGCGCTGTGGACAATATAAAATAGACTTTGTTCCCGTAGACTGCTCCAAAGGCTTTGAGCCGGTCTTGTTGTCTTACCTACTCAAGCGTAAAAAACTTTACTGAAAGGAACTAGCGATCTAATTACCACCTTAACTTTTGGAAATTTTTGTTTCCCTTGACAAAGTAATCCCACAAAAGACACTTTTTGTACTGAATGGAATCATTGATAGACTTCGTTTTGACACGTTTTTTGAGCGTATCGGGAATTCTTGCATAGAATGAGCCGTGGGCTTTTAAAATGGCTACAAAGTGCTTAAATCGACCTTCACCGATGTATTTAAGTCCAGCCAGTCCATCGAGTACCATCCTTACTAAAATAAGGGGTAGGGCATATGCTGGAAGATTTTTTAGCATCATCGTCAGGTTGTTTCTGAAATTCAGAAACGTCTTTTTGGGATGAGCAGCATCCAAGGAGGCGCCCCCAAGGTGGTAAACGGTCGATTGGGGTACGCAGGCAATTTTGTAGCCTCGGTTTAAAAAACGCCAACACAAATCAATTTCTTCCTGATGCGCAAAAAAGGAAGCATCTAAACCACCTGTCTTTAAGTAGGCCTTGCGTTTCACAAAAAATGCAGCGCCACTGGCCCAGAAAACATCTTTAACCGTATCGTACTGACCTGAGTCTTCCTCTAGGGAGCCAAAGAGTCTTCCTCGACAAAATGGATAACCCAAAACATCTATATAACCCCCTGAAGCACCTGCATATTCAAAGGAATTGGGTGATTTTTCATCTTTAATTTTCGGTTGACAAGCCGCATAGGATGGGTTTGCCTCTAAAAAACTAAGAGGGTCTTGCAGCCAATTCTCAGTAACGCGAACATCGGAGTTTAACAAGACCACAAATTCATGGTTGACTTGTTTCAGTGCTTCGTTGTAGCCCTGAGCAAATCCTAGATTTTTTTTAAAGGAAATGATGCGTGTATCTGGAAAGTTCTTATGAAGGTGTGCTATGGAATCGTCGTTGGAAGCATTGTCGACAACGATGACGTCGGCTTCCGAACTGTATTGAAGAACGGAGGGCAGAAAGCGCTCTAAAAGCTCCTTTCCATTCCAATTCAGAATGAGTATGGCTATTTTTTTCGACTGTTCTTCCATCTTCTGTGTGACCAAAGCCAGTTTTCTGGATTGGCTTGTATGATTTGCTCCAGATGCTTGACATGTGCGAGGGTTGCACTGCCTTTCTTCTCTGGGATTGCATCAACCAAAGGAACGATTTTCATTTCATAATACCCTCTTTTCAGACGATGAACTTCAATGAAGTGCAATTTCATCTGTCCAGCTTTCATCAGTTTTTCCGGGCCCAAGAACACCGGTGTGTCTTGGCCTAAGAACTCACAGAAGAAGTCTACCTTATCTTTATGTGGACTCTGATCGGCCAACATGATGTTGATGCTTTTTCGTCCTCTAGGGCTGAGCACCTTTTTTGCGAAGGAACTCATGGGTGACAGTTGTGTGCCAAAGCGCTCCCTGGACTTGAGCATTAAGGCATCAATGCTTTTATTGCTCAAAGGCTTGTATACGCCGTTGATGTTTTGGTTTGTGTAAGTACTAAGGGAGAGTCCCATCCATTCCCAATTGTTGTAGTGGGCAGTAATGAGGACGATTCCCTGTTCGTCTTTTTCGAGTTTTTCAAGAATCTCTGGGTTGACGAGCTTCATTCGTTTTCGAAGACTCTTTTTAGAAAGAGTAAGTAGCTTGAGGTTTTCGAGCATCACATCACAAAAGTTACGTGCGGATGCACGTTCTATGGCTTTGTATTGTGTTTCAGAAAGCTCCGGAAAGCTTTTTTTTAGGTTTTGTCGGATGGTTTCTTTTCGATACCCAAAAATTTGAAATATGAGAAAGGCCAAAAGATCCGATAAGGCATACAAAAGAGGGAAGGGGATTCTCCCTAAAGTGGTAAGTGCAAATGCGCTAAGTGTACCCATATGGTTTACTTCTCTTTTGATAATCAGTTCATTAATTTAAAACATTTCACCGTTTATATAGGTAAAGTTTTACTGCTTTATTTTACGACTTTTCTTTTTTAGAAATCCCTCTAGATATGTAGGTTTTCAAAGGTTTTCCATTTTATTTTGACCTGTGGTAAAATTACTCTTTTTTTGTTTGCAGTTTAGAAGAATGCTTTATATTTGCATCGCTGTCGAAAAAAGGAGAGATGGCAGAGTGGTCGAATGCGGTGGTCTTGAAAACCATTGTACAGCAATGTACCGGGGGTTCGAATCCCTCTCTCTCCGCTTAAAGAGATTTCAAAAGTCTCTAAATTTTTCAAGTCGCTTACAGACAGCACTTTACAAAAAGGTCGATTTTCAAAATCGGCCTTTTTTTGCATATACCAGTGTCCATATGGTGTCCATAGCATTTTACCATTCACTTCTTAAGGCCTGATAAACAAGTTTTTTGTTTATCGATACACGCAGATGGTTTGTCCAAATTTGTCTAACAATTACAGATTATGGGATACATCAAAATTTATTTTTTCTTAAAAAAGTCTCGCTTAGTTGGCGGTAAAGCCCCTATCTATTGCCGTATTCAATTAGACGGTATTCGAAAGGACTTTTCCTTAAAACGTTCAATTGACCAAGGTATGTGGGATGCAAAAAAGGGTTATCCAAAGGATCTTACCAAAGAGGGTAAGTTGATGTTTGATTATTTAAAAGGGGTAGAGCAGTCTGTTTTTGAAGCAGAATTGACCTGTATCAAAACAAGAAATGCTTATACGGTGCATGATGTTTTGAATATTCACAAAGGGACTGATAAAGAGTTCAAGGGAATTGTTGGCTTATACGACATGCATCAAAAGCAGTTTATGGAGCTGGTAAAGGTAAAACAGCGCTCGCCGAACTCTTGGAGTAAGTACCAAAATTGCTTGAACCACCTAATCAACTTTTTAAAGCACAAATACGCGTTGTCTGATATTGATGTTAGAGTCTTGGATCTGGATTTCATTATTGAATTTGATCATTACCTAAGAACCATAGGGAAGTGTTCAAACAACACCACCGTAAAATACCTTCAGGCTTTTAAGAAAATAGTAAAACTCGCCATTCTCAAGCGAATTATTGATCGCGATCCGTTTATGGAATACACCGCTAAATTGCATGAGGTTGATCGAGATTACCTGACTGATCATGAACTTGAGTTGATTCAAAGAGCTGAGCTCACAACTGAGGGGCTTGTATTGGCCAGAGATGCTTTCTTACTTTCATGTTATACGGGATTGGCTTATGCTGATTTAAAGTCGCTCAAAAAAGATCAAATCATCATAGAGCACGGAGAGCAGTGGATAAAAACATACCGAACCAAATCAAAGGTAAGAGCAGAGATCATGGTTCTTCCTGCTGCGCAAAAAATCATTGACAAGTACAAGAATTACCCTGTATCATCCATAAATGGTTTGGTGATTCCGTTGCGAACGAACCAAAAAGTAAATGAGCATTTAAAAACCATTGCAAAGCTATCAGGAATCAAAAAGCATATGGTGTTCCATATGGCACGCCATACGTT
>JAKMFX010000031.1 GCA_022425195.1 Flavobacteriales bacterium | reverse complement strand
TGAGTTGGTTATATGGATTGGTCATTTTTCCCCACATCATAATGCCTTTACCCTCATTGAGTTTATAATTTGCCCATTCACTTTCTTCAGTATCTCCACCCAGATGTTCGAAGATGACATAGTGATTAGGATCGAGTGACCAAGAATAATCAGCATATTCCTTCAAGATTGCAACTCGATCAGCTTGGTAATTGTTTGTACACCCGTCATCACTCGGGCTACAATTTTGTGTAAACCCTTTGGTTAAATCCCAACGGAATCCGTCAATTTTATATTCCTCTATCCAGTGCTTGATTACTCTTTTTGTGAAATATTGGGTCAAATTGGATTGATGATTAAAATCACTACCCACACTATAACTGTGTTTGGCTTCTGTATTGAAATATGGGTTTTCTGCAGAGGGGTCTCCCCAACCATTTGCATCTTCATCATCCATCCACATTCTGACGCCTGGTGCCCGTCCAAATGCATGATTTAAGGCAAGGTCCAGAATCACTGCAATACCATTTTGATGGAAAGTGTCCACGAGCTCCTTAAATTTTGCAGGTGTTCCATAGAACTTGTCCAGCGCGAGGTGGAAAGCGGTATTGTAGCCCCAACTTTCGTTGCCTTCAAATTCCATGACCGGCATGAGTTGAATCGCATTAATATTTAAGTTTTTAAAATAATCTACCTTGTTTATCAGATCTTGAAAACTTCGATTTTCGTCAAAATCACGAATTAACAATTCGTAAATCACAAGGTCTTCTTTTGTAGGTTTATTGAAATCGGTGACTTGCCAATTATAATCGCTTTGACCTGTTTGGAGTACAGTTACCTCTCGACTTTGGCCTACAGGGTATGGCGGCAAGTTGGGGTAAGTGGTTTCAGCAATATAATCATCATCAAAAGGAGACAAAACAAGCGTAGAGTAGGGGTCTGCAGTTTTGACAATTTGTGGCGAATCTTCAACTGGGTCAACATCATATACCCAGTATTGATAGGAATAAATTTGATTGGGTGTTAGGCCACTCAATTCCAACCAAAGCTTGCCAGAGCTTGGATCTTTTTTCATCACATAAGTTTCATCAGGGTCGTAATTGTTGAAGCTGCCAGCTACACTCACAAAACTTTTGCTAGGTGCACTCAACACAAGCGTCGCTTTGGTATGATCGCTTTCATGATAATTGATGCCATCTTCAAGTCCAGCAGGCATATTAATTTCCTGAGAAGTCTGAGCGACAACAACTTCAATACTCACTTCTCCACTTTCATTGGTTGGGTTAGAAATGTTATCAGTACCGACAATTCTCAGTATTCCATCTTCCGAGACATTCAATTGAAAGGTATATGTGGTAAATCCAGTACCACTTGCAATCTGTGTCTCATTGTAATACACCACAAAACTTCCAGGTTTAAAGCTACCTCCAGATCGCAAATCAACTTTGATAGCAGTGTTTGTGTTTGGTGCGACAACAATCGGGAAGCTGTTATGAGAGCCAACAACTACGCCAACTCTTCCCACATCAAAAAATATATCATCTGTTTTTTTGTCGGGAAGCCCGCTGCCACCACCGTCTTTGGGTTTGACCAGCACGCCGATTCGAGTGATGTTGGTATCGTTAAAAAAAGTAGTAGGGGTTAAGGTAATGGAATAAGTGCCATCACCATTCGCTGTAAGTTTTTGTGACTCTGAAGAACTATTCCATGTTCCATTGTTAGGAGAATCGTTTTCGGCTTTTGTACTTCCATTTTTAAAATACCAAGCCCAGAGATACAAATCAGTTGTTCCCCACACAGAAGCATCAATTCCACCAAAAGTTAAGGTCACGCTTTCGTCTTCATTAAATTTTTCTGGATTTAGGGTAAGTGTTGCTTCTTGCACTTGAGAAAAGCCAAGCAGTGGAGTAATTAGTAAAGCGAGTATCTGGTAAAAACTCTTCATAAAAAACAATAAAATCCCATCTATATTGTTGGACAATACAAATGGGAGTTTGACATCATAATTAAATATATCTTTTTGTTACAAGGCGGTAATAGTTAAGGTGTACTTTCTTGCTGTAAACACATCTAGGGTTATACGATAGTCGCCAGTTGCTCCATCATGTGTAAAGTTACCATCTTTGGTATCAAGAAAACCATCTCCGTCTGAGTCCGGACCAAACTGTCCAGGAAATTCAACATCCCAACCATTGTTTGCTCTAACCTTGTATTCTCCCCCATTAGTAAGGTTAATGTCGAGAGTCAACACATTGTTTGTTGCATCATACACAAAGTCTGTGTCTGAGTCCCAGCCTGTAGGCGTGGCTGACCCAATCAGACCAAGACTCATTAGAGTGGTAGAGTAAGTTCCTGCCCCAGTATCAACTTGAATATAATACAAGCCATCTTCATCTACTGTGATATTACTCTCTCCATCAACAACAAGAACACCATCATCAGATTTCCCCCAATCAGGGTTACCCCAATCGTAAACACCGTCGACACCTTCAATAAATTTGAATCCTTGATTGTCCGCTTCATCAATATCCATATAAATAAATCCTTCAAAATCAGTTTGACCTGGCGCACTAGCTGCTAACAGTGGTGCATCTTTCGGGCTCCACCCTTGGTATTGCCCCGGAACTGCTAACATAGGGGCTGGCGCTTCACCTTCGGTTTCAACCATCGTGATTTTGATTTCTTGAGGTTCTGAAACCACGCTAGATCCATTCGAGTCTGTTGCATCTCCAACGCTGGCAGTAACTCTAAGGTATGTCATCCCAGAGGATTCCTTTCCAGAGGTTGGGTCACCATCCAAGTCTAATGCATCAGCTATAGCCAATAGGTTTGCAACAGAAACGGCATAATTATTTTCAGTCAAAGCACCTGATGAAAAATATCCAGGGTCGGTAGCTGCAAAGAGGTTGGTTGACGACCCTTCAACAGTAAATGATACAGAAGTTTGCGCACCAAAAGAAGGTGTATTCCACAACAAACGCTCAGCAATATTTGCAGATGATTGTGCAGATAATAGATAA
>JAKMFX010000048.1 GCA_022425195.1 Flavobacteriales bacterium | reverse complement strand
ATCACCTCTTCCCATTCCGAACAGAGAAGTTAAGCCTATCCGCGCAGATGGTACTGAGTAACATCGGGAGAGTATGTCGCCGCCCTTTTAAAGCCTTTTTACAGAAATGTAAAAAGGCTTTTTTTTGTTTATACTTTAATAATTTCTTAAGCTTTGGAACATCGCTGTAATTTATTGATTTGAGATATGTTCAGTATCGTTTTTTGATGATTTTTATTGCTAAATAGATAAATATACTGCTTTGTTTACCCTAGAAATACTATGTATTCAATGAAAAAAAGATTGAAATTCCTTATGTTTGTTTTTTCTTGAAAAAATCTAATTCTTAAAATCTCATGAGAAAGCTATTTTACTTATTAACTTTCTTTTTTTCACATCTTGTATTTGACGCATCTGTCTATGCGCAAGATTATACTTTGAACATCGAAGATAATGTCGTGGCCAAGTTCAGGAATATTATTTTTGAAGGGTGCACAGATATCGATATCAGAATTGATCGTCCAGCAAATCTTCCTAATGTTGCTTTGGACATTCCATTTGGTGTTTCTGGTGATGCGATTTTAGGTGTTGACTATACCCTAGTATATAATGACACGGTTAGTATTTCATCTACGACCGAATTCATCAAAATGGATATCAATCAGTCACAGATAAAGTTAGTGGTTAATCCCATACATGACGGAATAAAAGAATCTAGTGAGTTAGTCATCATTAATTTCGAATCATTTTCTCTACCTCTTTCAACGTTTACTCTTACCCCGAATGATGATGAATTCAGATATCCTCTTGTGGATCAACCTGAATTGAGGTTTTCTGAAATCAGTTCCGACATCACTTTAAATTGCCCTGGTGATGAGGCCATCATTGAATCCAAATTGGCAGGAGGTGTTGGTGGACTTACCAATAATATTGCCAGCTACAGCTATGAATGGAGTCAGATAGGGATTGATCGTGAGCAAACTGTTTACCCTATTGATACCACGGAGTATATCGTTAAAGGTACTGATGTTTGTCGTACACAATTTATTTTTGATACGGTTAAGGTTAACGTTCGACCTTTCAAGGATTATGATGATATTCAGGCAAAACTTGATTCCATCTATGTATGTCAAGAAAAGGAATTAGGCAAATTGTGCGTTTCGGAAATGACTGGAGGGCAGGGAAGTGTTTATACTTACGCTTGGAGTAAATCTGACAGTGAAAGTATTTTATCCAATGATAGTTGTTTGGTTGCCACATACGGCGAATATGAGGTGTCTGTTTCAGATATTTGTGAATTCACCCCTTATGAAGACTCAAATTTCATATATAATGACGAAGCGCCTGATCCATATTTTGAGTATTTGTCAGTTCCCGATTCAGCCATGATGCTTGAATTTAACAATTATACACCCCTTAGTGATGGCTTGACCCATGAATGGTTCTTTCAAAATGTAAATGATACTTCCGATACCATAAAATACATCCCAAATCAATATCCGGTTCTTTTTAATGGTAATCGTTACACAACCGTACTCGTTGGAGATTCCATCAACCCTGTAACGATTCAAACACCGGGTACTTATGACGTTAGTCTGAAAGTAACGACATCAACGGCTGGATGTAGTAAAAAATATACTGAATTTATCTCTTTAGAGCCCAGTTACTTTTTCTATGCTCCCAATGCCTTTACACCAAATGGAGATGCATTAAACGATACTTTTAGGCCTATTGTTACGGGTGCTAAGAGTTACGAGTTTTTTGTGTACGATGGTTTTGGTAAAGTGGTTTACAGTTCTTCTGATAGACGAGAAGAATGGGACGGAACTTACAAGGGAAAGCCTGCTGTAGAAGGGGTTTACATTTATAAGGTTATCATGACCAAGACATCCGATGTGGTTGTCTTTTCTGAGCAAGGAACGGTCTCGCTAATAAGGTAATTTGAACTTTTATTTTAGCATCAACCTTTCACCCATACATTGATTTCTTAGGTTTTTTGCTTTTTCTTTTTCGCTGCCGGAAACAAAATGTTGTTTAGGATTAATCTGTAACCCGGAGAGTTTGGATGCAGTTCCAGTTCTGTAGGAGGATCACCCACTCGGTGTTGATAGTCTTCAGGATCGTGACCACCATAAAATGTCCACATCCCTTTCCCTAATTTACCGTGAATGTATTTGGCTTCATCGGCTCTTTTGTTTTCTCCTAGGATCAAAACATCCGACTTGAGGACGCTTTTTTTATAGGCCGTTGTCTGTCCCATGAAAGCTTTAATGATTTGCGTGTGATTTTGACAAAGCATGGTTGGAACAGGATCCCATTTTGCCGAAAATTCAAACAGCGTAAAGAAGTCTTCACCCTTCGAAACTTTTCTTCCACGGGTAACATCGATGTCAGAAAACTCATAAATGTTCGGATTCTTAATGAGTTGGAAATCTTTAAAGGCAATGCTCTTGTCAAAATCTAAAGATTGTTGAGCGGAGGGATGCATGGGATCCCCATCAAACATGTGGTCACAAATATCCACCCCCTCTGCCGCCAGTGCGATGTCGTAGCTGTCTGTAGCTGAGCACATGGCAAATAAAAAGCCTCCACCCGCCAAGAACTCTTTGATTTTTAGCGCCACCCCGAGTTTTTGTTCGGATACTTTTGCATAGCCCAGTTCTTGTGCGTCGGATTCAAATTTTTTCTTTTGCTCTTTGTACCAAGGTGCATTTTTAAAGGAGGCGTAAAACTTCCCATACTGCCCCGTAAAATCTTCATGGTGCAGATGTATCCAGTCATATAAAGGCAACATGTCAGAAAGAATTTCCTTGTCGTAGATGATGTCGTAAGGAATTTCTGCGTAGGTTAAAACCAGGGTTACCGCATCATCCCATGGTAGATTGCCCTGTGGAGAATAGACAGCTACTTTAGGGGGCTTCTCAAGTTTTATCACATCAGTATTGCTTTCCGGATGGGCTAATTTGAGTTTGAGCTCCGATTGATAGGCATCGGTGATAACTTCGTAGGACACACCTCTAATGATGCATTCTTTTTCAATCTCTGAAAAGTTATCTACAAGAAAACTTCCACCACGGTAATTGAGAAGCCAATCTACACTCAAGTCTTTTTCCAGCGTCCAGAAAGCAATCCCATAGGCTTTTAAATGATTTTTTTGAGCATCCTCATCCATGGGAATCAGTAGGTAAGAGGCTTGTAATGAAAAAGTACTCAGAAAAAAGAGTAAGAGTATTTTAGAAAGGCGAATCGTCATAAATATCTTCGTTAGGATCTCCGAAAGCATCTTCCGTATTCATCTTGGAGGTAAATTCGGTTTCGTAACCTCCATCAGTTTCTAAATTGGAGAATTGTGCTAGGTGACCTGTAAACTTCAGACGTATGTTTTCCAGCCCTCCGTTTCTGTGTTTGGCAATGATAAATTCGGCTTGTCCTTCACAAGGCGTACCGTCTTCGTCGTCCCATTCGGTGAGACCGTAGTATTCCGGACGGAAAATAAAACTTACAATATCTGCATCCTGCTCGATGGCTCCCGACTCACGAAGGTCAGAAAGTAGGGGTCTTTTGCTGCCTCCACGAGTTTCTACCGCACGGCTCAACTGTGAAAGTGCTATTACGGGAACGTTGAGTTCTTTGGCAATACTTTTTAAGGATCGGGAGATGGTTGAAATTTCTTGTTCTCGGTTTCCTTTGGCATCTCCTCCCGCGGTCATCAGCTGCAGGTAATCAATAATGATGACTTTTACATCGTGTTGTGCAACGAGTCTTCTGCACTTGGCCCTTAGGTCAAATACTGAAAGTGCAGGGGTATCATCAATGAATAAAGGCGCTTTTTCTAAACCCTTTATTTTGGCATGTAATTGTTGCCATTCGTAGTCTTCGAGTTTTCCTTTTCGGAGTTTTTCTGAAGACAGTCCAGTTTCTGAGGATATCAAACGTGTGATGAGCTGTACGGATGACATCTCTAGGGAGAATACTGCAACTGCAGATTTTGATTCCACGGCGATATTTCTGGCCATGGACAATACAAAGGCAGTTTTACCCATACCCGGTCGTGCGGCCAAGATGACCAAATCTGAAGGTTGCCATCCGGAGGTGACTCGATCGAGTTTGGTAAATCCCGAAGCGATACCACTGAGGCCTTCCTGTTTGGAGATGAATTCAATTCGCTCAATGGCTTCCTTTACTAGGGATTGCGCAGAATCATAATTTTTTTTGATGTTACCATTGGCAATCTCAAACAACTTTCCCTCTGCTTTATCCAAAAGATCAAGTACGTCAGAACTTTCATCATAGGCATCTTGAATGATTTCACTGGATACTCGTATCAGAGACCTTTGTATGTGTTTTTGAACTATGATGCGGGCATGGTATTCAATGTGCGCAGAAGAAGCAACTTTTTGAGTCAGGTTTGCAATGCCAAAATCACCGCCGCAAATCTCCAGCTTTCCATTTTTGCGCAACAGGGTAGATACAGTAAGCATGTCTATCGGTTGCGACTCGGTAAAAAGCGTTTTTATCGCCTTGTAGATTTCCTGGTGTGCATCTTTGTAGAAACACTCTGCCTCGAGAATGTCTATGACTTCATTCAAAGCATTTTTATCAATCATCAAGGCACCCAAAACGGCCTCCTCAAGTTCTACAGCTTGTGGTGGAAGTTTTCCTTGTTGTAATCCAATAACATTACCTTTTTTAGTGTAAGGGTTTTTTGAGGCGTTGGATTTGGTTTGTGCCATGAGTTGTATGTGCTAATAAATGTATCTATCAAATGTAACACCTTTTTCGACGAGTTAAATCAGCTGTTCATAATTAGTTTTGTTTTTGCAAATTAAAAACAGAAAATGAAAGATGATTCCTGCTGAAAGGAGGTGTTAAAAGTCAAATAATAGGATGTTAAAGTGCTTAGGTAATTTACTCCTTGATGACACCCATCTGACAGAATTTTTCTATTCTATTGTCAATTCTCACTTTAGAATCTTGCTTCGACAGTGATGTGATCTCTTTCTTGATGACATCTCTCACGCGGTCAAAAACTTCATTAGGATCGTAATGCGCTCCTCCTTCAGGTTCTTGAATGACCTGATCAATGAGTTTGTTCGCGAGCATGTCTTCAGAAGTAAGCTTAAGCGCTTCTGCTGCTTGCTGCTTGTAATTCCATGAACGCCATAAAATGGAAGAACAGGATTCTGGAGAGATCACCGAATACCAGGTGTTTTCCAACATGAATACCTTGTCACCTATACCAATTCCTAAGGCTCCTCCAGAAGCTCCCTCACCAATGATGATGCAAATGACAGGGACCTTGAGTTGACACATTTCCAATAGGTTTCTGGCAATCGCTTCTCCTTGTCCACGTTCCTCGGCTTCGAGCCCCGGGTATGCACCGGGCGTGTCAATGATGGTCACGACTGGACGGTTGAACTTTTCCGCCATTTTCATCAGTCGTAAAGCTTTCCGATATCCTTCCGGATTCGCCATTCCAAAATTTCGGTATTGGCGGAGCTTGGTATTTTTCCCTTTCTGCTGACCGATGAGCATCACAGGCTGCTCGTCGATGGTTCCCCATCCGCCCACCATGGCTTTATCGTCTTTCACGGTTCGGTCTCCATGAAGTTCCATAAAGTTTCCTTGCGTCAAGGCTTCTATATAATCGAGAGTATAGGGTCTGCTGGGGTGTCTCGAGATTTGAACGCGCTGCCAAGCGGACAAGTTTCCGTATATCTTTTTACGAAGTTTTATGAGTTTATTTTCGATGTCTAGCACAGTCTTACTGACGTCTGCATCGGTTTCTTCACCGAGCTTAAAGGCCTTCTTCAGTTGTTCTTCCAGCTCAACGATGGGTTTTTCAAAATCTAATCGCTCCATAGTGTAAAGTTATGGGGTGCAAATTACAATATTTCATTTTTTGCCCCATAAAAAAGTCTTACAATTCTTACTTTTGTTTGAAATAATTTATTCCATGATCCTCTTTCCACCATCCAAGCTCAATATAGGGTTGCAAATCACGGCAAAGCGTTCCGATGGCTTTCACAATTTGCAAACGGTATTTTACCCGTTTCCCCTTAAAGATGTGCTCGAGATTATTGAAGATGAAAATCAGGCACGTGGGCACTGTGTGTTTTCTTCCACAGGCTTAGCCATACCGGAGGGAGAGAATTTATGCGTAAAAGCATATAAACTTTTACATCAACAGTATGTTTTACCGGCAGTGCGTATTTACCTGCATAAAGTCATACCCATGGGTGCCGGTTTGGGCGGTGGATCTTCCGATGCAGCTTATACTCTTCGTCTTCTTAATACATTGTTCGGTTTGGGATTGTCTAATGACAGCTTAAGGGAATTTGCTTTACGGCTAGGGAGTGATTGCCCCTTGTTCATTGAAGACGGTCCCCAGTATGCTGAGGGCAGGGGAGAGTTGTTAAGTTCTCTAGACGTAAACCTAAAAGGGAAGTATCTATTGGTGGTAAACCCCAAAATTCATATCTCTACTGCTGAAGCTTTTGCCAATATCACTCCAAAATTAGCTGCTTCTTGCAAATCATGGGTTGAAAAAGATCTATCTACCTGGAAGGAGAATGTCTATAATGATTTTGAAGTTTCCGTATTTTCCAAGCATCCGCAATTGAATGATTGTAAGGAAAAGCTTTACGGTATGGGAGCTGATTATGCATCGATGAGTGGAAGTGGCTCTACGCTCTTTGGCATCTTCTCAGATTCTATTCCCAACACCGAATGGCCTTCCGATTATTTCGTTTGGCAGACGGTGCTTTAGCGTTCCGCTTTTCTAAACATATAATAGGCATAAATCCCAAAGATGATGTTGGGCAACATAACGGCTATAAAAGGGTTTAAATCACTATTGGTGGTAAAGGTGATGGACACTTTTTGAAAAAGAATGAGCATCGTAGCCAAGATGAACCCATAGACCAGGTTAACGCCCACTCCTCCGCGTTTTTTATGAATGGCTACACAGAAACCAATTAAGGTTAAAATGAAGGTAGTCAATGGAGTGGTGTATCTTTGGTATAGGTCCAGTAGGTAATAGTGAATGTTCTCCGCCCCTCGAATTTTCTCTTTTTCGATAAATTCCAAGAGCTCAGGAAGAATCATCAGGTGGGTGCTGTTCTTTTGGTAGATCAATTCATCGGGGAAGAAGCCGAAATCTTTATGGATTTTAGCTCCTCGCTCTATGTTTTCTCTCAGTGTGTCCAGTTCACGATAATTATAGCTTTCCGCCAACCACTTTCCTTCCAGGGTGTCCCAGGTTAAAAAATCTGATTTGAATTTAGACACCATCTGGTCTTCTTCAAATACTTCGTAGGTAAATCGAAAACCCTTTTGTTTTTTGGTGTTGTAACTCTCCAGAAAAATATATTCACCCGGACGCACTTGTCGGTGGATGTTTTTGTGGCGTTCTTTTTTCTTATTGCGGATGTATTCCTGTTCGAAATCAAGACGCAACTGATTGGTTTCCGGCAGCACCCAATTGTTTAGGTAAAAGGCCAAGCAAGAAATGAGGGCAGCACCGAAGAAAAAGGGTTTTAATAATCTTTTTAGACTCATGCCGCAATTGTGCATGGCGATGATTTCGGTGTTGTTGGCAAGTTTAGAGGTGCTTACAATCACCGCGATAAAAGTAAATAGCGCGCTGAAAAGAAGCCCGTAGTGAATGACAAAGTTCAGGTAGTAATCTTTGAGGATTTCATCCAGAGGCGCCGAGCGTTTGTAGAAATCGTCGATTTTTTCAGACACATCAAAGACCACTGAAATCAATAAAATGAGAATCAGGGTAAAGGCAAAGGTTCCGAGGAACTGTTTCAGTATGTAGCGATCGAGCTTTTTCAAATTACAAACGAAGACTTAATTTTTTCACCATTTGCTCCTTCCAGTCATAAAAGCTGCCGTCGAGAATCCTTCTTCGGGCTTCTTTCACCAACCAAATATAAAAACCTAAGTTATGAAGTGAGGCGATTTGCTTGCCTAAAAGCTCATTTGAGATAAAAAGGTGCCTCAAATAGGCTTTGGAATAGCTGCTGTCCACATAAGAGGTCCCGTTGGGGTCGATTGGAGAAAAGTCCTTTTCCCACTTTTTATTTTTTATGTTGATGGTTCCCTCACTAGTGAAGAGCATTCCATTTCTCGCATTTCTTGTAGGCATAACACAGTCGAACATGTCGATGCCCAAGGCGATGTTTTCCAAAATATTAGAAGGTGTTCCCACACCCATCAAATAGCGGGGCTTGTCTTTGGGCAGCACTGCCGTTACCACCTCTGTCATGGCATACATTTCCTCAGCGGGTTCTCCAACGGATAGTCCTCCAATGGCATTCCCTTCTCTCTCAAATGAGGCAATGGCCTCGGCGGACTCCTTCCTCAAATCTTTGTAGGTACTCCCTTGAATGATGGGGAATAGGGTTTGGTTGTATCCGTATTTATTGGGCGTATTGTCGAAATGATCACAGCACCTTTTCAGCCATCGATGCGTCATTTTCATCGAGCGTTTTGCGTAGTGGTAGTCGCATGGGTAGGGCGTACATTCGTCAAAGGCCATGATGATGTCAGCACCGATGGTGCGTTGTACATCCATGGCATATTCCGGTGTAAAGAAATGGTAAGATCCGTCGATGTGCGATTTAAATTTCACCCCTTCCTCGGTGATTTTTCTTCGTCCCGAAAGAGAGTAGACTTGAAAGCCTCCGCTGTCGGTTAAGATGGGTTTTTTCCAATTCATGAACTTGTGAAGTCCTCCAGCGGCTTCCAAAACCTCCATTTTAGGTCGCAGGTAAAGGTGGTAGGTGTTTCCCAAAATGATTTGCGCCTTGATGTCCTCTTCCAATTCGTGTTGGTGCACCCCTTTTACGGTGGAAGCAGTTCCTACGGGCATAAATATCGGAGTTTCAATGCTGCCGTGATCGGTTTCTATAAGTCCCGCTCGGGCTTGCGAGAGCGGATCGGTTTTTTCTAGGCTAAACTTCATGAATGGAAAATTTGAACAAAGATAATTGAAATGTTCATCTATGCATCTAAACTTGGGATTTAGGTAGAGATTGATTGATAAATTGTATTTTTACTCCCAAACCCGACCTTTCACCTGAGAGGAAGCTCTTATCAAATCGAAAAAATTGGCGCTGAAAAAAGACTACAAAGAACGAGATACGCTCTTGGTGCAAGAAGCATTGGAAGGCAGTCAGAAAGCGTATGCGGATTTGATGGGTTTCTACTGGGAGCAAGTGGAGCGGTTTTTATCCTCAAAACTCTCGGGTAGAGAAGATGTAGAAGACCTGGCCATAGCCACCTTTAGTAAGGCTTTTGATAAGTTAGATACCTACAATACCTCGTTTGCTTTTAGCACTTGGTTACTCACGATCGCCAGCAACACCCTCATTGATTTTTTCCGAAAGAAAGAGCAGAAAACCCTTTCCATCGATCGAGATACTTCGGATGATGAGCGGCCGGCGCTGAACATCGTCGATAGAAGCCTTGACCCGGAAGGTAATCTAATTCGAAAACAAAAGAACAAAGAAATCAGCCGCATGGTACATCGCTTGAAGCCGCATTACCGAGAACTCATCATCTTACGATATTTGGACGAGCTCTCGTATGCTGAAATTGCTAAAAAACTGGACATGCCTCTGGGTTCTGTGAAAGCCAAGCTGTTTCGTGCACGCGACCTGTTGATGGACATCCTCAAATCCAATGAAAATGACTACTGATTTGCAGATCATAGAAAAATACTTCCCCAATCTTACCGAAGTTCAAAAGGCGCAACTGAAGGAGCTAAAGCCTTTGTACGAGGAGTGGAACGCTCAGATTAATGTGATTTCTCGAAAGGATATTGAGCAGCTGTTCGAGCGACATGTACTACATTCTTTATCCATCGCCAAACTCATTACGTTTAAATCCGGAAGCCAATTGATGGATTTGGGCTGTGGGGGAGGTTTCCCGGGTATTCCCTTAGCCATTTTGTTTCCGGAAGTCTCTTTTACTTTGATTGATTCCATTGGGAAGAAAATTAAGGTGGTAAAGGAAGTTGCTGATGCCTTGGGATTAAAAAATGTGCAAGCCCATCACATGCGTGCTGAAAAAGTTAAAGACCGCTTTGATTTTGTGATTACCCGTGCTGTGGCGCCCATGTCTCATTTGGTGAAGTGGACACGTAAAAAATACGCTACGGAACAAAACCATGAACTTGAGAATGGAATCATCGCCCTAAAAGGAGGCGACTTGAATCAAGAGCTCGCTTCTTGGGGCAAACGAAAAACCACGGTAAACCTCACTGATTATTTTGAAGAGTCTTTTTTCGAGACCAAAAAAATCGTCCACGTTCCGGTAAAGGGTTGAGGCTATTAAAGCTCAGAAACGATGTATTAATTTACCCTTGAAACTGCAGTTCACTCAGTTTTTTGTAGGTCCCTTGTTCTAGGTTGGAAAGTTCTTCGTGAGTTCCGGATTCAACGATTTGCCCTTTTTCCAGGACAAAGATGTGATCCGCTTTACGCACCGTCGCCAAGCGGTGGGCAATCACTAAAGAGGTTCTGCCGACCATGAGCTTGTCTAAGGCTTCCTGAACCAGTTGCTCAGACTCAGAATCGAGAGCTGAGGTGGCCTCATCTAAGATTAAGATTTTCGGATTTTTCAAGAGGGCTCGGGCAATCGCTATGCGCTGTCTTTGTCCGCCCGAAAGTTGAATCCCACGATCCCCTACCAAAGTGTCATAAGCCTCAGGGAATTCACTGATGAATTCATGCGCATTGGCCTGTTCTGCGGCTTTTTGAATTTCTTCTTCGCTGGCCTCCGGCTTTCCGTAGGCGATGTTTTCTTTAATGCTTCCTCCAAACAACAAGATGTCTTGAGGTACAATGGCAATTTGCTTTCTCAAATCGGTGAGCGGAAGCTGGGTAATGTCTTTTCCATCGATCTGAAGTTCTCCGGTATGGTTTTGGTAAAAGCGCATCAGTAACTGGGTGATGGTGGATTTACCAGCTCCCGAAGCGCCTACGAGTGCCACCTGTTGTCCTTTTCGGATGTTTAGGTTGATGTCTTTGAGTACTTCTACATCCACACGGTTGGGGTAGTGGAAGCAAAGGTTTTTGAATTCTATACTCCCTTGAATGTGGTGTTTTAGCTCTCCCTCGGTGTGTTCTTCAGGGGTTTCGTCCAAAATCTCCATTAACTTTTCAGTGGCGCCAATGGCTTTTTGAATTTGTGCATACAAGTCGGCAATACTCCCGATGCTGGCACCAATGAATATGGTGAGCATGAGGAAGGAGGTCAAATCGCCCATACTCATATCGCCTTGATGAATCAATCGCGCTCCGTACCAAATGACAGCGGCAATGGCTCCAAAAATACCCAGTATGATGAATGAGGCGAAGGTGGCGCGTAGTTTACCACCCTTGATGGCATAGATGACGATTTCTTCGGTTTTCTTTTGGTAGCGCAGCGATTCGAAAATTTCGTTGGCAAAGGCTTTTACATTGCTAATGCCTTGTAGGGTTTCTTCCACAATGGTGTTGGAGTCGGCAATGTGCTCTTGTACGGTTTTACTGTAGGCTCGTAGTTTTCTACCGATGACAACGGCAACTACAATGATGACGGGGAAGATCGACAGCATAAAAGCCGCCAGCTTGATGGAGGTGAAGCCCAACAAAATAGTCCCCCCCAGTACAATAATGATTTGCCGCAGGAATTCTGCACTGGTGGTGGTGAAGGTTTCTTGTAGTAAAGAAATGTCTGAGGCAATGCGGCTGTTCAGCTCTCCCACGCGCCTTTGGCCGAAGAAAGTCATCGGCAGTCGAATGAGTCGCTCATAGGTCGCTTGGCGCAATTTGGCAAGAAACTTTTCGGTGACCTGAACGAAGAGAACAATTCTAAAATAGGAAAATACTGCCTGTAAAGTAAACAGTCCGAAGAGGTAAAGAGCAATTTCATTGATTCGGTCCATAGAGCTTTTACTGGCATCGACCATTTCTCCAATGAACATCGGGAAGACCAATGAAGCAAAGCTGGACAGGATGAGAAACAACAATCCCAAAAGGTACATCGACTTGTAGGGTTTGATAAATTGAAAGATTCTCAAAGCTTTTTTTAAGCTCCCTTTGCTGAGTTTTATTTTTTCTCTTTTTTTATTTCGGCCTCCGAACATGTATGATAATCGTTTGTTCTTGCAAAAGTAAGTTATTCCTCTCAGAAAAAAACCTATTTCTTGTTTGTCAGACAAAGAAAATGATTTTATATTTGCACACCCTGTTTGGGAACAAGAACATTAAGCTAGAGTTATGAAAAGAACATTTCAGCCTTCGAATAGAAAGCGTAAAAATAAGCATGGGTTTATGGACCGTATGGAATCTGTAAACGGTAGAAAAGTATTGGCTAGAAGAAGAGCGAAAGGTCGTCACAAGCTTTCCGTATCTGATGAACCACGCCACAAACGATAGTCGTCCTATGGATGAAGAAATTAAGGTGTTATCTATTTTTAATAGTTAACACCTTTTTTATGAGCATACTAAATTGAAAATATTATCTTAGTCACCCTAGAATAAAAAGTACAAAATGCCCAAAGAAAGCTCTATAAACCACATTTTAATTATCGGTAGTGGCCCTATTGTGATTGGCCAAGCTTGTGAATTTGATTACTCCGGTTCTCAGGCATCACGTTCGCTAAGAGATGAAGGGATTGAGGTTACCTTAATCAATTCAAATCCAGCAACGATTATGACAGACTCCGTTGTTGCCGATAATATTTACCTAAAACCTTTAACGGTAGAATCGATTGAAGAGATTCTAATTAAGCATCCGGATATCGATGCAGTACTTCCGACCATGGGAGGTCAAACAGCCTTAAACCTTTGTATAGAGACAGATGATAAAGGCGTTTGGACCAAGCATGATGTGGACATCATTGGGGTAAATATCGATGCCATCAATATTACTGAAGATCGCGAGCAATTCCGAAATTTGATGCAGACCATCGACATCCCGATGGCACCTCAGCGGATTGCAAAATCTTTCCTTGCTGGGAAAGAAGCGGCACAGCAATTTGGTTTTCCATTATGCATTAGAGCATCTTTTACTTTGGGCGGTACGGGAGCTACGATTGTATACGATAAAGATGATTTTGAAAAAGCTTTAACACACGGACTTCACAGTTCACCTATTCACGAGGTGATTATTGACAAAGCCTTGATGGGTTGGAAGGAATATGAGTTGGAGTTGTTGAGAGATAAAAACGGAAATGTGATCATCATTTGTTCCATAGAGAACATGGACCCTATGGGGGTACATACAGGGGATTCCATTACGGTGGCTCCTGCCATGACGCTTTCCGATAGTACCTACCAACGCATGCGAGATATGGCCATCAAAATGATGCGCTCTATTGGTGATTTTGCGGGTGGATGTAATGTGCAGTTCGCTGTGAGTCCTGATGAAAATGAAGATATTGTTGCGATTGAAATCAACCCTCGTGTTTCTCGATCGTCAGCTTTAGCCTCCAAAGCAACCGGTTACCCGATTGCGAAAATTGCGTCTAAGTTGGCCATTGGTTACTCTTTAGATGAATTGTACAACCAAATTACCAAAACATCGTCGGCGTATTTTGAGCCTACCTTGGATTATGTGATTGTGAAATTCCCGCGTTGGAACTTCGATAAGTTCGATGGTTGCGACAGTACTCTGGGATTACAGATGAAGTCAGTAGGTGAGGTGATGGCCATTGGTCGTTCTTTCCAGGAAGCGCTTCAGAAGGCTTGTCAGTCATTAGAAATCGGTAGAAATGGTTTGGGTGCAGATGCGAAATACTGGACCGATCAAGATCAAATCTTAGAGCGACTAAAAACGCCAAGTTGGGATCGCGTCTTCCGTATTTATGATGCGATGCGACTGGGAATTCCTAAAAAGACCATCTATGAAATGACCAAAATTGATCACTGGTTCCTCAGTCAAATGGAGGAGTTAATTGTTTTGGAGCATGAAATGGAGAAATATAACATTCAGGATCTTCCACGTGAATTGCTGTTAGAGGCAAAGATGAAAGGATATGCCGACAGACAAATTGCCCATTTGGTGCGTTGCTGGGAGTCGGAAATTCATGCCAAGCGTTTGGATTTAGGCATCAACCGCGTTTACAAACTGGTAGATACTTGTGCTGCAGAATTTGAAGCACAGACTCCATATTACTATTCTACGTTCGAAAATGAAATGGAAATTGACGGTAAACGCTTTACTGAAAATGAGGTGGAAGTTTCCGATCGCAAAAAAGTCATTGTTTTGGGTTCAGGGCCTAACCGTATTGGTCAGGGGATTGAATTTGACTACTGTTGTGTGCATGGGGTATTAGCGGCCAAAGAAATGGGCTACGAAACCATCATGATCAACTGTAATCCTGAAACAGTCTCTACCGATTTTGATACAGCAGATAAGTTGTTCTTTGAGCCTGTTTTCTGGGAACATATCTTCGACATCATCAAGATGGAAAAACCAGAGGGGGTGATTGTTCAGTTGGGTGGACAAACGGCCCTTAAACTTGCAGAGAAATTACATAAGTACGGCATTAAAATTATCGGTACCAGCTTCCAAGCTTTGGATCTGGCCGAAGACCGTGGTCGTTTCTCGGAATTACTTGCTGAAAATAACATTCCTTACCCTGAGTTTGGTGTGGTTGAATCTGCTGATGAGGCCTTGGATCTTGCCAAAGAGCTTAATTTCCCAATTCTTGTTCGCCCATCCTATGTGTTGGGTGGTCAAGGGATGAAGATTGTTATTAACGAAACGGATTTGGAACACCATGTAGTGAATCTTTTGAAAGGATTACCGGGCAATCGTATACTCTTAGATCACTATCTGGATCAAGCCATAGAAGCAGAGGTAGACGCCATTTCTGATGGTGAAGATGTATACATCATCGGTATGATGGAGCATATTGAACCTTGTGGTATTCACTCAGGAGATTCAAACTCGGTATTGCCTCCATTTGATTTGAGCGATGATGTGAAAAATCAGATGACAGAGATTACGCGCAAAATTGCAATTGCCACAAAGACTATAGGACTGATTAACATTCAGTTTGCCATCAAAAATGAAACCGCTTTTGTGATTGAAGCGAATCCAAGAGCTTCTCGTACGGTCCCTTTTATTGCCAAAGCCTACCAAGAGCCTTATGTGAATTATGCCACTAAGGTGATGCTAGGAGCGAAGCTGAAAGAGTTTAACTTCAACCCGATTCAGAAAGGGTATGCCATTAAAGTGCCGGTATTCTCATTCAATAAATTCCCGAATGTGAATAAAGAACTGGGGCCTGAAATGAAGTCTACAGGAGAAAGTATTTATTTTATAGACGATTTAAATGATCCTTTCTTCAAGAAGGTTTACAGCGAGAGAAACTTATATCTTTCAAAATAACCGTAAAAAAGAACCTATCTATATGAAAAGTGCCCGCCTAGCGGGCACTTTTTGTTTTGGATTTGGTAAATTTGGTTTTTCACCCTTAATGTTTTGCTCGTGGGACTTATTAAAACGCTTCTTTTCATTCTTTTTTTCTACTATGTTTTCAAAATGCTAGCTCGTCTGCTAGCTCCTTTTTTGATGCGCTATGCAGCCAAGAAGGTTCAAGAGAAATTTAAAGACCAGATGCACCAACAAAGAGGTGGTTTCGGACCGCAAGAAAAACCCAAAAAAGAAGGTGAGGTACATCTGAAATCCAAAAAATCTTCCAAAGAAAAAATCAATACAGAGTCCGTGGGTGATTATGTGGATTACGAAGAGGTAGAGTAGGATGGTATTCATTTTATAATTAGCTATAGTTACACTCCATTATTTCATTCGTATTATTTTTACTTTGTCTCTGATGATTTTCATTTTTAAGCATTGGGTATTATTAGCCATCATTATGGCTCATTTTTTTATCTTAGAGGCATGCAAAATTATAATTTAAAAAGCGCCGTCCCGCACTTGGTCGCACTGGCCGCATTTCTACTCATCACCTTTGTATATTTTCAACCCCTCTTCCAGGGTGAAAAGATCTATCAGGGGGATATCGTTAATTATAAAGGGATGTCTCAAGAGTTGATAGAGTATCGCGCAAAAACAGGTGAAGAGGCGTTATGGACCAATCGAATGTTTGGCGGGATGCCTGCCTATCAGATTTCACATCACACGCCTACCAATTTGACGCGATATGTAGATAAACTTATGTCGTTTAACTTTCCTAAGGAAGCGTCTTTTGTTCTCATTGCTTTCATTGGTTTTTACATTTTGATGTTGAGCATGGGACTCTCAGCACCCATGGCCCTTGCTGGCGCTTTAGGTTTTGGGCTCACTTCTTATCTGTTTATCATTATTGAAGCTGGGCACAATACCAAGGCACACGCTATGGCTTATATGGCTCCAGTTTTGGCGGGGATTCTTTTGGCTTACAGGGGGAAGGTCCTTCGAGGTGCCGCCATAACGGCTTTGTTTTTAGCCCTGCAGATTCGTGCCAATCACCTTCAAATCACGTATTATTTGTTGATGATGGTGCTCATCTTTGCTATTTTTGAACTGGTACATGCCATCAAAGAGAAAAAAGTATCTCAATTTGTAAAGACCGGACTAGTCCTAGTTTTTGCTGCTCTTTTGGCTGTTGGTGCGAACATCGAAAAGATATGGACTACCTACGAATATGGAAAATACAGTACTCGAAGTCAGTCGGAGTTGACCATTGATGGAAGTCAGGACAACAAAACTTCGGGGCTGAATAAGGACTATGCCACCAGTTGGTCCTACGGAATTACAGAAACTTTTAACTTGATGATCCCCAACTTGATGGGGGGAGCCTCGGGTTCTGAACTTTCGAAAGATTCTGAAGTGTACCAAGTGCTGAAAAAGAATCGTGTTCCCAATGCGAAGAACATCATCAAAAGAATGCCTACTTATTGGGGTGATCAGCCTTTCACCTCTGGGCCCGTATACATAGGAGCCGTGTTGTGTTTTTTATTCCTATTGGGAGCTTTTTTGGTAAAGGGACGCTTAAAATGGTGGTTGTTGTCCTGTACGCTTTTGTCTTTTGCACTGGCTTGGGGACATAACATGATGTGGTTGACGGACATCTTCCTCGATTACTTTCCAGGCTATAATAAGTTTAGGTCGGTTTCTATGATTTTGGTGATTGCTGAACTCACGATTCCTTTTTTAGGCTTTTTGGCCGTCAAAGAACTCGTGTCGGAAACTTCAGACAAGCAAGAGGTGAACAATGCCTTAAAGTATTCCTTGGGAATCTCTTTGGGGATCTGTGCTTTGTTTGCTTTTGTAGGGCCCACACTTTTTGATTTTAGCGCCAGAGCAGATGCCAACTATCCCGATTTTTTGGTCGCCGCTTTAGAAATCGATAGAGCCTCTATGTTGCGCTCGGATGCACTACGATCATTGGCTTTTGTGGGACTAACTGGTCTTAGCATTTATTTGTTTCAAGCGAAAAAGCTCAAAACCCTTGGTTTTGCTGCTGCACTAGCAGGACTCATATTGGTAGATATGCTTCCTGTGAATCAACGCTACCTGGATGGTGATGATTTTGTGAAAGCCCGAAAAATGGATCAGCCTTTCCAAAAAACAGCTGCAGACCAACAGATTTTAGCGGATGAGGAATTGAATTTCCGCGTTTATAATACTTCTGAGCGATTGGATGCGGGAGCGAGAACTTCATATTTTCACAATAATATTGCCGGTTATCACGGTGCTAAGTTAAAGCGTTACCAGGAGTTGATCGACCTACAGATTTCCAAAGGAAATCCTTCTGTTATTCACATGTTGAACACCAAGTACATTCTTCGAAATGGATCTTCAGGAGAATTAACGGCTTCAGTGAACCCATCCAGACTTGGGCCTGCGTGGTTGGTGAAGGAGGTTAAAGTAGTAGAAAATGCCGATGAAGAAATGACGCAACTGTCTACCTTCAATCCTACCCAGGAAGTTTTGATTGACACTCGTTATGGCTTGTCTGAGGGTTCATTTTCCAACTCGGGAAGTATTTCTTTGACTTCCTATGAGCCCAACCATCTGACTTATGATGTTAGTACTTTGGAGCCTTCCTTCGCTGTGTTTTCTGAGATCTATTATGACAAGGGATGGAATGCCTACATCAATGGTGAATTACATGATCATTACAGGGTGAACTATGTGTTGAGAGGTATGAACTTGCCGAAAGGAAGCTATCAAGTGGAATTTAAGTTTGAGCCTCTATCCGCAGCTTACGGTTCGGCTATTGCTCTTGTTTGCTCTTGTTTGATATACGCATTATTCGGTTTTGTCGGATTTAAATTGGTGAATAGAGCTTGAAACGTGTATTGATCATATCCTACTATTGGCCGCCTGCAGGAGGTATTAGTATCATCCGACCTTTAAAGTTGGCTAAATACCTTCGTAAATCAGGATGGGAACCGGTCATATGTACTGCAAAAAATGCACATTATCCCTTTGAGGATGAAGATGGATTACGTGATATTCCAAAAGATTTGGAAATTATAAAAGTTCCTATTGTAGAGCCTTATGAGGCATATAAAAAGCTAACTGGGCAGAAGGAAAAATCGGCTTTGGCTGATGTGATACAGAATGCTCCAAAAAGATCTTTTCTTCATAAACTTTCAGTTTGGATTAGAGGAAATTTTTTCATTCCCGATGCACGTTGTTTATGGATCAAGCCTGCCTTAAAAGAACTAACTGCTTATTTAAAAACACATCCGGTTGATGCAATCATAACAACAGGGCCACCCCATTCTGTCAATAGATTGGGTTATTTGTTGAAGAAAAAGTACCATTTACCATGGTTGGCAGATTTCCAAGACCCTTGGACGCAGGTGGATTATTACCAACATTTCAAAATTAGTTCATGGGCGCATAAAAGACATCGTAAGATGGAGAATCAAGTGTTTAATCATGCAGACCTGATTACCATAGTCAGTGAATCCTGGAAAACAGATTTACAATCCATCGGAGCAAAAGATGTGAAAGTAATTCCTCTTGGTTTTGATCCGGAGGACTTTCAAACCAAAGTATCAACAGACGAAAGTTTTACGCTTACTCATCTTGGACTTTTGGGTAAGGACAGAAATCCCAACACATTACTGAAAGTTATTTCTAGAATATGTTCTGAAAATAAAGTTTTTGCATCTAAATTTAGATTGCAACTTGTAGGTGTTGTGAATGAGGAACTCAAAAGACAAGTTTTAGAATTAAATATTTCAAGACAAGTAATTTACAAGAATCAAGTGTCCAGAAAAGAGTCATTACGATTAATGCAATCTTCTCAATTGTTACTTTTGTTGTTAAATAACGCGAAAAATGTGTCGGGAAGAATTCCGGGTAAAGTTTTTGAGTACTTTGGAGCCCAGAGACCCATTTTAAGCATAGGACCAAAAGGAACAGATGTTGAAAATATTCTCATAGACTCCAATGTCGGAGAGAATATTGGGTATGATGATGCATTTCAGTTAAAAAAGTTTTTACTAGATCGTTTTGAATTGTTCTGTACCTCAAAAATTAAATTCGTTGATAATCATTTGTATGATTATTCACATCAGCAAGTTTCAGCTACATTTGCCTTACATTTAGAAAATATTACTGAGAAATGAAAAGAGTTATAACATTTGGAACCTTTGATCTTTTTCACATAGGTCACTTAAATATTTTGGAGCGAGCTAAAAATCAAGGAGATTATTTGATTGTCGGTGTCTCCTCGGATCAGCTCAATTTTAACAAAAAACAAAAATATCCGATTTGTTCAGAAGAAAATCGACTCAGAATAATTTCAGCGCTTAGATTTGTTGATGAAGTGTTTATTGAGGATTCTTTGGAGCTTAAAGGAGAGTATATTGAGAAATATGATGCCGATGTTTTAGTTATGGGTAACGATTGGGTGGGTAAGTTTGATGAATACAAACGGGTTTGTGAAGTTGTTTATCTAGACAGGACTCCATCGATTTCTACAACACAACTGATTGAAATTATCAAAAGTTAATGAGCGAGAGAAAATTATTGTTTAAACGTTTTAAAGGCTGGTTATTAAGTGCGTTTCTTATTGACTTAATCACCTTGTTTACTCGTTTGGTTGAATCTTGTTTTACAAAGGAGAAACATCTGTTAACGATATTTTTCACAGAACATAATTTTGCTGACAACAGTCGTTATTTTTTAGAGTATTTAACATCTGACAAAGATCATAACTATGAGTTGAAGGTACTGGTTAAGGATAAATCTCTTTTTGATAGGCTCTATCTTTTGTATCCGGACATCACCCATTATGCAAAAAGTTTATCCGGTCTCAATCTCTTTCTCAAAACAAAAAACTTGGTCATTTCTCACGGCTCAGATGCTTCTTATTTTTTTCCATATTACTTAGATGTAAAGTCAAAAAATATCATCAATTTATGGCATGGTATCCCACTTAAACGCCTGAGCTTACAAGTGAAAGGTATTCGTGAGTCAAAGACAAGAAATAGATTTCAAAAATTTAGTTCTATCTGTGCAGCATCTACATTTGAACAGTTTCTTCTTGCTTCTTGTTTTGACATGCATATAGATGATGTGTGGGTGACGGGTACACCCAGAAACGATTATTTACTTCACCCCAATAACGATTTAGTAGAGAATCACGTCTATCTGAATAAAAAAGTAATTCTTTATGCGCCTACCTGGCGTGAGTATGGAGAACGTTCTTCATTTTTCCCTTTTGAGGATAAAGATTTGGAAGATTTAAATGCTTTTTTAGAATCACAGGATGCATATTTGTTAATGAGAGGCCATCGGGAAGAAATGGAGCGGATAGCCAATAACTATGGAGAACATAAATTAAGTAGAATTTTACCTGCTCATCAGGAAATTTTTCCGGATGCACAGCGGTTACTTGCTCATGTAGATGTATTGGTAACGGATTACTCGTCGATTTATTTAGATTTTATTCTGCTTGATAAACCGATGATTTTCATACCGTATGATTTGGAAGCATATCAGTCCTATAGAGGTTTCTTGTTCGATTATGATTCACATACACCTGGCGATAAGGTGTTCTCGCAAGCTGAATTTGTCGAAAGTTTAGGGCTTGCATTTAATGATCCTCAGCGCGATGCCTCTGAGAGAGCTCGCGTCAGAAAAATATTTCATAAATATACAGATGGTCAGTCATCAGGTCGAATAGTTGCTCAGATAAATAAAATGAATCGCTAATGGGTGTCGTTCAAAAACAAGGAACAAGAGTGGCTTATGTGAGTTTTTTAGGCGTGGTTGTTGGCGCGCTAAACACCATGTTTGTATACCCGAATGTTTTGGGGGCCGAACGACATGGCTTGATAATGCTTATCCTAACAATTGCTTCTGTAATTGCCCAGTTCGCACACTTAGGGATCCCCAATACTATTATACGTTTTTTCCCCTATTTAATAGATCAGAAAAAATACATATATCGATTGGCTTTGCAGATTCCGTTGATGTCTTTGTTACTATTTTTTTTGGGAGTTTTTTTGTTTGGCGATTATTTTTATCACAGTTATGCAAACAAGAATCCACTATTTAACCAGTATCAACCCCTTTTAATCCCTATGGTTGCTTCGCTGGTGTTTTTTGAAGTTTTATTGAGTATTTCTAGGTCTGAATTGAAGACTGTTTTTCCAGCTTTTTTAAGAGAATTTGTGTTGCGAGTCATGACGTTTCTTCTTTTGGGTGCTTTCTTCATGAGTTGGATTGATTTTGATCAGTTTGTATATGTTTGGCTTTCTCTTTACGGGCTTAATGTCTTCCTATTTTCCATCTATTTGTTTAGATCCAATTATTTAAAATTTGAGTTTGGTTTTCCTCTACTGCCTGAAAGCAAGTTGGCTAAAAAAATGTGTCACTATGCTGGTATCACATTATTAACATCTTCTGCAGCCATATTGGTTAATAGAATAGACGTGTTGATGTTGGGGCATTATTTAAAGCTTGAAAATGTAGCGTTTTATACGGTAGCCTTTTTTATGGCATCTCTAATTGAAATTCCGGCAAGATCTATTTTGCAAATTGTTAAACCATTGCTTGCAAAGGCTTGGTTGGATGGAGATTTGAGAGAGATTGCCTCTCTTTACAAGAAAACATCTATCAATCAGATGATTGTTGGGATGTTGATTTTTATAGGGATTTGGATGAGTATTGATGATGTTCTGACTTTCGTCCCTGAAAAATATCAGGGCATCCAAATGGTCTTCTTTTACTTAGGATTGGCAAAATTAATTGATGTTTCAGTAGGTGTAAATGGAGCGATTATTGCGACTTCAGATAAGTACCGATTTGATCTGTATATTAATTTGATTTTGATATTGGTTACTGTAGTAACGAACGTCATATTTATTCCTAGATATGGAATTGAGGGTGCGGCTATGGCAACTGCCATAGCTATATTGATTCATAATATGGTAAAGACCTCAATTTTATATTGGCTATATCAAATACAACCTTTTCAAATCTCCAACTTTAAATTATTAGCAATTGGTTTCGCAACTTTTTTCTTAGTGCAGCTCATCCCTTTTGATTTTGTCGAAACGACATTCTTAAGAATCTTGTTAAGGTCTTTGCTCATTACGGGATTATTTACTTTTGCTGTGTTAGGGTTCTCAATTAGTGAAGATGTAAATGCATTATTTAAAAAGTACATTCATTTTTATAAGTAGGAGATCTGTCATCACCATTTTGCTGTTGGAGTCATGAACTTGTTGTTTTTGTGAAAGTTGATGAACTTTTTAATCAATTTGTTAAAACGTTTATATTTACAATAAATTAATCGACCCCCACCATGAACAAATTGCTTCCAAATTTTTTGGTTGTAGGAGCTATGAAAGCTGGATCTACAACTTTAATGGATTATTTAGTTAGTCATCACGAAGTTGGAATCCCTGACGAAGAAATCAATTACTTTGATAAAGATCTAAATTATAACAAAGGAGTAGATTGGTACTCTAATTGGTTTAAAAATTATGCATCAAAAAAGGTCATTGGAGAAAAAACTCCTGCATATTGCTATGACCCCAAGGCTGCAAGACGCATATATGAGCAAAACCCAAACATGAAGCTTGTTTGGATTCTTCGCAACCCCGTAAAAAGAACCTATTCTAATTACTGGCACTATATCAGGATTGGTAAAGAAATATTAACTATTGAGGAGAGCTTAAGACTAGAAGATGAACGTGTTAAAAAGGATATTTATAAAGGGTATTTTAGACGAAGTGTTTATGCGGATCAGATAGAGCGTTTTTTGGAGTATTTTACTTTGGATCAAATGCACTTTATTATTTTTGAGGAATTTATTGAAAATCCTGATAAAGGTTTAAACGACTTATCAGAGTTTTTAGGTATAACTTCAACAAACTTTACACAGAAACCTTTGGTTTCAAATAAAGGGTATAAACCGCTTTGCATTCCTGCAGAATACTATGCCCGCCAATGGTTTGGTTATGGGCTTGTCCATAAGGTAGTTCACAACCTTAATAAGTGGCTCGGAACTAATTACACTCCAATTAATGAGAAATTAGCCCAAACTTTGTATTTGAAGTTCGAGCCTGAGAATAATAGATTGGAGAAGTTGTTGGATCGAGATTTATCCTTTTGGAGTAAGAAAAAGTAATATTTAATGATAATAAAAAAGCCTTCGTAACATTACGAAGGCTTTTTTGTGACTTGGCTGGGGCTCGAACCCAGGACCCTCTCCTTAAAAGGGAGATGCTCTACCAACTG
>JAKMFX010000044.1 GCA_022425195.1 Flavobacteriales bacterium | reverse complement strand
TAAGCGAGAGTAGCTCAATTGGTAGAGCGTCAGCCTTCCAAGCTGAGGGTTGCGAGTTCGAGTCTCGTCTCTCGCTCAAGTCCCACATGATACATGTGGGGCTTTTTTTGTCTCTTTAAAATCTCGTGATGAAACGCTTAGAATGACCTCTAAACATCTTTTTTTGCTCGCATGGATAATACTTTCCATTTCGCATTTTCTTTAAACCTTGATGAAGGTAATTTGACCGCTTTTACCCGAACTACGTCACCTAACTTGTATCCTTTAGACGTTGCAAAACTGAAATTAATCGGTACTGAGCCTACACAATGAACTCCGCTAACTTCGGCAATAGCATCTTCAACCACTTTATAAATGGTTCGCTTTGGTCGTTTCTCTGACTTCTCAACGTGAAGCGCCTTATACTTAACCCCCTCATGGTTGGCTACTCTTTGAAGTTTTAACTGAACAAAATCTCCAATTTTGAGATTTTTATCCCCAAAATATTTAAAGGCTCCGTGAACATCATCAGCAACTACAAACTCAGCCAAATCCTTAGCTAGATTCAAACCATAAATAATTCCATTTTGTGCTTTCCAATCTTTAAAAACATAAGCAACGATTTCTTTGGATCTATTGTAGCAATAGGTAGAAACACTTATTTCACGATTGGCGTTTTTATACCAAGATTCCTGAGCAAAAGCACGCCATTCTTCGGTACTGCCTTTACCAAGCTCTCTCTGAGTGTTAGTGATGAACTGATGTAAATATTTGGCAACGACAAATTCTTTTTCTTTCAATAAAAAATAGAACAATTTAATTTGAGAACGAAGCAATTGCCCTGGGTGCGCATGACAAATAACCGTTTTACATAGGGCCTGTATTTTTTTATCTTGATCAGAAAGAATATCAGATAATAACTCCCAAGCCAAATGCTCTTTACTTCTTTTTCTAAGATAAGAAAGTATCGCTTCTTCCGCTTTTTCAAGGTCATCCAATGCAATGTATGCCTTAGCCTTATAGTAGTCTATAAAGGGAATGTTAGTGTAGTGTTCACCAACAAAATCCAATTCCTCCAACAGGATTTTCACATCAGATGAATTTGAATTTTTCTGATGGGTAAGATGCTTGGCAAGTGTAAGAAGCAGGAGTTCCCCTAAAGAGGGTTTTTTCTCTCCATCCTCATTGATGGCCTCAAAATGATTGGGCGGAAGGTGACGAACTCTGTGCTTAAGAAGAACTTTTATATAAGAATCGTTTAGGTCTTTGGTCTCCAGAACAGAACTTACAATAAAGGTGAAAAGACTCGTCCCACTCGGTAATTCAACATCAATAATGTGGTCATAAAGTTGATCAAAAGTTTCAGCTGGTGCTTCAGCACGAGTTAGTTCCTTGATGAATTTACCCACCTGCCACATGATGTTCTCATGAATGACGGAATCACGCTTGGGTATGTTCAGTGCATAAAACTCTTTGAGATATTCAAAAAAAGAAGTCGATTGTACCAAGTAACAATTCTTTTGAAGTAGATCTGTAAGCACACGTGCTAGATCTTGCTTTACCAGATTTTGTTCAGGCTTGGCTTTTAATCGGTCTTTAGCCATTTCATAGGCTTGGAAAATCTCTCCCTCTCTTCTCAGTTCGTCAATCAAAGACATATAAATAACTTTTGTGCACGCAAATCTACAAAAAGCATTGGTACAACACCCCTAAGAATAGACTATCTTTTGTGTAAAGTGATTCTCAAACAGTAGATATGATGCCTCTGCTATAATGCACAAATAAGCATGATTTACAAGGTCAAAATTTGTGGTTATTTGAATATGTTAAATTCATATATTTGCTATTCGTAAAATTAGATGAGTACCATGGAAACAGAAGAAACAAAGAGCACTGAACCTATCGTTGACATCGAAAACATCGAGGCGGTAAAACCTGATGAATCATTAAATAACAATGACGTTGTAGAGACTGTAGATTTTACAAAACTTGACACCGAATCTTTAATTACAAGCTTACAAACTCTTCTGGATTCAACTCCCATACAATCCATGAAGCCTCATGTCGATGAAGCAAAAAAAATATTTTACGACCGCAGTAACGATGCCTACAAAAAAGCTTTAGAAACATTCAAAGCTGAGCAAAACCTTTCTGAAGAAGATGAAATCGAAAATTTTGAGTTCATTTACCCACATACAGATGACTTCAAAAACGTCCTTAAGAAGTATAAATCCCTGAGAGATTCATATTACGGAGATTTAGACAAACAAATGAAATCAAACCTCAAAGTCAAACTTGACTTGATTGAGGAACTGAAAGGTCTGATCAATGCGGATGAAAAAATCAAAGAAACTTTTGAGCATTTCAAAACAATACAGGAAAAGTGGAGATCTACGGGTCAGGTACCTAAGTCCGAATTGGACAATCTATGGAAGACCTATCACCATCACGTAGAAAACTTTTTTGACTACCTAAGGATTAACAATGACCTAAGGGACATAGAATTCAAAAGAAATCTAGAGAAAAAAAATAGTCTATGTGAGAAAGTTGAAGCCCTTACTGACGAAGATAATCTCGACTTATCTTTTGAAGTTCTTCAAAAACTTCACGAGGAATGGAAAGAAATTGGCCCAGTAGGTAAAAATGATAGAGAACCTATTTGGAAACGTTTCCAAGAGGCCACTAAACTTATTCATAAAAAAAGAAATGACCATTTCGAAAAAAGAAAAGAATCTTTCGAAGGGAACTATCAATTGAAACTTGAACTCTGTGAAAAAGTAGAGCAAATTGACTACTCACTGTTGAGCCACCATAACAAATGGCAAAATCAATCTGATAAAATCAAGCAATTAAGAGAAGACTGGAAAAAGATTGGCCCAATAAGTAGAGCGCAGAACGACACCTCCTGGAGTAGATTTATAGGAGCCATAAAACTTTTCAATACTAAGAAAAATGACTTTTACAAGGATCTGAAAAAGAATCAAAAGGACAATCTGGCGATAAAACAAGAGATTGTAGAAAAAGCGGAATCTCTTTCTGATAGCACCGACTGGAGAGAAACAGCAAACCTCTTGAAAAAACTACAGGCGGATTGGAAAAAATCAGGGATGGCCTCCAAAAAAGAATCCGATGCCCTATGGAAACGCCTCAAAAAAGCTTGTAATACCTTCTTTGACAATCTAAAAAAACAACAAGCATTAGAAGATGAGAAATTAGCTAAACATCTTGAGGCCAAGCAAAGTTTCTTAAAAGAAGTGGAAGCTTTTAAAAATACTGGAGATACTAAGAAAGATATTGAAAGCATCAAAGGTTTTATAAGTTCATGGAAGGAACTCGGAAAAGTACCTAGAAAAAACATAAAATCCATTGAAGGATCTTTCCGAAAATTAATCGATTCATTCTTTGAACAACTGGATATTGATAAAGCTGAAAAGCAAGACATTCAATTTAAATCTAAAATTGAATCTATTGCCCAAGAAGATGATGCTTTAAAATTAAGTGAAGCGCTATACAAACTCCAGTTAGAAGCAAAAAAATGCAAGGAAGAGTTGACATTATTAGAGACTAATATTAGCTTTTTCAAGCATGCAAAAGATGACAATCCAATGCTGGTAGATGTTCGGAAAAATATTGAAAAGCAAAAAGAAAAACTGATTACCATTCAATCTAGAATGGCTTTTGTGAAAAGCTTATAATCATCCAAGCATTCCGCAAAAGGGATGCTTTTTTTTTAACATATGAAGAATTTCGAACTCGTTTCAGAATTTCAACCTACGGGAGACCAACCTCAAGCGATTAAAGAAATTGTTGACGGATTAAACCAGGGGGTTGAAAACCAAACACTTCAAGGGGTCACCGGATCTGGAAAAACCTTTACGATGGCTAATGTCATCAAAGAAGTGGATCGACCCGCTTTAATTCTCTGCCATAATAAAACCCTTGCAGCCCAGCTTTACGGAGAATTCAAACAATTTTTCCCTAACAATGCGGTTGAATACTTTGTCTCCTACTACGACTATTATCAACCAGAGGCCTACATCCCTCATTCAGGACTGTATATTGAGAAAGATTTATCCATCAACGACGAAATCGAAAAACTCAGATTAAGTGCTTCTTCTTCCCTACTCTCAGGTCGAAGAGATATTATTGTCATCTCATCAGTATCATGTATCTATGGTATTGGTAACCCAGATGAGTTTAGCAAGAATGTCATCGAATTGGAAAAAGGACAAATGCTAAACCGTCAGGAATTGCTCTTGGCATTGGTAGCATCACTTTATTCCAGAACAGAAATTGAATTAGAACGGGGTCAGTTTCGAGTGAAAGGAGACTGTGTTGATATTTTCCCTGCCTATTCAGATTTTGGATTACGCGTTTTATTTTGGGATGATGAAATTGAAGCCTTGGAGTCCTTTGATCCTATAACTGGACAGAGGATTGACCTTTTTGATCAACTAAATATTTATCCTGCCAATATTTTCGTCACCTCCAAAGACCGATTGGATGTGGCCAAACACGATATTCGCACCGATCTTATCAAGCAAGTAGATTACTTCAAGGAAATCGGAAAACACTTGGAAGCAAAACGATTGGAAGAGCGAGTCAACTTTGACCTAGAAATGATACAAGAACTGGGATACTGCTCAGGAATCGAAAACTACTCTCGGTATCTAGACGGGAGAAGCCCTGGCACCAGGCCTTTCTGCTTGATCGACTATTTTCCTGATGATTTCATGCTATTTGTCGACGAAAGCCATGTAACCCTCCCTCAAGTAAGAGCCATGTATGGGGGTGACCGATCTAGAAAAGAAAACCTTGTCGAATATGGATTTAGACTCCCATCTGCCATGGATAATCGACCCTTAAAATTTGATGAATTCGAGGAAATTATCAGTCAAGCTGTATACGTAAGTGCCACGCCTGCAGATTATGAACTTGAACAGTCGGAAGGGGTCATCGTAGAGCAAATCATTCGACCGACGGGCCTCTTAGACCCTATTATTGAAATTCGTCCTTCACAAAATCAAATCGACGACCTTTTAGAGGAAATTACCAAACGTGTAGAAGATGACGAGCGAATCCTTGTGACGACACTGACCAAAAGAATGGCTGAGGAACTCACACAGTATCTCACAAAATATTCAATACGATGTAGGTACATTCATTCTGATGTAGACACCATAGAGCGTGTAGAAATTATGCGTGATTTGCGCTTGGGAACCTTTGATGTGCTTATTGGTGTTAACTTACTAAGAGAAGGATTAGATCTACCTGAAGTTTCTCTGGTTGCTATCTTAGATGCAGACAAAGAAGGATTCCTTCGCTCACAACGATCACTTACTCAGACGGTGGGAAGGGCAGCAAGGCATGTAAAAGGTAAATCTATATTCTATGCTGATAAGATCACCGACTCCATGCAAAGAACTATGGATGACAACGATCGAAAGAGAAACCTCCAAATCAAATACAATGAAATCCATGGCATCACTCCTTATGCACTCAAAAAATCGAAAGAGAGTATTATGGAACAAACTGCAGTGGTAGGGAAAAATTACCCCCAAGCGGCAGAACCAGATGCATCAATGACAGTTCATGAAGACGACATCAAGTACTTGACTGAGGAGAACAAACGCAAAAAAATTAATGAGTTGCGAAGAGCCATGGAGAAAGCTGCAAAAGATCTAGATTTTATCGAAGCTGCGCGACTTCGAGATATGATTAAAAAGTTCAACGCATAAATAAATGCCATTTGTTAAAGGGTATAAACACGATGACTAATTAAATAGAGATTCTTTATATTGTCATTAAATAATTATTCATGAAACAATTCTTAAAAATCACCTTGGCCTCTTCCATAGGTCTAATCGTCGGAGTTTTCTCATTAATTCTAATTATATCCTTTCTGGCCTCCAGTTCCGGGTCAAAAAAAATTACTCTTGATGAAGAACATATTCTTCACCTAAAACTTCACGGAAGTATTCAGGATCGCATAGAAGAAAGCTCTATTGAAATTGAAGGCCTCATGGGTGACGAATCAAGCACCCAAGGACTCAATACGATTCTTAGCAATATCAAAAAAGCCAAAACAGATGATAACATCAAAGGCATCTATCTTGACCTTGGATTTGTGAATGCAGGATTTGCAAGCCTTGAGGAAATTCGAAATGGATTGTTAGACTTCAAGGAATCTGAAAAATTCATTGTCAGTTATTCTGAAATATATACCCAAAGAGCTTACTATCTGGCTTCTGTAGCTGATGATATATGTATTTACCCAGAAGGAGCGCTAGAGCTCAAAGGGCTCAATACTACTGCTGTTTTCTTTACAAATGCCTTAAAAAAAATCGGGATAGAACCTCAAATCATTCGACATGGAAAGTTCAAAAGTGCTGTTGAACCCTTTATGCTCACTGAGATGAGTGAAGCCAATAGAGCACAAGTCGAAAACTTTATCAACTCCATCTGGGAGCAGTATCTAAGAAATGTAGCTACATCTAGAAATCTTTCCAAACAGGAGCTCCAGAAAATAGCAGATCATTTAGAAGTCCGAACACCACAAGATGCCCTTGAATTAGGCATTGTTGACCATCTTTTTTACAAAGACGAGTTAAAGAAGCACTTTACGGACCTCATGGGAAAAGAAAATGAAAAAAAGCTTAAATTCCTTGGTATCAGGGAATACAATAAAGTTCAATATGAAAAAGTAGCCGAAAAACTAAAAAAAGATAAGATTGCAGTCATATACGCTCGTGGAGAAATCCTTTCTGGGCAAGGAAGTGAAAGTTCAATTGGATCAGAAGAAATCTCTAAAGCCCTTCGCAAAGCTCGAAAAGACGATGATGTGAAAGCCATTGTGCTTCGTGTCAACTCCCCCGGAGGTAGTGCTTTGGCTTCTGATGTCATTTGGAGAGAAATGAAATTGGCAAAAGAGGAAAAACCTCTCGTTGTTTCCATGGGAGATGTTGCCGCCTCGGGAGGGTATTATATTGCCTGTGCAGCCGATAAAATATACGCCTCTCCCAATACCATTACCGGATCAATAGGAGTATTTGGGATATTAATGAGCTTTGAAGAATTACTAACCGACAAACTGGGCCTCACTTTCGATCAGGTGAAAACGAATAGATATGCCGACATTGGGAATCCAAACCGCCCATTAACAAGCGATGAATACGACATTATTCACGAAAGTGTGGTTCATATTTACGACGATTTCATCACGAAAGTAGCTGAGGGAAGAGACATGACTAAAACCGAAGTCAATGATATAGGAGAAGGACGGGTATGGACAGGATCGAATGCAATGAACATCAACTTAATTGATGAATATGGCGGATTAGATGATGCCATAACGGGTGCTTCAAAATTGGCCAATATGACTGACTATCGTATCTATGAATTACCCAAACAACAAGACCCCATCCAAAAGCTTTTTAGCCAGATTGAAAAAGAGGTGAAAACCTCATGGCTTAAGTTGGAATTAGGAGATCAATACAAATACTACAAAACACTTGAGGACTTGAAATACCTGAAAGGCGTCCAGGCCAGAATGCCCTATCAGTTTACAATTGATTAAATACCCCCCATTTGAACACCGAAAAATCAAGAAAAATATACCTTTACTTGGCCGCGATATTTATCGCGGCTTTGGTCGTGTGCAACCTCATCGCAAATAAATTCATAAGTATAGACCTGGGCTTTAAGACATTTGTGATTTCTGCGGGTGTACTCCCCTACCCAATTACTTTTCTGATTACAGACCTACTGTCTGAAATCTATGGAAAAAAGAAAACAGCACGTATCGTTTGGGCGGGGTTTGCTGCATCTATTTTTGTTTTAGGTACACTATTGCTCGCACAGCAATTCACTGCAATTAAAGGTTCTCCCGTAGATGATGAAAGTTTTAATCTCGTTTTTGGAAATTCTTGGAGAGTTATATTTGCCTCCATGGGGGCCTACCTTTGTGCACAATTAGTTGATGTACGCATTTACCATTTCTGGAAACAAAAAACCCACGGGAAATACTTGTGGCTAAGAAATAACTTCTCAACAATACTCTCACAAGGTGTAGACACAAGTTTAGTAGTCATGGTGTTGTTTGCAGGACTTAGATCAAATGCTGAAATCCTACAATTGATTATTGATGGCTGGATCTTTAAAATGCTGTGTGCATTTATTGATACCCCTCTGCTCTATGCATCTACTGCGATTATTCGCAGAAAATTAGGCCTAAAATTTGCAGAAGAGGTAAGCGCATAAAAATGGTTACATTAGGCTTTTTAAATCACAAAATATTAATCATGAATAAAATTACTTTAACAGCAGCATTGGCAGTTTTTTTCATCAATGCAAATGCACAAGAGCTCATCACAAACAAAAAGGGAAGTGAGTATGTGTTCACTGTGGTGACAGACATAGAAGCAACAGAAGTTCAAAGTCAAGGAAGAACGGGAACCTGCTGGAGTTTCTCCGCATTGTCATTTATAGAATCTGAGATTATGCGCCTGGGAGGAGGTAAACACGAACTGTCCGAAATGTTTATCGTTCGCAACACCTATTCAGACAAAGCAGAACAGTACGTTAGAATGCATGGCAACTTAAATTTTGGCCCCGGAGGAGCCTTCCACGACGTAACTGAAATGATTAAAGAACACGGTATTGTGCCCTTGGATGTGTACACGGGAAATCCAACAAATGAAGAGAAATTCAATCACGGTGAGTTGGATCAGGTGCTCTTAGGTATGGTAGATGCTGTAGTTGAAGCGAAACAAAAGACATTGACACCGCTTTGGAGACCTGCCTATGAGGCTGTATTGGACACCTACTTGGGTGAAAAACCAGAGCAGTTCAGTTACAATGGAAAACAATACACCCCTAAATCCTTCACCAAATCCTTAAACTTTAATCCAGAGGATTACGTTTACATCGCCTCCTTCACACACCATCCATTCTATGAGGAATTTGTTCTTGAAGTCCCAGACAACTGGATGATGAAATCGGTCTATAATGTACCCATGGAGGAAATGATGGAAGTTATAGACCATGCACTCATGAATGACTATTCGATGGCTTGGGCTTCTGATGTATCCGAAGAAGGCTTTTCATTTCGTGATGGTTTGGCTTTGGTTCCTGTTGATGGAGCCAACATCAAAAAGACTGGAAAAGACAATAAAAATTACTCCGATGCTGGAGCAGTGAAAGAAAGTACTGTTTTTGATGCACCTTGTGAAGAAAAAGAAATCACACAAGAAATGCGACAAAAAGCCTTTGACAATTACGAAACCACCGACGATCACGGCATGCATGTAACTGGTATTGTAAAGGATCAAACAGGTAAAAAATACTATATCGTTAAAAACTCATGGGGAACCAAACATAACGATTGTGACGGGTACTTCTATGCTTCTGAGGCATTCGTAGAATACAAAACCATGGACATCATGTTACACAAGGATGCCTTGCCCAAAAAGATTAGAAAAAAATTGAGAATAAAATAAATAATCAAAAAAAGCCCCTGATATATCAGGGGCTTTTTTGGGTCAAATTATGGGTAAACTATCTAAAAGTTTTCTCTTCCCGAAAAGTGGAAAGCACTCTCAATAGCAGCGTTTTCGTCTGAATCAGAACCGTGAACCGCATTGGCAGCAATGGACTCAGCATACATTTTACGTATGGTGCCTTCTGCAGCCTCAGCAGGATTTGTAGCACCAATTAATGTACGAAAATCATCTACCGCATTATCCTTTTCCAAGATTGCAGAAACGATAGGCCCTGAGGTCATGTATTCTACCAATTCTCCAAAGAAGGGTCTCTCAGAGTGAATCGCGTAAAACGCTTCTGCGTCTACTTTTGATAATTGAGTCATTTTCATTGCTACAATTCTAAATCCTGCAGCATTGATTTTCTCTAAAATAGCTCCGATGTGTCCATTCTGGACTGCATCAGGCTTTAGCATAGTAAATGTTCGGTTCGTTGCCATTGTTTCGTTTTTATTCGCGGCGAAATTAAATAAAATCTTTGAGAAATCACTAATTTTGGCAACTATGAAAAAATACATCTTCGATTCCATCCATAAGGAGCTTAATAAGAAACCCCGCATTTTAATCACGACACACCGCAGTCCTGATGGAGACGCCATGGGTTCTTCTTTAGCCTTGTATCAAGTTCTTGTCAAACAAGGCTTCGAGGTTTCAGTGGTCGTTCCCAATAGCTACCCAAAGTTTTTACATTGGTTGCCCTTTAACAAAGAGGTAGTAGAATACGAAGGAAATGAAAAAAATGCCAACACTCGAATTGATTCGGCAGAATTAATCTTCTGTTTAGACTTCAATGATTTAGGTAGGACAGATATGATGTCTGAATCTTTACAAAATTCCACTGCTACATTCGTCATGATAGATCATCACCAAGACCCCAGTGATTTTGCAGACATCATGTTTTCTGTTCCCGGCATATCATCTACCGCTCAATTGGTTTATGAATTTATCGAAAATATGGGCTGGAGTTCCTTATTAACTCAAGACATTGCTGAATGTATATACACGGGGTTGATAACAGATACGGGATCATTTCGTTTTTCATCCGTAGATGCCAGAACCCATGAAATAGCTTCAAAGCTAATAGAGGTAGGTCTAAAACAAGCCCATATCCACCAAAGACTTTTCGATAACAACAAGGAGAGTAGATTGAAATTATTGGGTTACTGTTTGAGTGAGAAATTAGAGGTATTGCCTGAATATAAAACAGCGGTAATGAGTCTAAGTCAGGAAGAATTAGACCGTTTTCACTTTGTTAAGGGAGATACTGAGGGCTTTGTGAATTATGCTTTGTCCATTGATGGAGTCATTTTTACCGCTTTCTTTGTTCAAAATGAAAATAAAGTCAAGATATCCTTTCGAAGTTTAAATGATTTTCGTGCCAATTTACTATCCAAAAAACACTTTTCAGGAGGCGGACATATCAATGCCGCAGGGGGTGTACATGAAGGAAGCTTAGATGAAGCCATCCAAAAATTTAAAACGATCTTACCCGACTATAAAGATGAGCTTTCAGCAAATTGTTAATTCATCTCGTAGCCGAAAGAATTGAAGTATCTTCGCTCAAATAAACAACGCTTAACCATAAAAAAATGAAAAAAATAATTTTAGCATGTATCCTGCTACTTGGATTAGGAGCGCAGTCTTGTGCCTCAAAAGCAGATCAGAACCAAGCAACTGATGAAGTAGAAAAAAATACTGAAATCCTAAACCCTAAATCTCTTGATGACAAGGGGTTATTTGCACAAATAAACACCAATAAAGGAACCATACACCTTGTTTTAGAATTTCAAAGAACCCCTTTAACGGTAGCTAATTTTGTCGCTTTGGCCGAGGGAAATATGGAAAATGATGAAAAGAGCCTCGGAACACCCTATTATGATGGCCTGAAATTTCATAGAGTCATCAAAGATTTCATGATTCAAGGAGGATGTCCTCAAGGAATTGGTTCCGGAGATCCAGGTTATAAATTTGCTGATGAATTTCATCCAGAATTAAGTCATTCAGCCGCAGGAATCTTATCTATGGCAAATTCCGGGCCCACAACAAACGGATCCCAATTTTTCATTACACACAAAGAAACACCTTGGCTCGACGGAAAACATACTGTTTTTGGTCATGTCATCGACTCCTTGTCACAGTCTGTAGTAGATAAGATTGAAAAAGACGATACGATTGTATCCGTGAAAATTCTTAGAAAAGGTAGATTGGCGAAAAAGTTTGACGCACCCAATGTGTTTGTTGCACAAAAAGCAGAACTCGCTCGTATTGCTGAAGAAAACGAAGCAGCAGCAAAAGCTAAAGTAGCAGAACTCACTGCTGATGCAACAAAAACTGAAAGTGGACTGATGTACCTGATGAACAAGGAAGGCCAAGGAGCAACTCCTTCAGCGGGTGATGTGGTAAAAGTTCATTATACCGGGAGTCTTTTGGATGGTACCGTATTTGACTCATCGGTTGATAGAGGAACACCTATTGAATTTCCCGTAGGTGTAGGAAGAGTAATTAAAGGATGGGATGAGGGTATTTCTTTACTCTCTGAGGGGGCTAAGGCCACCTTAATAATACCCTCGGAATTGGCCTACGGCCAAAGGGGTGCTGGTGGAGTAATTCCACCTAATGCCACGTTGATTTTTGAAGTAGAATTGATTGAAATCGTTAAATAAAAAAACAAGCAAAATGAAAGACGGATTGTACGCCGAAATTCAAACCAACAAAGGAAATATTCTTTTGTCTTTAGAATTCGAAAAATGCCCGATGACCGTAGCCAACTTTGTGGGTTTATCGGAAGGTAATATTCCAAACAAAGAAAAAGAGGAAGGGATTCCTTACTATGATGGATTAAAATTTCATCGAGTGATAGACAATTTTATGGTTCAAGGAGGTTGTCCCAAAGGATCCGGTGTAGGAGGCCCAGGTTACAACTTCCCAGATGAATTTCACCCGGAATTAAAACACACAGGGCCAGGGATCTTGTCTATGGCCAATGCCGGTCCAGGAACAAATGGCTCTCAGTTTTTCATCACCCACGTAGCCACGGATTGGCTTGACAATAAACATACTGTTTTTGGAGAAGTTATAGAGGGAATGGACGTTGTTAACGCCATCGCTCAAGATGATGTCCTCGAAAAAGTGAACATCAAGAGAGTTGGAGATGCTGCAAATGCATTTGATGCATCCACCATTTTTGCTAATGAAGTCCGAGACTTTGAAAGCAAGCAAAAAGAAAAACAAAAAGGTGCTGCTTTAGCATTAAAAAAGCAGATTGAAGAGAAATATCCCAATGCCCGTACTACAGAATCAGGCTTAATCATAGCGAATGAAGTTGAAGGCTCGGGAATGCAGGCAATAGTCGGTAAAACCGTTTCCGTTCACTATACTGGACGTCTTATGGACGGTACTGTATTTGACTCATCCCTAGAGCGTGGAACGCCGATTGACTTTCCTTTGGGTGCCGGAAGGGTGATCAAAGGATGGGATGAAGGGATTGCTGAATTAAAAGTTGGTGGTAAAGCAACTTTCGTGATTCCTTTTCATTTGGCTTACGGTGAAAGCGGATACCCTCCAGTAATCCCCGCTAAAGCTACCTTAGAGTTTGATGTAGAATTAGTTGATGTGAAATAAAATCAAAACAAATAGCTCCCAAAACCCCACATATATGTGGGGTTTTTCATTAAACACAATTTGCATATATTTACGCTTTGATCGTGAAAAATAACTACAATGAATAAATATCTACTTATAATCGCTTCGGCTCTATTGCTCAACACAAATGCTTCTTATGCTCAAAAGAACAATCGAGCACAAGAATCATCAAATTTGATTGCTGGACCCATGCTTTCCTATATAGACAATTACCACGCGCAAATGTGGATGTTGGTCTCAAAAGAAACTAAAGAAATCATCATCAAACTAGAAAACTTTGACGAAAGTAGAAGTCAAGAATTGGTATATGACATCACAGACCCTAAAAGCTATAACAATTCAGCTTGGTATGATTTTCATATTTCAGATTACAACAATGGAGAAGAGATTCCTGTAGTACTTACCCTTGAAGAGTTAATTCCAGATTCTGAGTATCATGTAGAGGTTTACCTGGACTCTGTTTTGGTTGAGGAGGAAATGGATATTTATACCCCTCGTAATTACCTAGCTGACACCTACTTCCTTTTGGGCCATGGTTTAAACATCTCCAACAAAAATGATGAGGGTGATAGAATACTAAATACCATGTCTGGTGTAGCATCCGACTTTATGGTATGGATGGGTAACAATATATATTTGAATAATCAAGATGGCAACTCTTTTAAGAGCATTCTTGAAAAATACAAGACCATCAGAAAAAGAGAAAATGTTAATAATTTCTTGAAGTTAACACCTCAGATTGCCACATGGAACAAGATGGATTTTGGCGTAGAAACCTCGGATACCCGATACGCTTTAAAAGACTCTTCATTAATGGCTTTTAACATGTTTTGGCCAAATGCTCCAAAGAAAGTATACAACTATACCTTTAGAGAATATGGGGTGTATAAGCGTTTTGACTATGAAGATATTGAAATCTTTATGCTGGACAATCGCATGTTTAAAACCTCATTAGACCATCCGGAAGCAGAAATCCTTGGAGCTGATCAAATGACTCGATTCATCAATGAAATTACAGCGTCTAACGCAACATTTAAGTTTATTGTTACTGGAAATAGCGTTCTGTCTGATGGCGTTGATGCTGAGCCTTTTAAAGCCTATACTAAAGAGTATGATGAATTGATGGATAGATTACATCTTTCGAGAATCAATGGTGTTGTGTTTGTAACTGGTGATACTGACAATACAGAATTACTAACTGAAAGTAGAGATAACGCCTACCCCCTCTATGAAATGCAGTTTCCAGCATTAAGTACTGATGGTACTTTTGGTGGAAATTTTGCACGTATTAAGGTGGAAGGAGATTACCGAAAGAGAATCTGTACGATGGAAGTATACGATGAATTGGGTGAAGAAGTCTTTAAAAAGAAAATTCACCAGTCGGAAGTATCCTACTAGACGGATTCTGATTTTTGGTCTTCAAATTCTGAGGTGAAATGAAATTTCACTTCAGGAAATTTCTGCTCCGCCATTTGTATTGTAAATGCCGAATCGGCCAAAAACACATCTCTACCGAATTTATCGATAGCCATAGATCGGTATTTCACTTTTTTGAACTCCTCTAGCTGCTCTTTGTCTGCGCAAGAGATCCAACAAGCTTTGTACACATTATGATTTTCATAAGTACAAGAAGCTCCATATTCATGCTTCAATCGATATTGAATCACTTCAAACTGAAGTGCACCTACCGTACCTATTAACTTTCGGCCCGTGGTTTTCATGACAAATAATTGAGCAACACCCTCATCCATCAATTGGTCTACTCCCTTAGCCAACTGTTTTGACTTCATAGGGTCAGCATTATTTACATAACGGAACATTTCTGGAGAAAAACTGGGTATTCCTTTGTAGTGAATGACCTCTCCTTCGGTAAGGGTGTCACCAATCTTAAAGTTACCGGTATCGTGAAGGCCAACAATATCTCCAGGGAAAGCCTCTTCTACAATCGATTTTTTTTCAGCCATAAAAGCTGTGGGACTGGAAAATTTGATATTTCTATCCAATCGGATGTGTTTGTAATTCGTATTTCTGTGAAACTTTCCAGAAACAATTTTCACAAAAGCCAATCGATCTCGATGCTTGGGGTCCATATTGGCATGAATCTTAAAAATAAAACCCGTAAACTTATCTTCATAGGGATCAACCACTCTTTCCTCAGACTCTTTAGGCAATGGGGAAGGCGCAATGTCTAAAAAACAATGTAAGAGCTCTTGAACACCAAAAGTATTAATGGCTGAACCGAAAAAAACGGGAGATATGGCTCCATCTAAATAAACCGACCTGTCAAATTCGGGATAAACAGACTCTACGAGATCTACCTCTTCTCGAAGCATCTCAGCTTCTTCTTCACCGATCTGACGGTCTAGTTCTGAATCCGAAATATCCGAAATCGCAACCGTCTCAGAAACACGCTCCGTAGAATTGGGCGTGTACAAAATAAGGCTCTTTTCGTATAAATTATATACTCCTTTTAAGTCGGGCCCCATTCCAATAGGCCAAGTTAAAGGGCGCACTTTAATCCCCAATTTGCCTTCTATTTCATCCAAAAGATCAAAAGCATCTTTACCAATTCGATCCAACTTATTGATAAATACAATGATAGGGGTCTTTCGCATTCGACAAACCTTAACCAATTTTTCAGTTTGAGGCTCCACACCTTTAGCAACATCAATAACCACAATTACAGAATCTGCAGCCGTTAAGGTTCTAAAAGTATCTTCGGCAAAATCTTGGTGACCCGGGGTATCTAGAATATTGATTTTTTTTCCCAGATACTCGAAACCCATTACAGAAGTTGCCACAGAAATCCCCCTTTGTCGTTCTATTTCCATAAAATCAGAAGTAGCTGTTTTCTTGATTTTATTGGACTTCACAGCGCCGGCTACATTAATAGCCCCTCCGTACAAAAGCAATTTCTCTGTCAGTGTTGTTTTACCCGCATCAGGGTGTGATATGATGGCAAAGGTTCTCCTCCGCCCTATTTCTTCCTCAAACTTCATTAGCAAATTCTAATCAATGTATCAGCAAACTCAACCACATCGCCCTTTCTTAATTTCAAGCGTTTTCGGGTATCTAATTCACCGTTATAACGCACAAAACCGTCAGCAATCAAGCTATTGGCTTGACCACCGCTTTCTACAAGAGATAAAATCTTTAGGAGTTTATTGAGTTCTATAAACTCTTTACTTAAGGAGAATTCTAGTTCTTGCATAGATTTTGGCTTAGCATTTGCAAATATATTTAAATTGAGAGTACAGAGGCTTTTTACCTTTTATTTTAATGAATAAATTATATTTGTTGTCATCAAAATACACATCATGAAAATCTTAAATCTTATTGTAAGTCTCTGCTGTTTCACTCAGGTTGTTACCGCCCAGAATTATTCCATTTTTGGAAAAGTAGATGGAATGTCAGACGGGGATGTTTTGTTGGGTTACTACTATGGTGATAAACAATACGTAAAAGATACCGTTAAATCACATCATGGATTTTTTCATTTTGAATCTGAAGAATATCTTGAAAGCGGGATGTACTTCATTTTACTTCCTGAAAAACAACATTTTCAAATGATACTTGATGAAAGTAGAAGTTTCAGTTTTGAAACAGATGTAAAGGATTTAGTAGGCTCAATGAGTGTAAAGGGTTCTGTTGAAAATGAACTATTTTACAAATACCAAAAATTCACACAGCAAAAAGGCAAAGAAGCTGCCCCCATTAGCAGTGCCCTAAAATCTGAAAAAAAGGATACCAAGAAATACAAAAAGCTCAATAAAGAATTGGAAGCTATCAACAAGGAAGTGACTGATTTCAAGTTAGATTATATCAAAAATCATCCTTCTACATTTTTTGTAAAACTTCTCAAGGCTATGGAACCCGTGTATATCCCTGAGCCAAAAAAAAATGTAATTGGAGAAATCGATAAGGATTATCAATACAACTATTTCATAAATCATTACTGGGATCAGGTCGATCTTAGTGACGAACGAATGATTAGAACGCCAATTTTCCATAACATCATGGAGAAGTACTTGGAAGAACATACCGTTCAAATTCCGGACTCGATCAATAAGTCCCTAGATAGGCTTATTAACAAAGCTCGTGAAAGTGAAGCACTCTTTAAATATATCATCAACTGGTCTACGCACCATTATGAGTCCTCAAAAATCATGGGACAGGATGCTGTGTTTGTTCACTTGGTGTTCACCTATTTCGTCACCGGACAAACTCCATGGGTAGATGAAGTTCAGATGACAAACATCATCAATAAAGCAATGAGAATCAGCCCAAACTTAATAGGATCGAAAGCACCTTATATCCGTATTCCCGACGAAAACGGCATAGAACAAGACCTTCATAAAGTAAATGCGACTTTCACGGCTTTATTTTTCTATGACCCAGACTGTGGACACTGTAAGGAAGAAGCACCGAAAGTGAGGGATGTAGTTAGGAAATACGCAGACAAAGGAGTGAAAGTGTATGCCGTATGTACAGAGTTTGATGAAAAAATCTGGAACGAATTCATTGTAAGTGAAGAAATTGAAGAATGGATCAATGTCATAGATCTGGAAAACACTTCTAACTTTAGAGGAAAATACAATGTCATGGGAACACCTCGTCTGTTCTTACTCGACGAACGAAAAAAAATCATTGCCAAACTGATTGATTCTGAGTTACTGGGAGAAATCCTAGAAAACGAATTCAAGCTGATTGAATCCAATAAATAAATTCTAACACGAAAAAAAAAAGCCCTTGCTGTTGCAAGGGCTTTTTCTGTATTTAAATATCATGATCTTTTTTTATGCATTTTCATCAGGAGCAGCGGCACTAGTTACTGTCAGTTGATTGATATCTCTATCAAACAAATACAATCCACCCTTATCATCTCCAATGAGTTTGAGCTTATCTAGTATCGTCCTAGCCAAAGCCTCTTCCTCAATTTGTTCGGCAACATACCATTGTAGGAAATTTTGAGTCGTGTAATCACGATTTTCATAACAAATGTGAACCAGCTTATTGATATAATCGGTCACCCTTACCTCGTGGTCTAAAAAATCTTGAAACACATGCGTCAAACAATCAAATATTTTCAATGGTTCTTTCACAGCAGGAACTATAGCGTGTCCACCTCTCTCATTTACATACTTAACAAGTTTAAGCATGTGTTGTCGCTCTTCGTCAGATTGACTGTAGAAAAAATTGGAAACACCCTCGTATCCTTTTGAATCAGCCCAGGATGCCATCGCTAAGTACAAATGAGATGCACTAGCTTCCGCTGAGATTTGCTTGTTTAAAGCAGCTTCTATTTGTTTGTTAATCATAACCTTGAGTTTTTTGTTCTTTTCACAAATTTACAACTAAACTCATAGATAATATCTGATGAATTAAGTTTTTGAGTAATTTATATTCGGTCTAACTATGAATTAGAAGAACTATTCATCAAGTATCTCTAAAATAATTTGTGAGGCCTTACAAATTTCTTCTTCCGATATAATTAGAGGGGGACTGAGACGCACTGCCGTTTGTGAAAACAGAAAAAAGAACATGATGATCCCTTTTTCAAGTCCTCTGTGTACGAGTTTTCTACAAATATCAGCGTCTTCAAACTCTAGGGCCAACATAAGCCCCTTACCTCTTATCTCTTTGATCTTGGGGTGAATCAAAAGTTTGCGAAAAAGAGCCTCTTTTTGATCCACTTCTTGAATGATTTGGGAATTACACAATTCATTTAAAGTAGCTAAAGAAGCGGCACATGCTATTGGATGACCCCCGAAAGTAGTAATGTGACCGAGCATTGGGTTTTCTCTTAAGGAATGCATTTTTTCTGTTGAAGACGTGAAAGAGCCAATAGACATTCCTCCCCCCATACCCTTTGCCATACATAGGATGTCAGGAACGACATCATAAGTATCAAGACCAAACAAACTACCTGTACGACCAAAACAAGTTTGTATTTCGTCGAATATCAACAAGGCACCAACTTCGTCACAACGATCTCTGACCGCCTTTAAAAAATCATGTTTAGGTGTTACAAAACCCGAAGCCCCTTGTATGGGTTCAATAACAACAGATGCAGTCTTTTCAGTGATGCGTTTTATACTCGAAAGATCATTGTAAATTATTTGTCCGCAATCGGGAAGCAAAGGCCTGTATTTTCTCTTGTATGTCTCGGTACCCATGATACTCAAAGCACCATGTGTACTTCCGTGATAGGAGTTTTTACATGAAATAATTTCCGATCTTCCTGTATATCCCTTAGACAACTTCATAGATGCCTCAATGGCTTCCACACCCGAATTAACGAAATAAGTACTGTTTAGAGATTTGGGCAACAAGGATGCAAGCTTTTCTGCTAAGTCGAGTTGAGGATCTTGTATGAATTCTCCATAGACCATCACGTGAAGATATTTTTCTGCCTGATCTTGTATGGCCTTTACTACACTGGGGTGACAGTGACCAATAGAACATGCAGATACACCTGCCACCATATCGAGATACACTTTACCTGACTTATCAGTAACATACATGCCCTTTGCTGACTCTACGTCAATAGCTAAGGGATAAGGGGTGGTTTGCCCCTGATGTCTTATGAAAGATTCCTTTACTCCCATCGTAAAGTTTAAAAAAGAATATTAGAACTAAAAAAGACCGTGAAGTTCGGCATTAACTTTGTCTACAATAAATCCGAGGTCTTCTTGATTTTGCATGAAATCTAGATCATCAGTATCAATAATCAACAACTTACCTTGGGTATATTCAGAAATCCAAGCTTCGTATCGCTCGTTCAATCGCGTTAAATAATCAATCCGTATACTGGACTCATATGCTCTTCCTCGAGCTTGTATTTGTCTGACAAGTGTAGGAACAGATGCTCTCAAGTAAATCAACAAGTCAGGAGGCTTAACAAAAGAGGCCATCAATTCAAAAAGTCGTGCATAATTCTCAAAGTCTCGAGAAGTGATCAAGCCCATGGCATGAAGGTTTGGAGCAAATATCTGTGCATCTTCATAAATCGTTCGATCCTGAATGATATTCTTACCACTTTCCTGAATCTCTTTGAGTTGCCCAAAGCGACTGTTTAAGAAATAAATCTGTAGATTAAATGCCCAACGCTGCATGTCGGTATAAAAATCATCTAGATAAGGATTATCATCAACCAATTCATAGTGGGGGTCCCAATCAAAATTTTTGGCTAATAATTCCGTTAAACTTGTTTTTCCAACACCTATATTTCCAGCAACAGCAATATGCATTTCTTTGAATTTGAATTAAAGGTTTAAAATTACAATTTTAGATGAAATGCACAAGCTAAAATCAGGAGTTCATCTGTAAAAGTTCATCAATAAATTTTCTTTCATCGGACAAACGCGGCACCTTATTTTGTCCTCCCAACTTCCCTCTTTTCTTCATCCATTTGAAAAATAGCCCTTTCGTTGCAATTTGAATTTTCGGAGCTTCGAGTATCATGTTTTTATAGCGTTTTGCTTCGTAATCTGAATTCACAGATTTAAGAGCTGTATCAAAAGATGCTGAGAACAAGTCCAAATCTTCCGGAGGACTCTTGAACTCTATGAGCCACTCATGATAAGCCTTTTGACCCTCCGAAATGTGTTTAGGAGCAGCCGTATAATCAAGGATTTCTGTTTTTGTATGGGCACAAGCAACCTCAAGTGCATGCTCAGCATTGTGGATCATAAGTTCTTCACCAAAAGCATTTATAAAATGTTTTGTTCGACCACTAATCACAAATCTGAAAGGATGTAATTGTGAGAACCTTATGGTGTCTCCAATCAAATAGCGCCACAGACCTCCATTGGTGGTGATCACAAGGGCGTAATCTTTATGCGTCTCAACTTCTGACAAGGTTAAAGACATAGGTTGATCCTTATCAATTTCCTCCAAGGGAACAAACTCGTAATATATACCATAGTCCAACATCAAAAGCATGTCCTGCCTGTCAGGATCATCTTGAATTCCAAAGAAACCTTCTGAAGCATTGTACGTTTCTAAATAATTGATTCCCTTTGGAAATAAAGCTTCAAAACTGCTCTTGTAGGGTTTGAAGTTGACCCCCCCATGCATGTATAACTCAAAGTTTGGCCACAATTCATGAAGATGAGATTTCCCTGTTTTCTCCAATACTTTATTTGCAAAAACCAAAGCCCAAGAAGGGACGCCTGATAAAGAAGTTATGTTTTCATTGATGGCTTGATCCGCCATCAGGTCTATCTTCTTCTCCCACTCACTCATCAAAGCAATCTCTTTATCTGGAGATTGTTGAAGCTGAACCCAAAAGGGTAGGTTTTCTAAGATGATGGCAGAAAGATCTCCTTCATACATGCTTTCTGAAAGGGAGGAGATTTCATGACTGCCACCCAACATGAGGCTTTTACCTTCGAATATGTTTTTAACCGAAAAATTGTTACAGTAAACTGAAAGTAAGTCTTTCCCTCCTTTATAATGACAATCCTCAATAGACTCTTTGCTAACGGGAATGTATTTACTCTTATCACTTGTTGTCCCTGAAGATTTGGCAAACCACTTTACTTCAGAAGGCCATAAGACATTGCGTTCACCAGAGCGCATTTTCTTAATGAAAGGCTCAAGAGCAGTATAGTCGTTTAGGGGAATTCGATTAGAAAAGTCTTTTGCATTCTTTATTGAATTAAAATCATAGATTCTACCAAATTCAGTATTTTTGGCTTTATGAACCAGAGATTCTCTCAAATCTTCCTGAACTTCTACAGGATAATTTATGAACAATTCAATATGGTGGATTCTCTTTTTTATAATCCAACTTACTATAGAAT
>JAKMFX010000038.1 GCA_022425195.1 Flavobacteriales bacterium | reverse complement strand
CCTAAAGATTATACCTGCCCTGAAGATGCAGACTATCTTCACTTCACTTCAAACAACACCATATTTGGCACGCAATTTCATGAGTTTCCAGAAGTTTCTGAAGGTACTTTGTTAGCCTCAGACATGTCTTCGGATATCTTCTCTAGAAAAATTGATGTTTCGAAATTTGGATTGATCTATGCAGGTGCTCAAAAAAATATGGGTCCTGCAGGAACGACCCTAGTGATTGTGAAAGATGAAATCTTAAATCAAACAGGTAGAGACATTCCTACCATGTTGGATTACACCACTCACATTTCCAAAGAGTCCATGTTCAATACGCCTCCAGTATTTGCTGTCTATGTATCTATGCTTACACTGGAATGGCTCAAGAAAAACGGCGGAGTTGAAGCCATCGAAAAAGTAAATACCGCAAAAGCGGAATTACTTTATGCTGAAATTGACAGAAACCCACTATTTGAAGGCGTAGCTGCCGTTGAGGATCGATCGAAAATGAACGTGACCTTCGTGCTTACCGATGATAGTAAACAAGAAGCTTTTGACAAATTATGGAACGACGCTGGAGTAAGTGGTTTAAAAGGCCACCGATCTGTAGGCGGTTACCGTGCCTCTATCTATAACGCACTTCCGCTGGAAAGTGTTCAGGTATTGGTCAATACAATGCAAGAACTAGAAAAACTCTCCTAACATGGCACACGATTTAAAAGAACTTTATGATGAAGATGGTAATCACATCAGCCCCCAACTTGGTGATGGCGTAAAAAATTACCTGATTGACATTGACGGGACTATCACTGAAGATGTACCCAACGAAGAACCTGAAAGAATGGTCACTTGCGAACCTTGGGAAGATGCTCGTGAAATCATCAATCAATGGTATGATGAAGGTCACATCATCACTTTCTTTACATCAAGAACTAGTGACACTAGAGAAGTCACGCTAGCTTGGCTTGACAAGCATAATTTCAAATACCATGGATTGTTAATGAACAAACCTCGTGGAGGAAACTATCACTGGATCGACAACCACATTGTTCGTGCCACACGATTCAAAACAAAATGGACTCCATTGGTTAAGAAAAGTAACGTTATTGAAGTTTTTGACAACGATTTAGACTAATAAAATGAAGATACTAGCTAACGACGGAATTGCAAAAAGCGGAATCGATGCTCTAGAAGCATCTGGATTCGAAGTCATCACAGACACAGTAGCTCAAGAAGGATTAATTGACTACATCAATGAAAATAATGTTGCTGGACTCCTTGTCCGCTCTGCAACGAAAGTTCGAAAGGACATCATTGATTCTTGTCCAAACCTAAAACTCATCGGTCGTGGTGGAGTGGGTATGGATAATATCGATGTAGACTATGCACGTGAAAAAGGTTTACACGTCATCAACACTCCAGCTGCAAGTTCTGCTTCAGTAGCTGAATTGGTCTTCGCACACCTTTTCGGAATGGTACGTTTCTTATTTGACGCCAACCGTAACATGCCTCTAGATGGAGACTCGAAATTTAAAGAGTTGAAAAAAAGCTATGGTGCGGGTATTGAATTGCGTGGAAAGAAAATCGGTATCATCGGTTTTGGACGTATCGGTAGAGCTGTAGCAAAAGTTGCTTTAGGGCAAGGAATGGAAGTGATTGCTCACGATCCTTTCCTTGAAAGTGCTGAGATTGAATTGGACTTTTACGATGGACAAAAGGTGAATTTCAACATTACTACCGTTGCCATTGAAGAGGTCTACAAAAATGCCGACTTCATCACTTTACACGTTCCTTACCAAGGTGAACCTGTCATCAACAAAAAGCAAATTGAGATGATGAAAGATCAAGTAGGAATTGTAAATGCTGCACGTGGAGGTGTTGTTAACGAAACGGACTTGCTAGAAGCTTTGTCAAGCGGAAAAGTTCGCTTTGCTGGGCTAGACGTTTTTGAAAACGAGCCAAAACCAAATATGAATCTTCTTATGTCACCTCAAGTATCGCTTAGCCCACACATTGGTGCAGCGACCCTTGAAGCTCAAGATCGAATCGGTACTGAGTTGGCCGAACAGATTGAAAGCCTTCTAAAATAAAAAAAGCCCCGAATCGGGGCTTTTTAATTGAAACTACTCTGTAAAAATCTTAATTTCACAAGAATTAAAAGCAATCAAAATAGTCTGCCCATGATTTCATTCTTTAAGGGAGCAAACCAAGTGTTTGCCGTAGCCACTAAAGAAATTATAAGCCCAGAGAGCATTGAAAAACTCCAATGGCTTTTCGGAGATGCCGAACTCATCAACACAGAACTTGTCGAAGGTCTATTTATCGGCCCCAGAAAGGAAATGATAAGTCCTTGGAGCACCAATGCTGTAGAGATTACCCAGAACATGGGTATAGAGGGTATAGATCGCATTGAGGAGTACTTTGCTTTTGATGAAGAAGCAGGGTTTGACCCAATGCTTCAGGTTAAATATTCAGAACTTCATCAAGGAATTTTTACGGTAGACACAAAGCCTGAAGAAATCATTCATATTCAGGACGTCGCAGCATACAATGACCAAGAAGGGCTGGCATTAAGTCAGGAAGAAGTAGATTACCTAAACAGCGTAAGTGATGACATCGGCAGAAAGTTAACCGATTCAGAAGTCTTCGGATTCTCTCAGATAAACTCTGAGCATTGTCGCCACAAAATATTTAACGGGACTTTCATCATCGACGGCGAAGAACAAGAAACAAGCCTCTTCAAATTAATCAAGAAGACTTCCGAAATGAACGGAGGAAACCTCGTTTCTGCCTACAAAGATAATGTTGCCTTTGTAAAAGGACCTAAAATTGAATTGTTCGCTCCCAAGCGTCAAGACATTGCTGACTACTACCACACCAAAGAAGTCCAGGCTGTATTATCGCTAAAAGCGGAAACACACAACTTCCCTACAACGGTAGAACCTTTTAACGGAGCTGCAACAGGCTCAGGTGGTGAGATTAGAGACCGACTGGCTGGTGGTAAGGGTAGTTTACCTTTAGCAGGTACTGCCATTTACATGACTTCTTACTCTCGTTTAGAAGAAGAACGCAATTGGGAATCAGGAATGGAAGAGCGTCCGTGGTTATATCAAACACCTATGGACATCTTAATAAAAGCTTCAAATGGTGCTTCTGACTTCGGAAACAAATTTGGTCAGCCCTTAATTTCGGGTTCGGTTTTGACTTTTGAACACGAAGAAAACAATAAACAACTTGGTTTCGATAAGGTGATCATGTTGGCCGGTGGTATCGGATGGGGTAAACATGAGGATGCCCTTAAAGATGTCCCTAATCAAGGTGACCGCGTCGTAATCTTAGGCGGTGACAACTACCGTATTGGTATGGGAGGTTCTTCAGTATCTTCTGTGGATACAGGTGAATTGGATAACGCCATCGAATTAAATGCCATACAGCGCTCCAACCCTGAAATGCAAAAGCGTGCTGCCAATGCCATCAGAGCAATGGTAGAAAGTGATGAGAATCCAATCGTTTCCATTCACGACCACGGAGCTGGTGGACACCTAAACTGCCTGTCGGAATTGGTAGAAGAAACAGGTGGAAAAATAGATCTTGATGCGCTCCCTGTAGGAGACCCTACCCTATCTGCAAAAGAAATTGTTGGGAATGAATCTCAGGAACGTATGGGATTGGTGATCGATGAAAAACACCTCGAAGAGCTTCGTAAGATCTCCGAGCGTGAGAGAGCACCTTTCTACAATGTAGGTGAAATTACCAGCGACATGAACTTTTCTTTTGAGTCAAGTAAAGACGGTCGCAAACCTATCGACATGAAGCTGAACCACTACTTTGGTTCTTCTCCAAAAACGATTATGACAGACCATAGAGAAGATTCAAACTTCTCTAATCTAACTTACAATCAAGACAACCTCTTAGAATACATTACATCGGTTCTTCAACTGGAAGCAGTGGCATGTAAAGACTGGTTAACCAACAAAGTTGACCGTTGTGTATCAGGTAGAGTTGCCAAACAACAAAATACAGGTCCCTTACACATCCCACTAAACAACTGTGGTGTGATGGCCTTAGATTACAAAGGTCAATTGGGGGTTGCTACTTCCGTAGGACACGCTCCTGTAAGTGCATTGATCGATCCTGTTGCCGGTTCGCGTAATTCTATTGCCGAGGCCTTAACAAACATCGTCTTCGCTCCTATTACCGATAACTTAAACGGAGTTTCTCTAAGTGCCAACTGGATGTGGCCGTGTAGAAATGAAGGGGAAGATGCACGCTTGTACGATGCAGTAAAAGGAATCAGTGACTTCGCTATTTCTTTAGGCATCAACGTTCCTACCGGAAAGGATAGTTTATCGATGACACAGAAGTACAAAGACGGTAGCAAAGTTATTTCTCCGGGTACGGTCATCATTTCTGCCATTGGTGAATGTAGCAACATCAATCAGGTGGTGAGTCCCGTATTAAAGAAAAAAGAAAATGCACCGATTATCTACATCAACTTATCGCAAGATGCGTTTAAATTAGGGGGTAGTTCATTTGCTCAAATAAATAACAAAGTAGGTTCTGAAACACCAACCATTAAAGATGCAGAATTCTTTAAAAATGGGTTCAATGCGATCCAGAAATTGATCAAGTCTGACCTGGTTGAGGCGGGACACGACATTTCTGCAGGTGGTTTAATTACCGCTTTATTAGAACTCTGTTTTGCAGATGTAAACCTCGGTGCCGACATCGATCTATCAGGCTTAAACGAACAAGATATTGTTAAGGTATTATTCTCTGAAAACGCAGGTGTTTTACTTCAGGTAAATGATATCGCCAAAGTAGATGCTATTTTAGCAGAGATGAATATTACATACCATAAATTGGGTACTGTAGTCGATGCTTCTGAATTAAGCATTACCAATAAGGATACAAACTTCAACTTAAGCGTTAGTGATTTAAGAGATGTATGGTACAAAACTTCGTACTTGTTAGACCGCAAGCAAAGTGGTGAAGAAAAAGCACTTGAGCGATTCAACAATTACAAGCACATGCCATTGGAGTTCAACTTCCCTTCAGGTTTCAGCGGACAGTTGGCAGCCATGGGATTGGATCCGAACAGAAAAACACCATCGGGCTTAAAAGCAGCCATCATCCGTGAGAAGGGTTCAAATTCTGAACGTGAAATGGCTTATGCACTTTACCTGGCCGGTTTCGATGTGAAAGACATCCACATGACCGACTTGATGAGCGGTCGTGAAGATCTGAGCGATGTAAACTTTATCGCTGCCGTTGGTGGATTCTCTAATTCAGACGTTTTAGGTTCTGCGAAAGGATGGGCCGGTTCATTTAAGTATAACGACAATGCACGTTCGGCCCTGAAGAACTTCTTCGAAAGAGAAGATACACTTTCACTGGGGATCTGTAACGGTTGTCAGCTATTCGTAGAATTGGGAATGATCAACCCGGAACACAAAGAAAAACCAAAAATGCTTCACAACGACTCTCACAAATTTGAGTCCGGTTTTGTGAATGTAGATATACCCGAAAACAACTCCGTGATGTTCAGCACACTATCAGGTTCTCGTTTAGGTGTTTGGGTAGCACATGGTGAAGGTAAATTCAATTTACCTTACCATGAAGACCAATATCAGATCGTATCCAAGTACAGCTACAAGAACTACCCTGCCAATCCAAACGGCTCTGATTTCAACACAGCTGCCATCACTTCAAAAGATGGCCGCCACTTAGTGATGATGCCTCACCCGGAACGATCTATATTCCCATGGAATTGGGCACACTATCCAGAAAATGGAGACGAAGTTTCACCATGGATCCAAGCTTTTGTAAATGCTCGTAACTGGATTGTAGAAAAAACAAACTAATTATTGTCACAAAAAAAGCCCTCGCAAATGCGAGGGCTTTTTTTGTGACAATAATT
>JAKMFX010000021.1 GCA_022425195.1 Flavobacteriales bacterium | reverse complement strand
GTCTTGGATCAATCACCGTTTTTGGCGTAAGTGCAGTTGCCCATGCTTTATTAATTGCAGGCATTGTAGTGACTGTAGGTACATTTGAAACGGCCAAACGTAAACCTCAATACTTCGGTGGATTAGGCCGAGGCAATGGTGGAGAACACGAATGAGTATGAGAAGTGTAGAACGAGATGTCCATGCAATGTCTCTTGGCCTAGATGTAGTCAATCAAGAGATTGCATTCTGGGAAAAAAAGACGGGAACAGATCGTTCGGTTAAAAAAAGGTTAGAAAGATTGCGTGAAGCACGTCAACATCTAATCGCAAATCCAAAAGAATCACAGAAACTAATTGATAGGTTGTAAAATGAAGGCACATAAAAGTGAAATGATTGCTGCTTGGGCACGTGATCACGGCATTAGCGGGTTTGAGCAATACGATCCTAAAGTTCAAGAAAAGAATCGTATGCGTGCTATGAAAAAAAGAAATGAGAGAAAAGAAGTTAATAATTCTGTAACACAACGGTAGAAACCAAGTTCATAAATAGTTACTTCAAAAGGAGAATGCTATGGACGCACTCATAAAGAAGGTTAAAAGAATGGAACTTGGAAACCCCGTACTCACTACACTCGTAGGGCTCGTTGTATTCTACATCGGTCTTAAGATGTTTTCCGGTGGCATGAAGTCAATGGGAAATATAGAACACTTATCTTTTTTCACTCATAACGTCGCATGGATGTTTTTGGGTGGAATCGTCATGACATTGTTATGGCAATCATCATCTCTCTCGACTACAGCAATTATTGCTCTTGTCGCATCGGGAGCGGTACCATTACCAGCTGCAATTGCTGCAGTACTTGGAGCAAATATCGGAACTACAGGAACGATATGGATAGCAGGCTTACTTGTCTCGGATGGCATGCCAAAGGGTGATACGTTGCGAATAGCAATTGCTCATACTGGTGTAAATCTCATGATGGCGTTATCGCTTCTACCTTTTGTGCATCACATAGGTAGGTTGCTTGCTCGATTTTAATGTTACACTCATAAGAAAAGGCGGCTTCGGTCGCCTTTTTTTTATTTCTTTTTTATTATAAATAGTGTATAATAACTTTAGAGGTAGATATGTTTACATTTAAAAAATATTTACAGGAAGCAGCTGTTACTTGGAAAAAATTACAGCACGTTGATCTAACAAAAGATCCAAGTAGATCTGAAATGTTTTTGTCTAAGATTAAATCTGGTGACGAATTTTCAACTACTTCCGGCCTCGTAACCATTGATAAATCAGAATATGATGAATTTGCCAAAGGGTTTAAAACAAAAGGATTTAGTAAAGAAGTTAAAACGAGTAAAGGTGTATTGAAATATCCTGGTGATTTTCATAAGACCCCTGAACTTGGAGGAAAAGGTAAAGGATCCGGTGTAGCAGCAGAAAACGCAGCTCTTAAAATAGCTCAATCAAATTTACTTAAGGTCCTCGAGAAAGAAAAAGAACCATACATTACACTTAAAATTGGTAAAAGAACGATTCAATGTGCACAAATTATTTCAACACCTAATCCAGGTGGTAGAGATCCTAAATCAGATTTTGCCATTGTTAATTTGGAAGGAAAGATGGTTGCGCACATATCACATAAAGCTGGTCGTGATGCAAGCGGATTTCAACAATATGGTGGAGTTACCGATTTACCGAATGAAAAAGAAATTGAAAGCTTTGTAAGAGATGTTCTTAAAATGAGTCCAAAGGGACTTAAAAGCGGTGATACATACTACCGTAAATTAAAATCAAACGCAATTGCCAATAAATCGATATACGGCGTCGATTACGGTAAGAGAGCGGTTACCGTAAATAACGTTGATGAATTTCATCAAGGCACTATGAATTTTGTAAAGAAGGGTAACAAGTACATAATTACTTCACTTCACAAAGGAACTTCAGGTACAGTTCCTCGTAACAATGCATATGAGCCTATTCTAGTCGCTCGATATAATCGACGTGCTGGTAGGTATGGAAAATTAAATCTTCCTAATTCTCGTATTGGTATTTTTCCAAAAGCTAAAGTATCTCGTAAGGCAAAGGAAGTCTAATGCCAGTTAATCAGTATATAGATCATGATGGAATTAATATTGCTTCTGGTAGAGCAATAAGACATTCACATATCAATAAGTTCGGATACAATTCAGCATTGAGTAATTCATACGAAACAATCTGGGATGGTGGTGGAATATACAGTTACATTTCTACAGCAGGAGCTGCAAGCGTGACAGGTTCTTCTGACTCGGGCGCAGTGATTGAAGTACAGGGTCTGGATGCTGATTAT
>JAKMFX010000015.1 GCA_022425195.1 Flavobacteriales bacterium | reverse complement strand
AATCAACCTTATTAAGGTTATACACATAGTGATACTCTTCGTACGCAACTAGGTTGGTTGAATCGTTGTAAATTCTCTGGTCTTTAATAAAAAACACAAAGGAATCATAAGTCAACTCTGTCACTCGATATGCTAGAGTGGTATCAGTACCTGTTAAGGTAAAAACATTATCATCGTAAGTCCAATTGTATAATTTGGTCTCTAATGAAAGATCTGTCCAAGTCATGGATGCATTTGAAATTTCCAACGCTTCATATTCCTTTTGATGATCTACGGTAGTAGTTACACGAGTGTCAACAATTTTATCAAATGGAGTATAATTGTCGATATGACCCAACTCATGTGTAGTCGCCGTTTGAACAAGCTCCCAAGTACCTGTAATTGATGGTAAACTTTCAGTAGCATCATCTTTTTTACAAGATGTAAAACCTAGAAGTAAAATAGACAGCGTAAAAATTAGTACTCTCATGGGTTGTATGTTTAGTTCGTTTTATAAATTCTTTTAATATGTTACCAAATTTAGGGGATTTAATTAAAATATCTAAGAAATTAAAAGATATATGACTGGACTCCCCAGATGCTCGTCTTAAAGATGTAAAAGCACTAATCCATTTCCGAAAACGATCTTAATTCACCTTCTGTACTGGCAATAACAGTAGCTACCGTAGCATCACCTGTGACATTTACGACCGTACGTAGCATGTCGAGAATGCGGTCGACGGCAAAAATCAAAGCCACACCCTCAGGGTCCATACCTACGGAGCCTAGAACAATCACCAACATGACCAATCCTGCACCCGGAACCGCTGCAGCACCAATAGATGCCAAGGTCGCGGTTAATACAATGGTTAATTGTTGAGACAGGCCTAAGTCTACCCCAAAAGCCTGTGCAATAAATACAGCAGCTACGGCTTGATACAAACTTGTGCCATCCATATTAATCGTAGCGCCCAATGGCAAAACAAAAGAACTGACTTCTTTAGACACACCTAAATGATCTTCACAACACTCCATAGTAACAGGTAGGGTTGCAGCACTGGAACTTGTAGAAAAAGCTAGGAGTTGGGCGGGCATGATGCTTTTGAAAAATTTCACATAACTCATTTTAGTGAATAGTTTCAAAACCACAGGATAGACGACCAAAATCATAATAAACAAACCGAGGATAACAGCTAAAGAGTAGAGTCCTAAAGCTGAAAACAATTCAACAAGGTTGTGGACATCTCCATCAGAAAAATCAACCATCAGCGATGCCAATAGGGCAAAAACTCCATAAGGAGCCATCTTCATGATTAGATCAACAATCTTCAATATAATCTCATTGATACCCTCAAAAAACCCTTTTACATATACGGTTTTCTCATCCGGAAGCATGATCATGGTAAGCCCGAAAAGTATGGCAAAGAAAATAATCTGGAGCATGTTTTTATTATTGGAACTGGCATCCATGATATTTTGAGGAACGATATCTACCAGAAACTGCAGTGGACCTTGATCACTTACTTGGGCAGCAGCTTCCATTTTAGCTTCGGTTTTAGAAGCGTACTTCTCTTTAAACTCTATTCTTTTTTCCTCAGAAAAGAAGTTCCCAGGTTGAAGGGTGTTGACGATGAGCAAACCGGTAGTAACAGCCAACACTGTAGAAACTAGATAAAGTGCAATGGTTCTTGAGCCGATTCTAGATAAACTAGAGATATCACTCAAACTCGCAACTCCTTTTATAAGTGAGGCAAAGACTAAAGGAACCGCTATCAGCTTTAGAAGATTGATAAAAATGGTGCCGAAAGGTTTAATCCAATGGGTGGTGAATTGATCCGCATTCAGAACAATCGCTAACAAACCAAATCCAACACCTAAAACCATTCCAAGAATGATTTTCCAATGCAGTGGAATGTGCTTCTTCACCATTAAAGTTTTGTGCTTTTATTTCTTAGGTAGAAATCCAAAAGAACCATTGCCGTCATCGCCTCTACAATAGCTACAGCTCTTGGTACCACACACGGGTCATGGCGGCCTTTTCCTTTAACGACAACCTCTTCACCTTTGTCATTGAGAGACATTTGATCTCGCATGATTGTAGCGACAGGTTTAAAAGCAACTTTGAAGTATATGGTTTCTCCGTTAGAGATCCCTCCTTGTATTCCCCCAGAATGGTTTGATTTGGTTTTTACACCATCATCCGTTGTGATGAATAAATCATTCACCTCAGAACCTCTGCGCTTACACATTTCAAAACCACCGCCGTATTCGAAACCTTTTACCGCATTGATACCCATCATGGCTTTAGCTAAATCGGCATGTAATTTATCAAAAACAGGTTCACCCAGTCCAACGGGAACATTAAACGCTAAACCTGTAATAACGCCTCCAACAGTATCTCCTTGTTTTCGAATGGAGTCTATGTATGAAATCATTTCCTCTGCCTTCTTTTCATCAGGACATCGAACAATGTTGTCATCTATTTTAGAAACATCCACTTGACTGTGGTGCACATCCATTTCTATTTCTCCTACCGATGAAACATAAGCATGTGTTTCAACGCTTAGGGCTTTTAAGATCTGTTTTGCTATGGCTCCAGCAACAACTCGTGCGATGGTTTCACGTGCGGAAGACCTCCCCCCACCTCTATAATCTCTAATTCCATATTTAGCATCGTAAGCGTAATCCGCATGAGATGGACGGTAAGAATCTTTGATGTGAGAATAATCTTTCGACTTTGGGTCGCTATTTAGAATTTCAAATGAGATTGGGGTCCCCAAAGTTTTACCTTCAAAAATACCTGAAAGAAAAACGGCACGATCAGCTTCTTTGCGTTGAGTGGTTATCTTTGACTGTCCAGGTTTTCTGCGATCTAACTCCAATTGAATGGCATCAAAATCAATAGAAATACCCGCTGGACAACCGTCAATGATACCGCCAATGGCTTTACCGTGTGACTCTCCAAAACTCGTTAAACGAAAAATCTCTCCGAAGGAATTTGCACCCATGTGAATAAAATATAGTTATTACAAAATCGAACGCAAATTACTAAATAATATACAAGCGATATAATAGAATGATTTGTATTTTCGTACCTAAGTTAAAGAATCCTTCTGGACTCTATTTATGAAGTATCAATCTTGATTAATCAGGTATAAACATCTAACAAGAAGTGTTAAGCGCTAAAATATGATCTCTAAAAACCTTTAACACCCCATTAACAGTATCGACTCTCATATTCTTTTGGCAGTTGACGAGATTCTATTAGATTTGTAATTACTTAAAACTAAAAAACGACTTACGATGAATAAAATAATTCTAGCCGCAGTATTTTCAGTTATGGGAATCTTTTCTGCGCAAGCGCAAGAAATTTCGTTTGAAAAAGAAATTCATGATTTCGGAACCTTCGATCAATACGGTGATGGTGCCTATGAGTTCACCTTTACAAACACGGGAGATGCTCCTTTGATTATTTCTAATGCGAAAGGAAGCTGTGGTTGTACTGTACCTGTTTGGCCTAAGGAACCAATCGTTCCGGGGCAAAGTCATGTAATCAAAGTTAAGTATGACACCAAGAGAATTGGTGCATTCAATAAAAGTGTTACAATTTCATCTAATGCAGTTACAGCACCTACAAAAGTGATCCGTATCAAAGGAAAAACATTGGCTGTTGCTGAAGAAGAAACTTCCCCGGTAAAAACACCTGCAGGTAGTTCCCCGACTGCAGAATAATAATTAGGAATACATTTTGCATTAATAGCAGTAAAATGAGTCTCACGTCTCTTTGTGAGACTTTTTTTAATTGACCATTAAAAACTAAATAATGCCAGTAATTTCCAAAAGGGGACTTCGAATGCCAGAATCGCCAATTCGTAAATTGGCACCTTTTGCAGAGAATGCAAAAAAGAAAGGCCTAGAAGTCATCCATTTAAATATTGGGCAACCGGACATAAAAACTCCACAAGTTGCTCTAGACGCTATAAAAGACTTTCAACCCAGTGTTGTAGAGTATAGTCATACGGCTGGAAACCTTTCTTTCAGAAAAGGTCTGGCTGAATATTACCAAAAAATTGGCATCCCTATTGACCACAAGAGCATTATAGTAACTACAGGAGGCTCTGAGGCGGTTACGATGGCCCTTAGTAGCGTTATGGATGAAGGCGATGAGGTCATTATATCAGAACCTTTTTACGCGAACTACAACGGGTTTTTAGCTTCAGCAGGGGTCACAGTAAAAGCCGTAACATCCCATATTGAAAATGGATTTGCGCTGCCGTCAATATCCGAATTTGAAAAATTAATTACACCGAAAACAAAAGCAATTCTTATATGTAATCCGGGGAATCCGTCAGGACATCTTCATACAAAAGAAGAATTGGATGCACTTAAAGAAATTGTGTTGAAACACGATTTATTTTTAATTTCAGACGAGGTCTATCGAGAGTTCACCTATGATGATGAAAAACATATATCTGTCCTTGACATTGAAGGTATAGATCAACATACCATACTCATCGACTCTATCTCCAAACGCTACAGCATGTGCGGTGCTCGTATAGGATTTTTAGTCACTCGCAATAAGGACTTATTGGTAACGGCATTAAAATTCTCACAGGCAAGACTGAGCCCACCTACATTTGGTCAGATTGCTGGAGAGGCCGCTCTCAAAACTGCGGATTCCTATTTTACAGAAGTAGTAAAGGAGTATGTAGAGCGCAGAGACCTATTGGTGGAGGGTTTGAGTAAAATCGATGGAGTTATCTGCCCAAAACCGTCAGGTGCATTCTATTGCATTGCTCAATTGCCTATAGATGATGCCGATAAATTTGCACAATGGCTTTTGGAAGACTTTAGTTGGAATAATAAAACCATTATGGTTGCTCCTGCTCAAGGTTTTTATTCCACTCCAGGTCTTGGAAAACAACAAATTCGCTTTGCATACGTACTCAACACCTCAGCCCTAAAAGACGCGGTTAAGGTATTGGAGGAAGCGCTAAAAATCTACCCGGGTAAAACAAATTAACTATCCCTTAACAAGGCTCTAGAATCCTTCTCCTGGTCTTCAAAACACTACGGGTTAATCGTCAAAGTGAAACAATTATTTCATTGACACAAATATACTCGTTCTACTTCTCTAGTACGATAGCATAAAACAAGGTATATTCGTACTTATAAATGGGAAAAGCACAAATCATGAGTCAAAAAAAAGCCAAGGCACAGGAAATTTCCACCATTTTAGAAAAACTTTACCCTGAAACACCTGTTCCGTTAGATCATAAAGATCCCTATACCTTACTCATCGCAGTATTACTTTCTGCTCAATGTACAGATGCCAGAGTAAACACCGTAACTCCCCTACTTTTTTCAAAAGCGGACAACCCCTATGATATGGTTAAGTTAAGCGTTGAAGAAATAAGAAACATCATCAGACCCTGTGGGCTTTCTCCAAGAAAATCAAAAGCAATATTTGAATTGTCTGAAATACTTATCCATCAACATAAGGGGGAGGTACCCGTCAGTTTTGAATTTTTAGAGGAACTTCCTGGCGTGGGTCATAAAACAGCCTCTGTAGTGATGGCACAAGCATTTGGAGTCCCCGCTTTTCCCGTAGACACTCACATACACCGATTGGCATACCGATGGAAATTAACCAATGGTAAAAATGTAGATCAAACAGAAAAAGACCTAAAGCGTTTGTACCCTGCAGAGCTCTGGAACAAATTGCATTTACAAATCATATTTTTTGGAAGAGAACATTGTCCGGCAAGAGGTCATAACCCCGAGACGTGCCCTATCTGCAAAAAATTCGGAAGAAAAACATTGTTCAAATTAAAGTAGAGAAACGTCTGTATTTTACACAAAACGTTTTAAAAAACAATCTCACTATAAACAAAAGAGCCCCGAAATCGGGGCTCTTTTGTTTTCATTAAGCTTCTGCTTTGGGTCCTCCAAAGGTGAGGGGTACTTGTTGTTGTTTACCAACATCTTTAATCGCTCCAAAGTTAGACTCGTACTTCTTTACATTTTCAGCCAAAGCTCCTAGCAACCGCTTCGCATGTTGCGGAGTTAAAATGACTCTCGACTTCACCTTTGCCTTAGGCATCCCAGGCATCATCGAAACAAAATCAACAACAAACTCTGTGGGTGAATGATTTACCACTGCTAAGTTTGAATAAACGCCCTGAGCCAATTCCTCAGGAAGCTCAATACTCACTTGTTTGTTATCTTTTTTATCTGCCATTATTCTTCAATAATTAAAACTTCCTCTTCGTCTACCGAAGGTTTTGAAGTATTTAACATGCTGTCTAGTTGCACCTTATTCCCTACAACAAGATTGTTGTACTTCTTAAGACCTGTACCTGCAGGAATCTTATGTCCAACAATTACGTTTTCTTTAAGTCCATCAAGTAAGTCTTCTTTACCATTAACAGCGGCTTCATTCAGTACTTTTGTTGTTTCCTGGAACGATGCTGCTGACAAGAAACTCTTCGTTTGAAGGGAAGCTCTTGTAATCCCTTGGAGAACAGAAGTAGAGGTTGCAGGAACCGCATCTCTCGCTTCTACAAGCTTCATATCCTTTCGCTTCAACAATGAATTCTCATCTCTTAGCTTACGTACAGGGATAATTTGTCCAGCTTTGAAGCTCTCAGAGTCACCCGGATCAACAACGTACATTTTTCCAAAGATCCAATCATTCTCTTCTAGGAAATCATTCTTGTGAACAAGATTGTTCTCTAAGAAACGAGTATCTCCAGCATCATTAATCTGAACCTTACGCATCATCTGACGAACAACAACTTCGAAGTGCTTATCATTAATCTTCACACCTTGAAGACGATAAACCTCCTGCATTTCGTTCACTAAGTATTGTTGAACAGCAGTTGGTCCTTTAATCGCTAGAATTGTCTTAGGCGTAATAGCACCATCAGACAGAGAAGTACCCGCTTTTACAAAGTCGTTTTCTTGAACAAGAATCTGTTTAGAAAGAGAAACTAGATATTTCTTCACTTCACCCGTTCTTGACTCTATAATTACCTCACGGTTACCACGCTTGATCTTACCGTAAGATACGATACCATCAATCGCCGCTACTACAGCAGGGTTAGAAGGATTACGTGCTTCAAACAGTTCAGTTACACGAGGAAGACCACCAGTAATATCCCCTGCCTTAGCCGTCTTACGAGGAAGCTTTGCAATAATGGTACCTGGGTTTAACTTATCTCCTTCATTAACAATGATATGGGCTCCTACCGGAAGGTTGTATGATTTTGTTTCACCTTTTTTCCCTGTTGACTTAACAAGAATGGTAGGGATCATTTTCTTATCTCTAGTTTCAGAAATTACTTTTTCTTGGAAACCGGTTTGTTCATCAATCTCAACACGGTAAGTAATACCTTGAGCCAAATTCTCAAACTCAACTTTACCAGTTGTTTCAGATAGGATTACCGCATTGTATGGATCCCACTCACAAATAGCATCTCCCTTCTTCAGTTTATCACCATCTTTAGCAAACATCGTAGCACCATAAGGGATGTTATTTGTTGCCAATGTGATTCCTGATTTAGGATCTACCAATTTCATTTCTGCAGTACGTCCAATAACGATGATAGAATCATTCCCATCCGCATCAGGTCCTGTAACCGTTCTCAATTCCTCTATCTCTAGTACACCATCAAATTTGGCTTTGAGTGTCGATTCTTCAGCTGTGTTAGAAGCAGTACCCCCAACGTGGAAGGTACGAAGTGTTAACTGCGTACCAGGCTCACCAATTGATTGAGCTGCAACAACTCCAACCGCATCACCTTCACCAGCCATTCTATTTGTTGAAAGATTTCTACCGTAACATTTAGCACAAATACCTCGTTTGGTTTCACAGGTCAATGCAGAACGTATTTCAACCATCTCTATAGGAGAAGCCTCAATATTACTTGCAATCTCTTCTGTAATCTCATCACCTGAAGCAACAAGTAATTCTCCATTCAGTGGATTGATAACATCATGAAGTGACGTTCTACCCGTGATTCGTTCAGCAAGAGTTTCTACAATATCTTCATTTTTCTTCAAGGCAACACCTTGCAATCCACGAAGTGTTCCACAATCAACTTCAGAAATAATCACATCTTGAGCTACATCTACCAGACGACGCGTTAAATAACCCGCATCGGCTGTTTTAAGGGCTGTATCGGCAAGACCTTTACGAGCACCGTGAGTAGAAATAAAGTATTCAAGAATTGACAAACCTTCCTTAAAGTTGGATGTAATTGGATTTTCAATAATAGCCCCACTCGAAGAACCGGACTTTTGAGGCTTTGCCATCAAACCACGCATACCAGACAGCTGACGTATTTGCTCTTTCGAACCACGTGCTCCTGAATCCAACATCATATATACAGAGTTGAATCCTTGCTGATCGTTAATCAAACGATTCATTGCATGCTCAGTTAATTCAGAGTTGGTCTTTGTCCAAACATCAATCACCTGATTGTAACGTTCGTTATTCGTAATAAGACCCATATTATAACTGTCCGTAATCGAAGAAACTTGTCCCTTCGCACTTTCAATCATCGTATCTTTTTGGTCTGGTACAATAATATCTCCTAAAGAGAAGGAAAGACCACCCTTAAATGCCATTTTATACCCTAGTAACTTCATGTCATCTAGGAATTTAGCGGTAGTAGGGATGTCGGTTTCCTTAAGGATTTTACCGATAATATTTCTTAAAGCTTTTTTGGTCAGTGTTTCATTCACATAACCCACAGTCTCAGGAACAACATCATTAAATAATACTCTACCAATGGTCGTTTCAATAAGCTTTGTAACTAGTTCGCCATCTTCCTTTACGGTAGCACGAACTTTAATCACTGCATTCAACTCTGCTTTCCCCTCATTGTAGGCAATTCGCACCTCTTCTGAAGAGTAAAAAGTCAAACCTTGACCAATAATCGTCTTTTGCTTGTCCGTCTTTCGAGGCTTAGTCATGTAGTAAAGCCCCAATACCATATCCTGAGAAGGAACCGTAATCGGTGCACCATTCGCAGGGTTCAGAATATTATGAGAACCTAACATCAACAACTGCGCTTCTAGAATAGCTGCAGGAGTCAAAGGCAAGTGTACCGCCATCTGGTCACCATCGAAATCGGCGTTAAATGCCGTACATGCCAATGGGTGCAACTGTATCGCTTTACCTTCAATTAGTTTGGGTTGGAAAGCCTGAATACCCAATCTGTGAAGTGTAGGAGCCCGGTTAAGAAGAACAGGGTGTCCTTTAATTACGTTTTCTAGAATGTCCCAAACTACAGGGTCTTTTTTGTCTATAATTTTCTTGGCAGACTTAACGGTCTTAACAATACCTCTTTCTATAAGCTTACGCACAATGAAAGGCTTGTATAATTCAGCAGCCATATTCTTAGGGATACCACACTCAGACAACTGAAGGGTCGGCCCTACAACAATTACCGAACGTGCGGAATAATCAACACGCTTACCGAGTAAGTTTTGACGGAATCGACCTTGCTTACCTTTCAAAGAATCTGAAAGCGATTTCAAAGCTCTGTTAGATTCTGTCTTAACGGCTGAAGCTTTACGAGTATTATCCAATAAAGAATCTACCGATTCCTGAAGCATACGCTTCTCGTTTCGCAGGATTACTTCAGGTGCCTTAATTTCGATCAAACGTTTCAAACGATTGTTTCGAATGATAACACGACGGTATAAATCATTCAAGTCAGAGGTGGCAAACCTACCACCATCTAGTGGGACCAATGGACGCAACTCCGGTGGAATCACAGGAACAACCTTCATAATCATCCACTCTGGCTTATTTTCAATGCGTGTGTTTGCGTCACGGAATGCTTCCACAACCGCCAAACGCTTTAAAGCCTCTGTTTTTCTCTGCTGAGAAGTCTCTGTATTTGCTTTGTGTCTTAATGAGTAAGACAATTCATCAAGATCCAATCTTGATAATAATGCCTCAAGAGCCTCAGCTCCCATCTTTGCGACAAACTTATTTGGATCCTTATCTTCTAAATATTGATTCTCACGCGGTAAACGCTCAAGAGCATCAAGATACTCCTCTTCAGTAAGATATTGAAGATACTCTAATGGATTACCTTCATTATCTACAGCTCCACCAGCCTGAACAACTACATATCTTTCGTAGTAGATGATCATGTCTAGCTTCTTGGTAGGTAGACCTAGAAGATATCCGATTTTATTCGGTAGCGAACGGAAATACCAGATATGAGCTACAGGAACCACCAAATTGATATGTCCCATACGCTCTCTACGTACTTTCTTCTCAGTTACCTCAACACCACAGCGGTCACAAACAATACCTCTATAACGGATACGCTTGTATTTACCACAGTGACATTCATAATCTTTTACAGGACCAAAAATACGCTCACAGAATAATCCATCACGCTCTGGTTTGTAGGTACGATAGTTAATCGTTTCAGGCTTTAAAACCTCTCCGCTAGACTCTTCCAAAATAAATTCTGGAGAAGCTAAACTAATCGTTATCTTAGAAAAACTCTTTTGTTGCGGGGTGTTGTCCTTTCTTCTCATTGCCATAACCTAAAGAAATTTATGTTTTAGTTGAGGGTGTCCGAAGACACCCTCTTTGTAGTCAATTATTGTAAACTAATCTTCAATCCTAAACCTTTCAATTCATGTAACAATACATTGAATGATTCAGGAAGTCCTGGTTCAGGCATTCCTTTACCTTTGACGATGGCCTCATATGTCTTGGCTCTACCAACGACGTCATCAGACTTCACGGTTAGAATTTCTCTCAAGATGTTTGAAGCACCATAAGCCTCTAGAGCCCATACTTCCATCTCACCAAAACGCTGACCACCAAACTGAGCTTTACCACCCAATGGTTGCTGCGTAATAAGAGAGTAAGGTCCTATAGAACGAGCGTGCATCTTATCGTCAACCATGTGACCCAACTTCAGCATGTAAATCACACCTACAGTTGCCGGTTGATCAAATCGCTCACCAGTACCACCATCGTAAAGATAAGTATGTCCATATTCAGGAATACCGGCTTCATTAGTCAACTCCGTAATCTCATCCAGTGAGGCACCATCGAAAATTGGAGTTGCAAACTTCTTGCCTAAATTCAGACCAGCCCATCCGAGAACGGTTTCATAAATCTGACCAATATTCATACGAGAAGGTACACCTAGTGGATTAAGTACAATATCAACAGGAGTTCCGTCTTCTGAGAAAGGCATGTCTTCATCTCTTACGATACGAGCTACAATACCTTTGTTTCCGTGACGTCCCGCCATCTTATCACCTACCTTTAGCTTACGCTTCTTCGCAATGTAAACTTTAGCCAATTTCAGGATTCCTGCTGGAAGTTCATCTCCAACAGAAAGGGTAAACTTCTTACGTCTTAAAACACCTTTAAGGTCATTTAACTTAATGTTAAAGTTGTGTATTAAGTCATTAACAAGAATATTCTTTTGTTTTTCCGTAGTCCATCCGTCCGTAGAAATTATCGAATAATCTTCAATGGCATTAAGTTGCTTTTGAGAGAATTTTTTACCCTTAGGGATTACAACTTCTCCTAGCTCATTAATAACACCTTGACAAGTTTTACCAGCAACAATAGAAATTAGCTTTTCAACTAAGATTGATTTTAATGCAGTTGTATCCTTAACAAGTTCAGCATCCAGTTCCGCAGCAATTTCTTTATCTGCTAGGCGAGACTTTTTGTCTTTTACAGCTCTTGCAAATAATTTCTTACTAAGAACAACACCTTGTAGCGATGGGGATGCTTTCAATGAGGCATCTTTCACATCACCAGCTTTATCACCAAATATCGCTCTAAGAAGCTTTTCTTCCGGAGAAGGATCAGACTCACCTTTTGGTGTAATCTTACCTATTAGAATGTCACCTGGCTTCACATGAGCTCCAATACGAATAAGACCATTCTCATCTAGATCTTTGGTCGCTTCCTCAGAAACATTAGGTATGTCTGGAGTCAATTCTTCAGAACCTAATTTAGTTTCACGAACATCTAAGGTATATTCATCAATGTGAATCGATGTGAAAATATCTTCACGAACAACGCGTTCGGAAATTACAATGGCATCCTCAAAGTTGTATCCATTCCATGGCATGAAGGCTACCTTCATGTTTTTACCCAAAGCTAATTCACCGTCTTGAGTGGCATAACCTTCAGTTAAAACCTGTCCTTTGGATACTTTATCTCCAACCTTTACAATGGGACGGATATTGATACTCGTACCTTGGTTGGTTTTTTGGAACTTGGTCAATTTGTAGGATACTGAATCCTCGTCAAAACTCACCAATCTTTCTTCATCCGTTCTATCGTACTTGATGGTAATTTTGTTCGCATCAACATACGAAACAACACCATTACCTCGAGCATTAACTAATACTCTAGAATCTGAGGCCACGCGACCTTCGAGACCCGTTCCCACAATCGGAGATTCAGGTTTCATCAAAGGAACGGCTTGACGCATCATGTTAGATCCCATCAAAGCACGGTTGGCATCATCATGCTCTAAGAATGGTATGAGTGACGCTGATATAGATGAAATTTGGTTAGGAGCAACGTCCATATAATCCAATTTAGCGGGCTCAATCACAGGGAAATCACCTGTATCGCGGGCCTTCACCAAATCAGCTGAAAAATTACCATCATCCTTAACAGGCGCATTGGCCTGAGCAATCACTTTTTCTTCTTCTTCTTCTGCACTTAAATAAGCCGGTGTATTCTTGAAGTCTACAACACCATCAACAACACTTCTATATGGTGTTTCGATGAATCCCATCTTATTCACCTTGGCAAATACACAAAGGGAAGAAATAAGACCGATGTTTGGTCCTTCAGGTGTTTCAATCGGACACAAACGGCCATAGTGCGTGTAGTGAACATCACGAACCTCGAAACCTGCGCGCTCTCTTGATAAACCTCCTGGTCCAAGAGCAGAAAGTCTACGTTTGTGAGTAATTTCAGCTAGTGGATTGGTTTGATCCATAAACTGAGACAACTGATTGGTTCCAAAGAATGAATTGATCACGGAAGATAAGGTCTTCGCATTAATCAAATCAATAGGAGTAAAGACTTCATTGTCACGAACATTCATTCGCTCACGAATGGTTCTTGCCATACGTGCCAAACCGACACCAAACTGGTTGTTTAATTGCTCACCAACGGTTCGAACTCTACGATTACTTAAGTGATCAATATCATCTACCTCAGCTTTGGAATTCACCAATTCAATAAGGTATTTGATGATTAAAATAATGTCTACCTTAGTAAGTGTAGCTTCGTCAAGCGCTAAATCAAGATTTAATTTCTTGTTGATACGGTAACGACCTACTTCACCTAGGCTATATCTTGTTTCAGAGAAAAATAATTTATCAATAATCCCTCGAGCAGTTTCTTCATCAGGCGGCTCCGCATTACGAAGTTGTCTATAGATATGCTCAACGGCTTCTTTCTCTGAATTCGTTGGATCTTTTTGTAATGTATTATGGATGATTGCATATTCAGATGCTTCCGCATTTTCCTTGTGAAGTAAAATGGTTTTTACTCCCGCCTCCATAATAACGTCAATGTGTTCTTTTTCAAGAACCACATCGCGATCTAAAAGAACTTCGTTACGTTCAATAGATACTACTTCTCCAGTATCTTCATCAACGAAATCTTCAAACCATGTCTTAAGAACACGTGCGACAAGCTTGCGTCCTAAAACTCTTTTTAATCCGGCCTTGCTTACTCTAACTTCATCAGCAAGGTCAAATATTTCTAAAATATCTTTATCGCTTTCATATCCTATGGAGCGTAACAAAGTAGTTACAGGTAACTTCTTTTTACGATCGATGTATGCGTACATCACCGAATTGATATCTGTTGCGAATTCTATCCATGAACCTTTGAAAGGAATCACACGGGCAGAATATAATTTTGTTCCATTCGCATGGTAGCTTTGTCCAAAGAAAACCCCTGGAGAACGGTGTAACTGCGAAACACACACACGCTCAGCACCATTGATAACAAAGGTACCTCTTTGCGTCATGTAAGGAATCGTTCCAAGATATACGTCTTGTACAATCGTTTCGAAATCTTCATGTTCAGGATCCGTACAATAAAGCTTCAATCGAGCTTTTAAAGGAACACTGAATGTCAAACCTCTTTCGATACACTCGTCTAGTTCATATCGAGGTGGATCAACAAAGTAATCCAAGAACTCAAGTACGAAATTATTTCTCGTATCCGAAATCGGGAAGTTTTCACTAAATACTTTAAACAGACCCTCGTTTTCGCGGTCTTCAGATTTTGTTTCCAATTGGAAAAAATCCTCAAATGACTTCAACTGAATATCCAAAAAGTCTGGATACTGCAATTGAGATTTGATGGAAGCAAAACTGATTCTTTCGTTTGATTTTGTCTTAGTCAATGGACAAAAATTTAAATGAAAAATAAATGGACTATCCTAAAGCACAAAAGGGTTTAGGTGTTTAAACCGAAGTTTAAAACCTAAACCTTAAGTATTGTAAGTAAAAAATATTACTTCAACTCTACTTCAGCACCTGCAGCTTCTAATTGAGCTTTAAGAGCTTCCGCTTCATCTTTTGCAATACCTTCTTTCAATGGAGCTGGAGCACCATCAACAATTCCTTTTGCTTCCTTAAGACCTGCACCTGTTAGTTCTTTAACAAGCTTTACAACAGCTAGCTTAGATCCACCAGCAGCTTTAAGGATTACATCGAATTCCGTTTGCTCTTCAGCAGCTTCGCCACCTCCTGCTGCAGGACCTGCAACAGCAACTGCGGCAGCAGCTGGTTCAATACCGTATTCGTCTTTTAAAATTGTCGCCAATTCGTTAACTTCCTTTACAGTTAGATTAACTAATTGCTCAGCGAATTCTTTCAAATCTGCCATAATGTATGTGTTTTTGTTAGGTTTCTTAATTAATTTTTATTTGGAAAACAGAGTGCGTACTAATTTATTGTGCACGTTCTTCTAAAGTCTTCATAAGACCAGCAAGCGTACTTCCACCCGATTGAAGGCCAGAAATTACGTTTTTCGCTGGAGACTGTAGTAACGTGATGATCTCTCCAATCAACTCTTCTTTCGACTTTAAACTCTCAAGAATTTCTAATTGATCAGCAGAGTAAACTGACTCTTCAACGTGCGCCCCTTTAAACAAAGGTTTTTCTGCATTTTTGTTCTTTTTAAGGTATTCAGTGATTGCTTTTGCTGGAGCGTTAGCTGTTTCAGAAAGCATCATTGAAGTGTTCCCTTTAAGAACATCATACAACTCGTTGTAGTCTTTATCACAAGACTCCATAGCTTTCTTTAGTAAAGTATTCTTTACAACTTGTAGTTGTACGCCTTTACTAAAACAAAGTCTACGTAGCTTGCTCGTTTGTTCAGCATCCATACCTGAAATGTCAGCCAAGTAAACATTTTTACTTGTTGCCAATAAATCGGTAAGTTTATCGATAGCTTGTTTTTTCTCTTCTTTTGTCATAACCCTAAGGTATTTTAGATTTACTAAGTCTTAAATAGACTTTGTATCAACTTTTACACCTGCACCCATCGTACTTGATATGGTAATACTTTTAATGTATGTACCTTTCGATGAAGTAGGTTTCAACTTAACAATCGTTTGGATCAGTTCATCTGCATTATCAGCAATCTTAGCTACATCAAAAGATGCTTTTGCTACACTTGCATGAACAATTCCATACTTGTCAACTTTGAAGTCGATCTTACCCGCTTTTACTTCTTTAACAGCTTTAGCCACATCCATGGTAACAGTACCGGTCTTAGGGTTTGGCATCAGTCCACGAGGACCAAGTACACGTCCCAAAGGACCTAATTTACCCATACAGCTTGGCATTGTGATGATCACATCAACGTCGGTCCAACCGCCTTTGATTTTCTCAACATACTCATCCAAACCTACGTGATCTGCACCTGCAGCTTTAGCTTCTTCTTCTTTGTCCGGAGTACAAAGAACAAGTACACTTACATCTTTACCTGAACCGTGAGGAAGTGTTACTACGCCACGAACCATTTGATTCGCCTTACGTGGATCAACACCCAAACGGATTGCTAAATCTACACTGGCATCAAAATTACCAGATGTAGTCTCCTTAACGATTGAACTCGCCTCAGACAGGTTGTATGATTTTGCTGCATCAAATTTAGCAGCAACTTCTTTTTGTTTTTTTGTCAACTTTGCCATGTCTCGATATGATTAAGCAGAAGGGAAATCTCCCTTTATAGTGATTCCCATACTTCTTGCTGTACCAGCAACCATTTTCATTGCAGATTCAACTTTAAAGCAGTTTAAATCAGGCATCTTATCTTCAGCAATCGCACGAACTTGATCCCAAGTAACCTTGGCAACTTTGATACGATTTGATTCAGAAGAACCTTTTTTAACTTTTGCTGCTTCCAATAATTGAACAGCCGCCGGAGGCGTCTTAATTACAAAGTCAAATGACTTGTCAGCGTAAACAGTAATTGCAACAGGTAAAACCTTTCCGGCTTTATCCTGAGTACGAGCATTAAACTGCTTACAGAATTCCATGATGTTAACACCTTTCGCACCTAAGGCTGGACCTACGGGTGGTGAAGGGTTAGCGGCACCACCTCTAACTTGCAATTTAATGAGCCCTATTATCTCTTTTGCCATTATTTTTGTTTTTATACTTGGTTACTAAATGTTTACGTTTGGATTAGGAAGCATTATATATGGGTCATCCAAAAAAAACATTTAAATTTTTATGATTCTTTTTCTACTTGCATGAAGTTTAACTCCAAAGGTGTCTTTCTACCAAAGATTTTCACCATCACGAGCAGCTTGCGCTTATCTTCATTAATTTCTTCGATCAATCCATTAAAACCATTAAATGGTCCATCAACAACTTTAACCGTTTCCCCAACCACGTAGGAAACACTCATCAACTCTTCAGATTCAGCCAATTCATCAACTTTACCTAAAATTCTATTGACCTCTGACACTCTTAGCGGAACAGGGTCTCCTCCTTTGGTAGCTCCTAGAAAACCAATAACACCTGTTACCGATTTAATCACATGAACTACTTCACCAACTAAGGCGGCCTCAATCATCACGTAACCTGGAAAATAATTCCGCTCTTTGGTTACTTTCTTTCCATTACGTACTTGGTATACTTTTTCTGTAGGAACTAAAATTTGAGCTACATAATCTTGCATCCCCAAGTGTTCAATTTCCTTTTCTATGTAGAGCTTTACCTTGGTCTCCTGACCAGAAACTGCTCTAACTACATACCATTTTTTCTTCAACTCAACCATAAATACACCTGTGTAGGTTTAGAAAATGCTATAAAACTCTCCAAGTATCGTATCGAAGCCTAAATCCATTAAACTGATGATTAAGGCGATAATCACTGAAGCTACAGCTACTAAAATGGTGCTCGACTGAAGCTGAGCAACAGTAGGCCAAGTAACTTTATTTTTCAGCTCTTGAATCGATTCTATAATATACTTCTTCATCTTCTTTATCGTTTTACAGCACGGGTAGAGAGATTCGAACTCCCATCGACGGTTTTGGAGACCGGTATGCTACCATTGCACCATACCCGTGAGTAAAAGAGTGAAAACCCCAAAAAGGGGATTTCACTCTTTTTAATTTATATATGAAATCGTTTACTAAAGGATTTCTGTAACCTGACCAGCACCAACGGTTCTACCACCTTCACGGATCGCAAAACGCAAACCTTTACTCAAGGCTACTGTGTTGATTAAATTAACTGTAATTGTTAAGTTATCACCAGGCATTACCATTTCAGTTCCATCAGGTAAAATGATTTCACCTGTTACATCTGTTGTACGGATGTAGAACTGTGGACGGTATTTATTGTGGAAAGGAGTGTGACGACCACCTTCTTCTTTCTTCAATACATAAACCTCAGCTTTAAATTTATCGTGAGGAGTTACGGAACTTGGTTTACAAATTACCATACCTCTTTTGATTTGCGCTTTTTCGATACCACGTAACAATAGACCTACGTTATCACCAGCTTCACCTCTATCTAGTATTTTACGGAACATCTCTACCCCAGTAATTGTAGATTGTAGGTTTTCAGCACCCATACCAAGAATATCAACAAGATCACCAGTGTTGGCAACACCTGTCTCAATACGACCTGTAGCAACTGTACCACGACCTGTAATAGAGAATACGTCCTCAACCGGCATCAAGAAGTCTTTCTCAACATCACGAACTGGCATCTCAATCCATGTATCAACTTGATCCATTAATTCTTTTACTGTAGCAACCCACGAGTCTTCACCGTTCAATGCACCTAGTGCAGAACCTTGAACAACTGGAGTGTTGTCACCATCGAATTCATAGAACGATAATAGATCACGGATTTCCATGTCTACCAATTCTAATAATTCTTCATCATCAACCATATCCACTTTGTTCATGAATACAACCAGACGAGGTACACCTACCTGACGAGCTAGAAGGATGTGCTCACGAGTCTGTGGCATAGGACCATCAGTCGCAGCTACCACCAAGATAGCACCGTCCATCTGCGCAGCACCTGTAACCATGTTTTTCACATAATCGGCGTGACCTGGACAGTCAACGTGTGCGTAGTGACGATTTTCTGTTTCGTACTCTACGTGAGACGTGTTAATTGTAATACCACGCTCTTTTTCTTCTGGAGCGTTGTCAATTGCATCGAAGTCTTGTTTTGCAGCAAGACCATCAGTTGCCAACACTGTAGTAATGGCAGCAGTAAGAGTTGTCTTACCATGGTCAACGTGACCAATAGTACCAATGTTTAAGTGCGGCTTACCTCTTTGAAAAGTTTCTTTTGCCATGATAAGATAGCTTAAATATTTAAAACTAAATGAATAATGTTACTACCCCGTGCAGTAACATAGAGCGAGAGACGAGACTCGAACTCGCAACCCTCAGCTTGGAAGGCTGACGCTCTACCAATTGAGCTACTCTCGCTTATACTATATAGTGGTGGGAGAAGGATTCGAACCTTCGAAGGCTAAGCCAACAGATTTACAGTCTGTCCTCGTTGACCGCTTGAGTATCCCACCCCAAATACTAATCAATAATTATAAAGAACTATGAGCCGATGGAGGGACTCGAACCCACGACCTGCTGATTACAAATCAGCTGCTCTAGCCAGCTGAGCTACATCGGCATTTCCTCTTTTTTTAACTGCATAAAAAAACAGCCTCCCTAAAAGAGACTGCAAATTTAAAAAATTATACCGTAGTTCAAACAATGAACAACTTTTTTTTCTACACTACTGTTTTCAATTTTCCCTTGTACTTAATTAATGACCTTCTCAAGACATCTACACCCTGATCAATGGCACCTTCAAAGGTCCTGTCATACTTTTTTACAACGATCTCCTTACCGGGTACTCTCAACTTAATCTCAACCCATTTATTATCACGATTTGAAGTGGACTCAACTTTCAAATAGGCATCTCCGCCAACTATCTGATCATAAAAAACATCAAGCTTGTTGATTTTTTTTTGCGCAAAGTCCAACAACTTAACATCTGCCGCAAAGTTTATAGAATGAAATCTTACGTCCATAGTGTTTTGTTTTATAGGTCACCCCTCGGGTGAGCTTGTTTGTATACTCTTTTTAATTGTTCCGCAGAGCTGTGGGTGTAAATCTGTGTAGATGATAAACTCACATGACCCAGTATTTCCTTTACTGCGTTCAAGTCGGCGCCATCATTCAACATGTGAGTGGCAAAAGCATGTCGAAGGACATGGGGGCTTCTTTGACTCAGATTCGTTACCCTACTAAGGTAAGAATTCACAAAACGATAAACAAGCTTTGGATATAAAACATTCCCAGACGCCGTTAGAAATAAGTGCTTTTTTGACGTAGAAAAATGAGCTTCTCTCATGTCTAAATATTGTCTTAAATCTTGTAAATGAGTGGTCAACAAGGGGATGATTCGCTCTTTTGAACGCTTCCCTAGAACTTTTACCTGATTCAGTGAAAAATCAATATCATCAACTCGCAAAGCAATCAATTCAGACAAACGCATCCCCGTATAATAAAACATCTGTAGGATTGCTTTGTTTCTTCCGCCTTCATAATCATTAGAATAGTTGATGTCCTCCAACAAATGAGTCATTTCTTTTTCACTTACAAATGAAGGAATCTTTTTGTCAGTCTTCATGGAAATTACCCGAAGCATGGGGTTCGATTCCATCAAGCCATTTCGAACAGCGTATTTGTAAAATTGTCGCAAAGAGGACAGCTTCCTGTTTAAGGATCGCTTGGAACATGAGCTGCCGATCATGAACATCATCCATGAACGAATCATAACATCAGTTGCTTGATGCGCTGTAGAATCGAATTCGGACGCTAAGTAATCATTATACTGAACCAAATCGACCTCATAAGCTTTTTGCGTGTGAATCGAGTAGCGCTTTTCAAACTTTAGATAACGAATAAATGTCTGTATATGCAGCATAAAAAAAGCGCTTTTGTGTAAAAATACACAAAAGCGCTTTAAGTACGTATAAAAATTGACTATGCTTCCTCAGCTTGTCTCAACTGTTGAATGTAAGCAGCTTTAATCATCTGCTTTCTTCTTTTCACAGAAGGCTTGATAAATTCTTTACGAGCACGTAGCTGACGCATCGCACCAGTTTTGTCGAATTTTCTTTTGAAACGCTTCAAAGCTCTTTCAATAGCTTCACCTTCTTTTACAGGAATAATAATCATGTCTGTTCTTATTTTTAATCTTATGTTCTACTTTGGGAGGGCAAATATACAAATTTGTTTTACCCTACAAGCAAATGTTTCTTTTTTTACTCCTTAAACATCTACTCAATCCCTCAATATAGACTTTGATATCACAATTTTCTGAATTTCAGAAGTCCCTTCCCCTATGGTACAAAGTTTGGCATCTCGATAAAACTTTTCCACAGGGAAATCTTTTGTGTAGCCATAACCACCAAATATTTGAACGGCGTCACTAGCTACTTTCACTGCAAGTTCAGAAGTGAAATACTTCGCCATTGCCCCTTCTTTGGTCATTTCATGACCTTTGTTCTTTTTGTCAGCAGCATGATAAATTAGAAGCTCAGCAGCTTCAATCTCAGTAGCCATGTCAGCCAATTTAAAAGCGATAGCTTGATGCTCACATATCGGCTTCCCAAACTGTATGCGCTCTTTTGAATATTGCAAAGCTGCTTTGTAGGCTCCTTTTGATATGCCCAGAGAAAGTGCCGCAATCGAGATACGCCCACCATCTAAAACTGTCATCGCCTGAATAAATCCAGCACCCATTTCACCCAATAAATTATCCTCTGGTATTCGACAATCCTCAAAAACCAACTCCGCAGTTTCAGAAGCGCGCATCCCTAGTTTATCTTCTTTTTTCCCAGAGCTAAACCCTGGAGTTCCTTTTTCTACAACAAATGCAGAAATTCCATTAGAATCAGATTTATTTCCCGTTCGGACAATTACCACAGCTATATCAGCTGACTTCGCATGAGTAATAAAGTTCTTCGAACCATTAAGCACCCACTCCCTCCCTTCTTTTACAGCAGTCGTATTCATTCCTATGGCGTCAGAGCCACTATTGTGCTCTGTGATGCCCCATGCACCAATATGCACAGCTGAAGCTAATTTTGGCAACCACTTTCTCTTTTGATCGTCATTTGCAAATTCCAAAATATGCCCAACACACAATGAATTGTGAGCAGCAACAGACAAACCTATCGAGGAATCTATCTGAGATATCTCATCAATTGCCGTGACATACTCTTTGTAATTTAAACCCGAACCACCGTACTCTTCAGGCACTAAAACACCCATCAGACCCAACTCTCCCAGAGCCTTCAATACTTGAACGGGAAACTCTTGCCTATCATCCCAACCCTTCATGAAAGGCTTGATGTGATTATTACCGAAATCTCGAACGGTTTCAGCAATCATTTTCTGTGTGTCTGAATACGAAAAATCCATGATTTAGTAATTTACTAATGAAATAATTGGACGGGAATTGTTTTTCAGCGAGTCCTCAGCCTTCAAAAAGGTAAGGTGAACCAAAAAAGCATAACCAACTGTTTTAGCACCAGCCATATCTACGAGCTTTGTCGCAGCTTTCACGGTACCTCCAGTAGCCAATAAGTCATCATGAATTAAAACTCTAGCTCCTTTTGGCAGTCCATCCGTTTGCATCTCAATCTCTGATGAACCATACTCCAAATCATAAATATGAGAATAGGTCTCTCCCGGCAGCTTCCCCTTCTTTCGGATGGGTATAAAAGGCACTCTTAATTGCTGCGCTATAGAGGGGCCAAACCAAAACCCTCTACTCTCAACACCCACAATGGCATCAATCCCTAATTCTCGAATTTGACTAACAAAAGCCTCAACAACCTCTCTGTAAAGATTTACATCTCTAAGAATAGGGGTAATATCTTTAAACACAATCCCCGGCTTTGGATAATCCGGAAAATCTCGAATCACATTTTTTAATCTTTCCTCCATTAATCTATCTCTAGGTACACTACAATTTTACGGAATAATTGCTCGTCTATCAAGGGTAGATCTTGAAGCTCTTCAAGGCGCTCATAAAATCCATGATGTTCTCTATACTTTACCATTAGTTTTGCCACTGAATTGGATATGTAAGGATGCGATTTAAGTTTCTTCACCGTACATGTGTTGACATTAATCTTCCTTAAATACTGAGGCTCTAACAACAAATAAGGAGAGATTTGTTCATACAGTACAGAATCTATGCCATAAACCTCCATCAACTGCTTCTTGCTGTGAAAACCACCCAATAATTGACGATAGCGAACCATTCGTGAGGAATACTTTACCCCGATTCCGGGCAGACTTCTAAAATCTATTGAATCGGCTGAATTGATGCGAACGAAGGAAGCTTTGGTGTCATTGGATTTGTGAATACCAGTTAACTTCCGTTGTAAATGAGCTTCAGATGATTGACTCAATGAATCCTCTGGTTGAAAGGGGCTTTGAATTATGAGGTGCTCGAAATGGACTCTTTGTGGTCTTTTAAAAAAGAATCGAAAGATCAAGTGTATAGATATGAATAAAACTAAGAAGAAAAATAGTGCTCTCCGCTCTCTCCTCTTGAAACAAAAATAGCCAACAATCGATCGAATGATTTTTATAATTCAGCTCGCTTATATAAAATGAAAGAATTAATTCTTTGAAAATGAGAATTGCGATGAAGTTATTCAAATTAATGCACATCCCAAATAGGTGTTAACACCTCATTAGAATAGGCAAAATTACCCAGGACCAATTGGGCAAAGTACAATTGAGTGATCGCTCTAAAGAATAATACTCTTTTTTCGTGCTGTGGTTATTTGAATTTCTTTATGGCTCCACTTTTCACTCTAGATAGATAATCTCGAAGATCTGACCTGACCTCTCCAGACATTAAATACAAACCTAAAATATTTGGGAATGCCATTGCGAGAATCATCATGTCTGAGAAGTCAATTACAGCACCAAGACTGACTGTAGACCCCACAATGATAAATAACAAGAACAATAACTTGTATGCAAATTCTGTGAATTTAGATTGTCCGAACAAATAAGTCCAAGCCTTTAAGCCATAATAGGACCATGAGATCATGGTAGAGAAAGCAAATAAAAAGATGGCAACGACGAGCAGCATAGGAAACCATGAAATTACAGACTCAAAAGCAGATGAAGTCAACTGCGCCCCCTCTAAATCATATCCTGTATGCCTACCTGTAATTACAATAACCAAAGCGGTCATGGTGCAAATAACAACTGTATCAATAAAGGGCTCCAACAAGGCAACAATTCCCTCTGTTACGGGCTCATTAGTTTTCACAGCGGAATGTGCAATCGCTGCTGAACCCACTCCAGCCTCATTAGAAAAAGCAGCCCTACGAAAACCCTGAACCAAAACCCCGACAAAACCTCCTTTAGCAGCATCTCCTGAAAAAGCAGACTCGAATATCAATGCAAATACATCAAACACCTGATCGTAATTCATGATAATAATAAATAGGGAGGCGCCTACATACAATACGGCCATGAACGGAACGATTTTTTCGGTGACATTGGCAATACTCTTTATTCCGCCAATGATAACAACGCCTACCATGAGCGCTAAAACAGCACCAAAATAAACACCATTTCCCTGAAGCACTTCAAATTGACCCTCAAGTTGTGAAAAAGCTTGATTGGCCTGAAACATGTTTCCACCACCGAAAGACCCCCCCACACACAATAAGGCGAACAAACCGGCCATCAGTTTCCCAACAAAAGGCAATTTCCGTTTTTCAAAAGCCGCTTTGAGATAATACATTGGACCACCAGACACTTCTCCATGACCATCTATCTTTCGATACTTTACGCCTAAGGTACACTCCACAAACTTAGAAGACATCCCTAACAGACCCGCCACAATCATCCAAAAAGTCGCCCCGGGGCCTCCAATAGCCACTGCAACAGCTACCCCTGCAATATTCCCCAAGCCCACGGTTGCTGATAGAGCTGTTGTTAAAGCTTGGAAGCGAGAGACCTCTCCTTTATCATTCGGATTGTCATAATCTCCACGAACCAATTGAAGCGCATGTTTAAAACCCGTTAAATTGATAAAATTCATTCGTAAAGTGAAAAATACCGCGCCCACAACCAACCAAATTACTACAATAGGCATCCCTGCGGAAAAGGGTTCCCAAAAGATGACTTGTGCCAAGACATTTACGATGGGCTCAAAAAGGGAATTGATTTGCTCACTGAGAGAATTCTCGGCGCTTAATACCTGAGGTAAAAACAAAAGAATGCTAAGTACTTTTTTCATGGGAATCATTTATTTTTTTGAGTTGGGCATCAACAACAGCTAAACCATCAAGAAAACCTTTTGGATGGAAATTAAAACACTGCATCGCCTTATTGATATTTAATTTCGTTTTTGGAGGTCTTTGGGCTTTTTGATTCAGGCCTGATGTGGGAATTGACTCAATTAATTTTTTATCGAGGCTCCAGAAATCAGCAATATTATGTACGATTTGCAACACACTCAAAAAGTCTTTCCCCGAAACATGATAAGTCCCGGTTGCACTTTCTCGAGCAACCTGCAAACAAGCAAGAGCAAGGTCTTCTGCAAGGGTTGGACATCGATATTGATCGTCAACGACTTGAATTTCATTTCCATTCTCTAGGGCGCTCTTGGCCCAAAGGACAATATTTGATCGACTCAAATCTGTAAGCACACCATAAACCAACACCGTTCTTAAGATGGCATGCGGAAATGATACCTCTTTAAACAATTGCTCAGACTTCCATTTAGATAATCCATAATAGCTTAAGGGGTTCGCTTCTGAGTCTTCGAAATATTCTGACGCATCCCCACCGTAAATAAAATCTGTAGAAATATGGATGAAGTGCGTATTTCGATCTCCGATGGCCCTAATTAAATTTGAAACACCGGTTATATTAATTAGATCACAGCGTGACTTTTCATCTTCACAGGCATCAACTTGCGTCATTGCTGCTGTATGAAACAAAACATCTGGTTGAAACTGATGAAATAGATCTTCACATGCCTCAGCATTCGTAATATCTAAATTTTGATACGTGACATGATCTGGCAACTGAAATCTGCATGCCCCACGAGAAGTGGCAAGCAAAATCACATCAGGTTCTTGGTGTAATAATGAAACTAACTTTTGACCTAATAGGCCGTTAGCACCTGTAATTAAAAACTTCTTCATTATAAGCTTAAACCGTTCAGTGAATTTGATTGTGGAAAGGCATTGTTAAAAATCGAATACTGAAGTTCTTTTTGAATTCACAAGATTTTTCAATCTAAAGACAAAAATCATAATCAAATAAACGAGTAAGGGAGACCCTAAGGTCAGAAAAGAACTATATATAAAAAACAACCTAACAGATGAGGCTCTCATATTTAAAAAGTCCGCCAAGTCTGAACAAACTCCAAAGGCTTGTTTTTCGACTGTATTTCGAAACCAAGAATACATATTCACTTTAGTATTTGATTCAACACCCTGCAATTTAAACAATTTCTGGGAATGCAATAATTCTGATACAAATGAATTAAGCCTTGAGACGTCATTGCCGAACGTCCTTTCACCCCTACCTCTATAAAGCTACGAACTATTTTGTTCTTTTCACATTTTAAATCCTTAAACGTTTCAAGTACGCGCATCATCATTGACTCATTAGAGTGCTGTTTTGCATAAAAAAAACAAAAAGGTAATATTGCATTTATGATGATGGAATTTCGTGTAGCATCCCCCAAATGGAGACTTCTTATTTTAGACTTTTTATCAAACAAATAATGGAACTCCCAATAAGACGACAAGTCCAAATTAAAAAAAGGAAGAAGACTTTTCAGGTCTTTGTACTGAAAAAGTGCATCAAAAATAGATGCTGATTTTAAGACAAAATCAGCCAAATAAGAAATGCGAAGTGTAGGAAATGAATTGGGGCGAAGTCTAAAAAAATTCCACTGTTGATGCTTTAAAGCTTCTAACTTATATTTCCCTTTGTAAAATAGATACACCCTTCGTAGCTTTTTGGGATAATCATCCTTAAACTCCTTAAACAACAGGCCGCTCTGACCATATAAGAGTGCCTCAATATTTAATCGATCAGGGCGCTACCTTTGAAGCATGAGCAAAGGAGTTGCTTCGGCCAATCTCAGCATAGATTCTTTATTAATCTTTAAACCCAAGCTACTTGCCAACAGGCGATAAAAGCACTCTTGATAATCCTTATTTGATGCAATGAAAATTGGCTCAACTTGACTTTGTTTGTATTCCATACGCTCGACGAGCAAACGCTCTGTGTAGGAATTCCAAAAAAAAGAATCCAGATCCGAAAGTGCATAAGAACAAGGAATCTCACTGTAGGAATGATAAAGCGTATCATAACCATTCAGATACTTCTCGGGAATCAAACCTTTCAAAACCAAACAGAATGACGGGACACCATCAACTTGATTTAGCTGGACATCTTCTTCATAGACCACATGTAAAATCACCGCATCATATTGATGATTACCCGAATGCTTATGAGCAATCCAATCCGAACTTTTCACATGAACCTCCACATCACCATTCCAAAGCATCTGATTAACACGAAGTTTTACATTAAGAAAATCCGGACCTGAATTGTGATTGTGAACCCCACGATGTAAAATGAGTAAGGGGAGCCCCTCTGAACATTTTAGGCTTGAGAAATTAAACAGCTGGAATTTCCAGATGAACTGCAGAAAAGCTTCATTAATCATTATCGCAAATTCATAATAAAATAAATAATTACCAATATACCTCAATTAATTGGGATTATTTTACTACTTCAAAGGATTTTGAAATTGTATCGTTCGAAAGGAAGATAATTCAACACCCGTAATTTAGGTGTGATTTGAGCAAAAAAAAAGTTGCCTCATTTCTGAGGCAACTTTTTATGGGGTCTGTTAAGAACTATTTCAGCTCCATACCATTGGCACGAGCTTCTTTAAGAACTGCAGAAATTCCTTTTCTGTTAACAGTTTTTAAAGCTGAAGCAGATAACCTAAGCGTAATCCATTGGTCTTCTTCAGGAACAAAGAAACGCTTCTTGATTAAGTTAACTCCAAATTTTCTCTTTGTCTTTCTCTGCGAGTGAGAAACATTGTTTCCTACCATCGCTTTTTTACCTGTAACACTACAAACTCTTGACATTGCTATATAAATTATGTTCTTTGTCTAATCGAAAATGGATTGCAAAAGTAACTTTTTTATTCAAATCAAAAAAACTATTCTATTTTTTTATCATCAGATTCTAATTGGTGTAAAAAATCCAACAACACTGCACTGGCACTTCGCTTAATATTAGAAAGCCTTTCACTCCCCAACTGATGCTTCACCGCTTTCACTCCATTCGGACCTGCAATGGCTGTCCAAACAGTCCCTACAGGCTTCTTTTCTGACCCACCAGACGGGCCAGCAATACCAGAGGTGGACAAGGCATAGTCTACACCCATCAATTGTTTTACTGAGATTGCCATTTCTTTGACCACCTGTTCGCTGACTGCTCCGTGCTCCGTTAAACTATCCAACTTTACATTAAGCAGCCCTTGCTTGATTTTATTATCATAAGCTAACACACTCCCGCGAAAATATTTGGAGCATCCAGGAATGGAACTTATCAAATGTGCCAAATAACCTCCAGTACAACTTTCTGCGGTTGCCACGGTCGAATTATTTTTGAGCAACAAATCTCCTACGCGCTGCTCTACACGATCTTTTTCTTCTCCGTAAATATGTTCGGGAATAAATGCATTTAACTTCTCGACTTCTCGACGCAACATCTCATTGAGAAGAAACTCATCTTCACCTTTGACACTTAAACGCAACCGCACTCTATTCTCGGAGGGGAGGTACGCCAATTTAATCGGTTTGGGAAGAGCGTTTTCCCAATCAAAAAGTTTCTCTGCTAAAATAGATTCTGGAACTCCCTGAGTTAAAATGGTCCTATGCAGAAAGACGCCTTTACTAAACTTAGACTGTAAGGTGGGTAAAACGCAATCCGTCATCATCCCTTTCATTTCTCTAGGGACTCCTGGCATGGAAATAAAATGCTTGTTATTTTCTTCAAACCACATCCCCATGGCAGTACCAATGGGGTTCAGCAAAACTTTACATTTCGAGGGCAAATCTGCTTGCTGTTCATTGAGATGGTTAATTGTTTTTCGACCCTTCTTTAGGAATAAGTCTTTTACATGCTGAAGGACTTTTTCATCCCTAACCAAAGTGTCGTTAAAGATTTTTGCCAAGGTTACTTTCGTAATGTCATCATTTGTTGGACCGAGACCACCTGTAATAAGTACAATATCGGTCAACTCTCCTGCGCGTTTCAAGGTTCTGACAATCTCTTCTTCAGCATCAGAAATCGAATATATTTTTTGCACTTGTAAACCTATCTCATTGAGCCTTTGAGCAATCCAAGCCGAATTTGTATCGACTATTTGCCCAATGAGAATCTCATCACCTATCGTAACTATAGAAACTTTCATACCTTATAAATCAATCTGGAAAAGATACTAAATATATTACAGGATATCACAAGACTATAATTTATACAAGCCACAAAAAAGACAATATTAAAAGACCTGTATACTGATGATGGGTGGAATCATTAGTTTTCATAAGTCTGTAAATTTAAGAAGGTATGGTTTTTGATTTTTACATGAAAAAAGCCTGACTTGACGAAAGCAAAACTGTTCATTCTATTGGTGTCGACACACCTATCTGTATTTACTCAGATAGCCCCCAATTTAACCCTCACAGATATGGATGGCGTTTCCCATGATTTGTATGATTATTTAGATGAGGGTAAAACGGTACTATTGGATTTTTTCATCACCAATTGTATTCCATGCCAAGAAAGTTCTATATATATGAATGAATTCTGGCAGATTCACGGACCTGAGGGTCGAAATGAAATGCAAACCCTGTCTATAGAAGTAAACCCTAATACCGATGAAATAGTAAAAGAAACCGGTTTAATTTGGAGTATTGAAAACCCAATCATCAATTTAAACACGATTCCTGAGTCCTACCTGCCCTTTATTTACGCCTACCCAAACTACCTCATGATTTGCCCTAATCGTTCTATATCACTATTATCCTTTGGATTTGGACACCCATTAAGCACACTAGAATGGGAGCAAGCATTAAACATCTGCAAATACGGTTACGACTTCACAGACATCACAGTTTTTGATATGGAAATAACACAATGCCAAAACAATATGACTGCCCAAATAAATCTGGGTAATGTGGGATTAAAACCCGCAAGTAATATCTTCATCGATGTATATTCCGACCACAACTTGATAAGCAGCATGTCCTGGAATCACACTCTTACTCCAAAAACTACGAGTAATGAAACTTCACATCCCATTCTTTATCAAGACAACCAAATAGCGGGGGCAGAAATTCACTTCGAAGTCAGGGTAGATAATGACATCAACTCAGATAATAATCGTCGTGGTCATGAAAAAAAACGCACCAACCATCAAGAGCTTACCATTGAAATTCAAATGGACTACTATCCTGAAGAAATCTCCTGGCTTCTGATGGATGATGACGGAAATGTCATTATTGAAGGCGACGGTCGTAATTACCAACCTTATGAATGGATTCAAAGACAAGTTAAACTTGACACTTCTATTTGCTATGCATTCGTCATCAATGACCTCTATGGTGATGGATTTTGCTGCGCTCTAAATGGCGGTTATTATCCCGACGGATATTACCTAATCAAAGCTGGGCCAGACAGCTTAGCCTTCAGCAAATCTTTTGGAACAAGTAAAGTACATGAATTCCAAATCGACAATGATGCTTCAACAGACTTGTCTACAAGCCAACTGAATCGTAAAAAAAACAAGATCATGAAAAGTAAATACTTCAACATGAAGGGGCAGCAAATCACAAAACCTTTGAGCTCTAGTGCTTATCTTCGTGAGGACATATTCGAGAATGGACTGCGTAAATACGCCAAGCACATTGACATCAAATCGAAGTGATGAGACGTACTTTTTCAAGCACCCAATCCAATTGTTCTTGAGGGCTTAGACAACTATTATCTAGAACTAATGCATCTTTAGTTTGAATCAAAGGAGCCATTTCTCGATGGGTATCTCTATGGTCTCGCTCAATAATATTTGACTTTACCGATTCAAAATCTACCTCATCACCTTTGGCAAGCAACTCATCGTAACGTCGTTGAGCTCTGATGTCTTCTGAGGCGGTCATAAACAGTTTCAATTCCGCCTCCGGAAAGACCACAGAACCAATATCTCTACCATCCATCACCAAGGCTTTTTTCACGCCCATCAATTGTTGCTGAGCAACCAAAAACGATCTTACTTGTGGGATGGCACTGATTCTACTGACACAACTAGAGACCTCCATACCTCTAATTTCCGACTCTACCTCTTCAGCGTTCAAACAGACTACGGAAGTAGAGTTTTCACCCAAAACAAAAGAGATTTCTATGGATTCCAAATCTGAAACCAACGAAGCAACATCAATACCTTCCCCCTTTATATAACCCGATCTAAGAGCATGTAAGGAAACCGCTCTGTACATCGCGCCAGTATCAACATAGGTGTATCCTAAGATTTTAGCTAAAGCCTTGGCCAGCGTACTTTTTCCTGTAGAAGAATAGCCATCTATTGCTATGATGATTGGAATCATTTTCTTTTGAAATTAGCGGTATTAGAAATTACTGAAAAAGTATGCATAGGTCCAGCGGCATGATAAAAGGCGCGCGCGTAATTAAGTTGAAATTTACGAACTTTCACCCCAAAACCCCAAGACAAGCCCACATTATGTTTGAATAACTCTAATGAAAGTTCCTGACGTCTTCTAAAATTATATCCCGCTCTGAGATTGAAATTTTTACCGAGCAAAAACGCTCCCCCTACATGGAGATGGGAAAGTATTTTATCACGAGTACTGGACGCTACCTGCACTTCCTCGTTAGTCATCAAATCAACAGAAGATGCTTCAGGGTTGATGTAAGACAGGTCCCATTTTTCTATGTGAGACCAGGTTACCGACCACCTAAAAGGTGCATGTTTTAATTTTGAGGAAACACCCAAAAGAATTTCAAAAGGCATGGGTTCAGACTCATGTGCATAGGTCTTTAATTGGAAACCCATATTCTTGATGAGTAATGATGCAAATACAAGTTCTTTTCTCACTTCATAAGTCGCAGATAGATCTGCTAGTAAGCCGAAAGAATTATATGATTCTAAATTAGAATACACCCCTTTAATAGTGGATCCGAAACGGAACCTAGATTTTTTATAAATAAGAGCTGATGCATAAAACGCATACTCACCTGCACTAAATGTACCGGTTAAATTCCCATACGTATCCGTTCTGTCAAACGCTCCATAATTCAAGTACTGAAGACCAAAACTTACATTTTCAAACTTTTCACTAGGCATACCATAAACCAGCGAACCAAAACGAATACCCGCATAGTAATTGGTGAAGTTTACAGAAAATTGATGATTCATCCCGGCATGATTCAAGGAAGGGAGTTGCTGGGCTAAATTCACGTCATCGTCCAACGCATTGACCAACACATCCCCTAAGGCCAGGACTCTCGCGGAAGATGTTAAATTCAAAAACTCGAACGTATTATTTCCTCCTGTTTGCGCAACCAAAGAGACGTTATAGGTAAACAGGAAAAAGAAAATTCGAATCCATTTCATAGGTGCTAAAATACTAATCTATTTCATAACGATATCTGGATGATCTTAGTATTTTACAAAAAGCTTATTAGCTTTGTTAGACAATTTTAATAGTTAAAAAATGAAAAGAATTCTCATCTATTTAATCATATGCCTCCATTCGGCTGTATTTGCCCAAAAAGACACTTTAAACTTGGAGGATGCCATCTTGGCTAGATGGAGTAAATATAGCCCTGAGCGCATCAGCGGTCTTCAATGGGTGAAAAATAGCACTCATTTTTCTTATCTCGAGGGGAATAAACTTCTAATAGAAAATCCTGAGGGAACACAAAAAGTGCTGACATTATCTGAACTAAACAATCACTTGATTGAAGACAGCTTAAATAATTTTCCAAGAATTCAATGGATTGACAAAGAACGTTTCCGTTTTCAGGTAGACACGAACATCTACATCTACAACAACTCTAAAAGTCTTTTGGAAAAATGCTTAAGCCTTGATCAAAAGGCTCAACACACTGAATTTTCTGACCAGGCTATTGCCTTAGCATATACGATAGATAATAACCTTCTCATTAAAGATTCAAAAGGGAAAAGGCATACTGTCACATCAGACGAAAACCCAAATATCATAAATGGCCAAGCCGTTCACCGATATGAATTCGGTATATCAAAAGGTACTTTTTGGTCTAATACAGGGAGTTTCCTGGCATTCTACAGAAAAGACGAATCAATGGTTACGGACTATCCCCTGGTGAGTACAAACGGAAGAATTGCGAAGACCAACAACATTAAATACCCCATGGCGGGCATGAAAAGTCATCATGTGACTTTAGGGATCTACCATTTAGAAACAGAAAAAATCACTTATGTGAAAACAGGAGAACCTAAAGAACAATACCTTACCAACATTGCTTGGGGCCCCAAAGATGAATATATCTACATCGCTGTCCTTAACAGAGATCAGAATCACATGAAGCTCAATAAATACGATTCGAAAACTGGTGATTTTATAAAAACCTTATTCGAAGAAAAACACAAAAATTACGTTCAACCCCTACATCCAATGATTTTTGTGAAGGGAAATGACCATGAGTTTCTTTGGAGATCTGAGCGTGATGGTCATGACCATTTTTATCGATATAATATTGAAGGTGAATTATTAAATCAAGTGACCAAAGGTAAATGGGTGGTGAAAGATTTTATCGGTTTTACGGACAAGTCTATTCTTCTTACCGGAACCTTTAACAACGCTTTAGAAACACAACTGTTTAAAAGCCCAATAAATACTTCACGGTCAAAAAGAATCACGAAAGCAGAAGGAATGCATCGGGCTCAAGCCAATTCTGATGGTCAATTTATAATTGACATGTACAGCAGTCTTAAAAACCCAAGAACAACTGAATTAATAGATCATACAGGAAAATCTATACGCACCCTACTGCAGTCTAAAGACCCATTTGAAAACACAGAAATTGCCCAAACAGAATTATACACCATAAAGTCCATGAGTGGGAAGCCCTTGAATTGCAGAATGATCAAACCGGCTGATTTTGATGCTTCGAAAAAATATCCTGCCTTGGTTTATGTCTACAATGGTCCAGGTGTGCAGTTAATCTACAATACCCATCTTGCAGCAGCTCCTTTATGGATGCATTATCTCGCTAATGAGCACGACTATATCGTCTTTACAGTGGATGGTAGAGGGTCTGAAAACAGAGGTCGCGACTTTGAGCAAGAGATTTTTAGAAATCTCGGAGAAATTGAAATGCAAGATCAATTGAAAGGAGTTGAACATCTAAAATCGCTTGATTTTATAGACTCCAATCGGATCGCTGTTCATGGTTGGAGTTATGGGGGCTATATGACCACCAACTTGATGTGTTCTTATCCGAATGTGTTTACCTGTGGAGTTGCTGGGGGCCCCGTTATCGACTGGAAATTCTACGAAGTCATGTACACTGAACGCTACATGGACACTCCTGAAACGAATCCGGAGGGATATCAAAACACGAGCTTACTCCACAAAGCCATAAACCTAAAAGATGACCTGCTTATGATTCACGGTGCTCAAGATGACATCGTGGTTGTGCAACACTCCATGAGCTTCGTCCAAAAATGTATTGAAGAAGGCATTCAATTGGATTATTTCCCCTACCCAAACCACCCCCATAATGTACGAGGAAAAGATCGAGTTCACCTGATGAAAAAGGTCATTGACTACGTCATAGAACACAACAAGTGAGAAAATCTAATTATCCCTTGTAAATAGATTCACCCATCAAAATAACGCCCAAAACATCCGGATATTTAGGGAGGTTATTACCAACCACCCCCAACAAATCTGATTCAAGCTGGTTGTTGAGCATGGCATCGACAAACTCATGCACATCGGTATCTTTAATAAAAGTACCCATGAACGCATTCCAGGTCTGATCGGAAATAACCAACTTACTTACTACGGTCAAATAAACTTGTCCGAATTGCCGTGTTTGAAAATAATATTCTCTTTGTAATTTCCCATCAATAAGCTCTTCTAGCAATCGCGTATTTCGAACGCCTAGGTGGTCATCTTTTTTTAAAAAATCAACTCCGAAAGGTGAAAACTGATGTGTACTTTGTCTGAGTGCGTAAGTTGTTGTCATGATCTGCTGTTTTAATTCTACACTACAAATCAAAAGGAATATTGTGACAACTTATGACACAAGGTAAATTTAAAGCATCATTTAACTACAGCGCTTCCTTGAATTTATTCAACTCATGATTGAGTTCTTGAGGATTTAAGACGACGACTTCATCCGGAAATGCCATTAGGAATCGAAGCAAGTACTCTGAGAAATATGCTTTCCCTGAAAAAACATAATCGTCTGTCTTACCCTTAACGAGGGGTTTAGTTTGCGGGTAAAATTGAATCATATGCGAGTAGGCTTTCCGCTTCAACTTCAATGCCACATCAAACAGTTTTTCACCTTTAAACCCAAAGGAGTCTATCGGCTGCACCTCTATTTCCGAGGCAAATTGTTGTTCTTTTTCGAGGGTCTCTACTTGTCCAATTCTGTTGATGTTAAATATCCTTGCTTCTTTAGGTGCCTTTTGAACATCCACACCAATCACTCCCGTATAATTTGTTGTAAAGGTGATCGGCTCAAACAAGCGGTTGGTGTCGGTATTTGAATTCAAAGAAGAGTAATTCAATAATTTGACCTGTGTTTTCTCTTGAATGGCTTTAGACAGCTTCTCAATTTTCAAACCATTGCTCGCATTTAAAATATTTTCTCCAATCTGAGCCTGCTCACTCATCATATGAAGCTTCTTTAGTATGTGTTCGGACAAGTTATGGGAAGCAGATAAACTCTTTATGGATTGACGAATCAAAAGAGACTCTTCCGCATTAAAGGTAAATTGATACTCATCCCCCTCATCGGTAGGAATGAAATAGGCTCCTTCAAAGTCAACATCAATCACAAATCCCAATTCCTCAAGCAAGTTAAAATACCGATATACAGTTCTCTTGGAAATTTCAAGAATAACTGAGAGCTCTTTAGGGGATCTTCTTCGCACCCCTTTGAGCAAGCTAATCAGTTTGAATATTCGCAAAATCTTACGTTGTTCAGCCATCGATGTTTTTAAAAAATATAGTTTGTAGATTTAGGCTCTAAACTAATCAAAATCTTGACGAATGAAAAAATGTTTTTTTGCACTCATCATTTTTATGACATCACTGAGCAGTCTCGCTCAAAACTATTGGCAGCAAGAAGCTTATTACAAAATGGACATCGACTTCAATAGCGCAAACCATCAATTTGACGGTTTACAAGAACTCACATACATCAACCACTCCCCCGACACTTTACACAAGGTGTTTTATCATTTATACCTCAATGCTTTTCAACCGGGAAGCATGATGGACATTCGATCGAGAACCATTCTCGACTCCGACCGTCGGGTTGGAAATCGAATCGCTAAACTGAAAACCTCAGAAATGGGAACGCAAGAAATTCTTAGCTTAAAGCAAAATGGAGCGCCCCTGTCTTATGAGCTTAATGAAACCATTTTAGAAGTCTCATTAAACCGTCCTATTTTCCCAAATGACACCATCGAATTAAGTATGTCATTTAAGACGCAAGTCCCCTTACAAATTCGACGTACAGGGAGAATGAATTCAGAAGGCATTGACTACTCCATGTCGCAATGGTACCCTAAACTTTGTGAATATGACAAAGATGGATGGCATGCCAACCCCTATGTAGGAAGAGAATTTTATGGCGTATGGGGTTCTTTTGATGTCACCATCCACATGGACTCCAAATACACCATTGCAGCATCTGGAATTCTTCAAAACCCTGATGAGATAGGCCATGGGTATACTGAGCAAATCTTAGACTCGATTCCAGACAGGTTATCCTGGAATTTTAAAGCCGAAAATGTCCATGATTTTGTTTGGGCTGCTGATCCTGACTATACACATGAAATCATCATTAATGAAAAAGGGCCCAACTTCCACCTCTTCTACCAAGAAGGAGAGAAAACAAAACACTGGAAAGATTTAGGGGAATACATGGTTCGAACTTTTGAATATGCCGATAAACATTTTGGTGAATACCCCTACCCCCACTACGCCATCATTCAAGGAGGTGATGGAGGAATGGAATATCCAATGGCTACATTAATCACCGGGCACAGGAGTCTAAAGAGCCTTGTTGGCGTATCCGTTCATGAAGCTATGCACAGCTGGTATCATGGCTTATTGGCGACTAATGAAGCCTTGTATGCATGGATGGATGAAGGCTTTACTTCCTATGCCTCCAACCGAATTGAATATCAGTTTTTCCCTGAAGACTTTCCGAACACACACGGTGGATCTTACAAAAGTTACCAAAGAATCGCCAATAGTGATTACGAAGAACCGCTGTGTACACACGCAGATCACTTTGATACCAATTGGGCTTACGGAGTCGCCTCTTACTCCAAGGGGGTCGTCATTTTAGATCAGTTAAGCCATATTGTTGGACACGAGGTGGTCGACCGTTCTTTAAAAAGATATTTTGATGAGTGGGCCTACAAACATCCAGATGCAAGAGACTTTAAAAGAATCGTTGAAAAAGAAAGTGATCTTGAACTGGATTGGTATTTTGAATATTTTGTAAACTCTGTAAAAACCATTGATTTTGGCATACACGAAATCAGTAAAAATGAGGACGGTACTCTCATCACACTAAAAAGAGGAGAAATGCCAATGCCTGTTGAATTTGAGGTTGAACTACATGATGGTCGTCTCTCAAATTATTACATTCCAATGGTATTGATGCGCGGAGAAAAGGAAGTGGCATCTGGCACAAAAGTTTTAACGGATTGGCCGTGGACAAACCCTTACTATTCAATAAACATAGAACATCACCCTACTGAAATCAAAGAAATTAGACTACACAACACTGGGCATATTGCTGATGTAGAATCCCTAAACGACAATATCGTTGTCCCTGAAAAATGGAAATGGGATAAGCATCTACTGAGACTAGAAGTACTTGAAAAGAAAAAGAAAAAAAGCATTCAAAATTCCGTAAAGATGAGGAAAGTAGCCTTGTAGTGTGATCAAAACATCCAAAAAGGTGGATGCGAGGTTTTATGTAAACTATGAATCCAAAAGTTGTTTCAAAATTTGTTCTCCACTGCGAATAGATTTAACGGCCCAATCTACTTTCTTGTCTAGCACCTCTTCTTCAGAAAGGCGCCAGTTTACATTGGACTTTTTTAATCGAGTGACCACATCATGTAAAACCAAAGCTGCAGAAACTGATATATTGTAACTTTCTGTAAAACCATACATAGGAATTCTCACAAAAGCATCTGCTTGGTCCAACACAATATCTGATAAGCCGTCTCTTTCTGTACCAAAAAAGAAAGCCGAGCGCTTGGTAACATCAAAGTCAGGCAAAAAAACATCATTGGTATGAGGTGTAGTTGCGACCATTTGAAAGCCTTGAGATTTTATTTTATCAATGCAATCCTGGGTGTTATTTTCCTTTTCATAATAGCTATGCATGTCAACCCATTTCTCAGCCCCCATGGCCACATCTTTCGATAGCTCATATTGATTGTGATTGGCAATGACGTGCAGATCCTGAATGCCAAAACAATCGCAATTACGCATGACTGCACTGGCATTATGAGACTGAAATAAATTTTCTACGGCAACCGTAAAATGTCGGGTTCGATGGGCAAGAACAGCATCAAATTTCTGAATGCGTTCCGGACTCAAAAAACGTTGCAACTCAACTAAAAGCTCTTTTTTGTTCATCTTCGTGAGGGAAATAGATAGGGGGATTAGGAATAAATCGTGGCAATCAGTTTACGTTTTGCCATGTGATTTCGAAACTCACAAAGGTAAATCCCCTGCCAAGTCCCCAAATTTAACTCAGCATCTGTGATGGGTATAGACAAAGTGAAGCCCATAATAGAAGATTTAATATGCGCAGGCATATCATCAGCCCCCTCAAGAGTATGCTTGTAAAAGGGTTCATTTTCTTTCACAAGGTGATTCATCGACGATTCGAAATCCATCCTTACAGTAGGGTCGTAATTTTCGTTAATGGTTAATGCCGCAGAGGTGTGTTGGATAAATAAATTCAATATTCCTTGTTCAGGAAATTCAGGGAGGTGAAACATCACCTCTTTTGTAATCAAATGAAACCCCCTGCTTTTAGCTGTTAAAAAAAAATCTAATTGTTGAATCATGTCTCTATTTTTTACTCAATCAGAGAGGGACCGAGTAAAGTTTAACTATGTAAGGATGAATATAAGCAATTTGATCATATTACAGGGACTAATACTTGCTGTTTAAGTTTTACAAAAAAAAGTTTTCCCACGAGAATCATCATTGGATGAATAAAACACGGATCTGGTAAATGTTTTACATAAAAAAGAATAATTTTACCCAAAACACCTACTATGCAACGCTATTTATCTGAACTCATCGGAACTTTCACCATGGTATTCTGCGGAGCCGGAGCTATTATCATGAATGATGTCAGTGGTGGTATGGTAACTCATGTGGGAGTTGCACTTACCTTTGGGCTCATCGTTATGGCCATGATCTACTCTTTAGGTGACCTCTCTGGAGCACATATAAATCCTGCAGTAACAGTGGCATTTTGGGCAGCGGGGCGATTTCAAAAAAAAGAGGTCATCCCATACATTATAGCTCAAATTACCGGAGCCTTGATCGCCTCAAGCCTACTTTACCTTTTATTTCCAACACATGAAACTCAGGGAGCCACAATACCCTCAGACACCGCCATACAATCTTTTGTACTTGAAATCATTTTAACCTTCATATTGATGTTTGTGATTATGAAGGTTTCGACAGGATCTAAAGAAACAGGTACCATGGCGGGAATTGCCATTGGAGGAGTCGTAGCACTAGAAGCATTGTTTGCAGGCCCCATAACGGGAGCATCTATGAATCCGGCAAGATCGATCGCTCCAGCGCTTTTCTCTGGGCATACGGAACACTTATGGATTTATATAGCAGCCCCTATACTGGGTGCTCTACTTGCCATTCTGGCATGCAAACTCATCAAAGGGAAAACCTGTTGCCCGGGTTGCTAGACCCTCATGGGACAAAAACCAGCAGGTAAAAAAGAACATTTCAAAATCTGTATTTTACAGGAAAGGGAAATTCAGACATCATTTTATATATTTGACAAATAACAAAACCTCAAATAATGGGAAGAGCATTTGAACTTAGGAAAGGTAGAAAAATGAAACGCTGGGCGGCCATGTCCAAAACATTCACCCGAATCGGTAAAGATATTGTGATGGCCATCAAAGAGGGTGGCCCTGATCCTGAATCAAACTCAAAATTAAGAGCTGTCATTCAAAATGCGAAAACAGCCAACATGCCCAAAGATAACATTGAAAGAGCCATAAAAAAAGCTTCTGACAAAGATACTTCGGACTACAAAGAGGCTCTTTTTGAAGGTTATGCAGCACATGGCATTGCGATATTGATTGAAACCGCTACAGACAACAATAATAGAACGGTTGCCAATGTGCGTAGTTACTTCAACAAATGCGATGGTTCATTAGGAACTTCAGGCTCAGTGGAATTTATGTTTGAGCACAAATGTAATTTCATGATTGCCAATACCGGACAAGACCTTGAAGAACTCGAATTTGAATTGATTGATGCGGGCGCAGAAGAAGTTTTTGAAGACGAGGGTGGAATCATGATATACGGAGACTTTCCGAATTTTGGAGGCCTCCAAAAAGCTTTGGAGGAAAATGAATTTGAAATTTTGAGTTCTGGCTTTGATCGCATCCCAACAACACTAAAAAAATTGTCCGAAGAACAAGAAGCGGATGTTCACAAACTCCTTGAAAAAATAGAGGACGATGATGACGTTCAAAACGTCTATCACAATATGCAAGAATAACTTGCCAAACATAAAAAGCTCCTGAGGAGCTTTTTTTTTGCCAAATAAATTTGATAAAATCAAGCAGGAAACAAAAACATACAATTTTTGTTTCCTTTGTTTATAAGCCTTAATTTTGCATTCTAAGATGGAAAGAATCAGACATATCATAGAAGGCGCTCTACAATTATTCATGCAAGAAGGGGTAAAACGGGTCAACATGGATGATGTCGCCTCGTTTCTTGGTATATCAAAAAAAACGCTCTATCAGTACGTAAGCAATAAAGGAGATTTGGTAGAAAAGGCTTTCAAACTTCATCAGGATGGTATACTGGATATGATCAACAACATTCAAAAAAAGAATGACAATCCCATCGACGAACTTTTTGAAATCGATGAGAATGTAAGTCATATGCTAAAGAACAGGCCTCCAATGATGATCAATGATCTCAAAAAATACTACCCATCGGTATGGCTCATTTTAGACAAGATTAAAAAGGAAACCCTTTTCTCCTGCATTACTCAAAATATTACGCGCGGAAAAAATATGGGGTTGTATCGAAAATCTGTCAACGAAACAATCATAGCAAAACTTATGTTAAGTAGGATTGATGCGCTTGTTGATGATGAAATTTTCCCACTCACTGAGTACAGTTTCAAATCACTATTAACCGAAAATAGAATCTATCACATTCGTGGGATTGCCACTGAAAAAGGCATCCATTATCTAGAACAAATATTAAAACATGACTAAAAAAATCATCTTTCTAGGGTGTTGTATGCTGAGTTTCATTCTCAGAGGACAACATTCATTTTCCCTTGAGGAGGCCCAAAGTTTTGGTTTACAGAACAACATTGAAATTCAAAATGCCTATTTGAATGTGAAACATGCTTCCAAACAAATGCTGGAAACCGTTTCCATAGGCTTGCCTCAAATTCATGCAGAGGCACAGTGGCAAAACTTCCCAGAAGTCCCCACAAGCCTTGTTCCCGCATCGCAGTTTGATCCCAATGCACCCGATGACGTCTATGCAGAAATGCAGTTTGGGATCCCTCATACTACAACGGGTTCAATAACCGCAAGTCAGCTCATCTTCAACGGAAGCTATATTGTGGGTTTGAAAGCTGCAAAATCCTTTATGAACTTCGCCAAAATCAGCAAAGATCTTACCGAAAGTCAAATCAAAGACAGTATTACCACAGCCTATTTCAATGTATTAATTGCCCAAGAAAGTCATGAATTTCTCAAAAACATTGTTCAAGTTCACAAAGACATCGTTACGGAAACCGAAGAAAGATATAACAATGGGTTTGTAGAAGACATCGAAGTAGATCGAATGGCTATGGTCCTCGCAAAAATGGAAATGCAGTACAATAACGTTCAAAGGCAAAGTGAAATTACGGAAGCCTATCTAAAACTCATTATAGGCATCCCATTGACTGAAACGGTTACACTGACAGATAGTCTTCAGTCACTCCTTGATACTAGCGTAGACTTCAAGTTGGAAAAAGCGCAGGTGAAAAATCGCTTAGAATATCAAATTGCCGATCTGAATATCGAGTTGAAAAAATTAGACATGCGACGCTATCAGACCGACAAACTGCCGAAGATTGCTGCATTTGCATCAATAGGTAGTAGCACTATGGGATCTGAGTTTAGTGCCTTTGAAGACAATGCAAAGTGGTACCCAAATCAATTGATTGGACTAAAAATTACACTCCCCATATTTGATGGTTTGGGCGGTACTGCTCGAATTCAAAAAGCACGTATCAAATATGAACAAGCAAAAAACGAGAAACTACTCATTACTCAGTCTCTAGAACTCGCTCATTTGGCTGCACAAAGCAATTACTTAAATGCAATAAGCAATCTTAACCACCAAGAAAATAATTTAGAATTATCAAAAAAAATATACGAAAAGACCATGACCAAATACAAAGAGGGCTTGGTCAGTAGTATTGAATTGTCTCAAGCAGGAACCGATTACTTAGAAACCAATACCGATTTCTCAAAAAGCATACACAACTTATTGATTAGCAACATGAACTACCAACGTTCTCTAGGAAAATAAACCCCATGAAAAAACAAAACCTATACATCGCCGCACTTTGTCTAATCTTTACCTCATGCAGTCAAGAAGAACCAAATACAGGTAATAAAACCGAACAGCTAAAGGGTTTAAAAGCTCAAATGGTTGAACTCTCCAGTGAAATCAAAAAACTAGAAACTGAATTGGACATAAGTACGGAATCCGATATTGAAAATAAGATTCCTGTTCGGGTAGATACCCTCAAAGAAGAAGTTTTCTACCACTACATCGAACAACCGGGTAAAATTAACTCCAAAGAAAACATCTTGGTGAGCGCCGAGATGGGTGGACTGATTACGCAAATTAATGTCAAAGAAGGTCAATCCGTTTTGAAAGGGCAAACAATCATTGAACTGGACTCAGACATCATGCAAAGTAATGTTGAAGAATTAAAGGCATCTTTGGAACTCGCAAAAACAACCTTTGAAAGGCAAGAAACACTTTGGAGTAAAAAAATCGGTTCAGAGCTGCAATATCTTCAGATAAAAAACCAATACGAATCTTTAGCAAAAAAAGTAGATGCAGCTGAGACGCAATTGAAGAAATTAAACATCTCTTCACCTATTAGTGGCGTCATTGAAGAACTGTTTCTAAATCCAGGAGAGCTTGCCAACCCGGGCAGACCTGCTTTTAGAATTGTTAATACGGAGCGTGTGTACGTAGAGTCAGATGTGGCAGAACGATATGCAAATGTTCTGAAAGAGAACAGCCCTGTGAAAGTTAAATTCGATGCTTTGGGCATTCAAAAAGAAAGTTCACTGAGTTTTGTTGGACAAGTAATCAACCCCGAAAATAGTACCTTCAAAATCAAGATTGAACTTGAGAACCCAAAAGGATACCTTAAACCCAATGGGAGTGCATCTCTGGAAATACAAGACTATGTGAATGATCAAGCCTTGGTCGTTCCCTCGCAAATTGTAAAAAAAGACATGCGCGGAGATTACTTATTCATTAACAACAAGGGAAAGGCTGAAAAAAGATACGTTAAAATGGGGCTGTCTCATGACGACAAAAGCGTCATAAATACAGGACTGACGGCTGGTGATGAAATCATTATTGAAGGCTTCAGTGAAGTAGTTAGTGGAAGTGTGTTAGACATCAAAAAGTAGATTATGGCTCAAAAAAATAGAACGTTCGGCCTGACAAATTTGTCCTTAAAAAATAAGACCTCCGTATTCATACTTACGGCCTTGTTGACTCTTTTTGGCTTATTCTCCTATAAGAACATGCCAAAATCCTTATTTCCGGATATCGTCATGCCCACCATAATGGTTCAGACGGTATACCCCGGAAATTCTCCTGCGGACATAGAAAACCTAATTACCCGCCCCATAGAAAAGCAAATAAAATCGGTAAAGGGAATTAAAAACTTGACGTCCAATTCGGTACAAGACAATTCGAGCATCATCGTTGAATTCAATACCGACGTCGAAGTAAAAACTGCCTTGCAAGATGTGAAGGATGCCGTTGACAAAGCTAAAAGTGATCTTCCAAATGATCTGGACATAGACCCCATGGTCATGGACATCGACTTCTCGGAATTCCCTATCCTCAACATCAATCTCTCTGGCGACTATAGCCTAGACGACCTAAAGGTATATGCCGAAGAACTTCAGGATCAAATCGAATCGCTGTCGGAGATATCTAAAGTGGAAATTACGGGCCTACTGAATCGAGAAATCTCCGTCAAAGCAGACCTCCACAAAATGGAAAACAACAAGGTCAGCTTTAACGATATAGAAAATGCCATTGCTGCTGAAAATGTTTCTATTGCCAGTGGTGATATTCTTTTGGGTACTTCTCGAAGGTCGGTACGTACCGATGCTGAATTTAAGACGGCCAAAGAAATTGAAAACATCATTGTAAAAAGTGAAAGCGGGAATATTGTTTACTTGAAAGATGTTGCCGAGGTGGTTAATGGATACGAAGAACGTGAAAGTTATGCCCGACTCGATAAAAAACCTGTAGTATCGCTCAACGTAGTGAAAAAAAGTGGTGAAAATTTGTTGGTAGCTACGGATAAAATCATGAGTATTCTTGACGATGCTAAAACTTCACAATTTCTACCTCAAGGACTCAACATTTCAATCACCAACGACCAATCTGAACAAACTCAAGATCAACTTGACAATCTTGAAAACAGCATCATCTTTGGAGTGATCTTAGTCATTCTTGTGTTGCTGTTCTTCCTAGGTCTCAGAAACTCATTATTTGTAGGGCTTGCCATACCGCTTTCTATGTTCATTAGTTTTGTGATACTAGGTGGAATGGGAACCGCAATGAACACAGTTGTTCTCTTTGCATTGATTTTGGCCTTAGGAATGCTTGTAGACAATGCGATAGTTGTTATCGAAAACATTCACAGGCTCTATAATGAAGAAGGCTTAAGCCGAATAGAAGCGGCAAAAAGAGGCGTTGGAGAAATCGCTGTTGCCATCATTTCTTCTACGGCTACCACACTTGCAGCTTTCTTCCCTCTGTTGTTTTGGGACGATTTAATGGGGGAATTTATGGGATATATTCCCATGACTCTTATTATTGTTTTGGGGTCTTCTCTGTTTGTGGCTCTGGTGATTAATCCGGTGTTTGCATCTCAGTTTATGAAAAAAGACGAACGCAAAAGCCCAAACAAAAAGAAACTATCAAAGAACGCCATATTACTGTCCTTGTTTGCTGTGATGTTTTATTTAGGAGATAAAACCCTAATGGGATCTCTCCTCATTGTATTTGCGCTTCTAACATTAATCAATGGTTTTTTCCTTACGCCCTGGTCCTACTGGTTTCAAGACTCATTATTGGTGAAACTTGAAAATCAGTATGCAAAGACGCTAAATTGGGCTCTTAGTGGCTTAAAGCCCTACTTCCTATTATCAGGAACAGGACTTCTACTCTTTCTCTCTATTGGGTTCTTTGCGTTTAAGGCACCCAAAGTAGAATTCTTTCCGGTAAATGAGCCTAAGTATGTAAATGTCTTTGTAGAAGTACCTATAGGCTCAGATGTCGGACTCACGGACTCCATCACCCATTTGGTGGAAGATGAGATTTTCGAAATCCTAAAACCCTTTGAGCATGCGGTATCTTCTGTCATGACCAATATAGGCTCGGGAACCACTGACCCGAATGACATGGGAGGAAGCACGGGGGTAACTCCCAACAAAGCTCGAATCACCATCAACTTCAAAGAGTTTAAATTAAGACAAGGAGTGAATACTGTTGAGGTCATGAAATTAATCTCCTCCACCCTTACCAATAGGCCTGGTGTAGAAATAAGTGTTGACAAAAACCGTGAAGGTCCTCCTATGGGGAAACCCATCAACATAGAAATCAGAGGTGAGGATTTTGAAAAACTACTTTCCATCTCCGATGACGTGAAAAATACGATTGATCAAGAAAACATTCCAGGTATTGAAGGTTTAAAAATCGATCTGGAATTGAGTAAACCTGAACTTCTCATTGAAATTGACAGAGATCAGGCAAGAAGGCTGGGAATCTCGACCTATCTGGTGGCCAGTACAGTTCGTACGGCACTTTTTGGAAAAGAGGTTTCCAAATTCAAGGAAGGGGAAGATGAACACCCAATTGTACTAAGGCTGGATGACAAGTATCGCTATAGTGTCCCAGCCCTAATGAATCAAAGAATAACCTATCGAAGTCAGTCTTCGGGGCAGATCAAACAAATCCCAATTTCCTCTGTCGCTACTTACACCTACAACACCACCTATGGTTCGGTAAGTCGTAAAGACATGAAACGTCAAGTTACGATGTACTCCAATGTGGTTGAAGGCTACAATGAAAATCTGATTAATGAGCAACTCAAACAAATTCTAGCAGATAAAAAACTACCGCCTGGGTACGTACTTCAATTCACGGGGAAACAACAAGAGCAAGCACAAACCCAAGACTTTCTGTCGAAAGCTTTGATGATTGCTATTGCCTTAATTACGCTAATTCTAGTGAGCCAATTTAACTCCGCAATAAAACCCTTCATCATCATTGTTACTGTAGTCTTCAGTACCATTGGTGTGTTTTTCGGATTGGCCTTGTTCAACATGGACTTTGTGATCATTATGACGGGGATTGGAATTGTCTCGCTGGCCGGAGTTGTCGTCAACAATGCCATCGTTCTTATTGATTATATTGACCTACTCAAGACACGTAAGCGCAGAGAACTCCATCTTGAAGAATCCGCAATTTTGGATCCTAAAACTGCCATGTCATGTATTCAAGAAGGAGGGCAAAAACGTTTGCGACCGGTATTGCTAACTGCAATTACGACCATATTGGGGCTTTTACCATTGGCCACGGGGATGAATATTAATTTCTTTACCCTATTGACTGAATTTGATCCTCAAATTTTCTTTGGTGGTGACAACGCTATATTCTGGGGCCCAATGGCATGGACAGTGATCTTCGGATTAACTTTCGCTACTTTCTTAACACTGATATTGGTTCCTGTGATGTACTTATTGGCTGATAAAGTTCGGAATAAGCTGGTGAAAGTAATTTCATGACAGATTTATTGCCTTGTTATAAAGTAATTAAATCGATTTAATTACTTTTGCCCCACAATTGCTGACGTAGCTCAGTTGGTAGAGCACATCCTTGGTAGGGATGAGGTCGTCGGTTCAAGTCCGATCGTCAGCTCAAAGCGACATTTCATAAAAAATATGAAGTGTCGCTTTTTCTTTATCGATGTTTATCTTTATGAACCCTAAATAAAAAATCTTCCCACCTGATGATGAAGCTTTTAATATTTGACAATCTTAAATGTTTTTACCAGTTCTTTTTCGGTTGTAGTTACCTTTAATACGTATACTGCATCCTGTAAATTAACCATGTCTATGCTTGTTCGGATGCCTGTCAGTTTATTATCATCCAAGACATTACCCAGAAGGTCGTACAATTGATAATATAAAGGTCCTGTATAGGACTTCCCCTCGATCTCGAGTGTCAATAGGCTTGTTCTGGTATCGAAATAGGTCGACAGACCTATAGAATTATTTGATACATCTTCTTTTTGAACTGGAGACGCTATGCGCCATCCACTTCCTCCACAGTCTCCTCCATCATTATCATAACAGCTAAGGTCGGCACCGTATGACTGATCTGCCCCATCACAATATCCATCTGCAATCCAGGATTCAGGGAAGCAATCTCCACTACCGTCACAATCTAAGATTTCCCCATCTGAACAAGTTATTATATGGATCGGTGTTGAACCACTACCCACCCCCTCACAATCTCCTGCGTCATAATGATGAGAAGCACAATTAAGGTTGATAAGTATCCCTTGATATTCATAGGACGCATCGTCACAATAGCCATCATCTAACCAAGCCTCAGGAGTACAATTTCCATCACAATCGAATATTTCTCCGGGCGGGCAACAATCTCCGGCATCCTGATCTAAAGCTTCACAGTTGAAATAAATAGGATGGCCTCCAGACTCATAAGAACCGTCATCACAAGATCCGTCAGATAGCCAACTTTCGGGTGCGCAGTTTCCATTGCAATCTAAAATAGTTCCTTGATCTACAAATACTCCATGCTCACAAACATCACATTCACTTGAGGCGTAATTGATGGTTAAATTTAAGGTTACCGAAGAATCACAACCCACAGTATTTGTTGTACTCCAAGTATACCTCCCACTTGTGTCATAAGTCGTACCGTTCCATTCAAAAGTATCGCAAGCGATTTTTTCAATCGTACTATATGTAGGATATATACAAAAACCATCCTCATCAGTCACCTGAATATTATAGTTACATGCGACAGGGTCCAAACAACCAAAAATTTGTTCTTCCAATATTCGCAAATCATCTTTGGGAACAAAATTTCGATAATAATGGCAAGAACCATCATCTATGGTTGCTTGAGCATTGAAATTAACCGCACTTTCGTCAATACAACCTGTAGAGATAGGAATTCGAACATGATGTCCAAAAGGATCGCCAGTTATCGTTTGAATACAATCCCTATAATGAACAGTAAGATTTTGTTCATGACCATTACATATACAAGCCTTTAATTCTTCACTTAACAACTGATCATAAAACCATCCCGAATTATGATAGCACGCATCTTCGTAAGTCATGGACATTGGCTCATCTTGTTTATGTTCCTCAAAAATCTCAATCTGAATTTCAGATCCAGCTGTTTCATCATCTCTGATTACCTCATCACAAGAAATCAAACGGAATAAACATAAATCTGTATCAAAATTTACACCAGGAAAACTTTGATTAGCAGGTTCGACATCGAACCTAATCGTACGATGCATTGCAGTATGATAATAGCCAACAGCAAAAAAGGGCACATCCGACCAATAATGATTTTGGGAATTAAAATCAACAAATTGGTTATTTTCAATTAAATGCTCACGGACATAATCAATTAACTGAAGTTCTGTATCATCTGGTAATCCCCACCTAACCTCAATGTCATTAAGTTGATTTTGTACATCTTGATAAGTGACTGGACCACCTCGGTCTTCCAATTCTACTACACAGTATACTACATCATCCACATAGTATACAATACCACCATCTCTTAAATCTCCTATTTCAGGAATTTGTGCAAAAACACTTGCAGTAATCAATACCAGCGCAAATAATTTATTTAGATTTTTCATCCTTTATATATTTATGAATCTAAATTAGTGCATTTATTAAATAAAACCAATAGGTGAAGTCACTCATTTCAAGCAAATACGGACTTTAATTACAGATTTCTGATGCTTGAAAGTATGGCGTATGAGAAATGAAACAAGTAAGAAGTACAAGGTACAGGTAAAGAAAATATGAAGGCCTTGGCTGAAGGCTTATCGTCAGCTCAAAGAATGTTTAGCGGTTAAAAAATATAGCAACAAAAAAAGCAGCCCTAGGGCTGCTTTTTTGTTAACACGATTGAGCTATTTTTTTATGAGCTTACTATAATGTTGATTTCCTTCAGCATCGGTGAGCTTCAAGGTGTAAACTCCACTTGACAAGGTCGAGATGTTAATCTGTCCATCATGATTTTTATTCAATTGAAGCATCTGACCCGACAAGCTATATATTGTCAACGTCTCATAATCCACATTTGAAATGCTTATCAGATCACGAGAAGGGTTCGGGTAAATCTGAATGCCTTTGTTTTGTGTTTCATCAATATTCAAACATCCGCCATCAGAATCTACGTTATTATATATAATCGTCCCTGTACCATCTGTCTCGCCAGAACATCGATCACACTCTTCTGGAATTTCACAAAAATCATCGTCAACATTCGCAGCTGAATTGTAATTACATGCAACCGAATTGGTACATCCTTCAACAATCAAGGTGATACATGCTGACTCATCTGAAGTATTAGCAGAAGGATTGTATTCTATGTACGTATTATCCACACAACCCCTTACTATAAGATTGATACAAGCGGACTCATCAGAAGTATTGGCAGCTGCGTTATACTCCATGTAAGTGTCGTCCGTACAACCGGAGACCACCAAAGTAGCACATGATCCGTCATCAGTATTCGCTGAAGTACTATACTCTGTATACGTATCATTCGTACAACCCGAGACTAGCAATGTAGCACATGATCCGTCATCAGTATTGGCAGAGGCACTATACTCTATGTAAGTGTCGTCCGTACAACCGCTTACTACAGCCTCACAAGAACCATCATTCGTATTCGCTAATGAGTTGTAATTATAAGCACTTGTATCTGTACAACCATTGACCACGGCAACACAGGAATTATCATCTGTATTTGCGGATGAAACATAATTAAACGCTGTTGCATCTGTACACCCATTCACCACAGCTTCACAAGAACCATCATCCGTATTGGCTAAAACATTGTAATTAAATGCTTCTGCATTGGTACAACCGTTCACTTTGTCAACACATGAATCATCATCCGTATTGGCAGATGCATCATAATTATCTGCGCCCACATCAGTACAACCCGTTACTATCAGTGTAGCACATGAATCATCATCCGTATTCGCAGAGGCATTATATTCAATGTAAGTATCGAATGTACAACCGCTTACTACAGCCTCACAAGAACCATCATTCGTATTCGCTAATGAGTTGTAATTATAAGCACTTGCATCTGTACAGCCATTAACCACGGCAACACAGGAGTTATCATCTGTATTAGCCGATGGAACATAATTAAATGCTGTTGCATCTGTACAGCCATTAACCACCGCTTCACAGGATCCATCATTGGTATTCGCCGAGGAATTGTAATTAAAAGCAGTATCATCCGTACATCCATTAACCTCGGCTTCACAAGATCCGTCATCGGTATTGGCAGATTCATCATAATTGAAGGCCGATTCATCTGTACAACCGGTAATTACTGCAATACAAGAACCATCATCTTCAGTAGCCAATGGATCGAAGTTAAAGGCCGTAGAAGTCGTACAACCCGAAACAACAACCGCCTCACAAGTACCATCGTCTTGAGTTGCTTCTGAGTTGTAATTACTTGCATCAGGGTTTGTACAACCTTCAATCAAATAGATACACGTAGTCTGTGAATCATCTGTTGCCTCAGCGTCGTAATTTTCAGCTGTAGTATCCATACATCCGTAAACTGTATTTTTTGTAACACAAGATTCATCATCCACATTCGCATTCTCATTGTACTCATCGTAATCAAAGTTCGTACAACCTTCAACAATTAAGTTGCTACAAGAGCCGTTGTCAGTATTCGCAACATTTTCAAGTGCTGATATACTCTTATCAGATTCATTGTAATCCCAGTATTCTAAATAATTGTCATCGGTACATCCTTCAATAATTAAGGTCGCACAAGAGCCGTCATCGGTATTCGCTGAGGCATTATACTCCGTATAATTTACATTGATACAACCGTTTACAATCAATGTCACACAGGAAGTTGGTTCTGTATCTGTCGTTGCAGATGCATTATAATCTTCATAAGCTACATCCGTACATCCGAATACAATTAAAGTCGCACAGGAACCATCGTCAGTATTCGCTGAAGCATTGTACTCCGTATAATCAGAATCGGTACAACCTAAAACGATTTTGTTTACACAAGAACCATTATCTGTATTTACTGATGCATCGTATTCTAAATAAGTATCATCCATACAACCATATACTATGGCTATACACGAACCATCATTTGTATTGGCATTCTCATCGTAGTTGAATGCATTTAGGTCTGTACAACCATTTACAATTAGAGTCTCACATGAAGTTGGATCTGAATCCGTATTCGCAGATGCATTATACTCAGTGTAACCCTCATCCATACAACCTTCAACAATCAGTGTTGCACAAGTTCCATCGTCAGAGTTGGCCAACTCATTAAACTCTTCATAGTCAGGATCTGTACAACCTAAAACGATTTCGTTTACACAGGAACCGTTGTCTGTATTGGCTGACGCATCGTATTCTAAATAAGTATCATCCATACAACCGTATGCAATGTCTATACATGAATCGTCATTTGTGTTGGCATTCTCATTGTAGTTAAATGCATTTAAGTCTGTACAACCCTCAAAAA
>JAKMFX010000008.1 GCA_022425195.1 Flavobacteriales bacterium | reverse complement strand
ACCCGTTCGCAACTCGTCAGCAAAGAGCAAGCTCTCTCTGTTACCGTTCTACTTGCATGTGTTAAGCCTGCCGCTAGCGTTCATCCTGAGCCAGGATCAAACTCTCCATTGTAAAAAGTTTAATCTGTTTCTCTGACTCTCACTTTAACGGGGTAAGTTGTTTCTCTTACCTCTCTCTTCCAATATAATTTCTTTCAAAGAACTTTTTTGTTGGTCCTAAAACTACATTTCTTCGTTTTAGCGGATGCAAATGTACAACCTTTTTATTCCCTCACAACACTTTTATAAAAAAAAACAATATTTATTAAAATGCTCAGGAAATTACATCCCCCTCTTAAAAAAGAGGACTGCAAAAATACAAAGCTTTTCATTTCTACACAAAATAAAAATGCGAATATTTTAATAAAAAATCGTCTTGTTAAGGAACGGCGCCAATCATTTTTAGCGAAGGCAAATCTAAGCTCTTTTTTGATTCAGACAAGCCTCAATAATACTTATTTTCTTCGAAATCTAGAAGACGCTGTGAATCAAGTCAAAGCGAATAAAATAATCGCATTTAACAAAAGATAGCCATTGTATGTTTACTCAGGGGATTAAGGAGTCGATTTTGAAACCGTTAGAATTTTACCATTGTAAAACTGAGGCCCCGTTAATGAAAAGTCCAGAATGTATCTCGCCATATCTTTTGCAGACGTGGGCGCTTCATACCCCGGAAAGGCGTCTTCGAGCATTTCGGTTTGAACAGCCCCCAGGGCAAGACAATTAAATGACATGGAGGTTTCCTTGAATTCTTCAGCCAAACACTCCGTCAAACCAACGAGTGCAGCTTTAGATGAACTATAGGCCGTTAAACCAGGAAACTTTACAGAACCCTGAACGCCACCCACACTACTTATATTAAGTATATGTGCATCGCCAGAGAATTTAGGCAGCATTAGTTGCGTCAGCCTGAATACTGAACTCACATTTACCCGATAAACGCGCTCCAACTCTTCCGGAGAAATTTCCGCAAAGGGTTTTAAGACAAGTGCTCCTGCATTATTCACAAGAATATCTACTTGATCAAAGTACTTGGAAACGAAAGGCAACAAATCAGACTGAAAGTCGCCATCTACCAAATCAAAAGATATAACATGCACCTTCGAGGAAGCATTTATGACTAAACACTCTTGTTTCAAATCCTCCAAGCGGCTCAAGTTTCGAGAAATAGCAATCACATCATGCCCTGCTTGGACGTATTGCTTTACCAATTCAAAACCAATTCCTCTACTTGCTCCAGTTACGATTACATTCTTCCCCATTAGATATCATCAAAGTCTATTACTAATTTCTCTGAAGCTGGGTGCGCTTGACAAGCAAGTATATACCCTTCTTGCACTTCACTCTCATCCAAGCCAAAATTCACATCCATCTTGGCCTTACCCTCGATGACTTTGGCTCTGCAAGCACAACAAACCCCTCCTTTACAAGCAAAGGGAGCATCGGCATCAGCTGCCATGGCTGCATCTAAAATAGAGTCCCCATCGCTTGACAATCCAAAATGGAAAGATTCTCCATAAACAATAACCTCCACCTGACTGTCAATCAAATCGCTTTGCTCCTGAGCATTTTCTTTTTTCTCAGTGTTACTTGTGGTGAACAATTCAAAATGAATCGACTGTTCTGAAAGACCAATATCAACAAGCGTTTCCTTAACATCAAAAATCATCGCTTCAGGACCACATAAGAACACCTCATCCAACTGAGTCATATCGATCAAGTCTTGATGATAAGCTCTGCATTTATCCCCGGAAAGCCGTCCGCTAAAACGCTCTTCAACACCAGCCTCTCTACTTAACACATGATGAACATGTAAACGGCCCGGATAAGCACTTTGCAAATCCTTTAGATCATTATTAAATATAATGGTATCGTTTCTTTTATTCCCATAGAACAATGTAAAATGACTCTTCGACTCGGTTTTTAAAACCGTACGTATGATGGACATGATGGGAGTAATACCTGAGCCGGAAGCAAAGGCTGCATATTTTTTCTCTTGCTTTGCAGAAACTTTTGTATTAAAACTCCCTAGTGGAGCCATCACCTCTATAGCATCTCCTGCAGCTATGCTCTTATTTGCATAGGTGGAAAACTTTCCGTTCGGAATTTGTTTCACGGCAACTCTCAACTCTTTGTCGAATGGAGAAGAACATATGGAATAAGATCTACGAAGCTCCTCTCCATTGACATCAGCCCTCAAGGTTAAATATTGCCCCTGAACAAACTGAAATGTCTCATTTAACTCTTGAGGAACGTCAAATAGAATGGAAACAGCATCTGCCGTCTCTCTCTTTACCTCTTTAACTTTGAGCGTGTGAAAATTCGTCATAAAATAAATATTTGATACAAAAATATGCAATTCCTTGTGGAAGGCTTATCCTTATGGGTAAAAAGATTCCCCAATCAACTTTTACACTCAGATGAACATCCGTTAAAACAGAATGAAAAACTATTTTTGTACTTTGGCTAGGTATGATGTTTGCGCTCACCAACTAACACTCGTCATTTTTTTTTAGTCCGTGAGACAAAAGCTAGGCGAACACACAAGGTAATTCCAAAATTCACCCTATTAATGAACAGGAGGCAACAATGATTGATTCGAAGAAACAAGGCCATGTCAATACATCCATTGTCAATGGAGTCGCTACGATAGAATTTTACCACCCACTCAGCAACGCTCTACCAGGAGCAATTCTAAAAAAGCTTGCCGAGACGATTTCCGAAATGGGGAATCAAAAAGACGTCTCTTTGATGGTATTAAAAAGCGCAGGTGATAAGACCTTTTGTGCAGGAGCCTCCTTTGATGAGTTGATTCGTATTTCTTCTCCTGAAGAGGGAAAAACATTCTTTAACGGCTTTGCCCAGGTCATCAATGCAGTTAGGGCATGCCCTAAAATCATCATTGGACGAGTTCAAGGAAAAGCTGTTGGGGGAGGTGTAGGTATTGCAGCTTCCTGCGACTATTGTTTTGCAACAAAAAATGCCGATGTTAAATTAAGTGAATTGTCAATCGGCTTGGGCCCTTTTGTGATTGGCCCGGTAATTGAAAGAAAAATTGGATTGGCCAACACGAGTTACCTAACGCTCAACTCATCGGAATGGAAAACCGCTGAATGGGGAAAAGAAACGGGCCTTTATGCCGAAGTATATGACGAGGTTAGCCAAATGGATGAGGCCATTGGATCTCTTGCAACAAAACTGAGCAAATCAAACCCCGAAGCTCTTTCCGCTCTTAAAAAAACCTTCTGGGAAGGCACGGAGCATTGGGAGGAACTGCTTTCAAAAAGAAGTGAAATAAGTGGAGCCCTAGTGCTCTCTAAATACACGCAAGAAGCGCTAAAAAACTTCAAAAAATAAACCTGCATCCCTCAGTATTAAATGGATTTTTAGGCATCAACCATTTAATAACAAAATCATCGCCAGCAAAACAGACTTAGTTAAGGCTTATCATATAATGCAGACCGCTAGGGCCATGTCAGACTTGTTCGAAGCGAATGCTTCAACAACAAGTAGATATGTACATGCGTGTTCTGGTGGGCACGAAGCCATACAAACCGCCTTGGGCATGCAATTAACCCCCAAAGACTGGGTCTCTCCCTATTATAGAGATGACTGCATGCTCTTAAGCCTAGGCTTAACACCTTATGAATTAATGCTACAACTTCTGGCCAAGAAAGAGGATCCTTTCTCTGGTGGAAGGACCTACTACGCACATCCCAGCTTAAATAGAGCCGACCTACCAAGGATACCTCACCAATCGTCTGCAACGGGAATGCAGGCAATCCCCAGCACAGGCATAGCTATGGGTATTCAATATTTAGAAAAACAAGGCTTAACAAAAGATGATGGCAAGCAGAAGCCCGTTGTGGTTTGTTCTATGGGCGATGCAGCCATGTCAGAAGGAGAAGTTTCTGAAGCCCTTCACATGGCTGCTCTGAAACAATTCCCTATTTTGTTTTTGGTACAAGACAATGAGTGGAATATTTCTGCACAGGCCTCCGAAGTACTCCCCAATGATGCCTCAAAATTCGTAAAAGGATTTAAAGGGATTGAAATAAAAAAAGTGAATGGAAGCCAATTCCCCGAATGCTACGCGACCCTAAAAAAGGTCATAAAAACGATTCGGGAAGAGCGTCGACCCTTTTTAATTCACGCCAAAGTGCCTTTGCTAGGGCATCACACCTCAGGAGTGAGAAAAGAGTGGTATCGTGATGACCTAAAAGAACATAAAAAAAGAGACCCCATTCCGCTTCTTCAAAAACAACTCTTGGGCTCAGGCATGCATCAAAAAGAAATCGATGCCATAGAGACAGAATTAATAAAAGCTGTTAAAGATGATTATGAAAAAGCACTTCGTGCAGAGGACCCAACCCCTGAAGATTTATTCACTCACGTATTTGCCCCCACACCTATCACAAAAGAGACAGGACAAAGGGCGCCAAAAGGGAATAAAAAAATTCTAATGGTTGATGCGGCAATTTTGGCCACTAAAGAAATATTATACAAACATCCAGAAGCACTTATGTATGGGCAAGATGTAGGCTTTCGCTTGGGAGGCGTCTTCAGAGAAGCGGCTACACTGGCAGAGAAATTTGGGGGAGGGCGCGTCTTCAACACCCCCATTCAAGAAGCGTTCATCATTGGCTCTACCGTAGGGATGTCTGCCGTAGGATGCAAACCCATTGTAGAAATACAATTTGCGGATTACATTTGGCCTGGGCTCAACCAATTATTTAGTGAAGTCAGTCGATCATACTACTTATCCAATGGCAAGTGGCCGGTGAGCACGATCATACGCATTCCCACAGGCGCATACGGATGTGGTGGACCTTACCACTCGTCATCTGTAGAATCTATTCTGACAAATATTCGAGGCATTAAAATAGCCTACCCTTCTACCGCTGCTGACTTAAAAGGCCTAATGAAAGCCGCTTACTACGACCCCAACCCGGTAATAATGCTGGAACACAAAGGCTTGTATTGGTCAAAAATAAAGGGTACTGAAGCAGCAAAAAGTATAGAGCCTGATGAAAACTATATGATTCCACTGGGGAAAGCTCGAGTACTGCTAGAAGCCGAAGCTTCGGAGCTTCTTTCGAAGAACACTCTGGTGATCGTCACCTACGGAATGGGTATTTATTGGGCATCTGAAGCCGCAAGATCTCATCCGGGCCAAATCGAAATTCTAGATCTAAGAAGTCTAGCTCCAGTAGATCGAGAAGCAATCTTCGAATCTGTTAGGAGACACCATAAATGCATCGTACTTACCGAAGAATCAAAAGGCCTTGGCTTCGCTCAAGCTTTGGCAGGTGAAATACAACAAGAATGTTTTGAATACTTAGAAGCTCCAGTTCGTGTTTTAGGGGCAGAAAATCTACCTGCAATCCCCCTTAATAGTTTCCTGGAAAGCACCATGCTACCTAATGCTGTGAAAGTTGGAAAAATAATAACAGAACTGTTAAGCTACTGAATACTAGATGCTAAATCATTTCAAACATCTTATCTTAATGGAAGATAAAGTAATTATGATAAAAATAATAAGGAAGTTTTACTTTGGAATCCTCATGTTGATTACCCTCAACATAAGTGCGCAAACACTGACCTCAGATACTTTGATAAAATCTTTTAGTCGATCGGAACTTATCCAATCCCAACCCTTGTTATCGACAATGATTCAATATGGAGTAAAAGTGTATAAAATCACTTATCAAACCCCAAATATTTACGATGGGGAAAGCGAAGCCTCTGGGCTTGTGGTAATCCCATCTAACAATCATTGCTCCTGGAGCTTAATGAGTTATCAGCACGGAACGGTTACTCATAAAGACAATGTCCCCTCTCGATACAATGACGAAGCACAAGTCGGTACTTTTGGAGCCGCCATTGTGGGATCCGTAGTAGCACTTCCCGATTATTTAGGCTTAGGAGATTCCGATGGGCTCCACCCCTACATACATTCCAAAACAGAAGCTTCAGCATCACTTGACATGTTGCGAGCTACGAGAGAACTCTGCAATAAATACGACATCAATCTGAATGATGATGTATTCATTTTTGGCTATTCACAAGGTGGACATGCCACCCTTGCCTTGCAAAAATTAATCGAAAACAATCATTCAGAAGAATTTACCATCAAGTATTCGATCCCTATGTCAGGACCCTACGATCTCTCTGGTGTTCAAAAAGAAAGCTCTTTGGGAATGAACGAGTACTCCGCTCCATTTTACATCCCCTATATCCTATTGAGTTATCGTACCTTGTACCCCTACCTGAATATATATTCTTTAGATGAGATGTTCGCAAGCCCCTATCGATCAATTGCTGACTATTTTAACGGACAATACCGTGCTGACCAAATAAATGCCCTTCTTCCGAACATCCCAAACAAAATGCTGAACTCGGATTTCTATGAGAGTGTCATGAGCAACTCAAAACACCCACTTAGCCTTGCATTGGCTGAAAATGACCTGACGGATTGGGCGCCTTCATCCCCTATTCATTTTTATTATTGCGGGGGTGACAAACTAGTAAGCCCATTGAATTCTAAGATTGCTTACCAAAAAATGAGTGCACTGGATGGAACACAGGTAAACATCACTGAAATACATCCCACCCTCGATCATCAGGAATGTTTTATTCCCTCTTTTGTGAAAGCACTCCAGACCTTTATCTCAAAAACTACGACATGTAATCTTTTACTCAATGAGATAAAAAACAAGCCCACCTTTAGAATATCTCCCAACCCAGTTAAAGACAATCTTTACATCACAAGCGATAAACAGAACACAATGAAAATATATGCTATAGACGGACAATTGCTCTTGATTAAAAGCATAGGTCCTTCTAGAAATAGAATTGATGTATCCATGCTCAATGCGGGGATCTATCTCATAAAATTTGGAGAAAGTACCCAAAAATTTATCATTGACAGACAATAGAGTTATGCTCAACTAAAAAATCCTCTTGAGATTTCTCAAGAGGATTTTACTTGCTGTAGGAGAAGGATTCGAACCTCCACGAAGTGGTTAGTCACTAAGATTTATTCCAGGATCTTCACCCTCGAGACAGGAGGGCATGTCTGCCAATTTCATCACCCCACATTGTTGTTGTGATTCACTGGTGTAAATATACAACGCTTGGAGCATTCATTGCAATAAAATCAACAAAATGACTTAATTTTTACACAAAATGTAATAATAAGCTTTGTTAATTATCAATAATAAAATATGTGTCATAATTTCGATTGATAATTATGAGTTTGATAAAATCAAATCATCTAATTTTATGGGTTTATAGGGCTAAGCCAACGACTATTCCTTGATTTTGTCAAGATTTAGTCATCCCAACAATCATTCACAACATTATTAGAGGGTATAAAGTCAGCCGATCTGTAAACTAAAAAATCCTCTTGAGATTTCTCAAGAGGATTTTGTTTGCTGTAGGAGAAGGATTCGAACCTCCACGAAGTGGTTAGTCTAATGATTTATTCCAGAATCTTCACCCTCGAGACAGGAGGGCATGTCTGCCAGTTTCATCACCCCACAGTGTTGTAGTGATTAACTGATGTAAATATAATACAAATCTCTTTTAAATTACAAATACATTAATATAAATGCTATATTTTTATACTTAATGTAATTTTAAGTATATTTGATTAATAATAATTAAATGCAGAACCCTTAATATGGATGCAAATTATCAAATCGACAATATAGATCGAAGTATTTTAGGGATTTTAATGCGGGATGCGAAAACTCCATACACTGAAATCGCCAAAAAATTGATTGTATCTCCCGGAACCATTCATGTTCGCATGAAAAAGATGGAAGATGCTGGGATTGTAAAAAAGAGTCGACTCAATGTAAATTATGAGTTATTAGGTTACGACATGACTTCCTTCTTAGGAATTTACTTGGAAAAAGGGTCTAACTACAAGGACGTTATTGAACAATTAAATCAAGTCCCTGAAATCGTTGAAGCTCATTACACGACAGGTGTGTATAGCATCTTTGCAAAGATACGCTGTAAAAACACCAAACACATGAGACAAGTATTGAATGAAGAAATTCAATCGGTAACGGGTATACAAAGAACGGAAACCATCATTTCCCTTGAGCAAAGTATAGACAAACAGATTCTTCTCTAAAGTACAAAGCAAAAAAAAGCCCCCAATTGGGGACTTTTTTTAAAGTGAGTATAAATATTACACAAACATCGTAATTGGATTTTCTATGTACGATTTTAAACTTTGTAAGAACGAAGCTCCAGATGCACCGTCTACGACACGGTGGTCACATGACAAGGTCAACTTCATGACGTTACCCGGAACAATTTGCCCTTCTTTAACGACAGGAACTTGCTGAATACCTCCTACTGCCAGAATACAAGCATCAGGTGTATTTATGATGGCCGTAAATTCATCAATACCAAACATTCCCAAATTTGAAATGGTAAAGGTACTCCCTTCCCAATCTGCAGGTTGTAATTTTTTATCCTTAGCCGCTTGAGCGAATCCTTTAACCTCGGTAGATATTTCCGCCAGTGTTTTGGTATCGGTATATCGAACCACAGGTACCAACAATCCGTCTTCCACAGCTACAGCCACTCCAACATTAACATGCTCATTGGTACGGATGGCGTCACCTCTCCAAGAAGAATTGATGACTGGATGCTCTCTAAGAGACATGGCCGTGGCCTTAACTATAATATCATTGAAAGAAATTTTCTGCCCTCCCATGGCGTTAATTGCCTTACGTGAAGTAATGGCATTGTCCATATTTACCGAAATGGAAAGGTAAAAATGAGGTGCGGTGAATTTAGACTCAGAAAGTCTTCTGGCAATGGTTTTTCGCATTTGCGAAATAGGTTGTTCTGTAAATCTTTCTTCAGTCAATCCAGAGCGAACCACACCACCTTGGTAATTATCCACATCACGCTTAATCACTCGGCCTCCATCTCCAGAACCTGGGATCAGGGAAAGGTTAATTCCTTTTTCTTCAGCCAATCGCTTTGCCAATGGCGAAGCTTTTACTTTTCCATTTGACGAACTTGTAGCCACAACGGGAGCTGGCGCTGGCGCTGCAACAGGAGTGGGAGCCGGAGCGGCTTTAGGTGCTTCAACAACAACCTCTTTCACAGGTGCCTCAACCACTTCTTCTTTAACTTCTTCGGCTGGGCTCGATTCGGCTTCAATTACCGCAGTAACGTCCTCTCCTTCCTCACCAAGAACAGCTAAAATACAATCTACGGGTGCCGTAGACGCCTCTTCAACTCCAATGTGTAACAACACACCTTCTTGAAAAGACTCGAATTCCATCGTCGCCTTATCCGTTTCTATTTCTGCAAGCAAGTCGCCTTCAGAAATCGTATCTCCTACTTTTTTGTGCCACTTCGCAACTGTACCTTCAGTCATGGTATCACTCAAACGGGGCATGCGTACAATCTCAGCCATAATTTATTCTTTTATAAAAGGATAATCCTCTACGTAAACATTTTTATACAAAGCATCAGTTGATGGGAATGGTGATTCTTCAGCAAAATCAACGGCTTCTTTCACAATTCCTTTAATTTTATCTTGTATCGCCTGAATCTCGTCTTCGGTTGCCCATTTCTTTTTCTTGATGTGCTCAAGAACCTGATTCATTGGGTCTACTTTTTGGTATTCAGCGATCTCATCCTTGGTACGGTACTTCTGTGCATCAGACATGGAATGTCCTTTGTATCGGTAGGTTTTCATTTCTAAGAAAGTTGGCCCCTCTCCTTTTCGAGCGCGAACCACAGCTTCATTTACCGCTTCTGCTACTGCAACAGGATCCATACCATCAACAGGTGCTGAAGGCATTTCGTAGGACAAACCTAACTTCCAGATTTCGGAATGGTTGGCGCTACGCTCCACAGAAGTTCCCATGGCATAACCGTTATTTTCACAAATGAAAATTACAGGCAAGTTCCACATCATCGCCATGTTAAAGGTTTCGTGTATCGCCCCTTGACGAACGGCACCATCTCCCATATAACAAAGGGTAACGGCATCACTACCGTTGTATTGATCAGCAAAAGCAATACCTGCTCCTAAAGGAACCTGAGCCCCAACAATACCATGACCTCCAAAAAAGTTAAACTCTTTTGAGAACATGTGCATAGAACCTCCCTTACCTCCGGAAACACCCGTAGACTTTCCGAAAAGCTCCGCCATAATGTTGTTTGGGCTCACTCCCATAGCTATGGGCTGAACGTGATCACGGTACGCCGTAATCATTTTATCTTTTTTGGGATCAATCGCATGGATGGACCCAGCTAAAACAGCTTCTTGCCCATTGTATAAATGTAAAAATCCTCTAATTTTTTGCTGTATATAAAGCGCTCCAGTTTTGTCCTCAAACTTTCTCCAGAGCAACATATTTTCATACCAATTCAAATACGTTTCTTTTGTATACTTCAACTTTGCCATTTGTCTTATTTTTTCAAAAAGCAAATGTACTAATTTGTTTGTTATTCAACCAACATTAAACCAGGCAAAACATACAAAAGTGAGAAGTATGGACTTATTAGGTCAAAAAGGCTTCAAAAAGTGTTTTTTGAAGCCTGACAACCCCCTAAAAAATTATTTTAGAAATAAACGTTTAGAAAATGTTGATGATGAGATCCTACATCAAAGACTCAAAAAATAAAAAAGCCCAGTATCAACAAATCAATTCTTTTGAACAAGTGCAACAGCGTATGCTGAGACACCCTCCTCTCGGCCCACGAAACTGAGCTTTTCTGTGGTCGTCGCCTTCAAAGAAATTTGACTCGATGAAACAGACATGACTTCTGCCAAAACTTTTTTCATTTCTGGAATGTGCGGGTTAATTTTTGGTCTTTGCAAGGCAATCGTTGCATCTACATTACCCAACTCAAAACCCTCTTTCCTGAGAATACTCATGACCTCTTTCAACAGAATTTTACTATCGACACCCTTGTATTGTTGATCTGTATCTGGAAAATGGAATCCGATATCCCTGAGGTTTGCGGCCCCTAATAGCGCATCGCAGATGGTGTGAATGAGCACATCAGCATCTGAATGCCCTACAGCTCCTTTTTCATGAGGCACCAAAATACCCCCCAACCAAAATTCTTCACCCGCTTTTAGCTGGTGAACGTCAAACCCAAAACCCACTCTTATGTTCATGATTTAATTTTTATTGGTGGCGTACAAAGATTCCATATCAAACAACAAAGTAAAACGAAGGGTATTTGCCAGTGGACTTTTGACGCCACTTGTAGCAGGCAATAAGAAGGCTGCATCTAAAGAGAATACATTCATTTTAAGACCCAATCCTACGGTAAAATACTTTCGTCCTCCCTTGGTTTCATGCTCGTAAAAATATCCACCTCTAAGTGCAAACTGTTTCATATACCAATATTCAGCACCCACAGAAAACATCAATTCGTTTAGCTCCTCTTTGGAACCGCCAGGCGCATCAGAAAAAGATTGAAAGATTCCTTGAACAACGCCTACATTAGGATCTTTTCCAGACTCAATAACCTGATTACCATCATTATCGAGTATTTTACTACCATCTTCACTAACAGCGTATACCGGCGTTGTTGGCACCAATAACTTATTTACATCTACAGCAAAAGAAACCGTATTAAAATCATCCAACTCCAAGAATAAGCTCCCTCCAACTCGGGCATTCATAGGTAAGAAATGCTCCTCGCCACCGTCGGTGTAGGATATTTTATTCCCCATATTGGACAGGTTGATTCCGGCAGCCCAGTAGGCGTCTTTTTCGTCTATTTCAAAGGCATCACTTTGGTAGTATGAAGACAAATCTACCGCAAAAGAATTCCCAGGTTTCGTGGCGCCTCCACCCTCAATATTGATGCCACCTGTCAAATTGGAATAGATATAACGCATCGCTACACCCGCAGAGAAATTCTCGGAAAGTTTCATGGCGTAAGCACCATCAAAAGCAAATTCATTAGGGCTGAATTTCTTGAGATTCGTGCCATCTCCTCCTGTAAACTGAATCTCTCCCAGAGAAAAATACCGCAAGCTGGATGCCACAGCACTCCTAGAGTTTAACTTTTTATACCCGGACAAATAACTCAAACTAATTTCCGGCACCAAATCTTGCAACCAAGGAGTATAGGAAATGGAAAGCCCTTGATCTTTTTCAATAAATGCCAATTTCGAAGCATTCCAATGAATGGAATTCTGATCGGGTGAAGTAGCCACACCGACATCACCCATGGCACCTGCTCTGGAGTCTGGCGCAATCGACAGAAAGGGTACAGACGTTGAAATGGTGTTTAGATTATTTAGATAATCATTGGTTAAGTCTTGAGCAAAAAGGCTCGTATTTATAAGTGCAACTGTAGCTGCAAAAACTATTTTTTTCATGTATTGGGGTTTTACTCTTGGGACAAATTTATGAATTAATAACGCGAAACTTACTTGATTAGTATCATTTGATTGCTAATTACTACTTCGTCAACGGAATTCTCAGAAGTAACAATCACTCTGCATAAATACATCCCAGAGTTAACCTGAGCTCCTTCGCTAGAGGTTCCGTCCCAGGTGAAATCAGAATTTGCATAGGATGAATTTGAGATTTGCAGTTCCTCTTGCCTAAGTTTAACCCCCTTAAGATCGTATATCTCCATGCGTACCTCTAAGACCTCATCAGGGCGGTTGTGCTCAAAGTGAATTCGGGTGAAATCGCTAAATGGATTGGGATAATTCATTAAATTTTGAAGGATCAGATCAGAACGCTTCACAACCACAAACTCCGTGTATGCTTCGCTGGAATTGTTATGAACATCCCAAACCTTCAATTTTAATTGATGGAGTCCTTCTTCCAAGTCTGTAAATGGATATTTTACATGACCACTTTGATAAGAGTCCATATCAGCTTCGTAATAACTATTCAGAACAACCGAAGTCGCATCATCTTCATTCATTGTCGCGACCAAATCATGTCCGATACCGTTACCCGTAGTATTTATCCCAGAGGCATCTGTGATTAAGGCATATAAACTCGGAGATGTATCTGTAATTCCGCCGTAACGGAAGTCAGAGTTATTCATATACAACTCAATAGAAGGACCTTCATCATCAAGCTCATATCCCTCCTCAAAACCGCTTATAGGGATGTCTACAAAAGCACCAATGGCTTCTGAATTTTCATTAGAAGCATACAAGGAAAACTTACCCGATCCCTCCGAAAATGAAATGTCTTGAGGGACCATAAATTCAAATTCAAACCGTCCGTTTTCCACAGAGACCTTCCCTGAATACAGAAGGTTTTGCTGAAGCTCAAAATAAAAAGGATCTAGATCTTCTTGATCATTTCTCAAGGTCTGAAGTCTCTGAGGCTTATCATATATTTTAGGGGTTAAAACCCCATGGAAAGCATCTTCTCGAAGTCCATCTGAGTTTTGGATTTCACCTTTTAATTTTACGTGGGTCAAAGCATGAAGTGAATCGATTTTCACATTCGTTGCCCCATTCAGGATTTCAGTTACAACAACCTTATATTGAGGAATAGGCAATCTCAAGGCTGGATCACCCAACAAGGTGAACTTCATTTTATTCGTCCCTGAGATTCCATTTGCAACAAGGTCGTTTTTAAGTCCTTTCATCACTTGGCCAAAGGTCAAAGCCTCACCCGACTGCTCGGGAAGGGCATATTTATAAAAGGCCTCCGACAAATTTTTGGCATCGGACTCTGTTATGGTTCTGGTGGTCGTAAACAATGCAATTCCCGCACCCTCGGGGTTCAACAAAACCCTTTCGCCAGCAGAAACTCGTTTTGCATCATCATATCGAGCAAACTCACAGGTTGCTGTTACGAAAACAGGCAAATTGTATTTATTCTCCCAAGCATTGATATCCGACATTTGTAAAACGCGTTCTTCGGCCCAGCCTACCTCGCCTCCATGCCCGTAATAATGGACAATCAAAGCCCCCTTGTTTACACGATCTACGATGGCTTGACGGGCTTCGGGATAACGCTCTCCACCGGATGAAGAAACTTGTTGGTACGCATCCAAATAGATTTTACTGATGTTGTAGTTGTGATAGCTCGTGTCAATATGTTCGGCAATCTTATCCATATTTTCTTGCAAACGACGCTCCCATGTTTCATCGATATCATCGGCAACAAAACAAATGTTCCCTCGCCAATCGCCATGAGCGTTCTCGGAATAATAAGCCTCTATCTTGTCCACCATTGAATCCGCCTCAGACGGGGTCTGAACCACCAAACGCCCTATCCCGACGTCCATCCCATCCCTCTGCATACTTGAAAGCCCTCCTTCATCATCATCAAGATAAGTCAAAAAGTCGTCCGTACAATAAGATGGGCCTAACTTAAAAGAATACTCAGATTGAAATGTGGGGACAAAATTCTGTTGGGTGTACTCATTTTGGGAAACTCCAATGCCTTTGTAATCAAAACTTGCATCGCCAAATAGGAGCACATTATCGGGCATCTGATCGACATCTGTTTTAATATACATCATGCGTATGTATGATCTTATGGCTACTAAATCTTGCTTACCAGAGCTGAACTCATTGTATATTTCATCGGTGGTTGCCACCTGGACCTTTATTCCATCTTCTTTAATATGTAATTGAGCCAATCGCTCTGCAGACTGAATGAATTCTGGAGCGGTTATGATCAACAAGTCTGCAGACTCCTGACCGTGTAAATTCTGATTCGGCACCTTATGATCAAAAACAGGCGTTTTGTAAGAACTAGAATATAAATCATGTATGGCAAAGGATTTCAATTCCTCAGTGGAACTCAAGAAGCTTCCATCTTCAGCTACGCGCAATTGACTTACATTGACCGGATCTGTAAGGTCCCACGCCACAAAAGAACGTCCACCAGCTGCCAGATTGAACTTGGTTACATTCCCATCACCTACTGAAGAGGGCTCGCTAAAGAGCAATTGCCCTCCGTCGTACTTCAATTTACATTTAGCTTGCATTTCTATATAATCTAGGTAGGCAAAAGCAGATGAATTTCCATTTTTATCATAAGACACTTCCAAATCTACAGTGCTTGCATTGCTGTAAAAATCAGCCTTAGCCTCTCCATCATCAACATAGGTAGATGCACTCACCTGCGTTCCAATAGGTACCTTTAAAACCTGACTACCCCTGTGTTTCACAAGAAGGCTCGTGGGAACTTCTGAACGCCCTACAGCACGAGCATTAACGAGTAAAGGCTCCGTTTTTATCCGATTTTGAAAATTGAAATTTATCGAATATTGCTCATTGAAGGCAAAGTATTCTCCAAACCACTGTCTTCCGGTATTTTTCAGGTTATTTTTTTCAAGTTCGTAAAACTTTCGATCCGTGTAAAAATCAACCTCATGGTTTTCAGCATCAGGAGAATCAAGGAGATTCACTCGCTTTCCTTTGTTTTGGGCTACTCGGATGAAATAATAATTATGACTGTCATAAATGTTCAGCTTGTGTTTGAAGTTTTTATTCTCGTCCAAGCTCCAGCGATGGGGAGATTCTCCATAAAAAACAACAAAATCATTCTTGTCAAAACTACCATCCTCCTCACCTTTCACATAAATCGCATTTTCAACGAGGTCGGAATGACGTAGGACACTATTAAGCTCAGGCAACATTGCTCCTCCATTCCCATAAACTTGAATATTTCTAGGATCTAAATTTGAAACCTCCAAGCCCATTTGGCTCAAGAAATCAGAATCTAATCTGTACAATCCATCATCTACCACACTAATTTTATACCAATCTCCTTCTGAGAGAACAGAATTCACAGCAGCTTTCCGATGCATAACATCAACATCCTTGTAGGTGAGGTCTATGGAATAGTTAAAACGTGTTACTTTACCCGAGCCGTCAATTGGCAGATAGGACAATATTAAATAGGGTACTTTCCGCTCGGTCGTAATTCTCCAGGTCAACATACTTTCTAAAGAGACCACCCCATATAAAAGTTTCTCTTCATTCGTCAAAGGAATGCGCTCTGTAACCTCAACATCAACATGAACTTTGTCCGTATTTTTGGGCAATCGAATTTTCTTTAAAAATAAAGGAGCATTGTGTTGTTCAAAACGATAAAAGGCACCGACAAAACTCATAACCTTTTGCTCTTCATTGAGAACAGTCATGGATTTAGGGGATTCCCATTCCAGAATTACTTCTTCTGAAGATTGAGCAAATAAACCTGCTCGCACTAAAAAAAACAGCAGAAATATGTTAAACCTAAGATTGTTCAAAAAAAACATCGTTTTGGGTGGCATTTTATAGATAACGCTCAAAATAAACACATATTACCTTAAAACAAGAAGCTTTTGGTACAATTATTTCAGTTAGATGCTGTGCAATGTATAGGCATAGAACAATACCGTGCTTAAAATTTGAAAAATTATTGTATTATTGTGCTTTATAATCGGAAAGTAATATGTCGAAAAATAGATTTTTCACCCTTATAGCGATTTTAGTATTTGCATTTTCGCAAAATGCGCACGCTCAAGATCCAGCATTCTCTCAGTTTTACGGGAATCCTTTGTACTTGAACCCAGCGATGACAGGTTCTGCCAATTGCCCTCGTATTTCATTACATCATCGAAATCAATGGCCGAACGTAAAATCCTCTTTTGTGACCAACAGCATCTCATACGACAGGCAATTGGAAGAATTAAAAGGAGGCGTGGGACTTCAGATTGTCAATGACATTGAAGGTGAGGGAACACTAAAAAACACACAGATAAGCTTGTTATACTCATACCAATTGCAAATATCAAGAAAATTCAATATTGTAACCGGAATACAGGCAAGCTTCCAACAAAGAGCATTAGATAAATCGAAATTGCAGTTTGGAGACCAGATTGACCCGAACTACGGATTTGTTCTTCCAACCCAAGAAAATGTAAGCCAATTTGCTGAAAATGTCAGCTATGCAGATCTATCATTAGGGATCATGGCCTACTCCAAAAAATACTTTGCCGGTCTTGCCATACACCACCTTACCGAACCAGAAGATGCATTTATAGCAACCAGCAATTTACCGAGAAGATTCACCTTACATGCAGGAACCAACTTCTCAGTAGGTAAATCCAGAAACTTAGGACTTACTACAGATGAGCCCTACGTAACTCCAAACATTCTTTATATGTCTCAAAATGGAGCGAGACAGCTGAATATTGGTATGTCTTTGACCAACCAAAGTTTATCAGGTGGACTTTATTTCCGAAATAACTTTTCCAATTCCGATGCACTTTTAATGGTTCTAGGTTACACCGCAGGTGGCATTCGTGTCGGATATAGTTATGACTACACCATCTCTGAACTTATGGGCTCCTCAGGAGGTGCACATGAAGTCTCTCTGACCATTCAGTTGGATTGCCAAGACAAAAGAAAAAAGCTAAAAGCCATTAAATGCCCTAAATTTTAGGTATTTTAGTCGCGCTAATCAAATAAGCACAACAAACAAGATAAGCATACCATGAAAATGTCAAAAACTTTATCTAAAATATATATTGTAGCTCTTGCAGCCATCATAAGCTCATGTAGCAGCAGTTCTCAAGAAGGTGTTTCATCTACGACGGGATGGAAAATCAATACTTCACAAAATGGTGGGTTTGAGGCTCAGTTAAATTATAAGCAACAGACTCCAGTGGGAATGGTATTCGTTGAAGGTGGATCCTTTGTTATGGGGCAGACCGGAGAAGACATTCTGATGGAAAATAATGCAAGCCCAAAGCAAGTATCGGTTGCCTCTTTCTATATGGATGAGACAGAAATCACCAACGTAGCCTACAGAGAGTATCTTTTTTGGCTTCAAAGAGTATATGGTGAAAGCTACCCGGAAGTGTATTGGAATGCCATTCCTGACACAAATGCATGGAGAAGCGAATTGGGTTACAACGACCCTATGGTAAATAACTACCTCCGTCATGCTGGATTCAGCAACTACCCCGTGGTAGGTGTTTCCTGGGATCAAGCTCAAGATTACTGTGCATGGAGAACAGACCGTGTAAACGAGCTGGCCTTGATTAAAGCGGGAGCCTTAAAACACAACTCAGAACAATTTGACGACGACAACTTCAATACAGAAGCATACAAAACAGCTCAGTATACCGGTGCTCAGAAAAAAGGTTATCGAGATTTAGCAAACCCTAAAAACAAAGACGGAAGAAGAGGTCGACTTGAAGATGGTGTACTTACCCCTAGTTACCGACTCCCTACCGAAGCCGAATGGGAATACGCAGCTTGGGGCCAAGTGGGGAATTCCATTGACGGAAACGTGTCTGAAGGGCGTTACTACCCTTGGAACAGAAATTCTGTCAGAGACAATCGCAAACCTTTCCAAGGAGAATTGTTAGCCAACTTCAAAAGAGGAGCTGGAGACAACATGGGGGTAGCAGGAAAATTAAATGATGCAGGTGCCCGAACCATGGAAGCAAAATCATTCCCGCCGAATGACATAGGTCTTTATGACATGGCAGGTAATGTAGCTGAATGGGTACTGGATGTATACAGACCTACACGTTCTGATGAAGATGATTTTATGCCTTTCAGAGGAAATGTATTCACCGATAAAGCCAAAGATGAAGAAGGCTACTATGTAGAAGCAGATTCATTAGGTAGAATTCAAACACGTGAAGCCGCTGCAGACAACAACAGAAGAAACTATAGAAAAGCTAAAAACTCTAATGTTGGTGATGGAGATATTGAATCTAGCATCTACTACTCCAAAGGAGATACTGGTGGAGAAGCTGCCATGTATGACTACGGAAAAACAACATTGATCAATGACAATGTTCACGTATACAAAGGAGGATCTTGGAAAGACCGTGTGTATTGGTTAAACCCAGGCGCTAGAAGATACCTTAATAGTGATCTAGCTGCAGACTTCATCGGATTCCGATGTGTAGTAGATCGTATGGGTTCTCAAAACCTTGAGCCAAACCGAAAGAAAGCTTCAAGATATTAAAATAAAAAAAGCCTCACCATGTGGGGCTTTTTTGTTGAAATAAGTTTCATGAAGAAATCTAATCAGCATTACTTCATTCAAAAGTAGGTCGGAGGACCGGTGAAAAAATCCTTTTTTCGTATTTTCATGACATCATGATTGAAAAGCTCTACCAAATATACCTTCAACATTCCAATGTTTGTATTGACACCAGAAAGATCACTCCAAACTGTCTTTTCTTTGCTCTGAAAGGCCCCAACTTTAATGCCAATGAATTTGCCATTAAAGCGCTAGAAAAAGGCGCTTCTTATGCGGTCGTGGATGAGGAGAAATACGTTCTTGATGAACGATACTTATGGGTCGAAGACGCCCTAGAAACCCTGCAAAAACTGGCCTTAAAACACAGAAGACAACTGCACTGCCCAGTGCTTGGAATTACTGGAACTAATGGAAAAACTACCAGTAAAGAATTGTGTTTTCAAGTATTGAAACAGAAATACAAAACCACAGCCACAGCAGGGAATTTAAACAATCATATTGGAGTTCCACTTACGCTATTGAGCATTCCTCTGAATACAGAATTTGCCATCGTTGAAATGGGGGCCAATCACATCGGTGAAATTGACTTTTTATGCCGACTTGCAGAACCCGATTATGGCGTCATCACCAACGTGGGAAAAGCACACTTAGAAGGCTTCGGCTCCCTGGCTGGAGTTCTAGAGACAAAGACAGAACTATACAGATACCTATCAGAAAAAAAACGTCCCATTTTCATTAAAGACAATCAACAGATTCTGATTGAAAAAATCCCTGGTCATTGTGAGAAAATCAACTTTGGGCAGCAAGCGGATAGCAAATGGAAAATCACCAATAAGGGTGCCCAACCCTTTGTAAAGGTAGAACTTGATACAAACGAAATTCAAAGTCAGTTGATTGGTGATTATAATTTTGACAACATAGCACTTAGCATCGCCGTTGGACTAGAATTTGGTGTTTCGGACAAGCAAATAAAAGAAGCAATAGAATGCTACACACCCTCCAACAACAGGTCACAAATCATCGAAACCAAATCAAATACGGTTTTGTTGGACGCCTACAATGCCAATCCAATGAGCATCGAAAAAGCCATTCATAATTTGAGTACCATCAATCATCAGAAAAAGGTGATGATTCTGGGTGATATGTTTGAATTGGGTATAGAAGCAGATAAGGAACACATCCATGTGATTAACCAATGTTTGAACTCGGGAATAAAAGAAGTGTATTTGGTGGGAGAGATTTTTAGCCGTTTGAATCAAACGAACTACAAAAGCTATGAAAATACAACTGGCTTAAAAGAACACCTACAAAACCATCAAGTTGATGATGCCTTTGTTCTCATCAAAGGTTCTCGAAGTATGAAACTCGAAGAGGTCGTTGACTACCTATAAACTCTTGGCAAAATCTTCCAAAACCACACCTCCAAAATTACCTGAACTCATCAATAAAACCACCGTTTTAGAATTCACTTCTTTGCGAATGGATTCACAATATTCAGAACTGTCCACAAATACTTTCAAATCCTTTCGATCAAAAGACTCATAGACCAGTTCCTCAGATAGATCATCTAGTTTCTTGTGCGCAACAGACTCTGGGTCAAAGTAAACATAGGCAACATCTACACCACTCATGGTGTTTTTATATTCAGCCAAAAAAGATTTATTCAAACTACTAAAGGTATGTAACTCTAAACCCGTAATGACTTTGTAATCTTTAAACTGTTCCTTCACCGCCTTTACAGTTGCGCGAACCTTCGATGGAGAGTGAGCAAAGTCTTTATAAACCAGCATGCCCTCGCGTTCAAATATTTTCTCTAAGCGCCTTGAGGCTCCCTTGAAACTTGCCATGGCATTAAAAAAAATTGTTTCTGACAAACCCAATTGTTTACTTACGTTCAAAGCACCCATCATGTTTAACAGATTGTGCGCTCCAAATATCTCCAGCTCTGTTTCACCTCCTTCATGCGTGATGAAAGTTCTCCCCTCCTCAATTTTGTATTCAGGCAATTGATAGGCTTCGGTTTCAATTTCAGGATTTGAAGAAGAAATGATGTTTAACGTTTCATCTTCTGAACAATAGGTGAGATAGCCACCATCCTGAATTTGATCAATAAACAATTCAAACTGCTTTAAATAATTACTAAAGGTGGGGAACACATTAATGTGATCCCAAGCAATACCACTGAGTAGGGCCACATGAGGTCGGTATAGGTGAAATTTAGGACGTCTATCAATAGGTGATGAAAGATACTCATCTCCTTCCAAAACGATAACGGGTGCGTCACTTAGCTTTACCATCGTTTTAAATCCGTCCAGCTGTGCACCAACCATGTAATCACAATCTATATTGCTACACTGCAACACATGAAGTATCATCGACGTGATGGTCGTTTTACCATGACTTCCACCGATAACAACTCTCAGTTTATTTTTGGATTGTTCATATAAGTATTCAGGATAAGAAAATATATTCAATCCTAAGTCTTGAGCTTTTAGAAGCTCCGGATTGTCTTCACGAGCGTGCATACCCAGAATAACTGCATCTAGGCCTCCATGGATTTTTTCGGGAAACCATCCCATCTCAGGGGGTAAGATTCCAACTTCATCGAGTCTCGACTTGGACGGATTGTAAATGGCATCGTCCGAACCTGTAACTACATCTCCGTTTTCATGAAGCGCCAATGCTAAATTATGCATGGCAGCTCCTCCTATGGCAATAAAATGTACTTGCATGAGTTATATTTGTAATATGAAAGATAAGCATATCCATCCGTGATACAAAAACTTATACAGATTCTTCTACTGAGCTTAGTGGTCGTTTCCTGCAAAACACTTCAAAATAAGCCTATTACTGATCAAACAGAATCTATTGTTTTTGGTCTGCACCGTGGAGGTTGTTACGGAACCTGCCCCATATACAGTATATCTGTGAACACAAAAGGCCTGGTAAAGTATCACGGGCACCGTTTTACGAAAAATATAGGGCCTTACGAATGGTCTATTGATAAAGAAGATCTTAAAAACATAGAGAAACTACTAAGCGTGAAATTCCATGTGAATGTCACACACAACTCTGCGCTGCAAGACTTATCTAAAACGACACTAAACATTAAGGATGTCTACCAAATCACATTTAAAGGCAGTTGTCCCAAAGCCTATCGCAACGAATTGAAAGAAATTGAATATTTACTGATGAAAAATTCTATTTGGGAATAACAAAACAAATTCTGTATCCAAAACACTATTCAAAGAAGTAACCAACTGTTAATGAACCCTTTTTACGATTTACTTTGATTTAAATTCAATAACTTCACAAGAATATAATAGAATTTGAATTGAATATATGTCTAAAATAAATGTATCCGTTGACTGTGTCATTTTCGGTTTTGACACGGATTTAAGTCTCAAAGTCTTATTGATTACCAAAAAAGAGAACCCCAAAAGCTTTTCCATTTTCAGGACTAAAAAGCTTACCGCTTTACCTGGGGACCTCATCAAAACCAATGAAGAGCTAAATCCTGCGGCGACACGGATTTTAAAAAGCTTGACGTCCATTGACAAAATATACCTAAAACAATTCGCGGTGTTTAGTGATCCTATGCGCGTAAAACACCCAAAAGATCAAGCATGGCTAAAAAGCTTTAGGAAACACCCTGAGGAAAGGGTGATCACCGTAGGGTATATCTCCTTAGTTGACATTCAGAAGTTCAATCCGAAAGCATCTTATTTTGCAGATGAAGTCTTGTGGACCAGCATTGAAGAAATTCCTGAACTCACATTTGACCACAATCAAATCATTGAAGAGGCATTAAAATTTCTTAGAAAAGAACTTAACCATAAGATGTCATCTATTCTTTTACCCAAGAACTTCACCATGCCACAACTACAGAAGCTACATGAAGACATCTTAGATAAGAAAATTGACAAAAGAAATTTCAGAAAGCAAATCCTAAGAGAAGGGATTGTCTTCAAGACTACCTACGTAAACAAAACTGGACGGAAAGGAAAACCCGCCGTCTTTTATCAATTTTGTGATGAGAACGAATTCTAGACTATAAGTTCAAGTCTTTTTGAATCCAAGATCCTCCTACAGAAATAACGTTATCTAGGGCTAGATATTCCGGATAGTTCCCCTTAGAGATTCCTCCCGTAGGACAGAACTTAATTTGAGAAAACACCTGTGAATACGTTTTAAGAGCGCTAAGCCCTCCAGCAATATTGGCTGGAAAGAATTTCAATGTATCCCATCCCAAACTTAAGCATTGCATCATTTCACTAGGAGTAACTACGCCGGGTAGAAAAGGTATACTGACGTCTTTGAGGGCATCAACAAGCTCATCGTTTAAGCCTGGTAATACAATGAAATCAACATCAGCTTCAATTACTTGAGCAAGTTGTTTTGTGTTGACTACCGTTCCCACACCTACAGAAAAAGAGTCGTTAGAGCACTCTTTAGCCAGTTTTAATGCATCAATTGCGCAGTCAGTACGCAAAGTGATCTCGATACAGTTGATGTTATTCTCTTGAAGAGCCGTCACCAATGGGACAACCTCATCTAGGGATTGAATTTTTACAACGGGTACAACCGGGTTGCCCTCTAATACGGTTCTGATGTTATTTTGACTCATATCGCTTAAAATAATACGGAAGCACCTTCCTCACTTGGTTGAACTAATTTTCTAAAATTCCCAAACAACTCTCTACCACAACCTTCTTGATGGATGGCAGGTTTTTCTGGAGCCGTTCTTGCTTGCACCTCTGCTTCGTTAAAACAGGTTAACTCTCCAGTGACTGCATCAAGCCTCAAAAGATCGCCATCTTTAAGTTTTGGAAGCAGTCCTCCGTCCATAGCCTCAGGGGACAGATGAATGGCTGCAGGCACCTTTCCTGATGCACCTGACATTCGACCATCAGTCACTAAAGCTACTTTGTAACCGTTGTTTTGTAATATACTCAACACAGGAGTCAACCTGTGTAATTCAGGCATTCCTTTGGCTTTTGGCCCTTGGTAACGGACAACGGCAATAAAATCCTTGTTTAATTCCTTTCTTTTGAAAGCCTCTAAAAGTTCTTCTTGATCTTCAAAAATAACCGCAGGGGCTTCAACAATCCAGTTTTCTTCTTTTACTGCTGATATTTTAATTACAGAGGTTCCAAGATTCCCTTTTAAGACTCTTACACCGCCTGTTTTTGAAAAGGCATTTTCCACAGACGTAAGTACTGCTGTGTCTAATGACTTATCAGGACCTTTTCTCCATATCAATTCACCATCCTGAAGGAATGGCTCTTGTGTATAAGTATTCAATCCCTGGCCTAAGATGGTATGAACGTCTTCGTGAAGAAGACCATTCTCTAATAAAGACTTGATTAGATAAGACATCCCTCCTGCTGCTTGGAAATAGTTCACATCTGCAGAACCGTTAGGATACATCTTGGTAAGTAGTGGTATTACTGCGGATAAATCTGAAAAGTCTTGCCAGTTGATTTGTATACCCGCAGATTTAGCAATGGCAACTAAGTGGATGGTTAGGTTGGTAGACCCACCTGTGGCCAAGAGACCAATAATGGCATTTACGATGGTCTTTTCAGACACAATCTCGTACATAGGACGGTAATTATCGCCCAAGCTTGTCGTTTCGGCAGCCACCTTAACCGCATAATCCGTTAATGCGGTACGAAGTGGGGTATCTGGGTTCACGAATGAAGAACCTGGCAATTGCAAGCCCATGATTTCCATCAACATTTGATTGCTATTCGCTGTACCATAGAACGTACATGTTCCCAGAGAGTGGTATGCCTTAGATTCTGATTTCAATAAAGCATCTCTATCCACGAGACCTTCCGCATATTCTCTTCGAACTTTTGCTTTTTCCTCGTTAGAGATTCCTGTTTTCATGGGTCCCCCTGGAACGAAGATAATAGGTAGATACCCAAACTTTAGGGCGCCTATCAATTCTCCTGGAACGATTTTATCACAGATACCCAGACACAAGGCAGATTCGAACATATTGTGAGACAAGCCCACAATCGTTGAGAGGGCTATGACATCTCTACTGAATAGCGATAAATCCATCCCTGCCTCACCTTGAGTGACACCGTCACACATGGCAGGAACAGCTCCTGCAACCTGAGCTACAGCATTGTATTTAAGTGCACTGGTACGAATGGACTTCGGATAGTCTTCGTAGGTCTTATGTGCCGACAACATATCGTTAAAGGCTGTGATGATTCCAATATTGGCTTTTTTACTTCCAATCAAGTCCGTCTTCTCGTGATCTGAACAACTGGCCATCGCATGGGCAATATTCCCACATGACAATGCAGAACGAGAAACCGTATCAGCCGCCTGAGATTTCATTTGTTTCAAGTACTGAGACCGAGTATCCTTACTGCGGTCAATAATTCTCTGAGTTACTTCTAAAATCGTCTTGTTCATGATTATTTTTTGTTAGCCCAAAACAGCTCAAGCTTTGTTTGCTCCTGGTGAATGAATGAAGAAATCGGAAATTGAATTGGATCGAGTGTGCTTTTTGCTTCAGCAAACAAGTTCATTTTTTCCGATCCGGTAAAATATAAAAAGAGTCTTTTGGTGTTCAAAAGACTTTCTAGCGTAAAACTTATTCTTTGCTTAGGTTCGTTAGGTGATGTGGTACAAACTAATGGGGCTTGTCCCTTTTCATTTTGTAAGCCAAGGAGTGAGTTGGCATCTCCAGGGAATAGTGATGCAGTGTGGGCATCCGTCCCCATGCCTAGCAAAACACATGTAGATGCGTCAGAAAAAGGTTGATTCTGATCGATTGCTTGTTTTAAGTTTTCATCGGAATTCTCCGTATCGAATACCATTCCCACAAAGACAGCTTCTGAAGCTTTATTCTGAATCAGGGAAGATTTAATCAATCGTTCGTTACTGTCTTTATCGTCAGAAGAAACATAGCGTTCATCAACCAGGCCAACCAATACATTGGACCAATCCAAATCAAAATGAGACAATTTAGCGTACAAGTTGACCGGAGTACTACCCCCCGACAAAAGAAGTTTCGCTTGTTGGTTTTTATCCAATTGATTTCTTAGCTCCGTTGCAATCTCATGAGCTAAAGCATCTTCAAGTATGCTTGCGTTATCGAAAACCTGCTCGGTCAAATTAAGGCTCTTGTTACTCATTCCACTCATGTCCTTTTAATAAAACATCGTCACCAGGGCCATCCGTTCCGGCCTCATAGGACTTGTTTTTCATTCCTGTTTCTTTCCACAATTTAGTAATTGAATCTACCCAATCCCATGAGGCTTCTACCTCGTCTTTGCGCATGAACAACGTTTGATTTCCTCTAATCACATCCATAATCAAACGTTCATAGGCTTCAGGGAAACGATCGTTAAAAGAAGAACTGTAATCGAGTACCAAAGAGGTAGGTTTGTATCGGTAGCCGCCCGGACCGGGGACCTTAACGTTCTGAACAAGTTCGATACGCTCCTCAGGCTGAAGACTAATCACCAACTTATTGTTGTCTATGGGTTTCTTCTCAGGAAAAATATTGTGAGGTACATTCTTGTAATTAATCACAATTTCTGAATGGCGTTTGGACATTCGCTTACCTGTTCTTAAGTAAAAAGGAACGCCTGCCCATCTCCAATTATCAATATTTGCGCGAATCGCTACAAAAGTTTCAGTATTTGAGCTAGCGTCATCTAATTCTTCTAAATAACCAGATACAGCCTCCCCTTTAATTGAGCCTTTAGCATATTGACCTTTGGCCGTTTGCTTCTGGATCATCTTCTCGTCAAAAACGCGAAGTGATTTGAGCACTTTAAGTTTTTCGTCACGAACATTATCTGCACCAAGGACACTTGGCGGCTCCATGGCTACCAAACACAACAATTGTAAGAGGTGGTTTTGCACCATATCAAGTAATGCGCCGTATTTATCGTAGTAATTCGCTCTGGTCTCTACACCCAAAGACTCAGAAACCGTGATCTGAACGTTTTCTATATTTTGGGAATTCCAAGCATTTTCATACAAATCGTTAGCGAAACGAAGAACCATTAAATTCTGAACCGTCTCCTTACCTAGGTAATGGTCAATTCTGAAAATTTGTGACTCTTTGAAATATCCAGAGATCTCATCATTAATGGCTTTCGAAGAAGCTGAGTCATTCCCTAAAGGTTTTTCCAATACGACTCTAGATTGCTCATTGATTAAATTCTGAGCACTTAAGTTTTTAGTGATGCTACCAAACAATGATGAAGATGTAGAAAAGTAAAACACCCGAACAATCTCTTTACCTTCTCTCAGGTAAGGCTTTAGATCAGCCAAAGCATCGTCTTGTGAAAGATCTGCTCGTACATAGGTACACATGTCAATGAGCTTCTGAACATCTTCAGGCTTTTCACCACTCAGGCTAACACTTAATTTTTCCTTAAGAAGGTCCGTAAATTCAGTGGCGCTTTTTTCGGCTCTTGAGATGGCGTAAACTTTGGAATTTGTGTTTACCTGTCCGGCTTGAAGCCTGTGATACAATGCCGGATATAGTTTACGGATGGCCAAATCACCTAACCCACCAAAAACAACAATGTCAGCATCATTCAATGCCCCTGTTGTATGTTTATCGTTTTCGTTCATCATCAATGTAATTTTTGCTAAAAAACTTCTAAACCACTATCTGTAAGGGCTTAAATTTTAAAAGGGATATAATTTGTGGTAGAAACACCAATGGGATGCAACACCTTATAATAAGCGTAATTTCGACGCAAATATATAGCTTCAGTGTGTGGAATACAAGATTTTTTATAATATATTTGCCGACCCCCAAACAAACTAAAACTTACTGTAATGAAAAATAAATCACAGATAATATCCATCAGTCTCATCGTCGCCTTAGGCGGTTTTCTTTTTGGATTTGATGCAGGAATCATATCTGGTGTGATGACTTTTGCTGGTCCAGAATTTGACTTGACAGAAATCCAATCTGGATGGGTGGTAAGCTCTCCATCTTTTGCCGCAATGATTGCCATGCTTTTTTCCGGAAGATTAAGTGATGCGATAGGAAGAAAGAAGTTGTTAATTATTGTAGCGCTACTATACGCCGTATCTGCGATCTTTTCAGCGCTAGCATCTTCTTATGAAATGCTTTACATTGCTAGGATGATTGGAGGTTTTGCATTTGGTGCAGCACTGGTCTTAGCACCAATGTACATTGCCGAAATTTCTACGGCTGAAAACAGAGGTAAATTGGTTTCCCTTCAGCAGCTTAATATTGTTTTTGGTTTTTTTGCCGCCTTTCTAAGCAATTACTTCTTTAACAAATACAACACAGTGGAAAGTGCTACACTTACCGATGAAAATGTTTGGAGATGGATGCTAGGTGTCGAATTTATACCTGCAGTGTTGTATTTCTTGCTTTTGTTTTTTGTACCAAAAAGCCCGAGATGGTTGTATTTAAATGGTCATATCGCCGAAGCTAAAGAAGTATGTATAAACATTCATGGAGATGAAGTGGGAAACTCAGAGATTAAATCTATTGAAGAAAATACTGCTACCGACCAAAAGAAGTCTGATGTAAAAATTATAGAGTTACTTAAACCTTCCTTGCGATTTATTCTGATCGTTGGTTTAGTTGTTGGGGTTTTACAACAAATTACGGGTATTAACGCCGTTTATTTTTACGCCACCTCCATCTTCAAACAAACAGGTATTGGTACGGATGCTGCCTTTTCTTCGGGTGTCCTATTAAGTACCATTTCAGTAGTATTTACTTTTGTCGCTATCTACCTAATAGACAGAATGGGTCGAAGACCTTTGTTGCTCATTGGGATTGCAGGTATCTCCGTAAGTTTACTGGTATGTGCATTCGGATTTAACCAAGCTACATATCAATTAAATCAGGAGCATATTGATCAATTCGAGTTTTCGAATTCAAGTGATTTAGAATCCATAGCAGACAAAGTCTATACAAATGATGTTGACTTTAAAAATGAGATCAAAAGCATTATTGGCGCAAATGTGTTTAACAAAAACGACGGTGCTATATTAGAAGCTGCAACCACAATTAACTCTACATTAATCTTAATCGGTATTTTAGGGTTTGTTGCTTGTTTTGCTTTCTCCCTTGGACCTGTCATGTGGGTGCTATTATCTGAATTATTCCCACTAAAATACAGAGGACTGGCAATAGGGTCTATTGCTTTTGTAAATTCTTTCATCAGCTCTGTTGTGCAACTTATTTTCCCATGGGAATTGTCCAATCTAGGGAATTCACTCACATTTTTTATCTTCGGAATCATAGCATTAATCGGCTTTTTTATCTTGGTTAAGATACTGCCTGAGACCAAAGGAAAATCATTAGAAGAACTCGAAAAACAATTAGTGAAGTAATGTCGACAAAAAAAACATCCATGACCGGTGTTAGCTGGAAATTTAGTAACGAAAATGATGGTTCATTCTACGTAGAAAACGCAAACCATTTACCTGTATTGTACTTCCCTTTAATGAACACCAAAGGGATGAAATCATTTGTAACTCCGGAGCTCAAGGGGGATGTGTGTAAAGATTTTCACCACTACCTGACCACGCCGACCGTAACCGAAGAAATTCATCGAAACATTTCGAGCAGAAACTTCTGGATCAAGGCAGACAATAAAGAACCTTGGTCAGCTACAGGACAAAGTGTGTTCCAAAAGTCAAACAAGTGGGACCAACCCAAAGATGACTACTCCCTTTCGGCAAATATTGGTGCATTTACCACCAAAAGAAAGCAAAACGAAACGGGACTTGAAACCACCATCACCACCTTTGTCCCTGAAGGAGATGATTTTGTAGAGCTACTCAAAATAACAGTTACCAATACCGGCACAGAAAACCAAACCTTCCGCCCTACCTATGCCTTGCCAATGTTTGGTCGCTCTGCAGACAATGTAAGAGACCACAGACAGGTAACCACCATGTTCCAAGAAAATTTTGTGGAAGAATATGGCGTTCGCATCAAGCCAAAAATCATGCATGATGAGAGCAGTCACTCCGTTAACTACACCAACTATGCGGTTTTAGGATTTGGAGAAAAAGGAGCCAAGCCAGAAGGTATTTGGGCCAGGCTTCACGATTTTATTGGACAAAGTGGATCTTTAGACAATCCTGAAGCGATATACAAAGACCTCAAAGCTCCAATATTAACGGACCTAGAACTTCACGGTAAAGAAGCGGTAGCAGGACTCAACTTCAAAGAGAAAACATTAGCTCCAGGAGAAAAAGTAGACTATGTGATTGTTCACGGTATTACAGATCATACGGAAGACTTAAAAGCTTGGAAAAAGAAATACTCCACCGTTGAAAAAGTAGACAAAATCCTAGATGCAACCCTAAACTTCTGGAAAGAAAAATTAAATAGTGTTGACATCCATACCGGTGACAAACACTACGACAATTGGGTGAAATGGATTGAATACCAAGTAAAGTGTCGTCAAATTTTCGGTAACTCCTTCTTGCCGGACTACGGTTACGGTAGAGGTGGAAGAGGCTGGAGAGACCTTTGGCAAGATTTATTGTCTATTTTCTTGGTAGACCCTAAAAGTGCTCACGAAGAGATTGTCAATTGTTTCAAAGGAATTCGTATCGACGGTTCGAACGCTACCATCATTGGAGAGCAACCAGGCGAGTTCAAAGCCGACCGAAACAACATCCCTCGTACTTGGTGTGACCACGGTACATGGCCAGTATTTGTATTGAACTTTTACCTGAACCAAACTGGTGATCTTGACATCTTAAACAAAGAAATCACCTACTGGAAAGATATGTTCATCAATCGAAGCAAGATGATTGATGGCAACTGGGAAGACGAACAAGGGCATTCCCAAAGAACTTCAGACAATGAAATTTATACAGCTTCGATTTTTGAACACTTATTGATTCAGCAGCTATCTGCCTTCTACAATGTAAGTGATCAAAACATCCTTCTTCTGGAAGGAGCCGATTGGAATGATACATACGACATGGCCCGTGAAAAAGGAGCCAGCGTATGTTTCTTCAGTTTTTACGCTTACAACTTTATCATTCTTACCGACATACTGAAGAAAATTAAAGCTTCTGGGGTGCAATCGATTGCAATTTTGGAAGAAATCACCCTTCTATTGGATTATCTTCCTGGACAATACCGTATTGACTACCAATCGCCAAAAGCGAAAAGAGAACTTCTCGACAAGTACTTCAAGAGTGTTGCCCATTCCGTTTCGGGAAATAAAAAGATGGTTTTAATTGATGACCTTATCATTGATTTGGAAAGCAAATCAAAACACATCTCAGCGCACATTCTTGAGCAAGAAATTGTTGAAACCAAAGAAGGTGACCGATTCTTCAACGGACACTACGACAACCTAGAAAATAGAATTGGTGGTGAAAAAGAAGACGGCGTGATGATGGACTTGACCTCTCAGGTAATGCCAATCCTATGTAAGATTGCAGACAAAAAAATGTCCGCCGAAGTCTACGAATCCATCAAAAAGGTTCTAAAAGACGATGGCATACCTGGCATTCGCTTGACTTCTGAGTTCAAAAATATTGATCTTAATATCGGTCGTATCACCGGATTTGTATACGGCTATAAAGAGCACGGAAGTAAATGGGTACAACAAAACATCATGCTGGCATATGCACTTTATGACCATGGACTCGTGGCACAAGCCAATGAAATCATGAAAGAGGTTTATGAGATTGCAAACAATACGGCTACTGCCAAGATATTCCCCGGGGTACCTTCTTACTTTGACAATCAGAACAAAGGGGCCTATGCCTACTTAACAGGTTCGTCATCTTGGTACCTACTCACACTGATTACACAAATATTTGGTGTTAAAGGTGTTTTTGGTGATCTTCATTTGGAACCTAAACTTTCAAAAGAATACTTCAACAAGGATGGGGTTGCTCATATCTCTACTAACTACGGAGGCTACGCCATCGATGTTACCTACCAAAACGAGAAAGGTCTCGACTTTGGAGAGTACGGTATTGGAGAAGTAATCATTAACGGCCATAAAGTCAAAGGCAAGAGAGGCAAAAAGAATGCTTCCATAACGCTTGACAATTTTAAAGAGTTGTTCAATAAGACCAGTAACAAAATCACGATTGAACTGACCTAGTTACTTATACATATTTAGAAAAGCGTTAACATTTATCATACGAGACATGTTAACGCTTTTTTTGTTTCATAATCGTTACTTTTTTTATAAATTCGGGAAAATTTTTACGTTAATATGCATCTAAACGATATATACATATTGTTTTTTTTGTATATTTACATCTGAAAAATATTAACAAAATCTCAACCCCCTAAGACAGGTAAGATGAAAAAAACACTTTTACTCTCATTTTTATTTTTATTCGCTGGTTTAGTTGCACACGCTCAACTGACCATAACTACAAAAGTATGTGGCGATGCCTCTTCAGTTAGATTAACAGGCCCTTGGTGGGACTGGAATCCTTCAGGTGGACCTGCAGCTGACGACAATGGTGACGGCACTTGGACCTTCACTTTTCCTGATGCACCAACCGATGACATGGAATACAAATTGGTCGTTAATGGAAGTATGGAAGATTTACTTTCAGGTGGAGACTTTTCATGTACTCCTGTAACGGACAATGCAACCTATGCCAACCGTCAATGGACAGCAGGATCAGACAATGTAACTGGAATCACTTTCGGAACTTGTGGCTCATCATGTGACGGACTTGTAATCAAAGGCTGTATGGATGAAAATGCCCTAAACTTCAACTCCATTGCTACACAAGAGAATGGAACTTGTTCTTACGGTTCAAACCTACCTATTAATTTTGAGGGTACTTCATACGAAACTTCTGCCTTTGATGGTGCTTCCATTGAGCTTGCTGAAAATCCTTCCAAATCTGGAATCAATGCAAGTAATCAAGTTGCTAAAGTTGTTCGTAATGGAGGTCAAATATGGGCAGGTACCATTTTGACGACAAAACCAGTAGACTTCTCTGAAGACAACGTTCTTAAGATAAAGGTATACTCCCCTAAAGCAGGTACTCCAATACAGATAAAATATGAGGCGGGTACTGGAGAATCATCTGGAACCATCGATAAGACCATTTCTGTTGCGAATCAATGGGAAGAACTTTCTTTTGACTTTGGTGAAGAACAACCGGCTGACTTATTTACTAACCTTGTTGTTATTTTCAACTTAGGTGAAGTGGGTGACGGTTCAGAAAACTCAACGTACTACTTCGATGACATCAGATTGTCGGGTCAAACCATTGACAACACAGCGCCTGTAGCTGAAACCGTAGATGTTACATTCCAAGTGGACATGTCGGACGTTGAAGACATCAACGAAGGAGGAGTTTATGTAGCCGGTGGAGATTTCGGAAACGCTGGTCATGTAATGACAGACGACGGTTCAGGAATATGGTCGGTAACCTTAGCTTTAGACAAGGGGAAAACCTACAAATATAAATACAGAAATTATACACCAACCAATGGTGATGATTGGAACGGTTTTGAAGACAAGAATCCACTGGCTGCAGATGGATGTACTACTGGTCAATACGATGATAGATTTGTTGTCGTTGGTAGTAGCAACAAGACTCTAGACCTAGTGAAATACGGAAGCTGTGGCATGGAAGTCCCTGCTGTACCTGGATGTATGGATGAAAATGCAACGAACTATGACCCTGCTGCTACGATTGCTGCAAAAGACCAATACAATAACCTTCTTTGTGCCTACACTTCTTGTGATGACATACCTGAATGGGGTGGTTGTATTTATTCTGAATCTTTTGGTTACTATGAAAATGGATTTAATGCAGAAAATTGTGCAGATTACGGTGGGACGCCTTGTGGTGAACTTAACCTAGAAGAAGGAAACAACAAATTGTCTTTGATATACCCTAACCCTGCAAATAACTTTATTACAATCTCTGATCTAGACTTTACAAGCGTTGAAATATACAACCTTACGGGTCAAATTGTTCAAGTGAACAAAAACAGCAAAGTAATCGAAATTTCAACGCTACCGATAGGTATATACACACTGAAAATTACCGACATCAACGGTGACCTATTTCACAGCAAACTGATTAAAAAGTAACAAACACTTTAAAAAACCTACCTAACCAAAATTAGGTAGGTTTTTTGTGTTTAAACAAAACCACATGAGAAAGATGAGTTTAGTACGAATCATTATGCCCCTTCTTGTTTTATTCGCTTTCAGCACGAGTTCCGCTCAAGCTATAAAAGTTGAGGTCAAACAAGTCGATGGAAATTGGCAACTTTTTAGAGGTGGAGAGCCTTACTACATCAAAGGTGCTGGTGGACTGGGATATATGGAAGAAGTTGTAGAACGTGGTGGAAACTCCATTCGAACATGGAGTGTTGATGATGCACAAGAAGTGTTAGACAAAGCTCACGAACTAGGCCTAACCGTTATGATGGGGCTTTGGGTGCAACACGAGCGTCATGGTTATGACTATGACAATGAAGCGGCCAATAAGGCACAGCTTGAATACTTCACAAAAATGGTGAAGAAATACAAAGACCACCCTGCCCTATTGATGTGGTCCATTGGAAATGAAGTGGATTTATTCTACTCCAACACTAAAGTATGGAATGTGGTTCAAGACATTGCAAAAATGATCCATGAAGTGGATCCAAACCACCCAACAAATACCGTTACAGCCGGTTTAGATGAAAAGGAAGTAGAGCTCATCATGCAAAATGCTCCCGACATAGACATCTACGCCATCAACACCTATGGGGAAGTGGGAATCATCCGAGATAAAATTAGAGCTTCCGGTTGGACTGGACCTTACATCATTGCTGAGTGGGGACCTAACGGACACTGGGAAGTGGCTAAAACCAAATGGTCTGCTCCTATCGAACAAACCAGTAGAGAAAAGGCTGACAGCTACTTCAAAAGATACAACACGCACATCTACCCGGATCAGGAAATGTGCATAGGATCCTACGTATTCCTTTGGGGGCAAAAGCAGGAAACTACTGCCACCTGGTATGGACTCTTCTCCAACGGAGGACAAAGTTCTGAAGTCCTGGATGTGGTGGAAAGATCTTGGAAAGGAGAATGGCCTGAAAACAGAGCTCCCTCCATGGACAGCCTAAGCCTAGACGGTCAACAAAAAGGAGATGATATTTATTTGATCGCGGAAGAAATGTATTCAGCAAACGTATTTGTATCTGATGACAGCAATGATAAACTAAAATACGTTTATAAAATCTACCCAGAGAGTACCAACACAAAAGCCGGAGGAGACCTTGAAAAAGAACCCCCTGCCATGACAGGTTTGATAAAAAAGAACTCAGGTGAAACGGTGACCTTTAAAGCACCTAAAGAAGAAGGACCATACCGCCTTTTTGTTTACGTTAACGACAGTGAGGACCGATTGGCCTATGCCAACATCCCATTCTTTGTAAATCCCCGAGACAAAGACATGCCACAAAGTACTCCTGTCAAAATGAAAACCCGAGAATTAGCGATTCCGGAATAATCCAAAGACCTTAAACAGATGCAACTAAAAAAAACAATAGGTTTTCTCGCCTTCTTCATGCTGTTTGGTTTTGTGGCTCATGCCCAAAACAATCTAAGCTTTAATGAGGGTAATACCAATGAGATAGGTTTATTCCCAAAAACGGAATCTCCAAAGCTTTACACTTTTAAAGTAAGTGGTGAATATCGCTTTTTAGGAACCTATACGCACTACAATTATTTGGGATTAAGACAAGATCAACCTGATGATCCAAAACAATACTATGCAAATAAACCTGCCAATCACCTTTTCATTGGAGATGACAGTCAAATGCCAACGCTAACACTGCGTTTTTCAGGAAGACCCTCAAAAAAAACATCTTGGGGCTTTGACTTTTACACCTACCAATTCTTAAACGGTAACAACATTCGAACACAATACGGTTCGAAAGTCACTGAAAGAGCGCTGCAAGGTCAAAACCTAAATGTACATTTAGGAATTAACCTATATGGAAATTTTGATACAGACTTTGGTTCTTTTGGTGTTCAAGCAGGTGGTATCCATTGGACCTCTTTGAGTGATTTAACTCTTGCCTCCTACAAAGGGTACAATCGCTTCACCCTATTTGAAAGAGCGCCATGGGACCCATTAGAATCTAGTGTTGAGCGACGTTATTTTGACTTCTACAAACGAGGTAACATTTCTCAAGACGCACGGTGGGGTGAAAAACCTTTCACAGGACTTATCATAAGCGGTAGTAATTTACCGGGAGGACTTTCCCTAGTATCTATGGTAGGTAAAACGGATTTATACGGAGGTCTTGACACCGTTCCAAACATAGCCTACGGTGGACAAATAAGAAAAAGCACTGCTGATGGTTTTATCGGTATCAACACCTTTAACAACCATACCTACACAGATAGTTTAAACTCAGATGTGATTGGGTTTAATGTGCTTACTCTGGAATCGCAATTCCTACTATCAAAATTCTCTGTGCTTATGGAGGTTGGGGCTGGTAGATACCTTGGTTCCGACTCAGAACCTGATTATGGATGGGGAGAAGCCATACACACCAAAATTAAGACACCGAAATTCTTTGACGACAAACTAAGCTTTGAAACACACGTCTTCAGAATTGCCCCTGAAGTTGTCAACAACAACGCTATTTTTAGCAATTCATCCATAAAAGACGCAACAAACACTGAAGATCTCAATCTTCCTTTTGCCAGTTCTATGACTTCTGTGGGTAGCATGAGTAATAACCGTCAAGGAATCAACCTAAATACGGAAGTTAATCTAGATGAGTTAACCATATCTTTGGGTATAGGAAACTCCATAGAAATTGATGCGTTAAGCGATCAAATCACTTATGGACACCAAGTCAATGCACTAACGCGTTCTAGAATCTGGAGATGGCCGAACGACCCATCTCTTCCTCATCCTCCAAAACTCGAAGGACCCTACGGCAGGTACTCTGTTGGATACAGAGACGTTTATCAAACCGTTAACACGGATGGTGTCAAGAGAAAAAAAGCCTTTGGAGCGCTTGAGCTTCAAGCAAAATATCATCCAAAAGCTTTTGGAAGTAGATTGTACATCTTCGCACTGAGTAAATTTTCTTCTGTACAAAAAGAATGGTCTCCACTCCCTCAATTTACAGATGAAGCATACGTTCGTCAATACAGCAATGAACTAGAAGCTTACTTTGCCTTAAATAGCAAGTTTGTTTTGAGTAGCTACTTTGGTCTTGAAAGAACCATTGCCAATTATGAAACGGATATCAGTGAAGACAATGGTCGACCAAGAAATCAGTTTGGCGAAGGCTACGGATTAGGACTAGATTACACCATTGCAAAAAACACCTCAGTATTTCTTAGACATCGTTGGTTCCAATTTGAGGACAAAAACTTTGTACGAGATCAATTCAAAGGAACAGAAACGATTTTAGAACTTAAACTAACTTTCTAATGACAAAAAATATACTACTAACCGCACTTACGATCCTTCTTTCCGGATCGGCTTTTTCTCAAGAGAGCACCAAGAAGATATGGCTTTCAGGAAACTCAAGAGGGATATTCAATCATGACGAGATTACTGGGGAAAACCTAGAAAACTCTGTAAAAAAGTATCAATACGGTCATACCTTACTTGATTTATCTGCGAACATCCAAACCAACAAAAACACTTTTATCCGATCTACATTTCGTGTAAGAAACGAGTACGGAGGCTTTTGGGGATCTGCCATCACCTTTGATTTGCGTGAGCTTTACCTCAAAGGTTTGATTGCTAATTCTGTTCGTTACCAAATTGGGGACATCGATTACAAGCTAAGCCCATTCACCTTCTATAATAATAGTGAGGATATTTACGAGAACTCATTGGATATTTTCAATCTTTACTCTGACATCCTTCACCATGATTTATTTTATTCTGGAAACAACACATGGAGACAACAAGGGCTAGCAGCAGACTTCTCACTGAGTTTCAGGGAAGGTATAGAAGAACTGCAGTTCAACATGTTTAGTTCTAGAGTAAATCCAGCGGGTGGTGGACAAGATGATCGTATCTTATTTGGAGGTAATGTAACCATGGTACAAAGCAACGCTTTTACAGCCGGACTGAATTACATCAATCTTTATGACATTGACGGGACATCTAATTCAACAACGAATTACAGTAACCCCGTTTTAACAGCCAACTATGAATTGAGAGAAGATTTTGAAGATTTTTCCATCGAACTCTCTGGAGAAGCAGGAACCTCAAAATCTATTAACAAAAGAGACAGTCTAGAAACACTTGAGTTAGAAGACTATTTCAGCTACTCGAAACTGACCGCCAAATACAAACCTTTTGATCTAGAATTAAGTATCGCTTATCGAAATGTTGGCCCAGAATTTAGAAGTGCAGGCGCGCAAACCAGGAGGTTAATTAACAAAGCTCAAAATGGTTATTTCAATCAATATTCTGGTGGTGAAAGACCTACGGGCATATGGGACATATACAACAATGCTTCCCTCTACAACACCAGCGGAGCTGACCTGATGTACAGAATGCAGGTGGAAAAAGATTTATCAAATTACTACCCCCAGTATAACAATATTGACCCATACGGTCTTGCAACTCCAAACCGAAAAGGATTTGATGTATCGCTGTCTCGTACAGATGATCAAAACCGATACTCTGTTACAGTTGATCTTGGGATGCTAAAAGAAATAAATGGAGAAGAAATCGAGAAAAAGGATATCATAAAGGAATACAATTCTATTTCTGCATACACAGACATCAACGTAAATGAATTCATAGCAGGTTTTGACCGAAAACTACTTGTTCAGTTGGGTTACACACAAGACCAAACGCTTAATAATGCTGAATCTGAATCAACAAAATCTGATTTAAAGTCGGAACGCATAACTGCAGGACTAACGCTAGGCTTATCAGAAGAATTAGACTTTATGGCGGGCTATGAGTTATTTACAGCTGTTGGTGTTGATCACGTGCTTGACAGAAACGGTACTGAGTTGTCAACCAGTTTTGCAAGGTATGAAACAGACCTTACTGAAAACATCTTAGGGCTTGGATTCAAATACAAATTCAACGACAAGAATGACCTACAAATTCTATGGCAAGACTATACATGGAGCAATACCAACTACCATAGCTTAGAAACTGTACAGTACGATCCATTCATGATCTATCAAAAGGAAGAAAAGCCTGATTATGGCTTCCAAAGAATTTCAGTTGCCTTTACAATGAAGTTTTAATTTAAAAAACTATATCGATGAAATACTTACTTCCCATACTACTCCTATCCATTGGGTTCGTCTCTTGTGAACGAGATGAAGATCCCAATCGGATTTCTGTATCGGATCTATACAAAGATTTTAAGGTCATGGAAAGTCTTGACTCAGAGGGTCTCGACAGCATAGACTTTGAACAAAAGCAAAATACATTCTTCACTGCAGAATTTAACAAACCCATTATTTGGGAGCTCTCGGTAACTGGAGATAAATCTGGAGCACAAAAAAACATTTCTGGATTCTCAAATGAACTCAATGAGGTAAATGCCGTTTGGGACGGATCTACGACAAAGTTCCCCATGTTCAAGTCGGGAGAAAGCTGTTCTGTAGAATTAAACTTCCCTGCAGAAGACACGACCCTTGTTCTAGATAAATCCATTACCATAGAAAAAGCAAAAGTAGATGAAGGTGTAATCATTGCAGATTTTGAAAATGGAAATAAATACAGAGATGATTGGGACTGGTTCTTTCAAAGTGGTGTTTCCTTTTTCAATTTAAAAAGCACCAAAAATGCAGCACAAGGCAAGTACTACTATAAAATGTTTGGCGAATGTGATTGGGATTGGCTCGTAGGTATGATTCATATTCCCGACACCGGTGACATTAGCAATGTACCTGGTACGAACAAAGAATACAAACCTTTTGGTTTGAGTAGTGATCCTGAAAATCTTTACTTTAACGTTTTGCTCAATGTTAGAGAAGAAAATGCAGTCTTATTAATCAACTTCAAAGAAGATGACAATATGGATGGTGTATACGATGCTGATAATGAAGATGAGTACACCATTTGGTTAGAAGGCTTAGAACCTGGATGGCAGCTAATATCTCGTAAATATTCTGATCTGACAGCCGGAGGTGAGAATGAAAGTACGCCTAAAGGTAACGGGATGCGTAATCCAGAGTCACTAAAAATCATTGACGTTTTACTGCTAGCTAACCCTACATCAGGCCCAACTAGAGTTGACATGGACTATATGATTTTCACAGAAGATGAACCCCTAAAACCATAATCAGATGTTTACTAAAATTACGATACCTTTTTTAGTGCTTACACTTTCGTTGGTTTCTTGTGTGGAAATGAAAAATCAAGCCATGTTTGATGCACCAGCGGATCAAGAAATACCCGAAGGGATCAAAAACTTTTATGCACTTAACGTTTTTGAAGGCAAATTGAACGGCGAACACTGGTTCAGTGTACCACCTGAAATTGAATCCAAAGAATGTTTAGACATTACGAGTACCTACTTCATTACTTCTGAATTGGATGAAAATGGAGAGGCCATTGTGGAACCTGCCATGCGTTGGACTTGGGACAAACAGGCAGGAGATTGCGATTGGATGGGAATGGGTCTTGGTTGGGACGGATGGTCTGGAAAAGACTTGAGTCAGATCACTGATAAGGCAGCCATTCAATTAAAAGTAAGATCCGTAAAGGGCGATTTAAAATCACTTCCACTTGCTGCTTGTCTGGAAGACTATGGAGACAACCAAGTATGGATTGGTTTTCACCCTCAAGTCATCGAAAATGGCATCATCAAGGAAGATGAATGGTCAAACGTAACCCTTCCCCTAGCAGAATTTGAGTGGGACATTGCCCAAGACATCGATATGTCTAACATCAAGCAAATGCTCGTTCAATTTGAAGCTGCTGGTGATTTATACGTCAAGGAAATTAATGTGATTCCTTTCAAAGGAGGCTTTACCAAAAGAATTGAAATCCCGTATGCGAATCAGCTAGACCTTACCATTGATGGTAAGACAGATGAAACTCTTTGGTCACAAGCGCAAGCCATTGAATTTGCGTCCTATGAAGTGAAGTCTCTATCCGATGATGAAAATTTTTACTTTTCATTAAGTTTTGACAGTGAACAAAACATCATCAATCCATTCACAGATGGTGGAATGTGGAACGGTGATGGCTTTGAAATCGCTTTCACCAGTAACCATGAATTGGGTAAGAAAAGAGTCTTCATGAGTTCTACAGACCAGCACTTCATCATCAATCTGGCCAACAAACGAGCATGGGACTACAGAAACTCCTCGCTCATAGAGGGTATTCAGGTCGCTGAGTCTAAAAATAATGAGACCTATCAATTTGAGATTAAGGTTCCTCTGAGTTCTCTAGACCTAGATGCTTTTACACCCAACGTAAAATATCAAATGGAATTTGCTGTGGGAAAAAGTTCTGCAGATGGAACCAAACGAGAGATGCAATACAAATGGAACTCCGAGGGTAAAGATGGCTTCTATGCCAAACCTGCACTGTGGGGTGAAATGACACTAAATCCATTAAACTAAAAAAAAGAGCCAACAAATGTTGGCTCTTTTTTTTATTCTCCAAGAAAACATTCTTAACGATGTTATTAACACTCAAATCCAGTAGGCTTTTTTGAAGAATTGAATTAAATTTGCTTAACAAAAAAACCACAGAAAATGACCTCAAAAGTTACCAAAACCATCGTCTACAAATTACTATTGGTAATATCAATTTTTCTTTACTCATGTGATGAAGCCAGCCCACCATCATTCAAGACAGACGAACTCAAGTTTGCAGAGGAATTTAATGGGATTCGTTTAGATGAATCAAAGTGGACGCATGAAGTAGGTTCCGGCAATTGGGGTTGGGGAAATGGCGAACTTCAATACTACCGATCGAACAATACAAGTGTCAGCGATGGTACGGCTAAAATCACCGCTAAAAAAGAAACCTACGGAGGGCAAGAATATACTTCATCACGAATTAAAACAGATGGTAAATTTACCTTTCGATACGGAAAGGTGCAAGCTCGAATAAAGACGGTCAAAGGCAGAGGTATGTGGCCTGCTTTTTGGCTGCTACCCTCGGGAGGTAATTGGCCTTGCGATGGGGAAATTGACATCATGGAACAGGGAAACAAGATCAGTGGAAACTCAGATGCTAAAATTACTACTGGAGCTGCACATCTAGGTACATGTCCATTCCCATCAAATGAGGATAAATGGCAGTATGAGTCATTCAAAAAAACATCTACTGATTCCTACGCTGATGATTTTCACATCTATGAAATCCGATGGGAACCTAATAAAATTTCATGGTATGTAGATGAAGAATTCATGGGACAAGTAAGGCCCAGTGACTACCCAGATAAAAACTGGCCTTTCAACCAAAGCTATTGGTACATCATTCTCAATTTAGCAATTGACAGTAATGGTCCAAGCACAGGCTTCGAATCCGCCCAGATGGAGGTTGACTGGGTTCGTGTTTATGCACAAGAGGACGAGAACTAGAAAAATCCCACAAGAATAACATTCACTATGGCGTTCCGTTTTATAAAAACGGAACGCTTTTTTTGTCTAAAAACAAATACTCCTATCCTATAACGTGAATAATTCTTTTAGCATAAGTTCAACCAAACGTCTTGCCATAAAAACTGATTTATTGACTGAATAATAAGTGTATTTATCATACCATAATTTGACAAACCATATTTTTTATTTAAATTGCATCACTATAGTAAACTTTTTTTTAACTAAAACCCCCTCAGATGATTACAAAATTACGATTGAGATTCATGGCTATGGCTATGTTTATTAGTGTCTGCGGTGCTTTTGCACAAGATGCATCTCCAGTGCCAACTGAAGATGCGGCGACGGTGTTATCCATCTTTAGTGATGCATACACAAATCTAGAAGGAACAGACTTTAACCCGAACTGGGGTCAAGCGACTCAAGTTGAGGTTTCTGATGTATTGACTTACACAGGGCTTAACTACCAAGGTACACAGTTTGCTAACCAAAATGTATCGGCTTACACCTACCTACACGTAGATTACTACGTAACGGCGTCTACAGGCTTGAACTTCTTCCTGATTGGCGGAGGTGAAACACCAGTAGCATTAGATGTAAGTACTGTAGGAGAATGGGTTAGTGTAGAAATTCCA
>JAKMFX010000003.1 GCA_022425195.1 Flavobacteriales bacterium | reverse complement strand
CAGTTGCCCGCCCGTCTATCGACGTTCGGACGGGGTTCAGAGCGAGGGATGTAAATAAGTGGGGCTCTTAGCTCAGTTGGTTCAGAGCACCTGCCTTACAAGCAGGGGGTCACTGGTTCGAATCCAGTATCGCCCACACAAAAAGCCTCCGCATTTGCGGAGGCTTTTTTTATGTTCTGGTCTATTTAGGAGTCTCATGATAAATTTCCCGAAGCCTGTTGCCAGAATAATTTATTCTCTTTTGTTTTCGTATTATTGTGTATATGCAATTATAGTGTACTCACAGTAAGAAAATAGAATAGAACCTCATGCAACATTCTGAAGAGATCTACATAGTCGGTGCAGGAATCAGTGGATTGATTGCAGCTTATGAACTGGAACAAAAAGGATATCGCCCGATCATCATAGAACAAACCCATGAAGTAGGTGGGCGGGTAAAGACCCTTCGTGAAAAAGGATATGACTTAGACCTAGGATTCCAGGTGTTACTCAGCGCTTATCCACTAGCGAATAAGTATCTGGATCTAGAAAAGCTTCAGCTAAACAAACTCGAGTCAGGTGCCTTGATTTATGCGAACCAAAAGTCTTATTTAATTGGAGATCCTTTGAAGAATTGGAAATTACTCATCCCCACATTAATTTCAGATGTAGGTTCTTTGAAAGATAAGCTGAACATCCTAAAGTTGAACCTAAGGTTGAAGTACAAATCTCTTGAAGAAATTTTCAAATCGACAGAAACATCAACCCACGAATACTTACTTGAATTTGGCTTTTCAGCTAAGGTGATGAATCGGTTTTTCAAGCCTTTTTTTGCCGGAATATTTTTGGAATCGGACTTGAGAACCTCCAGTAGAATGTTTGAATTTGTCTACAAGATGTTTGGCGAAGGTTATGCGACCATTCCTAAATCGGGAATTGGGGAAATTAGCAAGCAATTGAAAGGGAAATTACATCACACTAAGTTTATTTTCAATCGTGAAGTTGAAGAGGTAACGAATGAATCTATATCCATCCGTTCCGGCGAAAAAATAACACATCAAGGGGTCATTGTTGCGAGTAATACATCTTCTTTAATATCGAGTCTAAAGAGTAGAGAGACAGAATGGAAAGGCTGTATGTGTTTGTATTTTGAAGTGGACCAGACAAACATTCCTATCAATACGATTGCATTGATTTCGGAACCCGGGAATTATGCGAATAACCTTTATGCATACGAGGATTTAAATACGGGGAAAACGATACTTTCCGTAACGAGTCTCAAGTATGGAGAGTCTCCCATGGACGAGTTCATTGACACCATTATTGCTGAAGTTAAGAAATATGCGGGAGCAACTCAGGTAAGTTATATCCATCATTATCTCATCAAACAGGCATTGCCTGATATTAGAAACCTGAGGATGACCGCAGATATTAATGAGACACAGGTTTCAGAAAATGTGTTTCTCGCTGGAGACTACTTGTTTAATGGGTCATTAAATGCTGCTATGGAATCTGGGCGATTGGCAGCATTAGGTGTTATTCAGCACAAAGAAAGGAATCATCATTAAATTAAGTTTACAATCGTTTTCGGACTCCATGTTTTTTTGTCGGGTATTTTGATAAAGTCCCATCAAATGATTCCAAAATAGTTGTCCTCAATTGCCCTCAATGATTGAGTTTCATATGTGGTGGTTCACTTGCTAAAATTAACTTATCTTGAAGCTCAGTTTGAAAGAGATTCAGCGGTGCTTTCAACACTATCGATGTCATCAGGTGATTTAGAGCTCAACATTTGGTTGCTCAGTATGTGAAACAGTTTATGAATAAAAGACAGTTACAACAATTAAAAAAGGCGAATTCCGAAAAGCCAAATGAGTAGGGAAAACAAAACAAAAAAGAGATGGAAAATTTAATGCATTTATCACAAATCATTCTTGCAATATCTGTATTGTATGTTTGGACGTTCAGATTTCACAATGTCATCAAGGAGTTTCAGCAATTTGGATTAAGCGATTTGACTCGAAACTTTATAGGAGCAACAAAGATATCTTTAGCCACCTTGCTTATTGTTGGGGTATGGTATCCTTCATTAGTTCTCATACCATCAGTTCTCATGGGACTGTTAATGGTAAGTGCTCAATATTTTCATTTTAGCGCCAGAAACCCATTCGTCAAAAAACTACCCTCTCTAATTCTTTTGGCCTTAAGTATTTTTATAGCCTATTCATCAATTTAACTAAAGAAGCATGTCTATAGTTACAATATGTAGTTTAATCTCAAGTATTTCCTTCTTTGCCTATGCTTATTCATATTTCAATGCACCTCATATGAAGAATGAGTTTAAACGGTTTGGTCTGGAAAAGATCGGGTTAACAACCGTTTTGCTTGAAATAGCTGGAGCTTTAGGTTTGTTAGTAGGACTTAAGTTTTCTTTTTTTCTTATGATTTCATCTCTTGGACTTGCTTTGCTGATGTTTGCGGGTGTCATCGTAAGAATAAAATTAAAGGACAGTATCTGGGTTTCTTTCCCCGCCTTTTTTTACATGATATTAAACACTTATATTTTTTTAGCTTCCATAAATTTAGTTTAGTCAAGATGAGCAGTTCAATAGGCAATAGTTGAGACATGGGTTTTAAAAATGTTAATGGATTTTAAAGACGAAAATAACGATGCTGTCAACCAAAATAGGAATCATAACTGTAAGCGATAGAGCAAGTGCTGGTGTATATGAAGATCTGAGTGGCAAAGCCATTAAAGCAACGCTCGATGAATATTTAAGCTCTGAATGGACGGAAGTTTATGAGATCATTCCCGATGAACAAGAATTGATTGAAGATACAATGATCGATATGGTTGATCGTCAGGGCTGCTGTTTGGTCATCACTACAGGAGGTACGGGGCCGGCCAAAAGAGATGTTACCCCAGAAGCGACGGAAGCTGTATGTGATCGTATGATGCCTGGTTTTGGAGAGCTTATGAGAACGGAGTCCCTAAAGGTTGTCCCTACGGCTATCTTGTCAAGGCAAACCGCGGGACTCAGAAAATCAAGTTTGATTGTCAATCTTCCTGGTAAACCCAAATCCATTCGGGAGTGTTTGGATGCTGTTTTTCCTGCGATTCCCTATTGCATAGATCTTATGGAAGGTCCTTTTTTAGAATGCGATGAAGAAGTGATAAAGCCCTTTAGACCAAAAGCAAAGAGCCAATCAAAGGATAGCTGAATATTAAAACGTAGCTTAGCCCAGCCATTTTAACCAACCTTACCGAGATTAAAAACAACATTTATGAGTACCCATCACACCATTTCAGAAATTCACGCAAGTCAGGATAATATGCCATCTGTTTTCATTAAATACTTTTTAGCTTCGTCTTTTATTTTAGCTTTTTTCTTGGTTTCGGATCTGATGGCTCAGGATGATCACCACCATCACCACCATGGATCTTTGCACCATTGGGAGATTCCAAGCAAAGACCCTGATCGTATTATACTGACCTTTCATGGTGACCCCGCGACCCAAAGAGCCGTAACCTGGCGTACAGATCACACCATAGATAAATCCATTGCTCAAATCGCTGAGGCTACCGTAAACTCAAAGTTTACTGAGAATTCCGTGACTGTAGATGCGGTGACTGAACCTTTTGATTTAGGTCTTTACAAAGGCAACACATCCCTTATTGTTCATTATCACAGCGTAATATTTAAAGGGTTAAAACCCGACAAGCTTTACGCCTACAGAGTAGGTGATGGCGAATACTGGTCAGAGTGGATTCAGTTTAGAACGGCAAAGTCGTATTATGCTCCCACCAAATTTGTATACTTCGGCGATGCACAAAATGACGTTCTTGCCCATTGGTCGCGCGTGATTCGTATGGCATACCAAACGGCGCCAGATGCTTCATTTGTCATTCATGCAGGAGACTTAATCAACCATGCTCACCGTGACTATGAGTGGGCAGAATGGTATAAGGCAGGGGGTTTTATACACAGTCAGTGGACGGCGATTCCCGCAGTAGGAAATCACGAATTTATGTCTGTTGCAGAAGGAGAGCCACGGGAACTATCTCTTCAGTGGAGGCCGCAATTTACCTTACCTGTAGAAAAGAAGTTGGATGAAAAACTTCACGAAACGGTTTATACGGTCGACTATCAGGACATCCGGATGGTTGTTCTTAATTCTAATGATCAACTCGAGGCCCAAACGGCATATATTGAAAAACAACTAAAGAGCTCTACTGCCAAATGGAACATCATCGTTTGTCATCACTCTGTTTTTTCTCCGGCTAAGGGACGCGATTTTGAGTTTGCTCGTAAAAACTGGAAACCTTTATTAGATAAGTACAATGTTGACTTGGTGCTCAATGGACATGACCATACCTATGCAAGAGGGCATGTGCCTGTTCGAACTACAGATCAAGATTCGGCAGATGAGGTTCGTACGGTATATGTAACATCTGTCAGTGGACCTAAGCAGTACCAGTTGGATAGAGATCAGCTCAAGGGGTATGAAAAAGATGGTTATCAGCCTGTAAAGAGTGGCGAGCAAACTCAGTTTTATCAAGTCATCACGGTTGAAGATAACCAACTGACCTATGTGGCTTATACCGCTCTGGGTGATGAGTACGATCGAGCCATAATCACTAAAGACTTTATTAGCGGGAAAAAACACCTTTCAGAATAGAAATACATCGTTCATATTTGTCTATTAATCCCATAAGCTTAATATCAAGCTTTTTTTGACAATAAAGATTATGTTGAAGAAAAGTGGAGTAAGCAACCGGGTGACAGAATGAAAGAGTTGGTGTTCATCGGTCAAGACATAGAAAAAGAAAAAATGATTGCTCAGCTTGAACAGTGTTTGTTACAAGATCACGAACAAGATTTGTTTGATGAACATATTCCATTCAGGGACCCTTCCCAGAAGAAATTTAATACTTCAATATAGAATGGTTGTCGAACTCAAAAGCCCTTTTTTATTGGGAGTTTTACCTCTTATGATTCACATATGAATGAGTTTTTACCATTGTAAGCATATAAATATCATACGGAAAGATTTAAGAAATCATGGAAGCGATCATCACAATTGTGGGTTTTTTAGGGGCGGGAAAGACCACTCTGTTAAGACATTTGATTAGCAAAAGTATAGATTCGGGCTGGAAGCCTTTTATCGTTCTTAACGATTATGAAAATGCAAATCTAGACGCAGTCCAGTTTACCGATGAGATTGACTCCGAATATATCAGGGCTCTCACGGGGAGTTGTATTTGTTGTAGTGGGATCAATGAGCTCAGAAATTATGTAAATCGTATCCCTGAGCGACCCAATGGGATTACCTTCATAGAGGCCAATGGAACTTCAGATGCTTGTGCTCTTATGGAATTCCTTGGTGTTGGAGTTGATCCTCGTTTTTCACCACCCATTCAAGTCTCTGTTGTAGATCTTAATAATTGGCAAAAACGAGGCATTCATAATGAGCTGGAGTCCAATCAGGTTCAAGTCTCTTCTTTGATGGTTCTGACGCATACGAAGGACATCTCAGAATCACGAAAAGCTGAGGTGATTGAAGAGCTAGTAGAGATCAATCCCCTGGCTGAAATCATAAGCATGGATGACATTGATGTATCTCTTCTCCCTAAACTTTTACCCTCAAAAAATGAGGCTAAGAAAATGGATCACCATAAATCGCATTGGTCTTCTTGTTCTGTTGATTTACCCGACTTACCCCATTTAGATTGTATTGACGCTGTATGTCGTTCCCTTCCGAATACGCTCTTGCGAGTGAAAGCTTGTACTAAAATTGCTGATGAAGAAGGCTTTACCTATTTTGAGCGAAATCCCGATGGGAAAGTATTTGTAAGACCCTTTTATGGGACTCCAATCACAGGTCCTAAGCTTTTAGTTATTGGACCAGGCAGTGAGCCCTCCCTTCTTTATAAGGCAATCGATCAAAGTTTACTTGCTTTTGAGGAGAAAAATAAGGCGTTTAAATAACTCATTCGATTCTTTTAAATCGGGTTGCAAATTATTTTGTAGTATTGTGAATGGTCAAGTCTAGACGATAATCAGCCTCGTAAACCCAAATTTTGAAAGGCATTTATTTCATGAAAATACAGAATCATATTGCGCTTCTACTGAGTTTATTCTTTTCGATAGCTCCTCATGCTCCAGCTCAAAACTCAGTTTTTTATGTTTCTGAAAGCGATAGTAGCTTCTTGCTTCCTGATTTTGGATTGGAGCTTAGTCAGCTTAGTTTTATTAAAAACAACGAGTATTTCAACGATATCAGTGACGGTTTAACACTTTTGGGGGCTCAAGTACACCCAGAGTTCATTTATAAGCCTAGTGAGCGTACTCAATTTAGGTCGGGTCTTTTTTTATTCAAACATTTTGGAGAAGAATCTATTGACAAAGCAATTCCGACCTTTAGCTTTAAATACGTCAATGACAAGCATCGCTTTACGATTGGGAATTTGTTTGTAAGAGACAATCACCGCATGATAGAGCCTATGATGGCAAGTGAAAAATTATTGAGTAGTGATGTGCTTGAATCGGGAATCGCTTATCAGTATACTTCTATGAAAGTGAGGTCTGAGCTATGGCTTGATTGGGAAAATTACATTCGAAAACAAGACAATGAACGTGAGGTTTTTACTCTTGGGAGTGTTTCTAGAGTGACCATTTCAGATCATTTATCGCTACCTATTCAGTTCCTTCTGCAACACAAAGGTGGGCAAATCAATAAAAGGTACAACAGTGATACAAAAAACTCCGCAGGTACTTCCAATGCTTGGAACGCATCCCTCGGAATCGAATACAAGCTCCTTAATTTTTTAAATAATGAATTTTTATTGAGCTATTATTTCTTGCACCATCAAACGGCATCTAATTTTCTTGAATATCCCTTTGAGAAAGGAGATGCCCATTATTTAACCTTGAATTATAAGGTGAAAGATGTAAACTTTTTGTTGGGGTATTATCAGGCAGACCAATTTGTGTCTTTAAAGGGGAATGAGATGTTCCAGACCTATTCTCACAAAACAAACATCAATTATTGGAATGGCGTTTTAGATCAAACATATTCATCGCTCACAGAACCAGATAGAGAATTGATGTTTACAAAGTTATTTTACGAAAAGATTCTGGCACCAAAAGTGAAGCTCGGATTACAGTGGGAAGGGTTTTTACAATTGAATGACTCATCTCCTTCATTAGCTACTAAAAAAAATAAAAAACATCAGTTGGATCATTCTTTTGGTATATATATCATCTTCAATGATGTCTTTGAACTCTAGTCTTACTTGAGAGTTCTCTAGTATTTCACTTCTACATGAAATCCTAAGCCCAAGCCTTTAACTGTATTCCAGTTGCCTTGACTGGTTTGTCGATTGACAATAGTACCAGTTAGCCTATCTGCAGAGAACAAGAGACTTTTATTTCCTAAATCTTGAATCCACTCCAAACCGATGTAAAAGTCATCGTCAACCCATACGTTGTATTCTCGAAGGTCTATGCGCATCATTCCATTTCTTAATGATGTGTTTACAATGATGTTTTCGTATACCAAAGACCTGTGGGGTTCCCCATTCTTTAGACTGTAGATGTTAACTCTAAAAACAAGTGGTTTATATTGGTTTTCGTTGATGTGGAAATTGAAAGATTCAAGGACAGTGGGGGTATCATTTACGGAGATGATGACGCCTATCTCATTTCCCAATACGTTGTTGGTGAATCCTGTCGACACGGATTTAGATCTCGTTTTGTTTCCCAGAGTTTTGCGTCGCCATTTTTTCTCGGACAATATAATTTCAGACAATTCCACTACCTCGGGCATCAAAAATATAGTATCTCCAGAGCTATTTTGACTGAGAAATGAAGAGATTTTTTTTGAATAACTTTCGTATCCGATCATTGAAAATTTCAGAGTTTCATCTTTTTGAGAAGTATGAATCTTCAGGCTGAAAAAACCATCGAGATCAGAAACGGTCCCAGAGTTTTGATTTACGACCCCTATGTTTACAAAAGCTAGGGCTTGTTGGGTCTCGAAATCGGCAACCACTCCTTGAAAGTTGTTTTGAGCACAAAGGTTGTTAAGGATAATGAGAAGAGGGGCCAGGAATTTTAGAGGCATGATTTACTTGAAATGTTTGGTGATTTTGTCACTAAGTGGTTTTGTGAATGAATAGTAATAGTTGATGAGTTTACCCTCTGGGTCCACAAGATATTTTTGGAAATTCCACTTTACAGAACTGGATGAGTTTCCGTTTTCGGCTTTGTCTGTAAGCCACGCGTATATGGAGTGTTGGTTTTTTCCCTTCACATCTATTTTGCTTGATAGCGGGAAACTTACGCCGTAATTTGCCTGGCAGAAACTTTGTATTTCATCTTCACTTCCGGGTTCTTGCCCTCCAAATTGATTGCAGGGGAAGCCGATGATGACCAATTGGTCTTGGAATTTTTTGGAGAGCTTTTCTAAGTCTTCGTATTGAGAGGTAAACCCACATTCTGAGGCTACATTCACAAAGAGAATGAACTTGCCCTCATAAGATTTTAAATCTATAGAATCTCCACCAATAGAGGTGTAGCTCAGGTGATGGATGGAAGGATTGTTTTGAGCCTTTCCACTGGAGAAAATCGATAGTAACGACATGAAAATGAGATTTAGAATCACTTTGTGCATCCTCAAAGGTACATAAATTAGCTTCATTTTGGAGTCTCATCCTCAGGGAACATTTTGGATTTATAGGGATAGAGATTCTTAGGTGCTGAAGAGCTTATTACAAGTAAAGAATACATAAATAATATTTATATCCTATTTCCAATAGGAATAGATTCAATAGGTATTCATGTTCATTTTTTTATGGTCTTTCATTTGTTTTGTAGGCTCTATGATTGAGTAGCCTTTCCATAATTTTTCATCAAATTGATTCACATAGATGGTTTCAATATTGTCTTTTTCCTTGAAGTCTGAAAATTGTTTCTGACTGATTTTTTCTTCTTTAAGAACCAACATTTCAATTGATGACTTTGTTGAAACTCCATAGTTAAGGCCCATTTTAATCTGCTCGAGTTTTTGATCAACAAGAACTCTTTTCTTTTTCTTTAGAAAAGAGATCGTTCTGTCTATACCTAAATAAGTCCCTTCTTTTTTAGAATAATATTTCAATGCGTATGCATCATCTTTTTTCTCGAAATAGATCGATGTCCTAAATTCATTTTCTGAGAATCGGATGCCAAATAACTTTATGTTCCTCCCTGTTTTTCCGGGAGCATAATGGTAATCTACTCTCAATAAGGCAAATGAGTTCATGGCAATGTAAATTCTACCTTCATATTTGCCTCGGAATTTGGGTTTAAAATCGATGATATATACATCTTCTCCATTTGCTATCGTTCCTCCATTGAGTTTGTAATGATATTTTTTGGTTTGATGAAGGAATTCCCATTGCTCTTCATCTTCCAGTGTACTAATGCTTAATAAGGTTTTTATATTGGTTTTTTGTTCACGAAATGCATGTTGACGATCAGATGAAAGAGAATCTGTTTTGCTATCATTAAAAACTAATTTTATCTGGGTACTGTCTGAATTTTCTTCCACGTGAAATTTATAGCCAATGATTCCGGTTTTTACTTTCCAATATTCATCATTTCCATTGTTTGAAAGTGCCTTTTTTATGTTTTCCATAAATTTCTCAGTGGCATCGTCTAATTTCTCCTTTTTAACGATGTCTTTGAGTTCCGATTCTTCTTTTAATTCTATGATTTTTATAGGATCGACTTTAAGTATTAAAGAGTCAATACGATCAATGTTAGACAAGTAAATATCTCCCATGAAATCAGTGAAGGAAACAGATTTTCTTACTACATTTTTTTCAATGGACTTTACCAAGTCATTATTCAGATGAATGAAGCTGCTTTTTTTAAAATCTAAATTTAATTGATTTAAATCGGTAAACTCTTTCTGGCGAATGAATAGCTTTTTTTTGGAGGTTGTTCGCGGATAATTCTGGTACTTGTTCTCCAAAACTTTTTTCACGATTAATTTGGGATCTGGGGTGTTGCCATAGAGGGTAATGTCGTTCAACATTAAATCTTCTTCATTTAAGCTTATTATCGGAAAAGTTTTTAGTTCTTTAATCGTTATTTCTTTGGATTGATACCCCATGTATGAGATACGTAGTGTATCTGTTTCCCTAAATTTAGAGGTGTTAATAGAGAAGTACCCTTCCTCATTACTAATTAAACCTTTTTTTTTGTCTAACAGGTAAACATTTGCGTAGGGCAAAGGCGTTTGATTTTTCGCATCTAATATTAAGGTCTTTAATATTTCACTGTGAGTTTTCCTTTGAGAATTTTCAATTCCTGTTGAATCCTGAATGCTTTGTGAATATACATTGGTTATGAATAGTACTGATGCAAGTATTGATAAAATTGGCGCTATCTTTAATTTTTCCATTTCCAATAATTTAATTTTCTTAAAGGGAGGTAGGTATAGACTAAAGAGTTTTAGTTCTAAAAAATGATTATGAGCTGATTTGAATTCGTGAAGGGCTCAATATTAAAGTTAAATTATTATTATAAAATTATATAGATCCAATATAAGGAATTATTCATTTGTATTTAAGGTCACATTGACTAAATCCAATAATCAGGATAGGTTTAAAGGAAAAGAAGCTCTATGATGATGAGGATTCCAAACAACACGGAAGCCATTCCGTTATTGGTAAAGAAGGCCAAATTGACTTTTGATAGATCATCAGGTTTTACCAGTCGATGTTGGTTTAACAGAAGAGATAGAAATAGGGTGGTTGCGACCCAATATAATATTGATTCCCTGAAGTAGTTCCCTCCAATAAAGATGATCAGCCCTGAAGTAATAAAATGAAATACTCTAGATAGCAGTAGAGCTCGTTTTTTTCCCAAGAGTACTGGAATGGAGTGTAACTTGTATTCTTTATCGAAACTCTCGTCTTGCAGCGCGTAGATGATGTCGAAACCACTAACCCAAAAGAGCACGATCAGAGAAAATAGTAGAGGTAGGAGCTCAAATTGGGCACTTACGGCCAAATAAGCACCAATGGGTGATAAGGAGAGCCCTAAACCCAGAACTAAGTGGCAGAGTGCCGTAAATCGCTTTGTGTAACTATACCCTAAGATGACCAGAAGTGCAATGGGAGAGAGCATAAAACAAAGCGTGTTGAGTAGGTAAGAGGCTCCCATGAATAGAAGGGAGTTGATTACAACGAACAGTAATGCCGATTTGGCTTTGATGGTTCCGTTCGGTATTTCTCGAACTGCAGCGGTTCGGGGATTTGCCGTATCTACATCTTTATCGATATATCTATTAAAAGCCATGGCAGCACTTCTTGCAAAAACCATACACAAGATGACACCCAGAAGTTTAAGCCAACTGAATGCATATGCTTCTTGGCTGATGGCCAAACAGAATCCAATCAGTGCAAAGGGGAGTGCGAAAATCGTGTGGCTGAATTTAATCAGTGAAAGGTAGTTTTTTAGCATGCTTTTTATTTCATGCAAAAATACAAAATCGAATTGATGGAGATTTCTTATCTTGTTATAAAATGAATAAAAGGCAAACAACATATATGAAGAGGTTCAATCGATCCTCTGTGTTTAGTTGGTTTTTAATAACTAAGCTGCCAATAGCATGGTTATCGGGCCTTAGGGTGAAGTCGATTTCTGATGAGAAGGCAGAGGTTTCTGTTCGCTATGGTTTTTGGAATAAGAATCCCTTTAATTCGATGTACTTTGCCTGTCAGGCCATGGCAGGAGAGATGGCAACGGGTCTTTTGGCCTTGGGCTATGTAGACAACCAGTCTGTAAAAATCTCTCTTTTGGTTATGGATTTCAACTCAACGTACAAGAAAAAAGCGATCGGGAATATAGATTTTGTTTGTGACGAGGGCCTCAAAGTAAAGGAGGCGGTAGAGAAGGCTGCTTCGGCTGATAAACCCGTGTTGTGTGTAATGAATTCACATGGTTATGACGAGCAAGGAGATTGTGTGTCTTCGTTTCAAATCACCTGGACATTCAAACGGAAATCAAAACGTTCGTAAACATAAAAAAAGGCTGTTCATACAGCCTTTTTTATAGATTACCATCATTTTTTCACCAAGCTTCGCACCATTTTTTGGGTATCTGTTTCAATTGAAACGTGGTAAATTCCCGGCTTGAGTCTTTCTGTGTTCATGTGGGTTTCAGCGCTTGAGATTCTCCTTGTGACAACCTCTTCTCCCAATACATTAAAGATTTTAACCCAAGCATTTCTGTCATTACTATTCAGGCGAATGTGAATACCTTGTGTTGTGGGGTTCGGGTACATTTGAAAATCATTTGAAGAGCTCTTGACTTCTTCCGTGGATAAATTAAATACAGTTACCGGTATTTTGAGGTGTACAATTTCATTTTTCGTAACGGGATCTTCATCACCAGTAATGTTTAAGCCAGGTAAGTGATCTCTTTGATAAGTAAGATGTATATAGTCATCAATAAGATTGCCAAGACATGCAAATACGCCCTCTTGTAGCGGGTCTCCTGTTGTAGGATTTGTGATTTCTGCCATTAGGTCTATGGGCTTTGACCATGTATTCCCGTTGTCTTCAGATTTGATGAGGTAGGGGTGTCTATAGTGTTGTAAATAGTTTTCATTGCTACTGTTCCCCGCTTCAATTTGATCGGCATATAGGCTTTCTACAATTCCAGAGTAGCTCAGATAAAGGTCGCCATTTTCGGCAAAGGTACTGTTGGGATAACTCGTTAGAGACCGAATGCCATAATCAGATATCTGTTCTTTATTTTCTACATTTAGAATGTTGTCTTGATTTGAGTCTATGATGCCTGTAATTTTTGTCATGTTCAAATTTCCCTCATTCCAATACATGATTCCGTCAGTAAGTGGATAGTATTCCCAACGATCATCGTTGAGAACTTCGTTTGAGAACTTCATCAGTCCAAAGAACACATGGGCATCGTTGTTTGCATCCAGTGAAATACTGAATGCGCCATCGGTATTATCGATGGTGCCATCAGATGATGAATGTGTCGATTCATTAACGATGACATCGTCATTAAATTTGGTGATGGGATGATCTCTGATCATCGTTTTGGTCCACGTAGATCCATTGTCGGTTGATTTCATAAGTACGATGTCTGTCCATTTGTCTCCAACGACGAAAGCCACAGTCTCACCTCTAACATCCATAGCGTATGCATCTGCATCTATTCCAGTGAAAAATTCTCTTCCCGTCCCCGGTAATATCGAATCTACAATGTCCCAAGTTTCTCCCCCATCGAGAGATCGGTTGTATGCTATTAAATTGCTGTCCACTCCGTTGTTGTAAGTATGTGCGATGGCATGAATGGTTTTGCCATCTGGGCCTCCTACTTTAAGCCTAGGCCACATCTGTATTAAAGACTTGTTTTGTCCTTCTTTAGAAACCGATTTGGGGTCGGTCCATCTGTTGGTTGCTAAATCGATTTTGGAAGTCCATGTGATCTTTTCATTTTTGTTTGAATGCGCACTTATGATGGGTAAATTGTTTAATTCTGCTACCGAAGGCCAACCCGTTTTTTCGGATTCAATTCGACTCAATGGTATTGTTTGCCAGGAGAATCCATCGAAATAATTATAACCGGTGCCCCGGTTGGGCAACTCAGCATTACGATCGTTATTCGGGTTCATTGTCCAAACGTTAGAGATGGTTTTATCCTGATGAATAAACAATCTGTTTTGTAGAGAGTTGTTGGTTTGAAGGTCGTAAAAGGTGTGGCCAATGATTTCTTCTACAATGCCGTTGGCATACTCGTTTTTTTGATTTGATAAAGGCCCCGTATTCCTCTCAGAGTATAGTAGTATGGAAGAACTACTCGTGTCTTTAATCTTTTGCGAAATTACTTTTGATTGACTTTGTTGCTGATTGTTTTTTTTGATGCTGTTTTGTGCGCTTACACTTATCGATACAAGAGTACCTATTATTGCAATAAGGATCTTTTTTTTCATGGCTTGTTCGCTGTTTGTAGATTTATAATATGGGTTTGATTATTTTTAAATGATCATCATTATGCCACCGAGCCAGCATTGGGTTGTTGCTGGTCGATGAAATTCATTACAATTTTAATATTTGAGGGAGATGGTGAATTACGAAATACAAATATAGTAATATAAATTATAATATTTATTAAATTGTTTAGTGTCTGGTAAAATCCTATTTGAGTCCAAAGGTCTTTAGGTGGACTGAATCAGTTTTAGTATGTTTATATTCAATTTCAAAGACTTCATTTTGATTCGTATTCTGAAAAATTTTATGGACAAAGAGGGGGGCTACGTGTTTGCCTCTTCACTTTTCACTAAGATTTGTAGTTTTCTAACTTCATTAATTTTGATTCGTGTTTTGAGTCCTGAGAATTTCGGAATCTTGTCTTATGTTCTTTCAGCGCTGGCTTTTTTCATTCCCTTTTCTGGTGGAGGTATACAGTATTCCTACCTGCGTTTTGCACCCATGCTTTCGGGTGATCGAGAGAGAAACGAATTGTTTAAGTACAGTATAAAACGTGGATTGTTACTTACAGTACTCAGTGCTGTAGTTTTGCTTGTCTTGGTGCCTTGGTTAAGCAAACCTGTGGGAGATGCTTCTGTGTTGTTTTATTGTGCGCTTGTTTATTTGTTCAGTTTCTTTTTGATTGAACTTGTTAAAACAAAATACCGAGTAGCCTTTCAAAATAAGAAATACGCCGGTTTTGATGCAAAATTATCGTTGATTGTGCTCCTTTTGGGTTGCGGTTTGGCCTATGTATATGGTTCTTTAGCTTACCTTTTGGTACTTGCTTGCGTCCCTTTATTTTTGGCCCTGCCTGAACTTAAGTTTACGAGTAAGTTCAGCTTTGATGTTCCTGAGAACTATCATTCTTACGGGCTTTGGGTAGGTTTGGGAGCTGTAGCCTCTCAGCTTATGTATTCTTTAGATGTGTTTTTGATAGGTCAATTCATTCAAGATTCACAACAGGTAGCGCTCTATCGATCCGCGAGTATCATTCCTTTGGCCCTATTTTTTATTCCTAACTCATACATCACGACACACTATGCCGATATTTCGAAACACAGTGTTGATCGTAACTATTTGCTCCGATTTTCAAAAGATTATTGTAAGGTTTTTGCCCTTATCTCGTTATTGTTGGGTTTACTACTTTATCTGATGTCTGATTTTATTGTGGTAAATTTTTTCGGAGCGGACTATGCTGACGCTGTGCCTCTATTTAAAGTGTTACTTATAGGTATTGTGGGAGCGTTTGTTTTAAGAATCCCCTTCGGAAATTTGTTAGCCTCTGTAGGTAGATCCAATTGGAATGCTTTCGTGGCTTTTGCGATCCTGGTTCTAAATGGGATTTTGAATTACTATGCGCTTCGTGCTTGGGGTATTATTGGTGCGGCTATAGTTACAAGTGGTTTGCTATGGATCTCAGGTCTGATTTCTTTGATTTTATTTTCTCGCTACCTCAAGAGTCTCCATTAAGTATATTTAGGTGTTCTTGGTGTATTTTTTTTCCGATCACCTCACTACTGAATTTTGCTGCGACCCGTTTTAGTTTCTCGGGTTCATAGGTCGCGTAATTCTCAATGAGAGAATACATAGCTTTTGTAAGCTCCTTCGTGTTGTCAGATTCAATGAGGATGCCTGTATCCATCGTTAAGAAACTTTCGGGACCTCCACATCGAGTAGAGATGACGGGTATTCCACACAAGAGTGCCTCTGCACAGATGACAGAGAAGGTTTCAAAATAACTATTGAGTATTAAAGCATGCGATTGAGAAAGCATCTTAAAAACGTAGTCATTACTTTGGTTCCCATGGAAATAGACATGACTATTCAGCTTTAGTTTACCTGAAAGTTCTTTGTAGTAAGTTGAGTCTTTTCCATCTCCAATGATGTCCAGCCGGATGTCATTATTTGTTTGTAAAACAGCTTCAAAGGCCTCTAGGATTCCCTTTACATTTTTGGTTTCTTGAATGAGGTCTCCTGCAAATACAAAGGTAAAGGGTTTGTTTTTTTCAAGGATGAAAGCTTTTCCGTTCACCACATTTCCAATACTTTTATAATTGGCTTGAATGCCACATTTCAACATATCCTTTTTTAGGAAATCAGATACGACTTGTACCTGTTGTGCTTGACATGCTGATTTTTTGATTAAATATTTTGACAAAAAAGACTTTTCATGAAAATGATTAGTTCTATAGCCACTCCAATGTTCTGAAGCTAAAAATGGGGTTTTATTTTTGATTTGTAGGAAGTAGGCCAGGATGCTCGTCCAACCCAAAACATGTGCATGTGTGATTTGGCTGTGAAATTGTTTAGCTTCTTTCCAAATTTCCCACATGACCCTAAGTTTGTTGAGTAGGCCTTTTTTGTGGTAATAAACAACTTCTTTTAACTGATTTACGTCATTCTCTACGCGAACGATGTTTGCGTGTATGTCATCGCTCAAAACCATTGCTATTACCTTTTGGTCGCAATGATTCTGCAAAGATTGGATTTGCTTCTTTACAAAAATCCCCAACAAAGGTTCATCTTTATTGGGATACCACTTAACCAGATGTAAAACCTTTATTCTGGACATGATGAATCGATGTTTTTATAATTCAGGCGGATGGAGTTTCCGATGACCACAAGATCGGAAAATGCCATCGTAAAAGCGGCCATCATAGGGCTTAAATATTCCATAGCAGCAAGGGGTATGGCGATGAGGTTGTAGGCAAATGCCCAAAATAAATTTTGTTTTATGGTTATATATGTATGCGTACAGATCTCATGAGCTTTCTTTAGTGCACTTAGGTCCTTATTCAGTAGAACGATAGATGAGGACTGAACCGCCACCTCTGTGGCTCTTCGAAATGAAACACCTACATGGGCACAGGCCAATGCCGGTGCATCGTTAATGCCATCTCCAATCATGGTAGTGATACTTGTTTCAGTATAGCTTTTTATCTTTTCAATCTTGTCTGAAGGCAATTGGTTTGCATAGGTTTTTTGAATGTTGAGTTGGTCTGCAAGTATTTGGCATTTTTGTTTTTGATCTCCACTTAACAAAATGGTTTCTTTCTTTTTTTGGTTGAAATAATCCACAACACCCTTTGCTCCTTTTTTCATTTCATCAATAATGGATACTGCGGCAACCCTTTCTTGATTTATGATTAGAAACAATTGATAGCGGTCTGTGAGCTCTTCATCATTTACTTTTGTGAATTGAGCAGATCCGAATTGGTATAAATTCCCTCGGCTGTCCTTGGCTTCAAATCCTCTTCCTTTGATTTCTTTTATTTGCTCAAACATCAGCTCTGATTGGTGAGCTTCCAAGTGTTTTATCAGTGATTTTGCTATGGGATGATTGGCGTGTTTTTCGAGTTCGTAGATGATGCTTTCTACCGGATGTTGTTGGCTCCATTTTTTGATTTCTCCAACTCTGAATTCACCGTCCGTAAGCGTTCCAGTTTTGTCAAAAATGATCTTTTCACTTTTACTAAAGAATTCTATGGCTGCACCACTTTTTATGAGGATTCCATTTTTAGCTGCTCTACCCACGCCTACCATAACGGCTGTAGGTGTGGCTAAGCCCATAGCACAAGGACAAGATATTACCAAGACAGCAATGGCCCTAAGTATTGACTCTTGTGGGTCAACTCCTAGAACGTAAAGATTGACAAAGTAGGTCATTAAGGCAATGGCAATGACACTCGGCACAAAGTAGTTGCTGATTTTGTCCCCTAGTTTTTGGATTTTAGGTGGGTTGTTTTGTGCATTACGGACCTGTTCGATGATGTGTGAGAGTGTGCTATTCTCAAGGGATGTAAGAACTTTACATCTGATAGACCCTTCAAGTAAGAGGGTAGCTCCAATCACTTTTTCTTGCCTTGTTTTAAAGATAGGAACGCTTTCACCTGAGATCATACTTTCATCCACTGAACAGTCTCCCCAAATAATTTCACTGTCAATAGGTACCAATTCTCCTTGGTTGACGATTAGTACATCACCCACTTTTAAATCAGAAATGGCACATTTAATTATTTTACCCTCTACTTCCTTAAAGGCGACTTTGGATTGTAGTTTTTGAAGTTCATCAATCGCTGAAGTTGTTTTTGCAATCGATCGCTTTTCAAAATAGTTACCTAGAAATACGAGTGTAATTATGGTTGCTGCTGTTTCAAAAAATAAGTAATGATGTATTTCATTACTAGGTTCGCTCAAAACCCAACCCATGAGGCTGTAAAAGTATGCTGCCGTAGCTCCTATTAATATGAGTACATTCATATTGGGTTTCCCATTCCTGATCGAGTGAAAGGCGGGAGAACCAAAGTAATAGTAGCCCATGAGTAGAATGGGCGAACATAGGCTTAATTGAAGCCAGGGGTTTTGTAGGATGTGGGTTTCATTAACAAACATATGTCCCAGAAGGGGAATGCACAATGCTATACTAATGACAAGACAGTATTCTAGTTTCAGGTCTTTCTTGACTCCGCTGTGATAAATCTGGGTTTTATACCCCAAACTTTGTATGAATCCCTTTACCTCTAGCTCAGAATGGTTTGAGGTCTGCACTTTGACAATCCCTTTGGCAAGGTCTATATGAACCCTTGAGATGTTTTTTTTGAGCAAATGATTTTTTATACCATTTACACAATTCATGCAATTGATGCCTTGGACTTTATATAAATAGGCTGCAGCCATTTGTCTAGAGCTTTTTTCAAATTTAGTTCAATAATAAGCGATTTACAATTCTTACTCTCAGCATCTTTATTGTCGCTATTAATAGGCTAATTTTTACCGTGAATATTGATGTGGTGTGAATAAATAAATTTATATTTGCAACCGTTAAAATGGTGGTTGTAGCTCAGTTGGTTAGAGCACTGGTTTGTGGT